>JAFECQ010000009.1:80218-80509 GCA_018242065.1 Pseudomonadota bacterium | reverse complement strand
ATTTCACCTCTACACTAGGAATTCCACTTTCCTCTCTCGCACTCAAGTCTTCCAGTCTAAAACGCACCTCCTGGGTTAAGCCCAGGGCTTTCACGCCTTACTTAAAAAACCGCCTACGCGCCCTTTACGCCCAGTCATTCCGAACAACGCTAGCCCCCTCCGTCTTACCGCGGCTGCTGGCACGGAGTTAGCCGGGGCTTCTTATCCTGCTACCGTCATTATCGTCACAGGTGAAAGAACTTTACAACCCTAAGGCCTTCTTCATTCACGCGGCATTGCTGGATCAGGGTT
>JAFECQ010000009.1:79981-80114 GCA_018242065.1 Pseudomonadota bacterium | reverse complement strand
CTTGGTAGGCTTTTACCCCACCAACTACCTAATCTGACGCGGGCTCCTCTTTTTGCGGCCGAAGCCTTTCCTCCGTAGAGCTTATGCGGTATTAGCTGAAGTTTCCCTCAGTTATCCCCCACAAAAAGGTAGA
>JAFECQ010000009.1:0-79956 GCA_018242065.1 Pseudomonadota bacterium | reverse complement strand
TGTTAAGCATGCCGCCAGCGTTCGTTCTGAGCCAGGATCAAACTCTCATGTTCATTTCAGGAGTTTATAAAAATGATTATGAATCATAAGACCCACAATTTCTTTTCTTAAATCCTCAAAATCCAGAGTTAAATCCATCATTTCCAAAATTTGAAAACTTTGAAAATAGTCAATTATCTCTTAAGATCCCCGCTTTCGCGGGGACATGCCTATGCTTTTGCATAAACATGATTAACGAGTCATTTTTTAAAACGCTTGGCATTTCAAAAATCATAAATGACTTTTGATTTGCTCGATACGCGGATTATAAAACGGCTCGTATGCAAACCGCTTCCCGCGTATCCCTTCTCATCTTCACTTTTCAAAGATCTATGAATGGCAAACTTTAAATTTACCTCTCACTTGTATATAACAACGAAAGACAAAGGAAGCAAGCCCCCTTAAGTTTTCGTGTGCTTGAGTTCGACTCTTATACGCATGTGAGTATCACACGTCAATACAATTTTTCAAAAAAATTTCAACGTTGTCTGAAAAAGCTTAGACCTAAGAGGCACGTCCTTAACACTCTTGTTACTTATAGCCTTGGAAACTTACGTTTCCGAAAAACATAATGATCTTATTTACGCTCTCTCAAGCGGCAGGACGACACGAATGGAGAGTTATTTTAACTGCTTGGTTCGCACTTCTGCATGCGCATCTACGAGAAGATCTTCAACTTTTGGCGTCATAGGAAAGGCAACGACTTCGCGTAAGTTAGATTCTTCGACAAGAAACAGGACGATCAATCTCAGGCATAGCGTCACAGTGAGTTAGGACGCCATAAAAACATTGTATGTTTACCTACCCGCTCACGACACTTTCTTAAAAAAATCAGGATTTCATTATTTGTTTAAATTCTATTATTTCTTCCACATATCCTTCTCGTAACCAATAAGGCATACGCGTAACTTTTTCAACTCTTGGGTCGGGTGAGTATAATTCATGAACTGTAAAGGGGTTAGCTTCATGATTAACTGACAACAACTTAGAAGAGTTTGATGCAATATATTCCCAGTATTGCCTTGCAGTACCTTCTGCAATTTCTGTGAAGCTGTCAAAATTTACAACAAGATCAAAGTGAGCTTGCTCACTGAATAACGCCGCCGGAGGTATTATGTGTATTTTTTTTATAGACTCGCCATAAAGACTTACGGCATCTTTCCCCAAAGTATTTATGAGATAGTGAGCTTGAGCTACGCTCGTCATAGGCAAATCAACTATCGTACAACTCTTAAAGCCAAACTTCATCGCATAATAGGCTGAGCGTCCCAATCCAGCCCCTATTTCCAATAATCTGCAACGGCTGGGATCGCCAGCAAGTTGTGCAGACTTCCAAGCTTGATAGAGAGATTGTATAGCTCGATAACTTGCAATACCACGCGTGGTAGGAAGTCCTCTTTCAGCAAAATATGGATTTGGGAAATCTATCTTAAACCCAAATGTTTTATCAAGAGCCAACAAAATCTCTTCAACATCAGAAAATCCAAGGAAATTTTGTGGGTGTTCCAGATGTGGGTATCGAGAAGCTTCTGGATTTAGGTATCGAGAAGCCCCGGTAGCGCCAACGAGAGTTCTTAATAGTCTGAATGCTATCATAGCTTTTGCCTCAGAATCAGCCTTCCAGGCGTCTGGAGATGGTGTAAAATGAACAGCTAAATCATAAAGCCCGAAAAAAAAGAATGAGTCTTTCCATGAGTCTTGAGATGGCATGAGATTGAGGGTTAAATCATCAAACCCATAAAAAAGATGTGATTCTGCAGGATGGTTTAATATTCGAATAACGCGATCTTCATCTCCCTCTAGAAGGGCCTCATGAACAGATTGTTTCATTTTATTTAAAACTTTTACCCATATTTTATCTTCCGGCCCCACATCCAGCTTATAAGTTGTTTGGTAGAATGCCATAATGCGTTTTGCAGTTTCTTTCTGCTCTTTGCTTAGAAGCCAACCTTCGGATACAGTCGTTAAATCCTCATGGATGTGTTGAGGTTTTTTCAAAACATTGGCAACCAGACGATTTTTATCAGTTAGCAATAAGTCGTTCCAATCTGTATTTTTTAGATATCTATTTTGATCGATGAGAAAACCAACCAGCTCACTATCTGGAGCCAAGCTCCCAGCTTTTCTTATACTATGATATGCTTCTAAAAATGTTGCGTCTTTTTCGAATATCTCTTCTAGATCTATTCTTGCTGATTGTGATTCAATTCTCTTAACAATTTCTCTTTTTTCGTTAGGAATCAATATGTCCCAATCTTTCCACTTGCTTTTAAAAACGTGCTCTACAATCTCTTCAGCGGACATATCAGCATGCTTTTCTTTTAAAACCTTATAAGCGGGAAATAATTCCAAAACCAGCGACTGTAACTCTTGGCTAGTATTTCCAATTTTCCTTTTTTTGGCCATCCCCTGGCTTTTTTCTACCTGGTGAATATAGTATTCATTAGTCCTGGCGTTCAAACCAGATGGATCGATTAAAATATCATTGTTTAACTGATTTTTATTCATATTTTATCCAATGCATATTTTACCAAGTTTTTATTTTCTGTCAGTCGTGTGTAATTCATATTTATCTTGTAAGCCCGTCTCTTGTGTCTTTTCTAAGTTATATGCTAGCTTTTTGGGGAGGCAGCGCAATTCGAATATGCAGTTCTTTTAACTGTTCCACTCGCACTTCTGCAGGTGCTCCTACAAGAAGATCTTCAGCCCTTTGCGTCATAGGAAAGGCAACCACTTCTCGCAAATTTGGTTCATCGGCAAGCAGCATAACAATACGATCAATCCCAGGTGCCGCACCACCATGAGGTGGCGCTCCATAACGAAAAGCATTTAACATCCCGGAAAACTGACTCTCGACTTCTTCTTTGGTATAGTCAGCAATGGTAAAAGCCTTAATCATCACTTCGGGAAGATGGTTGCGTATGCCACCGCTACAAAGCTCTAGACCGTTACAAACAATATCATATTGATACGCGAGAATGGTGAGGGGATCTTGGGTTTCCAAGGCCTCAAGTCCACCTTGAGGCATCGAGAAGGGATTATGAGAAAATTCAATTTTCTTTTTTTCTTCATCGTATTCATACATCGGGAAATCATTGACAAAGCAAAAACGGAAAGCATTTTTTTCAATCAAACCAAGCTCTTCGCCAAGACGGATACGTGCTTGACCTGCAAGCTTTTCGGCAGCTTTTGCTTTATCGCATGCGAAGAAAACTGCGTCTCCTGCTTGAACGCCCGTTAAAAAGCGAAGCTTTTCAAGACGCGCATCATCTAAAAACTTTGCAATTGGGCCTTTTGGTCCATCCTCACCAAAAACGATATATCCTAATCCACCAGCGCCCTGTTCTCTGGCCCATTCATTCATCTTATCGAAAAAGCTTCGTGGATGAGATGCTGTCTGCGGTGCAGGTATAGCTCTTACAATTGATCCACCCTCGATCGCTTTCGCAAAAAGTCCAAAATCAGATCCTTTAAAGATTTCCGTAACATCACTAATCACAAGAGGGTTTCTTAAATCTGGCTTATCTGTCCCATATTTTAACATAGACTCAGCATATGGAATACGTGGGAAGGGAAGGGGAGTTACAACTTTCCCCTTACCAAACTCAACAAAAACATCATGAAGAACAGGTTCAATGGCTGCAAAAATATCTTCTTGAGTCACAAAAGACATTTCAAAATCAAGCTGATAAAACTCCCCTGGAGACCGATCGGCGCGGGCGTCTTCGTCTCTAAAACAAGGGGCAATTTGGAAGTATTTATCAAAGCCCGCCACCATCAAAAGTTGTTTAAACTGTTGTGGCGCTTGGGGCAAAGCATAAAATTTACCAGGATGGACACGACTTGGGACTAAATAATCCCGTGCCCCTTCGGGAGAACTCGCTGTTAAAATGGGTGTTTGGAATTCCAAAAAGCCTTGATTAATCATTTTTTGACGCAAAGAAGCAATGACCTGGCTACGGAGCATGATATTGGCGTGCATTTTTTCTCGCCTTAAATCTAAGAAACGATACTTTAATCGCGTCTCCTCTGGAAACTCCGCATTACTATTCACTTGAAGGGGAAGAACATCCGCACGCGATTGAACGCTCAACTCATCGATGACAACCTCTATTTCTCCAGTAGCCATATGGGCATTAACTGTTTCAGGTGACCTCTTAACAACACGTCCTGAAATAGTAATCACACTTTCAAGCCTTATATTTTCCGAATCAGTAAAATGGGGGCTTTCAGAATCAATAACACATTGCGTAATCCCATAATGATCCCTTAGATCAATAAAAAGAAGTTGACCGTGGTCTCGCTTACGATGAACCCATCCTGAAAGACGAACAATTTCTTTGGTATTTTCTGAACGTAACGCTCCGCAAGTATGTGTACGATAAGGGTTTAACATGGGTCTATCTCTTGTTGATCAATTTTCATGTGTTAGTGGTAGAGATTCTGAGTATCTTGTCAAGACTTCCGTTCAATGATAACGAGTAGCTCATGAATTTAATATGCGACACATCAGATCTCAAGACCTTCTGTAAGCGAGCTGAACAATCTTCTTATATTACAGTTGATACAGAGTTCATAAGAGAAACAACATATTGGCCCCAATTATGTCTTGTACAAGTTGGGCTTGCAGATGAAGCTGTGGCGATTGATCCTTTAGCCAAGGGCATAGATCTCCATCCTTTTTTTGAGCTTCTTCAAAACCCAAATGTCATTAAAGTTTTTCACTCTGGACGGCAAGATGTTGAGATTTTTTATCATCTTACAGGACATATTCCTGCTCCGATCTTTGATACACAAATAGCTGCTATGGTCTGTGGATTCGGCGAGTCCGTAGGTTATGATGTTTTAGTCCAAAAATACGCTAAGATTTCTATTGATAAGTCTTCTCGATATACCCATTGGGCACAAAGACCCTTAACAGAAAAACAATTGTCTTATGCTTTGGGGGATGTCACTCATTTAAGAACGATTTATGAAAAACTCTATAGTAAAATTATAACAGAAGACCGTTTGGATTGGGTCCAAGATGAATTGGCCATTCTGAAAGATCCCAGAACCTATGCCATTGACCCTTATGACGTATGGAAAAAGATCAAGGTTAGATCACCTAAGCCCCGTATGCTTGCTTTGCTGAGAGAACTTGCGGCTTGGCGCGAAATACTATCTCAAAAGCGAAATGTCCCCAGAGGCCGCATCCTTCGCGATGAGGTTATGCTTGAGCTTGCTGCCGCAACACCTAGGTCTGTCCAAGATCTCTCCCGCATGCGAGGCCTCTCTTCGTCTTTTATTGAAGGACCTGATAGTAAGATCATATTAGAGCTTATCGAGAAGGGACTTTCTTTACCGATCGAAGATTGCCCTCAGGTCAAAAGAGAGGGAAATGCAGTGCCAGGAGCATCAGCGCTTCTCGAAATGTTAAAACTCCTTCTCAAAATTAAGGCTGAAAAATACCATGTTGCCCCGAAGTTAATTGCTACATCCGCAGACTTAGAAGTGATTGCGCGCTCCGTAGATCCTCAAGTTCCAGCCCTTCAAGGATGGAGACGGGAAGTTTTTGGCAATTCTGCTCTCGCTTTGAAAGCAGGAGAGATCGCCCTTGGCATCAAAAACAATAGGATTTCTTTAATTAAATTGGATTAAATTTCACTTCTTTTGATAAACACCAGTCAGTGTGCTCTCAGCCAGTATATGTCCTTGCATAAGACGTTTAGTCCATAATTAAAGTCATTTAACCCTATTTCTTACCTTTTCTAGTAGATTCATTTTACTTCTTGACAATATAACATTAATTAACCAATAAATAAATTATATAGCAAATGTTTATTATAGATTAAATTTTTAAAATTAATATAGGTGGTTAATATGCGTAAATTATTGTTTGTTGTCCTTATGTCCTCGTCAGCTATTTCTTCATCCGTTCCCTGCTATGGAGGCAAGGATAGTAAGCCTCCCTTAGATGTAACAGAGAATCTAAATTTTAGGCATTTATGTACCCAAAGTGAAATTTTAAAAAGATTTCCAAGAACACTAGAAAGAGAGGGCCTCTCTGCATTAATTGAAGATAAGAACTCAAATAACCTCCCAAGGCGTATGGAAATGAGTCCCCATCCACTATCAAAGTATGAGGATACGAAAGAAAATCTTAACCAAGCCCTTGTAGATGAATTTCTAAAGCGTAAGCAATCTGCTATGACATGGGCTTTAGCTCAAGGCTGTACTCCTTATGGTTGTGATCTTTTAACAGTGGCCGGAACTATTTTTACAGCAGGGTGCGGAAGTATAGCCAGCGGCTTTGGAATTTTTAAAGCCGCAGGAACGATGAAAGAAGCCTTTCAGCAAGGCATTAAGCAAGGTTCAAAGATTACCACTATGGATACAGATGTGCGACTTGAGTACGAGAAAAAATATGTACAGAAAAAGAGGTTTTTACCTGAATCTCTTCAAAAGGCTATTGAAAATAAGCTTTCTGCTACATATCAATGTGATGAAAGTAATCTTGAACCAACACTGAAAATAATCTCACAAATATTAAATTTTCCCACGAGAAGCAAACCGTTAGCTCGCGATTTCCAAGAGAAAGTGGAAGAATTAGGCAAAGGGTATACAATGAAGCCTGAAAGCACGACTCTGTCAAAAGAGCTTTTGAGCGTTTGTATGAGCCATTGTGTCAACTATTCAGAAGCAGCAGGGGAAAATAACAAATCTCGAGAGATGGTCTGCTTACAAGGCCCCCCAGGAATCGGGAAAAGCTACATAAGCCAGGCTCTTGGTCGTGCTCTTGGTGTACGAACAATCCGAGTTCTCTTGCAAGATCCTAAAAGCTTTTTTGGTGACAGCAATAATCCCGGAAGTTTACTCCTTGCTTTATGTGAAGAAGAGGATACTCCTCGCAACGCAGTTCTTGTTATTGACGAAGTGGATCAATCTTTAAATGAGGGACAGGGTGTTAAAAGCACTGACTCTGAAAGCACCTCTGTTAAAGTAAAGGTAAAGTCATCTCCATCAAGTGCAACTTCAAGCTGGTTAGACTTTTTTGATCCGGATAAGAAAAAAATCTTTTTTCCTTACCTTGGAACCTGGCTTGACATAAGCCACTTTTTGATTGTTACGACATGCAACGGAGACATTTCACAACAAGCCTTAAAAGATCGTATTCCTACATTCAATCTAACGGGACTAACGTCAGATCGTAAAAAAGAAATTGTGAAAAAAAATATATTTCCTCTACTCTTAAAGAGTGAAAGCCCTGATATGAACCTTACTGAAGAAGAAGTAGAGTATAATCAAATTGAGCGAATTATTGATGAAGAAAACTTACAAAGTTTGCGCCCTATAGAACGCAAAATAAAAGATTATCTTAACGTGCTTCGCGTAAAAAAGTTAAAGAGTTCAAGTTTGGAGCTAAACATGCAACCTGAGCCAAAAGAGAAAGACGTAAAGCCAAAGGATAAAAAAACACAATAAGGTGTAAAAATTCTGTCAACTCATACTTTTCTTACGGAAAGCCCTGTAGACACATTTTTTCCCTTGTAATAAGGCCTTCTGCTCGTAATAGTGGAAGGCCAATCTTTTGGACGATTTCTCCATCTTGGAACTGTTGCGATCTAAGAGTTATTAACCAAGCACTCATTAGTAAACTCCAATAAGTAAAGAAAGATTTCTAATTGATGAGTTTTTAGATTGAAATAAACTGTTGCATCTTAACTTCCAAGAAAAAAAGATAAAGATACTACTGATTGCTAGTAAGGGCGAGAACAAATATTGGTATGGATATAAAAAACATATTAGCATGGCTCTTCTATTTAACATTCCCAAATTAATTAGCTAACAGCATCTAAGTATATCACAAGAGAGAATGTATCACATTAGTAACAACGCCCCAAATGGCAAAGTTATCTTCTTCGTTGACTTGAATATCTGGATAAAGATCATTCTCTGCACATAAAAGAAGTCTATTTTTGACCTTTTCAATCCGTTTGACGGTCATCTCACCATTTAAAAGGGCAATAACAATTTTACCGTAACTTGGTGTTAAAGAACGATCAACAACAAGCATATCATCAGGAAATATACCCACATCTGTCATCGAATCTCCCGTAACTCGAACAAAAAAAGTTGTTGCTTTATGGGGTAGAAGGTAGTCGTTCAGATCAATGCTCCCTTCGCAATATTCATCAGCAGGTGAGGGGAATCCCGCTTGGACACGAGAGACAAAAAGAGGCACTTGAGCAGGCTTGGACGAAACTTTTCCATAAAAAAAGCCATCAAGCTCGTTACTCAAAAAATGAGAATGATTCTTTCGCCTTCCACTAAATCGGACACGATAACTCGTCTGGAACAAGGAAGGCTGGTTATAACTTTTGATATGTTGTGCAGCTGGTTTCATAAATAGGATCAATCTTACTTTAAAAGTTGCTTTCTTATTTTTGTACAGAAATTAAATCCGTTTGAAAAGTAATTTTTTAAAATTTTAGAAAGGATGGGGGTAAGCTTGGGTTAGACGTTCGTATTATGTGTTAAGGAAATTTTTAAGACTTAAATGCAATTCATAGCATAGGTTATCCTGTGTCGATACAGAATCGGATGATGGTTATCCGCTGAGTCAAGCCATCAGTATCTGTAGTGAAGCGTGGCAATGTGACTGTTCCCCCTGCATCAAACAGTAAAAAGCTTTATATTCTTCCTCAGCCTCTGAAGAATCTCCATAACAGTAGAAAACTCTCTTCTTTATAAACTACCTTTTTATTTCATGAACTTATAGACTCTAATCAAGGTAGTAGGGAGCTACCATGGAAACAGAGTGGGAACAGGTCATAAAGTCAAGTGATCATCCTGCTCTCCTTTTAAAAGGAGAATAAAATGAGTGCAATAAATATTTTCAATACTTCATTTAATAAACTTGTCACTTTACATTCACAATTTTTTTATGATTATGTATTATATGATATTATCGATTTATAGCTAGCAATAAGGGATAAATGTATGAATCCATTACATGATACAAACGAAGATAGTCAGCTACCTCCGAACACACCACTAGAACGAACTAGTATCGATGAATATGTTGGCCGGAAACTGCGATATTTTCGTGAAAGCGTTGGACTCACTCTTAATGAATGTTCAGAAAGAGTTGGTGTTTCACATCAACAAATTCATAAATACGAAGTTGGACAAACAAAAATTCCAACAGGAATGTTATATAAATTTTGTCAGCTTTTTTCTATTACACCAAATGTTTTTTTTGAAGGATACACTAACTCAGCGGAAGAAGATCATTCAGAGAATAAAGATCTAATTTCATCCCCAAGTCTAGAGAAAATTAATATTCTGTTAGTTGAAGATAATGCAGAAGATCAATTTTTAATTCGACGAGCTCTTGAAGAGTACGATGTAAAAGTTAACATCTATTGTATCCATGATGGTGATGAATTTATAAATATAATTATAAGAAGAAGCTCTCTTACAAAAATTCCTCTTCCTGATTTGATTTTTCTTGATCTGAATATGCCACGTATAGATGGAATTGCAACCTTGAAGGCTTTGAAACAAAGCAAAGAATTGCGTCATATACCTGTTATCGTACTTACAGGTAGCATTAGTATAAAGGACGTCATGAACTCATATAAAAACTATGCGAGCGGCTATATCCGAAAATCTTTCGAATATGAATCTCTTAAAAAGCAGCTTCATTCCGTTATTAATTATTGGACGGAAGGTGTTATACTTCCCCATCATGCTTGGGTCGGAGCTACATAAACTAAGATGATTAATTAAGAGCGATCACATGTTAACTATGCTAAGGAAATCACTCGGTGAGGCTTTACAAGAAGAAACCACGGCTTTAACTCCCCGAAACGACTCCCTATTTTTAACTTTTATTCAAAAGCTCCCTGCAGCAGTCGCCATTTTCGATAAAAACTTAAATTATATCATTACAAGTGACCGTTGGGCAGAGGAAACTCACTTGAATAAAGATGATATTCGAGGACGCAATATCTATGAAGTGATCCCCGATATGCCCACAAAATGGAAAAAAATCCATCAAAGGGCCTTAAATGGAGAACATTTAAAATCCGAAGAAGATGTCTTTAACCGTTCTGATGGGTCACAAGAATGGTGGAGATGGGAAATTCTTCCTTGGTATAGATTGGATGGAGAAATCGGCGGCATCATTTTATTTGTTGAATTGATTTCAAAACGAAAACGCATGGAAATCGAAATGAAGAAAATGATTACCGCCCTTAATCACTCAAATGGTGAATTAGAACGGTTTGCCCATATATGTGCTCATGATTTAAATGAGCCTTTACGAACGATCGCGAGTTATGGACAACTTTTAGAGGCCGATTTCAAAAATGAGCTTGGCCCTGTAGCTTGCGGGCATCTTAATAACATAACAAAGAGCATCAAACATATGAAAGCTCTGGTAGATGGAATTTTAGCTTATTCTCAGATGGATACAGCGGGCCTAAAAAAAACTCATTTCTCTCTTAACCATCTTATGAAGGCTCTTTTGATGGTTTTAGAAAAAAAAATAAAAGAAAAAAATGCTTTTATTTATTGTGACAAATTACCTCAAATTTATGCAGATAAAGCTCTTATAGGACGCGTGCTCCAAAATTTGATTAGCAACGCATTAAAGTTCAATAAAAGTGATATTCCCATTATTTACGTAACGACAAAAGAGAGAAAGAATTCCATTCTTTTCTGTGTCGAAGATAACGGAATCGGAATTGAACCAAAATATCAGCAACAAATTTTTGATTTATTCAAGCGTCTTCATCATGCTTCCGAATATAGTGGAACGGGAGTTGGCCTTTCTCTTTCTAAAAAAATTGTTGAAGCCCACGGTGGGAAAATGTGGGTAAAGTCTATTCCAAATGAAGGTTCTCGATTCTTCTTCACGCTTCCAAAGCCAACAACGCTAAAAGATGAAGTCGCATAAATTATCAAAAATAAATAAATAGGCCAGGATTACGCAACCTGTGTTACAAATAAATTATAAACCAGGAAAGAAAAGTGAACAATTTTCCTCCAAATCAATACATTATGGATTGCCTAAAAACCTATTATGGTATTGAAGCCGTTACGCTCACATACCTCTCTTTGGGAGCGGATATGGATGCATCCGTATATAAAGCAGATACACAAAAAGGACGCTCTTACTTCGTGAAATTAAAACGTGGCCACCATCACGATATCAGTACTGCCATCATGGAACTGTTACAGTATGCCAAAATTCAACAGATTATTCCTCCCATCAAAACAATTCAGGGGCTATTAACTCAACATAGCGATAACTTTACCTTTATTGTGTATCCCTTTGTCGAGGGACAGGATGGTTTTAGCCATTCACTAACGGATGAACAATGGTTCATTCTAGGCAAGACGTTAAGACAAATTCACGAAATTGATGTGCCTTCACCAATACAGCATCGCATTCGGCGTGAAATCTATTCTTCCAAATGGCGAGAGGCTGTTCGATCATTTTATCCTCATCTTGAAGCTGAAGTGACTGGCGATCCAATGGCTGTAAAACTATTAATTTTTATGAAAGATAATAGAAAGATCATTGAGCGGTTGGTAGCCCGAGCAGAGCAGCTAGCTCAAAAGATTCATAACGAATCACCAAAATTTGTGCTGTGTCATGCCGACATTCATGGAGGGAATATACTAATCGATAAAAATAATAATCCCTATATTGTGGATTGGGATGACCCCATCATGGCACCCAAGGAACGCGACCTTATGTTTATTGGCGGGGGTGTCGGTAATGTTTGGAATAAGCCGCTTGAGGAAGCCCTGTTCTATAAAGGCTATGGAGATACCGCAATCAATAGAACCCTTCTGGCCTATTATCGGCATGAACGAATCGTGGAAGATATTGCTCTCTACTGTCAAAGCTTACTTTTTACAACAGAAAAACACGAGGATAAGCTAGAAATATATGAACATTTCATTAGCATGTTTGTATCAAGAGGTGTCGTAGACATCGCATTCGAAACTGATGAAATATCTCGAAGTATGACAGAATACTAGGGATTAGATTTAACTTATAGAATTTGTACTCCTTTATAATTTATAAACGTCATCATTCCAGCAGCTTGCTAATAAGCTATCTCGTTCTTCCTTATGTTGATTTATTTGCATAACAAACGCTTTTTTAAGAACACCTTTAGAACACTACCTGGTCTAATTTTTAAGAGACAAGAGTCGAACTACTCAACAAAAAACAAAGCTAAATTTGAAGGGACATGCCTAAAAACACAATCCCTTCAATGCTTAATTAATTAACCTTTTGGACAAGCTTCACTGCATCCATTATACGTATTTGTACACCTGTTTGTTTTTTGCCGAGCTGTGTCTGTACAACCCGTCTGGCAAGCGTTGTCCGTACATCCTCTCTGACAATTTGCAAGCCAATCGGACACTCCTGTTTTACAAATCGTATAGCTTGTATCACATTTCTCAAAACAATCTTGATCTGCATTAGCTATTGCTGGGATAAACGTAAACCCTAAAAGAGCTATTTGAAAAAATTTCTTTGACATATTGGCCTTCCTTTTCTGTTTAAGTATGCATTTTTTCTTCGAGACATACACATGCCTTCGAAACACAATCTCGCATTTGAGTTAAATTTTAGTTAATGAACTGGTTTTTTACTTTGGAGTGCAATTCCCTTGCGCATTCATAATATATGTTCCAGGAGGGACGGAATAGATGATTTCCTGCGCAGCAATGCTTTTGACTTGCTCTAAGGTTGTTCCAGGCTGGCTTTGTTGAATTTTAGCATATTCCTGATTTCGTTGAGCATTAATGGTACTAATAAAGCTTTGAATCTCACCTGATGGTGAACCAACAGACGTTAAAAGCCCATCGGTTCCTTCACAAACCAATCCTTGAGACCGCGCTTGATCAAGAGAGACAGCATTCAGGTCAAACGTTGAAGAAGAAAGAGCTAATATAACTAAGAAAAATTTACGCATCTGTAGCATCCTTTTTTAGAATACACCTGGTTTGCTTTTAATGGCATCATGAACCTCTCGTTCAACCTTAAGCTTCACGTCGACGTTCATATTTACAACAATTGGTTTTTCAGGAGCTTGGAGCTGGACGGTGGGTTGACAACCTGACATCATAACGCCAAGAACGCCGAAAATAATAAAATTAAGTGCAGTTACTTGTGTTTTCATGACTTCGTTATACTATAAAAGACGTTTTCGATCAACTCTTTTAATTGTCCAGTGGCTTTTATATTAAACTCAAAAGGTTGACCATTTAAAAGTTGCGGGTTCTTGCCGTTGAGATGAAGGGTTGCTTGAAGCTGACCTTGAAGTGGTTTTTCAAGATCCAACGATAACTTTTCATATTGAAAGTTCCAAAGGGCTAAAAAGACAAGATCCATTGGACTCTCATTACCTTTTAGACTTAAAATTTGCTTTGGCTCAGTCCCTGAGCGATATTGAATGGTTCCTGGTGGATCTTGGATGTAAAGGGTAGAGCCCGCTCCGACTCCGTAATCAGTCGCACTTAACTGCATATTTAAATGTCCCGCCACATGACCAGAGACATCTAAACTTGGAACTTGGGAGAGCGTGACAAAAAATTGAGCAGGAATACCTTTAAACTCAAGTGGAAAATCTATGCGTTGAAAGGGCAGAGTTAAAGAAAGATCCTTTGTATTGACACTTCCTCCTTCTAAAGAAGCGCTGCCTTCTTGAAGATAATAACGATTACGCCCATCCCATTGCAGAGCAAACTGAATGTGAGAAAGAGGAACTCCAACGTTCACCTTATCAGCCGAAACATTAAGTATTTGCTGAGGGAACGAAAGTTCTTTATCAAAGGCATACTGAACCGATGTTTTGATACTTTGTACATGAACGTAGGGGTGATTAAATGAAACGTGAGCTATGGTTGCTTTTCCTGTAATAGGTTTTACCAGACCATCCTTAATAATGAGTTGAGTCGCACCTTCTAACTCTCCCGAAAAATTATCTATAGCATAGGATTCAAGCCACCCCTTAGGAATAACCCTTTCAAGCATTTTAGAAGAATAAGTTAAAGAACAACCGCCACTTTGATCCACGATTGCATAACTACACTGACCATCAAGTTTAAGGGCTGGACTTTTACTAGAGAGTTTTGCTTTAAGAACACTATCTTCAAAAATGAGTTCTCCTTGCCCTAACAAAGGAACGTGGTCCCAACCCTTAAATTTTGCAGAAAGATCCGTCACATACGCCTTAATAGAAGACATAGACAGGGTAGAGGTGAGCTTCCCCTGAAATTCACCCTTTGAGAATTTAAAAATGAGATGGCCATCAAAGGAAATGCCTGGAACAAATGTTCCATTAAAGATCACGTTAAAAGGGAATGAGATTTCCTCTGAATACAAAACAGCATTTTCGAAAGTGAGGGTAGGGGCCCTTATGGGTGAAGAAGAGGGAGATTCCATCATATTCTCAATAACATTTTTTGAAATTTTTAGATTCTTTAAAGTCACCGATTGAAATTTCGGTACAAATTGATCCCAGTAGATACTGATATCAACCTCACCTGTTGTTAAGGCAGGTATTTGAGGGTCAGGCGTATATTTTACATCTTTAAGGTGAACGTGACGGGGATGCAAAGAAATATATTTAACGTCAAAAGTTCCCCACCCCTGATCATTAATCCATCCCAAAAGAAAGGGAGTAAGGTAGGAATTGGGAATAAAAAGAAAGCATAAGACTCCCACGAGAAAAGTAAAAGCAAAGCCTAAAATGCCATATGCGGAGAGGAAGAATTTAGAAGGTTTTCGCATATGTTGATGCAATCACTCTAAAGACTCTCGTATCTGAGCAAGTTCTTCTTTCGTCGGCTGGAAGTTTACGTGAACCACCAAAGGATAATCCCACCATCTTACGGTTGTGGGTCGACACGCTTTAAAGACAGAGCGTAAAAAAGTTAAGTCTTCTGCAGAAAACAAAGAGTTCTTAGGACCGCCTTCATTGGTAATAACACCGTCATGTGTCATATTATAAGCAGCCATTCGCTCACAAAGATCTGTTCCAATGCGATCTTCAAATCCGCCTCTACCTGCATACATTTGTCCACAAAAGTCATTAAAAGTGAGTAAGTGATCCACAACACTTTGCAGCATTTGCTGAGGTGTAATTTTTTCAATTTTCTCCGTTATCTTATTCATCGGTTGGGGGTACGCACCATCTTCATTACGAGCGGGCAATAAGGTATCAACTTGCGACCAATCTTCTTTCTTGCAACGATCAGGACTACCTTTATAAGACGTGGCAGAAAGAGATTCAGTTATAAACAGAGATATGAATAGGAAAGAAAAAATGATTTTCATTGAGATGTTTCCTCATGTTTTTAGATCATATTATGCGCATATGAGTAGGAAATCAAATACAAAGCTGTAGGTAGAACCATCATATTTTCCATAATATATATTATGCGGCAAATGGATTTATGATCTAGCTATCTTCTCACCAGTTAATCCCCGTGCGTTTTGCACGTCTCCAGTGCATAAGTCCACCAAGAGCAAACAAAACGCCAAGTATTGCTATCCATATATCAATTGCCAGGCAATAGCTTTGAACGATACATTCATAGAGTGCATATCCAACAAACGTTGCCCCAAGGGCAAGTAATAAAATAGCCGTTAACGGCAAAATGGTTTGCGGACGTTTTTGTCCAATATCATATATCTTTTTTGCACACTCATGAATTTGGTTTATTTCTTCCATCTTCTCGGTACAAAGGTCACTACATGTCAGTTGCTCTTTTCTCATTAGATAACAATCTTCGCAAATACCTTTATTACACCTACAACAAGTACCGATTGCTTCTCGTTTCTGATGATTAAAACAATGCATTTAAAATCTCCTTCACACAACGATTTTACGATCTAGACAAATATATTTTACTTTCTTATGTTTAGAAAACAAAGGAATAAAAAATGAAGTTCAAACTCAGCTTACTTACTGCCCTCCTCCCCCTCGTTGGTTGTCAAACTGCTTATAACCCTGACCATTCCTTAAAAAAAGCGTGGTCGCAAGAACTTGAAAACACGCAGCCAAGTCAGATTCCCTATGGGCTTGCGTATAATGTTGGCTCTAAAAAAATCATGTATGTCGCAGTAAGCATGGATAATACAAAAGCATCCACCGATCTCATTGAAAACCTTATTGAAAAATGGAAGCCGCAAGTCGTCCTTTTACAAGGGCACTCTATTGAGAAGCAAGTCAAGCCTAACGCTGTTAAATTTAGGCTAAAAACACATACGCCTGAATTAAAGGGCGCATCAGCCACCCGTGATCAAATCTTAGAAAATCTTGAGGAATATGGAATCACAGAAAAAGATTACGTTATATATCAAGTAATTAACCTGATGAATCAAAAGTGGCAGTTTGAAGCCCGGACACCCCAAGAACGACAGTACAAAGCCATACGTTATTTATCTATGAATCCGGATGCTAAAAAATTTGGCATTTCCTATAAGAATATTCAGGATTGGTTTCAGCAAAAAATGGGAATGCCGATGACAGAAGCCCTTATTCTGGATGGGGAAATTGTAGCGCCTAAAGATCCCCAGTTAAAGACAACGAATTATCTGCAAAAAATAGCGAGTTATGAGGACGAAATAGATGACGCCGTTGTCATGGATACGCTTGCCGAAGCTCTCGACGATTACACAAGAATTATGATCATCCGCGCAGCGAGCAAGTATGTGGTTGAACGAGACGTCCTTCATGAGATGCTTGGGATTTCACATCCTACGGAGATAATGAATTAAGCTTAAGGTTGTTAAATCTATCAATAATCGTAAGGTCATCCGTGATTGGAGCAACTCTAGTATCAGCGTTCACAAAAAAACGATTTATTTCAGCAAATAAAGAATGTTTAACGATAGGTTTTGGAACAAATCCATCCGCCCCCGCCTTAAAAAACTGCGCCATTTCTTCAGGTGAGTTATTTGAAGTTATCGCAATAATTGGAGGCAAGTTCAACTTTCCATATTTTTGAACGAGTTTTGTTACAGCTTCATATCCATCCATTTCAGGCATATTACCATCGGTTATAATCAAATCAAATTGATCTAGAACATATTGTTCAAGCAATTTGGTGCCATTTTCTACGAGGGTAAGCTCATATAGTGGAGCACGTAGAAAATGTTTATAAACTTTCTGAGTCGCCAGAGCATCCTCAGCTACAATAACTCGCCTTGCTTTTGAGATTTTGGTCCCCTCCACTTCAGCAAGGTTCATCCCAAAAGCTGGAAGCTCTAAGACATAATTAAGGAAAACTGAAACAAACAAACAATACAAAAAAATAAGTCTCATTTTACACTCTCTTCAAAAAATAGTTAAAAAGTATTTAATCTCAACACCGAACATATCTCTCTTCAACGTCATTGCGAGCCCCCAGAGGGGGCGCGGCAATCCAGATGATCTCTGCAACTTGCTAGATTGCTTCGTCAGCACTACGTCCTTCCTCGCAATGACGAAGTCTGCCAGTTTCACCTAACCTTACAAATTCCGTCAGGTGTTAAAGTCTTTAATTTTAAAATTTGACTTCTAAAGTTAGGATTGTAAACTAACAGATGCAAGACAAAATTTTCACCAAAAACATCCTTATGAATGAAGCAAAATGACTGAAATTGGCTTTTACCATCTGACAACATCTCCTCTTGAGCGTGCCCTCCCTCGTCTCTTAGAAAAGACTCTTGAAGCTCACAAAAGAGCTGTTGTGATGTTTGCAAGCGAAGATCGACTTGAATTCTTAAATGGGACGCTTTGGACCTATGGAAAAGTCAGCTTTATTCCTCATGGGTGTGCAAAGGATGGCTTTGCAGAAGACCAGCCGGTTTGGCTCACAACTCAAAATGAAAATCCAAACGGCGCTCAATTTTTATTCTTAACCGATGGCTGTGAGTCCCCTTCCCTTTCCATTTATGAAAGATGCCTTGATCTTTTTGATGGGAACGATGAAGAGGCCGTTTCACATGCAAGGGAACGATGGAAAAAATATAAAGACCAAGGACATCAAGTCACATACTGGAAGCAAGCAGAATCAGGTTCTTGGGAAAAAGGGGCTTGATGTTCTCTCTTTGGGTATTACAAAAATTTGCCTATTATAAAACTTTCCCACCTTTAGCAACGGGCATTTCATTCGAAGCTATGACCTAACCTTCAGCTCATCTATTTTCCTGTTGAGTTCAGCCTTTTTTAAGCTTACAAAGGAATAGCTATGATAAGTAGTTCTTATTCACTATATGAAAACTGAGGGTTCCATGATTACGATTCGCTTCCCTGATGGCTCAAATCGGGAGTTTCCAAAAGGCATCACTGGCTGGGAAATTGCGAAAACTATCAGCACAAGCCTGGCAAAAGAAGCTGTGGCTGTTCGGGTTGGAGAACAACTTTGGGATTTAACGCGCCCAATCGATTGTGATACTCCTTTTGAAGTCATTAAAAGAACTTCTGATGCAGGTCTTGACATTTTACGCCATGACACTGCCCACGTTTTTGCAGAAGCTGTTAAAGAGCTTTATCCAGAAACTCAAATTACAATCGGACCTTCAATTCAAGATGGTTTTTTCTATGACCTTTTTCGTGAAGAATCTTTTACGCCCGATGATCTGAAGCATATTGAAGAGCGGATGCACGAGATCGTTAACCGTGATGAGCCCCTCACCCGTGAAGTTTGGGATCGTCAAACAGCTATTGATTTTTTTAAAAGCCAAGGCGAATTCTTTAAAGCTGAGATTATAACTGATCTCCCTGCAGGAGATGAGGTTACGATATACCGTCAAGGCAACTTCGTCGATTTGTGTCGAGGCCCTCACCTCCCCTCCACAGGAAAACTTGGCCACGCTTTTAAACTCATGAAGATTGCAGGCGCCTATTGGCGTGGGGATCACAATAATCCTGTCCTTCAACGTGTGTATGGAACAGCCTGGTCAACTGAAAAGGATCTTCAAGATTATTTGACACGGCTTGAGGAAGCTGAAAAGCGCGATCATCGAAGGCTTGGGAAAGAGATGAACCTTTTCCATATGCAAGAAGAAGCTGTTGGCAGTGTCTTTTGGCATCCTAAGGGCTGGGCTCTCTATCGAATTCTCGAAAACTATATCCGAGATAAAATTACTGCAGAAGATTATGTGGAAGTCAAAACGCCTCAACTTTTAGATAGCTCGTTATGGGAAGCCTCCGGTCACTGGGAAAAATTTGGCGAGAATATGTTTGTCGTTAAGGAAGAGGACAAAACGCTTGCCCTCAAACCCATGAGCTGTCCTTGTCATATTCAAATTTTTCGTCAAGGAATTAAAAGCTATCGCGACCTTCCTTTACGTATGGCCGAATTTGGCGCATGCATGCGCAATGAGGCATCTGGTGCTTTACATGGACTCACACGCGTCCGCAGCATGGTTCAAGACGATGGACACATCTTTTGTCGAGAAGATCAAGTTAAAGAAGAAACACGAAAGTTTTGTCTTCTTCTTTTAAATGTTTATCATGAACTTGGTTTTGAAGACTTAACGATTAAGTTTTCGGATCGTCCTGCTGTTCGGGCAGGGTCAGATGAGGTTTGGGATAAAGCAGAGACTCAACTTGAAGCAGGAGCTCGCGCTTCCGGTCTGAGCTATACTTTAAACCCTGGGGAAGGCGCTTTCTACGGACCAAAACTTGAATTTATCTTAAAAGATGCCATTGGACGAGATTGGCAATGTGGCACGTTACAGCTTGACTTTGTTCTTCCTGAAAGATTGGATGCTACATATATTGGCGAGGATGGCAAGAAGCATCGACCCGTTATGCTCCACCGAGCCATCTTTGGATCGCTCGAGCGCTTTATTGCCGTTTTCATCGAACATTACGCAGGGAAATTCCCCCTTTGGGCCGCACCTGTGCAAGCAGTTATTGCAACCGTCACACAAGAAGGCGATGCTTACGCTGAAAAGGTATACCAAGATCTAAGAGCAGCTGGTTTGCGCGTAGAGCTTGATACCAGGAATGAAAAAATTAGCTATAAAATCAGAGAGTTAAGTCTTCAAAAAATTCCCTATATTATGGTGGTTGGTAAAAAAGAAGCAGAAGAAGGAACGGTCTCACTTCGAAAATTAGGAGGGGAAGCTCAAGAAACACTTGCTCTTCATGCAGTAATTGATAAACTAAGAAAAGAAGCTATCCCGCCTCATAAGCGGTAACGTTATAAAGATAAAAAAGGAGAGTTAAATAACTAAGATTTTGAAAGATGACAAAGGGACAACGCAAGACGGCCCTCGTGTCAATGAAAAGATTTTCTCCCCAAAAGTCCGCTTAGTCGACGAAAACGGGGAAATGATTGGTGTTTTATCCCACAAAGATGCTTTAGAAAGAGCCTATAAGGCTGGGCTAGATCTCGTTGAGGTCTCTCCTAATGCAGATCCGCCTGTCTGTAAGATATTAGATTACGGCAAGTATAAATTTGAAGAACAAAAAAAGCGGGCCGAAATCCGGAAAAAGCAAAAAGTTATCGAAATAAAAGAAATTCAACTACGCCCCGGTATCGATAAGCATGACTTTGACGTCAAAATGCGAAGTGCTCGAAGGTTTATTGAAGAAGGTGATAAATTAAAAGTCACTCTGCGATTCCGCGGTCGCGAGCTCTCTCACCAAGAGCTTGGTATGGACGTCTTGAATCGCGTTAAAGATGTTCTACAGGACATAGCGAAAGTCGAACAATATCCTAAGCTTGAAGGCAAGCGCGTCATTATGGTAATGGGACCGGCGAAGTAAGTTCAGTTTACCTGGATTTTGAGTAAAGAGGATCTGTTAGATCCCGGATACCAAGCACTACTGTCTGGGAAAAGAGGCGAGGAAATTTAAAAAGCAAGAAATTCTACGGCATACAAGGAAAACGAGAGGATAAGAAACTTAAAAATAAATAGCTCAAATGAGTCAGAAAAAGACTGGATTGCTTCGGAGCTTATGCTCCTCGCAATGACGTTTGTGTTGTGTTCTCTTGCTTTTTCCCGATCGTCATTGCGACCGCGAGCGCAGCGACGTGGGAAGCAATCCAGAAAAATATCTTTGCTTCATTTTCCCCGGACACCAGTGCTTGCTACCCGGGACCTATAGACAGCTTCTCCTTATCTAGTATTAAAAAATAAGTCGAGACTTCAGATACTTTAAGAATGACTTTCTCTCATCAATTTTTCCAAAGTATTACTTGGTATAATATGAGATCCATCGTGTTCAATAAATGTTACTGAAAGAGGTGAGTTTTTTGCATTTCTGTAGAGCGCTCTAGCTGAACCATAGATGGGCTCTAATTTTCCAACAATTATTGTAAGATTATTGGAAACAGAAGGCTCAAAGTATGAACCAGCCGCTCCTATCGTAATAATCGGTAAGGAGAGTTCCTTCATTTGAGAGAGTTGATTAAGAAAAAACCCTCCATTGGAAAATCCTATATAGCCAGAGATTTGCTCATCCCTCACCACAGTTAAAATTGTGTCAAAAACATCTAATGTCTGCTCTGGGGTATAGTGAGGCCAACATAACTTGTAATTCACTCGCCCACATCTATAAAAGGGATGGATAGCCAGGAATCTAAGGTTCAGTCTCTTTCCTAACGTGTCTAAAATACTTCTATTTTCAACTTCTTGCTCTGAATTGATGTGTTCTGTTAACCCACAAAGATAAACCCACGTCTTTGATGAATCAGATGCCCCCAATTCTACCATAGCCACTGACTCAGCATCAGTCCTTAACGCAATGATGATAGTCATAAATATGAATCCTCGCTTTAAAAGAGCCATTCTGCTTTTTCTCTTCAGTCCATCAGTGAAAATTATAATCTAATTCCCCTCATTCAACCTTCTCGCAATCATTATATTAGTTTGAACGCGTCCGCATCCATAGCCAAAGCAAAAGTTCAAGGGTGGAATGGCGGCTATTGTTTCGTACTGCGTTTTAAGATCATTTTGCTGATAGCATTGGAATTCAGCACCATAAGGAGTTGAGTAATGACCAAAGAGTTGAACGTCGTAGCTTGCCAAATCTTTATAAGGAACTCCTGTATCATCCTGAACTAAAACGGGAAATGATTTCAAGATGCGATCTTTGAGATGTGAAAAAACCTTATTATGCAACGAATATGAACTAGACTTTATCATACAAACATCTGATACGCCGTGGGCGCTTAAGAATGCAAACAAGCTATCTTCATTATCAATAAGATTCCGTTTCAAATAATAGGCAGTCTTCTTTTGGCCATTCCATTCAAAGGTTAGACTGACCGTATTGGGATCGATCATTGAATCCTCAAGGATTTTGCCGTCCATCAATAAAATTTGCAGAGCAAGCGCTGCCCTCACACCACTTTTTTGATTAAAGGATTTGCTCATCGAAGACGTTACAAAGAAACCTCGCCTTAAAAGAGAGTCAAGTTTTTCGAATGTTGCATCTTGAGTCTGTTGAGAGAGAGCCTCTCCAGCAGCTTCAAGCCCAACAAGAACATAAGTCTTAGCATCAGGAAAGAGAATAAGAGGATGTAAAAGATCAGGCCCGCCAAAGGGATAGAAAACGCTCTCCACTTTTGGCATGTGTTCTTTCTGGAAAATTTCTAGTTTAGCGCCAATAAATCTCGTAAACTTTTGAAAACGATACGACTCTTGAAGTGGCTTTGTATTTATCTCACAGCTAACAGGGTCAGCACAGCATAATGAGGTAGAAAACAACAAAATAGTGAGGTAACGCAACATATATTATCAATTCCAATACATCTAAAGGGATAACATGAATAAGGATTTACCCTATCCCATTTGATCATTAATAGAAAGCGTGAAATAGTTATTCACAAAGGTGAACAGTGCTAATCCATTCAAGAATGAGAATTTACTTTAATTACTAGCATATAATACAATGTGCAAGTTTTTTTAATTACTTGGATCCTCGACCAAGCAATGCTAATGTTTCTCTTTGAGAAACAAAGCATTGCTTGCCAAGGATGACACAGTAAATGGATGCCTTGGTTTGTCATCCTTGGGCTAGAAAAGACTTGTTTTTTCTTAAAAACAATGGCTTTTCTTGTTCCGAGGATCCACAAGGGCAGGCATATGAATCTCTCTCTAAGTAAATGATATGCTGCGTTATATATATCGCACGAGTCTCTAAAAACTTTTTAACCTCTTCAAGATCAAAAATTTGATTGAGACTCAACACCCTTCTTTATTTAAAAGCTCAACACGATCTAATGTTCCGCGCACCTGGGTTGAGCCATCGTCAATAACATACTGTTTAATGATTCCGTCAGTCCGTAATTCTTGCGTTGTGGTGTATTCAGGCTCATATTCTGTTCCTCCAAGACCGTACACCGCGAACCGCACGGGCCAAAAGGACTGGCCAGCAAATTGCTGAGACTTACTTTTGTCGTTCGTATCAGTAAGGGTTTTCTTCGCTCCAATAAAGGTATTAATTTCTGTTGCTCCTTCTGTCGTGCTTCCATCAAAAACAATTCGGGGAAACATCTTCTCTCCTTCTTCAGCGGCCTTTAGAAGAGCTTTTGTGTGTTGAATTGGAAGAAGAACGCCATCAGGCAAGGCCACAGTCATCTTCCTTGGCTTTTCATAAAGAGCTTCGAGCAATTTTCCATTTTTCTTTACTTGCCCCCGAATATCCTCACCCTCGAGAAGTTCATCATTGACCTTCCGAAAAGTATTAAACTTAAAAGAGGATCCATCATCAGCTTCATAGGTTACATAACCCCATCTCACATGTTCGACTGTTTCATCATCACGATAACGCCATATTTCAGAAAGTTGCTGAACAGTCCAACCACCACATACCTTATTGACTTCAAGCTTCATTGTTCCCCGCACATCTACAATATTACTTTGTAACGCGGGGCGACCCATCATTGAAAGGGTGTAGTAAGCACGATGGGGTTGTAACTCAACATCAGCCTTAAGATCACAGACCGCAAATAATGCTAAAAAAAGACTAAAACATGCGGAGAGCCGCACTCTATCCTCCATAAAAAGCTCGGTAAGGTTAATATACTTTAATTTACACATATTTCACAAACAAACTATTAAAAAAGAAAACTTTTTTTGAAGAACCATTGACACTTTACCACAAGCCCTTCTTAATAAGAAGATAGATAAAAGGATATGTAAAATGACTTTAAAAATTGTTTTCCAAAAACCTTCTCAACATAAGACCCTCTGTTTAGGTGTCTATGAGGAACACCACTTCCCTTTACCGACACAAACATGGGATAAAAATCTTAATGGGTTTATCAAGGATTCACTTAAGAGTTCAAAGTTTGCAGGCAAATTAAATCAGTTTTTACCTCTTTTTACATCAAAAGATCAACAAATCATCCTTATTGGACTTGGAAAAAAAACAGATCAAAACGAAAGACAATGGCAATTAATCGGAAGCTCGCTTTTAAATGCTCTTACAGCTTCTCCTAATGGAGAAGGAGCCGTCGAAATTCACAGCCTTAAAGATCAAGACGATGCCCAAGTAAACGCGAATCTTGCTTTAGGTGCTCTTTTAAAGTCGTGGCGATTTGAAAAATATTTTACGAAAAAATTACCGGAAGAGCTCTTTAGCATTAAAAAAATAACTTTTTGCACCTCAACGCCTGACGCTAGTGAAAAAGTTTTTAAACCCCTTTCACAACTTGCTGAAGGTGTATTTTTAACTCGAACAGTTGTCACAGAACCAGCAAATGTGATGACCCCCGAATCCCTTGCTAAGATTGCAGAATCTCTAAAAAAAGAGGGAATTAAAGTTGATATTTTGGGTGAAAAAGAACTTAAAAAGCTCGGCCTAAACGCGCTACTTGGTGTAGGTCAGGGAAGTAATAAAGAAAGTAAACTTGCTGTTATGCGTTGGGAAGGCGGGCCAAAAAAAGAGGCTCCCATTGCTTTTATTGGCAAAGGTGTAACTTTTGACTCAGGTGGCATTTCCATCAAACCCGCAACGAACATGGAAGACATGAAATATGACATGTCAGGTGCTGGTGTTGTTATTGGTTTGATGAAAAACCTTGCACTACGTAAGGCGAAAGTCAATGTTGTGGGTGTTGCTGGGCTTGTCGAAAATATGCCCTCTGGCTCTGCTCAGAGACCTGGTGATGTTGTCACATCCATGTCAGGGCAGACGATCGAAGTGATTAATACGGACGCGGAAGGACGGCTCGTTTTAGCGGATGCATTATGGTACACTCAGGAAAAATTTAAGCCAAAATTAATGGTCGATCTTGCAACACTAACTGGTGCAATCATTATCTGTTTAGGGAATGAACGCGCAGGTCTTTTTACCCCGGATGAAGGACTACGAAATAAACTCTCAAAAGCAGGCGAAAAAGTTGGGGAACTTTTATGGCCCTTCCCTCTTGATGATGCCTACGATAAAGAAATTAACAGTGATATTGCTGATATGAAAAATTCAGTAACAGGACGTGGCGCAGGAAGTATCACGGCAGCTAAATTTCTGCAACGTTTTACAAATAATATACCTTGGGCTCACCTTGATATTGCTGGCGTGAGTTGGACTCAAAAAGAGCTGCCCTTATGTGCAAAAGGAGCAACCGCCTTTGGCGTACGCCTTCTTGATCGCTTTATCGCTGACAATTATGAGAGTAAGTAATTTCATACGTTAGTCATTCCTGAGTTTTTTAAAAAAGGATCGTAACAGTATGTTTATGAACCGTCATGAGGCCGGGCAAAAACTCGCTCATAAACTCAAGAAATATGAAGACGCAAAACCTCTGATTCTCGCTCTACCTCGCGGTGGCGTACCCGTTGCATACGAAGTGGCGCAAGCCCTTAAGGCTCCCCTTGATATTTTTGTCGTTCGAAAAGTAGGAGCGCCTTGGAATCCCGAATTCGGGGTTGGTGCTGTCGCTCCTGGCGTACAAATTTTGGATGAACATTCTCTTCATACCTTAGGACTTAAGCCCACTGATCTTCAAGAGACTATTGAAAGAGAGCAACAAGAAGTCAAACGTCGTCAAGAGTTATACCAACAAAAGGCCCCCCCTCATCTTCAAGGAAAAACAATTATTCTCATCGATGATGGTATTGCAACCGGCATCACCATACGGGCTGCTATAAAAGCTATACAAGCATTCAAACCCGCACAATTAATCCTCGCTGTTCCTGTCGGTCCAAAAGATACACTTCAGGTCTTAAATGACCTTGTGGATGAGGTTATATGCCTCGAAATGCCAAAGGATTTCTATGCAGTAAGTACTTTCTATCGTGATTTTCCTCAAGTATCAGATGAGGAAGTTTTAAATTTGCTCAAAAAAAATAAAAAAAGGAAATGACATGAGCCAAGCGCACACAATCACCATTCCCATTGAAAAAGGGGCTTTAGAAGGAAATTTAGTGATTCCAGACAACGCTAAAAATATCATTTTATTCGCTCATGGAAGTGGCAGTAGTAGATTGAGCCCCCGTAATCAATATGTCTCCCAAGTTTTAAACCAAGCCGGCATGGCAACCTTACTCTTTGACCTCCTAACCAAGGAAGAAGAGCAGATAGAATTTATCACTGCTGAATATCGTTTTGATATAGAACTTTTAACAAATCGTCTTCTTTTTGCGACTGATTGGGTGATAAAAAATGCAAAAACACGTTCCTTAGATATCGGATACTTTGGTGCAAGTTCAGGGGCCGCTGCGGCACTTATCGCCTCTGGATTACGTTCAAAGAATGTAAAAGCTATTGTTTCACGAGGAGGACGACCAGATTTGGCCCCAGTATCCAGATTAAAAGAAGTTCAAGCCCCTACCCTTCTTATTGTGGGCGGAAAGGATGATACGGTCATTACAATGAATGAATTTGCTTTTAACAACTTACTGTGTGTAAAAAAGCTACAGATTATTCCAGGAGCAACCCATCTCTTTGAAGAAGCAGGAACGCTTAAAAAAGTGGCAGATGCTGCCACAAAATGGTTTAAAAAATATTTGAGTGACTCAACTACTTAATTTCACAAGGATCTGAGCTTCGAACAATTTTTTACAGACAGGAGAAATAGCCGTTTTTCGTCATTGCGAGGAGGTGCGTAGCACCGAGGAAGCAATCCAGTTTTGACAGATTTTCTGGATTGCCGCGGTCACTTCGTTCCCTCGCAATGACAATCTTGAGGAAATTGTTCTATGCTGTGACAAGGAAATCTTGCATTTATCACCCCAAATCTGTTAAAGATATATATGTGAGGTAATAGTCGAAAGCTGCCTCACTGTAATGATTAAGGACCTCAGAATGATTCCAAAAATTTACCCTCGTAAGCTTCCTAAGGCTATTTTATTTGATTGGGATAATACCCTTGTTGATACGTGGCGTGTAGCATACGACAGTATAAATATAGCTCGTGAAAAGTTGGGACTTTCTGCAATTACGATTGATGACTTTTGGGAACGTCCTCACCACTCCATGCGTGATGCGGCCCAAGATTTATTTGGAGACCAATGCGTAGAAGGAGAGCGACTTTTTTATGAAACTGTTAAAGACCTTCACCTGAATGAGCTTATGGCCCTGCAGGGAGCAGACGCCCTCATTGATGATTTAAAAGGGCGTGATATTTATTTAGGCATTGTCAGTAACAAACAAGGCGATTTCTTACGCAAAGAAGTTGAACATCTCGGCTGGAAGCCTCACTTCAAAAAAGTTATTGGCGCTCGCGATGCAGAAGCTGACAAACCATCCGCTATTCCTGTTTTAGCTGCGCTTAAAGAAAGCTCTATTGATCCTGGCCATGATGTTTGGTTTGTAGGCGATTCCATCATTGACGTTCATTGCGCACGGGCAAGTGGATGTATTCCTATTGTTGTGGGGGATGGGGAAGCCGCTCAACAAGATGATATTATTCATGCCAAAGATTGCCATGGACTTATAAAATTCATTTCTGACCTATAAAATTGTGATAGAATTTTATTTTCACTAAATTGCTAACGAATTTTTAAGAGTCTCCTGGTATTAATAAATCATAGACAACGAAGAGGTAAGTACGTCATAATGAATGCCTTTCGTCTTTAAAAGCTTAGTTAATAATTAATAACAAAGGGGAATCCCATGCCGCCATCAGAAAAGCAAAACAACTTGCAAGATGTTTTTTTAAACCAACTCAGAAAAACAAAGGCGCCTGTAACCCTTTTCTTGGTCAACGGCGTAAAACTTCAGGGTATTGTTACCTGGTTTGATAGTTTTTCTGTCTTACTTCGTCGAGACAATCACTCACAACTTGTTTATAAGCATGCTATATCAACGGTTATGCCCATCAATCCTATTCAACTTTTTGAAGGCGAAGAAACGATTGAACACGAAGAGGCTTAAACGTCCGTGAAAGATGGTCAACATATGGCCCCAAGGCATAGGTCGTCTGGGGCCGTTTTTATTGTATGTCCTTATATTGTCAATGGACCTCATCGAATTATCGATCCGCAAGCACGGATTGAAGAAGCAAAAGGGCTTGCTGATGCGATTCAACTCGATATCAAAGGATCAGAATATTTTAAGCAACACACTATTCGTCCAGCAACATTTATTAGTAAAGGCCACGTGGAAGCTCTCGAAGGGCCTCTTAAAGCTCTTGAGATAAAAGTTGTATTCATTGACGCAAACATTTCCCCTGTACAACAACGTAATCTAGAAAAAGCGTGGAACTGTAAGGTCATTGATCGCACAGGCCTTATTTTAGAAATTTTTGGGGCACGTGCCCGCACAGCTGAAGGTCGCCTTCAAGTCGAACTTGCAGCCTTAACCTATCAACGGAGCCGCCTCGTCAAATCTTGGACACACCTTGAACGTCAACGAGGGGGGCTGAGCACCATAGGAGGTCCTGGTGAAACTCAACTTGAACTTGACAGACGTCTTATTGATGAAAGAATCGGTCGGATTAAAAAAGAACTAGAAGATGTGAAACGAACTCGCGCCCTTCATCGCAAAGCACGCAAACGGGTCCCCTACCCTATTGTTGCTCTCGTTGGCTATACAAATGCTGGGAAATCAACACTTTTTAACCAATTAACCCACGCAGATGTTATGGCCGAACATATGCTTTTTGCAACTCTTGATCCAACCATGCGCAGGGTTCGTCTTTCATCCGGACGTGAGATTATTTTGTCTGACACGGTTGGCTTTATCTCTGACCTCCCTACCCTCTTAGTCGCTGCTTTTCGCGCTACCCTTGAAGAGGTTATTGAGGCTGATCTCATCCTTCATGTGCGTGACATATCCCATCCCGAAACCGAATCCCAAAGTCGAGACGTGCTTAAGGTTTTAAAAGATTTAAATTTAGAGCTTATTTATGAAGAACGAGGAATTGAGGTCTTGAACAAATCTGATTTATTGACAAAGGGTAACGCTCAACAATTGAAAACTCACGCCCGTAGAGCAACTCATCCCTCTCAATGTGTTGTCTCTGCTCTCACAGGTGAGGGTATCCAAAATCTTTTAGAAAAGATAAACGTGTTCTTAGCAAACAAAGAAAAGACCTATGTATTAACTCTACCCCTTTCCGATGGGAAACGAATCGCATGGCTCTATGCTCATGGGGAAGTTTTAAAAAGGGAAGATAAGGAAAATGAAGCTGTTATAAAAGTTAAACTTTCTGTTGAAAACAAGGAACGATTTGAGCTTTTGGAGCGATTAGACGTTGAGATTATGCAAATTTAGGAAGATACCGTCTAACGCTAACCGAGTGCCGCTTATTTGCTTACACTTCAATCATGCTATTAGTTAACTTATAATTAAGAAATTTTCACGGCTTTAATCTAGAGGGGATCTTCCTCTCCATCTGATGAAGAGGGGAAGGCGAGCCCGGGAAATATCTGAGCCGGCGAGGAGGTTCTTCACTTGTGCTTTCTGAGAAGATTACCGCCTTTACCTTTCCAAAAATGGTAGAAGGGCCATGGTAGTCCTCCTCAATTTTTTCTATGCTCGACTTAAGACGCCTGAAGTGTTTTTCTTCTCCTGGAAAAGTTTTATCATAGAGAGAGAACCATTTGATTTTTTTAGATAAAAATTCTTCCTTATCAGGAAGCTCTGACACAAGAGTCGTAAATAAACATCTTGCCCACCTCTTAGGTGAATTGATATAGCACCCCCATAAAGGCTGTCCCTTAAATCTAGTATAATCACGATGAATAGTGCGCCCCTTGTCTTGTTCGTATATGCCATGATCTTCTCGTTGGTAAAAGGACCTACAAGCCTCTTCAAATTCAGTAAGTCCCTTTAATGAATATAAGCTTTTAAGATGACGATGAAGCTTTGAATGTTCCTTAGAGTCCAGCATAAGTATAGGGAAATCTCTATAAGTGAAGCGTGTTTCATTGACAGACTGACAAAGCTGAGCACGAAGCTCGGGTGAACTAGACACAAGTGAAATAACCTTATTCATATGCTTTCTCTTCTTCGGTGAAAGGGGATCGATAAGATCTAATAGCGCATCAAGTTTTAAAGGTGAAAGGGCAAAAGTTAATGGAATTTCTATCTTTTCTCCTAATAATGTCTTTCGTAGCCCTCCCCATATCAAAGTCACAGTCTTTTTCAAATCTTTACAGACGAGGCTAACGTTTTTAAGATCCTCTATCCTTAAATGCATAAAAACAATATTTTTGCAATCAAATGGCAGAGATAAAAGCCCATTTTCAACTTTTAGGGACGTATGCTTTAAAGAGATTTCTTTTTTTGGTAAACAACTGCTAAAATTATTGCCTGCATAAGAAGATGTGCCAAAAACACTTAGAATTATTAGAATAATTAAAAATAACTTAGCCATATAACAAACAACCTTTTTATTTATATATTTATTCACTAGCTCTCACTCCCAGAAAACTTAGGTCAACTCTTTTATACTCAAAGCTAATTTACACTGAGTAACAAATGTGAAAGCTTCATTCCTCCAATGTTTTTATAATCTCTTCACACATCTTTTTTGCATCACCAAAGAGCATCAAGGTATTATCCTTATAAAAAAGCTCGTTATCCACGCCTGCATAGCCAGGCGCCATGGAACGCTTAACGAAAAGAACTGTTTTGGCTCTTTCTACATCCAAAATAGGCATACCAAAGATGGGGCTCTTAGGATCAGTTTTTGCTGATGGATTCGTCACATCATTGGCCCCAATGACAAAGGCAACATCCGTTTGTGCGAAATCACGGTTAATATCTTCAAGCTCTAAAACATCATCATAAGGAACATTCGCTTCTGCAAGAAGCACATTCATATGCCCCGGCATACGTCCCGCCACAGGGTGAATGGCATAACGCACGTTCACACCTTCATCTTTAAGAATATCCGCCATTTCACGCAAAGCATGCTGCGCTTGGGCAACAGCCATACCGTATCCAGGAACGATAATCACAGACTTGGCATTTTTCATGATAAAGCCCGCATCTTCTGAACTTCCTGCCTTATAAGGGCGTTGTTCTTTGCCACCTTGAGCTGTGGCACCTGCCTGTTCTCCCCCAAAACCACCAAGAATAATATTGATGATCGAGCGATTCATCCCTTTGCACATAATATAGCTAAGAATTGCACCAGAAGCCCCAACGAGAGCCCCTGTAATAATTAGCAAACTATTCGCGAGGGTAAAACCAATGCCAGCTGCAGCCCATCCTGAGTAGGAATTGAGCATGGAAATAACGACGGGCATGTCAGCTCCCCCGATGGGAAGGATTAAAAGAAAACCTAAAAGGAGGGATACAACGGTCATTAACCAGAAAAGTTCATGAGATTCACTCGTTGCAAATAGACCAATCATAATAATAAGTGCAATTCCTAATGCGGCGTTTATCGTATGCTGACCTTTGAAAACGAGAGGATTTCCAGAAACAAGCCCTTGAAGCTTCGCAAAAGCAACAATTGATCCTGTAAAGGTAATCGCACCAATCGCAACACCCAGTCCCATTTCTACAAGAGAACCAGCTGCAATCGAACCAACCTCACCGATATTAAATGCACGAGGTTCCAAAAGGGCCGCTGCTGCAACACAAACAGCCGCAAGCCCCACCAAGCTATGAAAGGCAGCGACAAGTTGGGGTAAGGCTGTCATCTGAATTTTTTTAGCAATAATCGTTCCAATAATACCACCTACGATGATACCAGAAATGATCCACCCATAGCTGCTTACGATGGGCGAAGCCAACGTCGTGCCGATAGCAAGAACCATGCCCAGAATACCAAAAGTTAAGCCACGTTGAGACGTTTTGGCAGAGGACAACCCTTGTAAGGCCAAGATAAAGAAAACTGATGAGATCAGGTAGGCTAAGGCTGAAAGATTTGCACTCACGAGAACATTCCTATTTCTTTTTGTTAAACATTTCAAGCATACGACGGGTAACCACAAAGCCCCCAAAGATATTGATGGAAGCCATCACAACAGCTCCAAACCCAAAGAGCTGAGTTAACGTATCTTGCGCCGATCCTGCGGCCAAAACCGCACCCACAATAATCACACTTGAGATTGCATTCGTAACTGACATCAAAGGCGAGTGAAGGGCTGGTGTGACTTTCCACACAACGTAATACCCAACGAAAACAGCCAAGACGAAAACCGTGAGGCCCAAGACAAAGGGTGAGATCATTTCCATTACTTGGCTCCTTTTTCAATTTGAACGGCTTTCCCTTCATGGGTCAAAGCAATTGCTTGAATAATTTCATCATTCCAATCAATCTTAAGTGTTTTAGAATCCTTATCCACACATAGCGCCAAAAGATTCAATAAGTTTCGAGCATAAACTGCACTGGAATCCGTTGGAATGCGCCCTGGCATATTGGCATAACCCACAATTTTTACGCCTTCTTTTTCAACGATTTCACCAAGAACGCTTCCTTCACAGTTCCCGCCTGATTCAACAGCAAGATCTACGATGACTGACCCCGTTTTCATTCCTTTAAGCATGTCAGCCGTCAGCAACCGAGGAGCTGGTTTTCCAGGAATTAAGGCTGTTGTGATGACAATATCAGATTTTTCAAGGACCTCTTTAATTTTCGCAGCTTGACGTGCTTTATAATCGTCACTCATTTCTTTGGCGTATCCACCAGCCGCATCCCCTGATTCCGCAGAGTCAACTTCCACAAAGGAACCGCCCAAGCTTTCAACTTGTTCTTTCGCGGCCGCTCGAACATCAAAAACATTTACAATGGCTCCCAAACGCTTTGCCGTAGCAATAGCTTGAAGCCCTGCAACACCTGCCCCTAAAATTAACACGCGTGCGGGCGCAATGGTTCCTGCAGCTGTCATCATCATCGGAAAGGCCCGCTCAAAAATCTTTGCCGCTTCTATAACAGCACGATAGCCCGCGAGGTTACTTTGAGAGGATAAAACATCCATCGCCTGCGCCCGAGAAATACGTGGAAGTAATTCAAGCGAGAAGGTAGTCACTTTACGTTTGTTGTATTCTTCAACAAGTTCTGGCTTGGTATAGGGTTGCAACATCCCAAGCAAAAGCGTCCCTTCCGGCAACATCTTGAGTTCATCTTCACCCCCATCCTTTTTAGTCATAGGCGGTTGAACTTTTAAAATAACTTGCGCTTTCTCTAAGGCCTTTTCTGGCGTCGGTGCTATCTTAGCCCCTGCTGCTTCATAAGCTTCATCAGGGTATTGAGATGTCGCCCCCGCATCTTTTTCAACCACAACTTTAAACCCAAGGGCTATTAACTTTTTGACGGTTTCAGGTGTTGCTGCGACACGTGTTTCGTAGGGTCTTCTCTCTTTAAGGACAGCAAGTTGCATACCAATCTCTTCCTTACATTTATTACTCTGGACCAAACCCTAGCATAGCTATATTCATTTGAGGAGAGGATCTTTTATAATTTTATGGATAGTACACAGAATCTAGAGAAGGAGTCGCTTTTATAATACCTTCATCTTACTTTTTAACTTTTCAAATAAGGAAGACATCCCCCATTTTTCAGCTAGACTTTCAGCTCGTCCATAATTCTTTTCATATCCATTTTTTCCTTCATAAAGGCCCTTTATTGCCCGCTTTCTTGCTCTCTTATCACCGGCCTCAGCTAATGTTGTGTTCAGTGCCGCTGCCCTCCCTGGATCGAATGGCCATACAAAACCAACAAGGAGTCCCTCAATTTGATTATGCCTCGCCGGCAAATTACCTTCTGCGGCAGCTTTATCAACTATATTTTTGAACTCAACTTTAAGATTCGCATAAGCTTCTTTGTCCGTCACAAGCTCCTCAATGCGCTTAAGGTTCGCATACGCTTCTCCCTCAGGGTAACTTTCTATTTTCTTCAATTGAGCAGGATCAATATAAGAGAAGAGTAGGCTTCTAAGCATTGCTCCCTTGTAAGAAGTTTTCTCCTCTTCATCACCATATAATTCTAAGCGTGCAAGCATTTTTATTGCCTGGAGAGGGTTCTTTGAATGTCCGTCGATACCCTGGAGATATCCTCTAATCTTAGGATCAAGCGGTCTTTCACCAGCTGGTGTATACTTAATTTTATCCGAAATAAATGGTCCAGAGCTATCAGGACTCTCATCTTCACTTCCTCGCATTGCTTTTACAGCTGTAGAAAATAAATAACTTCCTAGAAACGTCGAAATTGTTAAAGAAAATAATAAGTTTTTCATATAAATCTCCATTAATGAGTTTTGACATATTGTGTTGATTTAAAGTGAATTACAAGTATAAAATGATAAAAAAATTAAACGGTTCTATGGGTGAGGAGAAGTAAAAGTATTCATCTGAAAGAGCACATGGATAACGAGAGTTCTTCCAAGACAACTCTTGCCGCTTCATAATCTGGCGCCTTAAGGAGTACGATTGCCTCATTCATTGCGCTTATTTCTAACTGTCGTGTCTTTTTGTCTTTAAAAAGAGCTAAAAGAGCGGGAGCTAGCTTTTCTGACGTACAATTTTGTTGGATAAACTCAGGGATCCAGGGTGTTGAGATATATTGACTCATATCTTTTTTTAAAAAACCACATTTCTGAAAAGCCAAAAGTATATTCACCATGCATGCCCAAGGCGTTTTCACAAATAATTTTATCATCCATTCATTAATTTTGTTAACTTTATAAGCAATCACAAAAGGGAGGCCTGCAGCTGACAGCTGAAGAGCAACCGTGCCAGATGCTGCTAAAGCAACAAAAGAGTTTTGAAAAGTTTCCTGTCGCGCCATATCTCCAATAACAATTTTTGGAAGGTTTGACCACGTTTGCACGCCCTTTCGAACCAACTCCTCTACCGCAGGAATGGTCGGAATAATCACTTCAAGATCAGGGAGATTATTTTTCAAAAGGTCTACCGTTTCTTTAAAAGTAGGGAGAAGACTTTCAACTTCAGAACGTCTGCTGCCGGGAAGAACACATAATAGGTTTGGGTTTCTTTTTGGTTTATGAGGTGCTTCCTTTGCCACAGGGTGGCCCACAAAAGTTGTTTTGAGCCCATATTTCTCAAAATAAAGAGGTTCAAAAGGATATATGCATAAAAGGTGGTCTAAAAAGCCAGCGATTTTCTTTGCTCGCCCTGGTCGCCAAGCCCAGACAGTAGGCGCTACATAATGAATCAAACGTGGTCTTTGAGTTAATTGGTGCAATCGCTTCATGACTCGAAAGCTAAATTCTGGAGAGTCAATTGTCACAACGACATCGGGTTTCAACGTACGAATTGTTTCGACTGTAAAACGTAAACGGCGACATAAATTTGGTAAGTTTTTGAGAATACTTACGATTCCCATAAGGGAAAGCTCTTCCATGGGGAAAAGACTTTTGAGACCGTGAGCCTCCATAGCTTCTCCACCAATTCCTGCAAAACGAACGTTTCGCAAATCTTTGAGGGAAACCATAAGATCGGCTCCCAATTTATCTCCTGATGCTTCACCTGCAATTAAAAAAATTAAAGGGCTCTGTAGCATTGAGCACTCGCGAGACCTAATACAAAAAGCCCCTTTTGTTGAGCAAGTTTGATCATTTCATCACGGTTTAAAATAAGTGTACGACCAGCTTCGACTGCAATTCCTCTCAGCCCCGCTTTAACAGCATTTTTTACAGTTTCAACGCCCACAACAGGAAGATCGACTCTCTGCTCTTGTTGACGCTTAGCAGCCTTGATTAAAACACCGCCAAGCCCTGGGCGCCTAAGTGTGCCTGCACGATCAATTAATGCATCTGTTCCTTCAATAGCCTCAACACCAAGAACAAGTCCTTCTTGAACCACAACAGCTTGACCTACATCTGCCGGACTTAAAGCTGAAAGGACTTCAACACCGCGCCCAATGTCTCGCCAAGCCTGGTCATCAGGTTCATTCGTCGTAAGAAGGCCTACGGGTGCTAATAGATCGGTCAAAACATCAGATGGTCCTACAACATGGTAACCACGCTCTTCAATCAATTGAATCACCAATTTTAAAAGATTATCATCGCCAAGTGCTTTCGTCCCAATTTTCGTAAGCCATTTGACCCCCTCCCAATCGGGGCGAATTTCGCTCATGGCTGGGCGTGTTATAGCTCCTGCCATAACGATATCTTGAATTTTATTTTCCTTAAGATAATTCAAAGCTTTCCCAGCTTCACCAAAATACAGCCATAAATGAGGAATATCCTTTAATAAAGCTTCATCTGTCTGTCCAATAAAAGCAAGGACAACAAAAGGACGGTCTTGACTCTGAAATACATTGATTAATGTTCGAGGCAGCCCTCCTCTTCCAGCCAAAAGAGCAATGGGAGCATGATTAGGCGTTCGCTGCACGTACTCCCCCTTGTGATTCCTCCAATTCAAATTCCCAAGATTCAGCAGGCAAGCACAAAGGTCTTTCAGGATCCTGTTCAATGAAAGCCAATAGCTCTTGCACAGTTTTGCTATCCCCATATGTCAAATGAATCTGTTTCAAACGCTCACCTAATGTTCCGATCTGATTTCTCGCTAATAATTTATATGCATTACGAAGCGCATGAATATCCTGTCGTTCAAATCCTCGACGTTTCATACCTATGATATTTAGTCCCCCCAGTTTACCACGCATGGCAATAACTGTTCCAAAAGGAATCACATCCTCACTCACACCGGCCGTTCCTGAAATCATCGCATATGCACCAATTCGAACACGTTGATGTATAGCAGCAAGTCCACCAATGTTGGCATAATCTCCAACAGTGACATGGCCGCCAAGAGTCGCATTGTTTGCCATTGTCACATAATTACCGATGTGACAATCATGACCTATATGAACCCCAATCATAATATAACAATGATGCCCAACGGTTGTTTTCTGTCCACCATTATCAGTTCCAACGTTCATCGTTACGTGCTCACGAATAATGCACGATTCACCGATTTCAAGACAAGCAGGCTCTTTATTAACATGTGCGCTTTGTGGGGCAAGCCCAAGTACCGCAAAAGGAAAAACTTCTGTTTTAGCCCCGACCGTTGTTTCTCCCTCAATCACAACATGAGAGTGTATTTTAACATTTTCTTTCAAAACCACATCAGGACCTATAACACTATAGGCACCAATAGAAACGCCATCAGAAATCTTTGCTTCTTTTGCAACAATCGCCGTTGGGTGAATTTTAATAGACATCATATTACTTTCTTAAAAAAATTATTTAGTTATCTGCGATCATAGCTGTTTTTACAGCTTCCGCGACAACTTCTTCATTAACTCTTGCAATGCCTTTAAAACGCCAGACATTTCCTCTTTGGTGGGTTTTAATAACTTCAAGATGTAACGTATCTCCAGGAAACACCATTTTTCTAAAACGACACTCATCAATACCCATAAAATAAACAAGTTTCTCCTGGTCATAAAGATCTAGAGTATGCATCGCAAGGGTTGCTGCTGTTTGTGCTAAAGCTTCAATGATCATCACACCTGGCATCACCGCTTTTGCCGGAAAATGTCCTTGAAAGTACCATTCATCGCTCAATGTTTTTTTAATGCCAATGGCGCTTTCACCTGAGATAACATTGATTAATCGATCTACCATAAGCATTGGTGGTCGATGAGGCAAAAGACGCATGATTTGTTCACAACTAATTTCAGAAAAATCTTTATTTTCTGTAACCTTAGATTGAGCTTCTTTTGTCGACATAATCCTATACCTTCAATTGACCTTTTTTCGATTCTCTTCAGCCAGCCTTTTTAATACAGCTACCTGACGATAATGCTCCTTAAGAGGCATAGCAGGACTTCCAGCTAATACTTCTCGAGGATCAACATCCCGCATAATTCCGCATTGTGCTCCAATACGAGCACCTGAACCAATTTTCAGGTTATCGGCAATTCCTGCTTGCCCACCAGCAGCAACATAATCTCCAAATTTTGTACTTCCCGCAACCCCTGATTGTGCAACCATCACACAACCCTTGCCAAAATGAACATTATGAGCAACTTGGACTAAATTATCAATTCGTGTGCCATACCCAATAACCGTATCCATGCCGCTTCCTCGATCTACAGTTGTATTGGCCCCAATTTCAACATAGTCCTGAATAATAACACGCCCGAGTTGAGGAACCGGTACATGTCCGCCCATATCACCAGAATCCATAAAAAATCCAAATCCACTTTGACCAATACGCGCGCCTGGCTTAATATGAACATGCTTTCCAATAAGCGCATGAGAAAGAGAAACGTGATCGCCTATGATTGTATTTTCTTCAATCACTACCCCCTCGCCAATAACAGCAAACGGACCAATCTCCACATAATCCCCTATTTCTGCATGAGCACCAATAACAACCATTGGTCCAATAACGACCCCCTTTCCTAATTTTACAGTGGGGTGAATAATAGCAGTTGGTGCGATATTTTTTTCTTTTTGTTCTTTTGGATAAAATGCACTCGCAATAAGCGCATATGAACGATATGGGTATTTTGCAATCAAAAGGGCAATATGGTCGGGCGCTTTATCCACCATTTCTAACGAGAGAATGCAAGCAGATGCTTTTGTATTTTTGAGTGACTCTTGATATTTTACACTACGAAACAAACCAATACATGTCGGATCAGCCTCATTTAAAGGGGCCACGTCATGTATGAGCAAGGAAGGATCACCACGCCCCACCTCACATTGACCATGCGTTGCAAGTTCGGCTAGTGTAAATGGTCCCTTTTTCTTATAAAAACGTGGGTCGGTCATAATTTGAATGTTTAACTCTAAATTTACTCGTGTGGAAATTTATAGCGAGATCTCGACCTAAATACAAAAGCTTTTTTGTAACGATTTACTTCACTTTTCTCACCCGGTTATCCTTGGGGTAGGAAACACTTGTTTTTCGTAAGGAAAAAAAGGCTTTCCTTGGTCATAAACTAAACAACATATAATACATGAATTTATTCTTTATTAACAAAAAAAATGATACAACACCTGTAGACTTATGATATTTTTCAAGTGATTTTTATGTTTTTTAATGCGCTCTAAACATTCTTTGTAAGTTATGTTTGACTAAGGGCAGAAGAAAACTAATAACATGGGAGAAACGCACATGCGCAAAAATAAGAACGTTAAAAAGACCAAGCGATTTATTCCGGGGGTGCTCATAGGCTTGACAGTGATGGTGTGGCTCCACAGTGAGTATTGCTACGCTATACACGACATAGAGTGCAAACAAAAATGCAGAGATCGCGTTCGAGACTGTGAAAACTATTACCCTCAAGGTACGGATGACTGGCAATTCACTTTGGGGTTCCAAAAATGCCTATCGGCCGAAGACCAGTGCTTCAACTGTTGTAACACGGGTGGTGGAAAAAGCCATTGCCCTGAAAATACCAATTTCTCGTGTTTCAACAATCCAAGCGAAGAAAATTGCCCCGTAAATATAAACTAAATGGCAATACATATGTTGTGTAAAATAAAATGTAGTGCGAATTATTCGCGAAAATCATTCCTCCAAATTCAGAAGGGCAACGTTCCCACCACTCGCTGTAATATTGTACGTAAATGTTCTCTCAACGGCAAAGCGTGGAAGATAATAAGGTCCTCCTGCTTTTGGTCCTGTTCCTGACAATCCCTCTCCCCCAAAAGGTTGAACACCCACTACAGCCCCGATAATATTTCGATTCACATAGAGATTCCCGACGTGGGCTAGAGAGCGTACCTTGGCAATCGTTGACTCAATACGACTCTGGAGCCCCATTGTAAGACCATAACCGCTTTGGTTAATTGATCGAACGACAGCGTCAAGATCCTTTGCTTTAAAACGGGCTACATGAAGCACAGGGCCAAACACCTCACGCGTTAGATCTTTCATCCCCCCTACTTCAATAATCGTAGGCGCCACAAACGTACCTTCAATGTCTTTGAGAGGCGTGCGTATCAAAGTTGCGCAAGAAGCAACATAAGCTTCAATTTCTTTTTGGGCTCCTGCATTGATCACAGGACCAACGTCTGTTGAAACCCATTGTGGATCACCGACCGTAAGATCCTCAACCGCCTCTTTCAACATTGCAGTCGTTGATTCATAAATATCTTCTTGAATAAAGAGAATTCTTAATGCAGAACACCTTTGTCCAGCACTCTGAAAGGCAGATGTAATCACATCATCAACAACTTGCTCTATGAGCGCAGATGAATCCACAATCATTGCATTAAGTCCGCCGGTTTCTGCAATAAGTGGAACGATCGGGCCACCACGTTCAGTTAAAATTCGTTGAAGCCCTTGAGCAGTCTGGGTGGAACCTGTAAAAACAACCCCATTAACGCGTAAATCCTCAATAAGAGGGGCACCCAGAATACTTCCGCTGCCATGAAGAAAATGCAAGACATCAGATGGAACACCGGCTTCATGCAAGACTTTAACAGCATGAGCAGCAATTAATGGTGTTGGACTTGCGGGCTTTGCAATAACAGCATTTCCCGCTGCGAGCGCAGCTGTAACTTGCCCCATAAAAATGGCTAATGGAAAGTTCCAAGGACTGATACAAGCAAATACGCCTCTTCCTCGTAAAATCAATTCATTGAGCTCGCCCGTAGGTCCTTTAAGCGTGTGCGGCGTTTCAAAATGTCTTAGGGACTCGACCGCATAGTACCGACAAAAATCAATAGCTTCTCGTAATTCCGAAACCGCATCGGGAAGCGTTTTTTTTCCTTCTTTAATAAGAAGTCCTAAAAAGAGACCGTGACGTTCTTCAAGAAGATCAGCAGCCTTATTCAAAATCTCTGCACGTCTTTTAGCCGGTGTCAAATCCCATGACTCCCAAGCCATAGAGGCTTTTTGAAGAGCTATTTCTAAATCATTAAGAGTCGCCTCATTCAATGAGCCATAATTCCCCTCAGCTTTTTTTATTGCACTTTGTAGTTCTTTCAGAGTCTTACGATCATTCACGTCATATCCTCCAGCATTCTTGCGTGTTGTACCATATAAATTCTCAGGCAATGAAATCAAAGAATTATGTCCAGAAGCGTGAGTTTCAAAATAATTCCATGGATCTCCGATCATTTTCTCAGAGGGAATGGATTCATCGTAAATTTTATGAACAAATGAGGAATTTGCTCCATTTTCTAGAAGACGTCGAACTAAATAAGGAAGCAAGTCACGATTATTTCCAACAGGAGCATAAACACGAACAGCCATAGGGCGATCAAGGCGAGCGACCTTATAAAGCTCTTTTCCCATTCCCTGCAAACGTTGAAATTCAATATCCGTTCTTCCTTTTGCCATCTTCAAAACAGCAGCAACCGTATAGGCATTATGGGTCGCAAACTGAGGGTATAACACCCCTTCAGCTTTAAGTAACTGCTGTGCACATGCCAAATAAGATAAATCAGTTGCAGCTTTACGTGTAAACACAGGGTAGCGTGAGAATCCTCCCACTTGAGCAATTTTTATTTCTGTATCCCAATAAGCTCCCTTAACGAGGCGTACCATAAGTGGTTTTTTTGTCTTTCGACCCAAAGATTCAATCCATTCAATAACGGCAGGCGCCCGCTTTTGATAAGCTTGCACGGCAAGTCCAAAACCATCCCATCCTTTAAGTTCTTTGGCCGCACATATCTCCTTTATTAAATCGAGTGACAATTCCAGACGCGCAACTTCTTCAGCATCGATTGTTAAAGCAATATCGGCTTTTTGTGCTTGAATGCAAAGCTCCATAAGATCAGGCAATAGCTCTCGCATCACCTCATCATGATGAGACAAAGTGTAATGAGGATGAAGAGCGGAAAGTTTTACGGAAATACTATTTCTTTCATAAGCAGATTTCCCCTGCCCTTTCTGAGACTTCAGAACTTCAATAGCGTGGCTATACGCTTCCTTATAGGCTTTTGCCATTGAGATGGTTCTCGCCCCCTCTCCCAACATATCGAAAGAAAAACGATCCTCAGGTGTTTTAAGAGAGCGCTTCAAAGCCGTCTCAATAGTATGCCCAACGATAAACTCACGTCCCAAGAAATGCATAAAAAGTTTAAAGAGGCGAAGATTAATTGGTTCAAAGGCTCTCGCCCACGACGAGTCTTGCAATTTACTTATGAAATTAAGCCCCCACCGAGAAAGCCCAACTAAGGATTCTTCTTTGGCATCTTTCTTAAGCCAGTGATACCCAGAAAGCTTGTCTGCTAGTAAAAGATTAGCGGTATGTGCATCAGGAATTCGGAGGAAGGCTTCTGCAAGAGTCATGAGCGAACGGCCTTCTTCCTGACTCAAGGGAAAGGCTTGAAGAAACTTTTGAACGTTAAAAAGTTCCAGAGGTATCTTACGGACCTCATCAATCCAAGCTTTAGCCTGTGCGGTGACTTCTGCTCGTTCGGCTTTAAGTGGCTCTAAAGCAACAAAAAAAGCATCAACAAGATCCTTTTCATCATGACTGAAAGCAGTTTCTAAGCTGGGGTATTCAGGTAACGGCGTTCTCAATAACATTCCGAATCATCCTATCTCTACCAAATAAAATTAAGCAAGGCGCCGAGGAAGAGTTACTTTTTCGATATGCTCTTCAATTTGGCGGTTAGAGGGAAGACTCACCTGTGCTCCCTTGCTTAAACACGCAAGACCACTCGCAACCGAAGCGCGCCTCAGGGCTAAGGGTAAATCCATATTATCATCTAAACTTGCTGCAAGTACGCCAACAAAAGCATCCCCTGCAGCGGTTGTATCCACTGCTTCGATCTCCATAGCATTAACTCCCCAGCTGTCTTCTGGAGTACAAGCCATAGCTCCTTCTCTCCCTAAAGTTACGACACAGGTAATCCCATAAGTTGCGGCAACTCGTTTTGCTAAAACAACGGGAGAAATAATTTCAAATCCAAGATGGAGAGCTAAAAGAGTGGCTTCAATCTGATTGAGAACTAATATATCGACACTCTGAAGTATATCGTGTGGAATATCACATGCAGGCGCAAGATTTAAAATAATCCGTGCTCCATATTTTTTAGCGCGTCGAATTAATTTCCAGTTTTCTTCAACTTGCGTCTCCATCTGCACAAGAAGAGTCGTTTCTTTAGACAAAAGAAAGTTAGGAATTTCTATCTCCTTTGCCTCAAGATTAGCGCCACTTGCAACTGCTATCATGTTTTCGCCACTGGAGTTTACACAAACCATCGCACATCCTGTAGGTGTTTCCTTATTCAAAACAACACCGATGGCATCGACAGCAGAGCTCTTTAATGATTTCAAAATCTCATGACCAAATTCATCATCTCCAATTTGCCCAAAGAGCTTTACAGAAGCACCAGCTTTAGCTGCAGCGACAGCCTGGTTTGCACCTTTTCCCCCTGGCACTTTTTGATAATTTGGGCAAAGAACTGTATCGCCAGGTCGAGGCATCTTCTCAAGATGCATCACCATATCCATATTCAATGAGCCAAAAACAACTATCATCTGTCTTCTCTCTCTAACTTTGTTTATCTTTTATTAAGTGGTAGGAACAAATTAATCAACATTTTAGATGGGACAATGCAATGTGGAATAAATAAAGTTTACAAGTCTAATTCCCCTCTAGACAAGCTGATTAAAATAATGTGATTATAGATAAAGTTATCTAAAATTTGATAGGGTAGAGTAGGAAACAGGCTGTGAGAAGACAAGCATTAAGACTTTTTTGTTTTCTACTGGCTTTTTGTTTTCTCATTTCTTCCCCTACACTGGCACGCAAAAGTGCGTCTATTGTTATTTGCGCAGAAACGGGAAAAGTTCAGCACGAACAAAATGCAGACGCAATAACTCACCCAGCCTCTCTCACAAAAATGATGACCCTCTATTTAACATTTAAGGCCCTCAGAGACGGCAAACTGACCCTTAAGCAAAAACTTCCTGTTTCAAAATTCGCTTCCAAACAAAGTCCATGTAAGCTTTGGCTAAAACCCGGCACGACAATTAGCGTTCGAGACGCCATCTTAGGCCTTATAACCAAGTCCGCAAACGATGCGGCTGCTGTTCTGGGTGAAGCTCTTGGGAATGGATCAGAAGCAAAGTTTGCACAAATTATGACCTCCCAGGCTCAAAAGCTGGGCATGAGTAAAACTATTTTTAAAAATGCTTCTGGCCTTCCGCATAAGCAACAAGTAACCACGGCACGCGATATGGCGACTTTATCACGTGCCTTATACAAACACTTTCCAGACTATTTTCCTCTATTTAAAACGAAACAATTTACCCACAAAGGTGTCGTTCACGCGAATCACAACAAGCTTCTCGGTAAAGTAAAGGGTGTCGATGGAATTAAAACGGGCTTCATTAATGCTTCCGGTTTTAATTTAGCTGCTTCCATGGTTCGGGATAACCGACGCATTATTGCCGTCGTCATGGGCGGCGACTCAGCAAAATCACGCGACCAAAAGATGGTAAAGCTTCTTGAAGCAACCCACTCTAAGATGAGAAAGAATCCTATTTTTCAAGAAGATGATTATGATTCCATTGAAAATCTTATTTATACGCTCGGATCTTCTGATGAAGACGTAACCCCTGCTGCACAAAAGACAGGACGCATAACAAAAGCCTCATATTTGCCAAAGAACGGAGGTCTTGACTCAACAAACGATCAATTTGCATCAGTTGAGGATCTTTTAAAATCGCTAGGAGATGAGACTGTTATAAAGAACAAGCCAAAGGTTATAAAAGCTTCGACAAAAAAACCCGTAAAGAAACAAAAAAAGAAAGCAAGCGGAAAGCCAAAGTCAAAGCCAAATGTTAAGAAAACAACTCAAAAAAAGAAAAGAAAGAAGAGTATCTCATGAAAAGAAAAATTTTAGCAATTGTCAGTGCATTTGTGGCTCTAGGATTGGGAAATGTTTTCGCGACGCCACAAAATATCATTATTACTCGCCATGGAGAAAAGGTAATTCCTCATGGTTTTTGCCTCGACCTTCAAGGGTTAGAGAGGGCGTCAACCTTCCCTCACTACTTTACGGAACACGAACCTTACGCAGCACTTCAAATCACCCATGTTTTTGCAGCTTACGATAAAAACCCTGCCCCCTACATACGCTGCCAACAAACATGCCAACCGACCGCTGACTTCTTGAAATTACCTTTAAACCTAGATTTTAAACCAGAACAAATCAAAGAGATAGCTCAAGAAATTTTAACAAACCCCAAGTATGACAAAGCCAATCTTCTCCTCTGTTGGGAACATCGTCATATTCGCCCTCTTGTTATGGCGTTAGGAGCAGAGGACCCCGGTTTTTGGGCGGAGAATATCTTTGATCAAGTCTATATGCTCACTTTTGATGGAAACAGCAAGCCAAAATTTCAACAGTTTTTACAAAAACTTTTATTTGGTGATCGCGCAACCATTAAGGATCAACCAACACCATCCCCTTCTGTTTCTGTTAAATGTCCAGAGGTTAAATAATAGAGCTAGACGAAGCAGTGCAGGGGCTGAAAAAACACTATACTTTTTTAATTTTGGCTATTGCTTTAATAAGCTTCTCTAAAGTTGATGCCATACCTAGGACTGTTATTTTAATTCGTCATGGAGAAAAAGTTCCTGATGAAAATTATCTAAGCGTCAAGGGACTTGAAAGAGCTGGTGCTTTACCTTACTATTTTTCCAATACGTCTTTATATAACAACCCACCAATCACTTATATCTTTGCAGCTGGGCAAGAAACTCCCACTTCTTCCGTCCGGCCTATTCAAACGTGTAAACCAACCGCAGACTTTTATAAGCTGCCTTTAAATACGAATTTTAAACCTTATCAGACATCAGAACTTGCCAAAGAACTTCTCACCAATTCTATCTATGACAATACCACCGTACTTATTTGTTGGAGTCACGGACATATTGGGCAGATTGTAACGGATTTAGGAGCCGAAAATCCCGGGAAATGGAAGCATGATATTTTTGATCAAGTCTATTTAGTGAGTTTTGATAATGGGAAAGCATCAAAAGTTCAAACGATCATGCAAAAGCTCATGTTTGGGGATCGCTCTGATTGAGAAGAGCTAATTTTTTTGTTGCAATAACGTTGATAGATGTAAGATATAATCCTGGATATTAAGCCTGCCCCACGAAAGTGGGGGACTAGAGACATTATTAAAGTAGACCTGGTTCCCTGTTTGACAGGGACAGGCCCAAATCTCAGGGATGACGAAAATAGGCGAAACTCTACTATAAAAGGTGTCATCCAAAGAGCTAGGAAACCTTTCTCCCTTTGGAGCTTAGGATCCCTTACTACTCGGAACCTAAAGGTAGATTCGCCTAGACTCAAATTAAGGTTCACGAAGAAACGAATACATTTCTGCAGCTCAGTTAATCTGATCCCTCCCCTTTGGGACTAAAATGATCGGGAAACTTGTTTGGAATAGTTTCCCATTTTTCTGCATCCTCAAGGGGTGCCTTTTTTCGGGTGATATTAGGCCAGATTTGGGCATATTCAGCGTTAAGCTCGACCCATTTTTCCATACCGAGAACTGTATCAGGAACGATCGCATCAATGGGACATTCAGGTTGACAAACGCCGCAATCAATACATTCAGCGGGGTTAATAACCAACATGTTTTCTCCCTCATAAAAGCAATCGACGGGACATACTTCAACACAGTCCGTATATTTACATTTAATGCAGGCGTCGGTCACAACGTAGGTCATATCAACTCAACAATAAGCTATCATCATCTAATTGAAGGCCGCTCGCTTTATGAAAAAGATCTAAAAGATCTGCAACTGTAAGCCCCTTACGCGCCTCTCCCTGGACATCAAACACAACGCGCCCCTCATGGAGCATGAGAGTCCTATTCCCTAACTCAAGAGCTTGCTGCATGCTATGGGTCACCATTAATGCTGTAAGATGGGTATCTTCCACAATCTCACGTGTTAATTCTAAGATAAAAGCTGCCGTTTTGGGGTCAAGGGCTGCTGTATGCTCATCGAGTGCTATAATTTTCATTGGCTTAAGAACAGCCATAATTAAGCTAACCGCTTGACGTTGACCTCCAGACAAAAGCCCTATTGGATCCTGAAGGCGATTTTCAAGGCCAAGCTTTAAACGACTTAACTGTGCACGGAATTTCTCGCGATGATCCTTGTTTAAGGCCAGTCGCAAGGTTCTTTTTTCTCCTCGTCCCATTGCAAGCGCCATGTTTTCTTCAATTGTGAGGTTAGCACACGTACCTGCCATAGGATCTTGAAAAACCCGGGCCACATAAGAAGCGCGCTTCCACGTCGTAAGTCCCGTAACGTTTTTATCATCAATCGAAATTGATCCCTTTTCAGGCGAGACATCACCACAAAGAGCATTGAGCAAAGTTGATTTCCCAGCGCCATTTCCTCCAATGACACAAACAAAATCCCCTTTCTTAATATCAAGGGTAACACCACGTAAAGCCCTTTTTTCCATGGCCGTACCACGATTAAATGTAACATGAAGGTTCGTTAAACGAATCATGCTCGACCCCCATTCGCTTTAAAATCTAAAATCTTAGCTCTAAGCTTAGGTGTTATCATCGCACATCCCACTAAAATTGCGGTTACGAGATTAAGATCAGATGCCTGAAGGCCTAAAAAGCCTGCATTCAAAGCCATCGCTCTTACAAGATAATAAAAAATAGATCCAATGATACAAGCAATAAGGGCAGCAAAAATACGCTTAGGATTAAAAAAGGCTTCCCCAACAATAACGGCCGCCAAACCTAAAATAATTGTTCCAACCCCCATCGTTACATCGGCAAAACCCTGACTTTGAGCAAAAAGAGCCCCCGCAAGAGCCACAAGGCCATTGCTCAGCGAGATCCCAAATAATACGTAGCTATTAACTGCAATTCCTTGAGCCTTCGCCATACGCAGGTTAGCCCCCGTTGCACGCATAGCTAGTCCCTTTTCTGAGCTAAGAAAAAAATACATCAACACGAAAAAGAGACCTGCAATCAAAAACATAGCGGTTGGCATAACATAAAGATGAGGAAACGAAGAGTTCTCAAGAGGCGTAAAAATTGTTTGCTCCCCTAAAAGGGCAATATTCGGCCGTCCCATAATGCGCAAGTTTATGGAATAAAGAGCGGTCATGGTTAGGATACTTGCCAAAAGATGGAGGATATTCCAACGAACACTGATCCAAGCTGTTGTAAAGCCAGCCGCCATCCCCGCTAAAATAGCGCAAAACGTTGCAACCCAAGGATTAGCCCCAGAAACGATAAGAATCGCACAAACAGCTGCGCCCAACGGAAAGCTTCCATCAACTGTTAGGTCTGGAAAATCCAGAATACGGAATGACAATAGAACACCCATGGCAACGAGACCATATAAAAGGCCAATTTCTACAGCACCCATGAATTGAATTAAATTCATGTAAAAAACTCCATCTCTAATAATAGTGAGCTTGGCTACGAACAGCTTCCGGAAGGGTAATTTTTAACTTCTCAAGCGCATGTCGGTTGATAAATATATCCGTTGTATCAGGAGATGCAACGGCAATTTCAACAGGATTCTTCCCTTTAAGGATTTCACTGACAATTTTACCTGTTTTATGCCCTGCCTCAAGGTAGCTATAGCCAAGACATGCCAAAGCGCCAGCCTCTACAGATCCCCCATCAGCCGCAAATAAAGGCAAATTATGTTTGAGAGCCAACGATGCAACAGAATGCATCGCAGATACGATCATATTATCCAAAGGAACATAAATTGCGTCAACCTTCCCAACAAGTTGAAGAAGAGCAGATTGAATGTCAGAAGACTTTATAGGCGTCGACTCAATAAGTGCAAAACCCTGCTCTTTTGCTTGCTCACGAATCAACGTCAATGAAGAAACTGACCCGCTATCCCCTGGATTATAAAGCACTCCAATCGTTTTAACTGCTGGCAAAAGTGTTTTTATGAAAGCTATTTGTTCCTTAATGGGAGGAGCATCCATAACCCCCGTTACCTTGCCTTTATGATGCTTGAGCGATGAAACGAGGCCTGCAGCTATAGGGTCTGTCACAGCACTGAACACGATTGGTAACGTATTGTCCCCCGTAATTTTCACAACAGCTTGGGCAGAAGGCGTCGTAATCGCAACAATTACATCAGGTTTTAAACCCACAAATTTACGTGCAATTTGGCTGGCCGTTGCAGCATTACCTTGTGCATTTTCAAAACTGATTTTAAAGTTTTCACCTTCCTGATAGCCTTGTTGAGCTAATTCTTCTAAAAGACCTTGACGCACAGAATCAACAGCAATGTGCTCAACAAATTGAGTAATGGCAATATGCTTTGGGGATACGTCTGCAAAAGAAGGAAAAGAAAGTGAAAGATAAACTAAAAGGGTATTCAGAACATTCTTTATGATTTTCGCATTCGACATGGTGGAGTCCTATCTATCAGTGGGTTCAAAAGGTTATTATTTCTTATGCTCCCGCTTCTAAATCGTAGAAATTTCATGATATGGTCTCCACTCGTTACATGAATCATAATTCATGACCTGCTTTTTTCAAGAAGTCAATAAAAATGCAACTTTTTTCGCAAACAGACGTGCATAACGTCTAAGGACCTACCTCAAATAAAACTCAAGGGTTGAAACGACGCGAATTTTTTTCAGTAATGAATTCGTTCCTTCATCATACTCTTGATTAGGTGAAGCATCTGGGCTTGTTAAACGGATAACGCCTTGATTTGCCTTCCGAATGCCTCCAATTTTACTACCTGTATTTTTTGCAAAGCTTTCAGCTATTTCCTGAGCATTTTTTGTGGATTCCGCAATGAGCTGGGGTCTCAAGTCATTAAATTTATCTAGATAAAATCGTGTTTCACTACGAGAAATAGAAATTCCTTGATTTAGCAGCTCTCCTGTTTTTGCAGATAGATTATTAAGAGGATCCACTTTAGGAGAGTTTACAAAGATTGAGTACTCAATTAAGTACCTTTCAGGAGACAAAGGACCAGAGCTATATTCTCTCGCATGAAGGTCTGTCACCCGCGGTGCTGATATTGAAATTTCGCTTTTCTCAAATCCTTCCTTTACAATAAAATTCTGAACAAGCTCAGAATCCCGCGATAATTTTTGATATAATGGGGATAAATCATTCCCTGATACTTTAAAAGCAATCTCCCAGGTTCCACGATCAGCCCTCTCGATTCTCTCCACAAGGCCTTTCACTGTTACGTATCTATCTCCAAGCTTTGCTTCTAAAATTCCCATGTAAATAAAAAATCCAGCAATTGCAGGCCCCAAAGCAATACATAAGCCTAATACAGCAGCTGCAGGCGTAGGACGAAATGTCGGCATGACAAACCTCTTTATTTGTTGCAAAACAATTATCTACCATTTTAGGAAACTTGTCCTCATTTTTTTAAGTCTTTCTCTAAAAAAAACTCTCGACAAATCGAAAAACTGCTGATATGGTCCCACATCCTGAAAGGGTTCTAATCCTTTCTGTATTTGTCGCGGGGTGGAGCAGCCCGGTAGCTCGTCAGGCTCATAACCTGAAGGTCGCAGGTTCAAATCCTGCCCCCGCAACCAAGGAAAAACTAGAGTTTTTTGATCTCCCGAAAGCCTCACGCAAACTCTAAAAAGTCGAAGACATACTCAGATAGCCCCTTTCCACCACAGGTGGGTGCCTGGATGGATCAGCAGGCGCCTCTTCATCTCCATCTGAATGAGGATGGGGAGCAGCCGGTCTCCGCGGATCATTTAAAGCAGTTGGTGTACAGGGATCACCTGGTAATGATGAATCTATAAAAAATGGCGGGTCTTTTCGTTTTTCGTATTCTCCTTCTTTCTTACTGGGGTTTTTTATTTTTTTACGTAGATTCGGCGTGGAAGGCTCTCTTATCTTTCGCATCTGCAATAATACTGTATTATTCATTGTCTTTCCTCCATTTTTAAATAAACTCCATTTATCTCAAATACTTCTATTGTAAAAGAAGTATTTGAGATAATTATTATGTTAAATTTTTAAGCAGCACCTTTATTTCTTTTTCCTTTCCCTTGGTCATTTTCTCCTGATCCTTGGGAGCGATCTTCCTTCTTTCTTTGATCTTGGTCTCTATCCTTTCTTGCTGCATTATAGTTTGTTTGAGTTCTTGTGTTTCTGTTCTCATTATTCCTGTTTTTATCCATCGTATCCTCCATTCAATAGGGTTTCATTTATATTGTGACCTCTTTCTCATGAAAAGAAACAGGTCACATAGGAACTGTAAAAGTCATTCAGGCTAGAATGAAAGTTGAAAATTCCAGAACGTTTAACCAGTTTCCATATTGCTCCTTTGGCTCAATGAAATAACGGCAGTTTCCATGCCTATCTCTAAGATTATCTAGGAGAATTTAGCGAATAGTAGAATTTTATTTGCATTTTAAAATTCAAAAATAAAACTTCTTGTGATGAAATTAACGCAATGGGACGAGAGTTCTGGATAGATACAAATTAAGGAGAAATAAAATGATAAAGAACATGGGAATAGGAACAAAATCTCTTATTTATATACTGTTCTCCTCTTGCGTTTATGCAGGCACAGTAGAGATAAAAAATGAAACAGATTCAGATATTATAGTATTTTTGAGAGCGCACAACCAAGGAACGCCTTATCAAAGGACCACACTTTCCCAACATGAAAGCAAAACTCTTAAAGTTAAGGAATCTTTTCTCAATTTAACTGACGCACACCCGTTTTACGACCTTATTGCTTCATCCTCTTTAGAGAGTGATATAGAGCCAGACTGGCGACTTCTCGCAGGAGAATGTGACAAACTCGACGCACGTCAGAACTCGGTCGTATCCATTCAACAACTTCCTATCGGAAAAACAACCTGTAAAATTGTTAAAAAACAATATTAACCAGACAATAACCAGAAAAAAGGAGGGAAACTACTTTGGGTACAATAGAGATATTTTCTTTCTCGATTATTTTTGCCATACATTTAATTCTTTCACCCATAGTCTGCCTCACTTTTCTATTCATTTGTACTTCCCAATGAAAAATGTAGCCTATACCTCAAAAATATCTTGCGACCTATCCCTTAGCAAGGACACCTTTGAGTAACCTAAAGGTGTCCTTTTAGATCTTTATGAAGGTCGATAAACAGCAACGACTTCAGTTGCAAATAAACCCATATAGTCATAGGGAATCGCGGTAAATCCTTTCCGCCCCCATCGTGGCCCCCAGCTATTTTTAAATGTAAACGCTCCTGGAACCGCAGAGTCTGTAATTGCTGCATCATCAAATCCTGTCAAAACAATAGCGTGAGACCCGCTTAAATAGCCAGGTTCATCTATTCTTTCCAAATCTGGCATTTTTACATAAGGTTCAGACGATGTTGGATTCCAAAGATCGCTTATATCGTAAACATTAAGAGCAACAGCAACAGGACATCCATTGGATAAAGCAGATTTAATTGCTTCAAGATTAGTACGTGTAGGCACACCGTGGCTAGCTTCTCTTTCACTATAACGCCTTGTAGAGAGCGCCGTAGATATAGAGCTTCTTGAAACGTGATGTATGGGATCGAGCCTTCCGAAACGATAGGGAGAAATATCACTTGCTGTTCCGTTAATTCCAAAAGGTTCAAAGCCATCTCCTAACTCTAAAGCTCCTATTCTCCTCATTGTACCATTATAATCTCTTCTTAAGCATATATCTGCTTTTACCGTTCGTTCTTTCTCTGCCAACTGATCTACCCAGCTGCGATCTCGTGTATCTATTCCATTACTGCCTGCGACATATCTCAAATATCGTGGATATTGTAATCTTGCCTCCGTGACAAACCCCCATTGTTGACCAACCGTCAGTGTATTCCCTAAGAACAAACCTGACTTACAATCCGCAGCCGGAGCAGAGGGGCGTGTTTCAGCTAAGATAGTTATTTCTGCTTCTGAAAAACGTTCTGTTGGGTAATAATATTCTGCACACGCACTCGCTGCAAAACTTACGCAAGTTCCTAATGGATTTTGATCTTTTGCTGGAGACATCTGTCTTGTAATAGAAAAAGACTCTTCTCTCTCACGACCTCCTACTTGGTAAATCGGTTTAAGTTTTTTATAGAAACCAATAGGCGTTTCCTCTAAATCAGGTAAAACCATTCCAAAAAGCGCTGACGAAGATAGCAATATACTTATATTTAAACAAAAAAATGTTTTATTTATTTTCATGATTCACTCCTTTTATTTGTCGCTAAGACAATACATAAGAATCTCCATATTCAAATCCTGATAATTCCACTAGTGAATGACCCTAAGGGAAAAATACCTATCCATTCCAAAAACTTCGTTGTGATATCTTCTAAAGAAAGAATGGATATGCTATACGCAGTAAGAGATCTTTTAATTGCTTGAAATGTACGATAAAAATGATGGATACTTTTCACCAAGACTCACAACACGCTCTTGAAAAAGTTGCTGATTTCTTCGAAACGTCTTGGCCACAAGCGGATGTCGATCTGCTTGAAGAAGCACTAACAGTAACTCTGTCGTCAGGACAGCAATATCTTCTGAACAAACATGGCGTTACGCGTCAAATCTGGCTCTCTTCCCCCTTTACGGGCGCTCATCATTTTTACCACAAAGGTGAAGAGTGGGTCTGCACACGAACCAATGTCAGCCTATCCGAGCTGCTTCTTAACGAGCTTGATACCTATGCTACGTGAACCTAGTTATCTTGATGAGCATGTAACTCAGTCACGTGAAGATGGAAAGCAAGCACAGGTTTTAGGAAAAGTCATTCCTTATATCCTTCGTTACCCAAAATCCCTTGTCTTCTCTCTTATCTCAATCGTTATTGCTTCTCTAACCGTTTTGGGTGTAGGCGCTGGCCTTCGTTATTTTGTCGATGATGGGTTTTCAGAAGGCTCGACTTTGGGGCTAGCTAGTTCCCTTCTTGGGCTTTTTATCATTATCTGTTTTATGGCGCTTTCAAGCTATGGGCGCCTTTACTGGGTTTCACAACTGAGTGAGAGAGTCATTGTTGATTTAAGAAACGACATTTTCTCACATCTTTTAAAACAAAGTGTGAGTTTTTTTGAAACAACGAGCCTCGGTGAAATTCAATCACGTCTAACAACAGATACGACACTTCTACAAATTGTTTTGGCAACATCCATCCCCATTGCGCTTCGTAATATGCTTATTGTTGTCGGAGGCCTGATCATGCTTATTCTGACAAGCCCTATCCTCACGGGGATTATTACAGTCATCATTCCCCTTATCCTTATCCCCATTCTCGTTTATGGAAAGAAGGTCCAACGATATTCTCAACTCGCTCAAGAAAAAACCGCTGATATTGCAGTAAGGCTCGATGAAACCTTTGGCGCAATCCGCACTGTGTTTGCATTTTGTCGTGAATCTTACATGAGCCTTCTCTTCTCAAGACAGGTAGAAAATACGTATCAAGCGTCTCTCAAGCGAATTGAAGCACGTGCCCGCTTAACCGCTCTTGTGATGATTCTTGTTTTTACAGGTATCAGTGCCGTTCTTTGGTTTGGCGGCCTCCGTGTTCTTAAAGGACAAATGAGCCCAGGTCACCTTTCAGCGTTTCTATTTTATGCAGCTGCAGTTGCAGGAGCGGCTGGCTCATTAAGTGAGATTTATGGAGATATCTTAAGAGCTGCAGGTGGCGTTGAGCGAATTTTCGAATTTTTATCTCTCAAACCACGTATTACCGTTTCTGATAACTCTCAACATCTCCCCTACCCTATAAAAGGCCATCTCCAATTTGAAGATGTCAATTTTGCATATCCCGCTCGCCCACACCGCTTGGTTCTGAAGGATATTTCTTTTGAAGTCACAAAAGGAGAAACCGTTGCTCTTGTTGGGCCTTCTGGCGTTGGGAAAACAACCATTTTTAACTTACTCATGCGTTTTTACGACCCTTTAAACGGTCAAATTCTGTTCGATGGAATTCCGCTTGAAAAACTTGAACTTCACACCTTGCGCGAGGCAATTGGCCTTGTTCCTCAGGAGCCATTTCTTTTTAGCACGACTCTTTATGAAAATATTCGTTTTGGTAATTTAAGTGCTTCGAATGACGATATTCAAAAAGCTGCTAAAGCTGCATATGCAGATGAGTTTATTGAAAGTCTTCCTGAGGGTTACCATACTCAAGTTGGCGAGAAAGGTATCACTCTTTCCGGGGGACAGAGGCAACGCATTGCAATTGCCCGCACTATTCTCAAAAATCCTTCACTCTTGTTATTAGATGAAGCGACGAGTGCTCTGGATACAGAGAGCGAGCAAATAGTGCAAAAAGCTTTAGCATCCCTCAAACATGACCGTACGACACTTATTATCGCCCACCGTCTCTCAACGATCGCTGCAGCAGATCGTGTTATTGTTCTTAATCAAGGAAAGATTAAAGCTACGGGAACGTATGAAGCTCTTAATCAACAAATAGGAGATGTCTCCGGCTTACGAGCCAGTTAAGCTTATCTTTGGAGGAGAAGAATCTGCTTCTAGGTCCCGGGTACTAAGAAACTCATATGCTCATTATATTCGCATTGAGTTTCTACGTCCCGGGACGACGATTTTTTATAGTAGAGTTTCACCCATTTTCGTCATCCCGGGAGCTAGAAAACCTTTGCGACCCCTGACTTGATCAGGGGGAGCATTAGGTTTACTTGCTACCCGGGACCTAAAGACGGATTCTATTTTTTTTCTTCTTCTCAAGTATATAGAAAGTCTATTTTTAACAGGAGTCTGTACTTTAGAGTTGAATGTGCTAATATCTCAACCAGGCGTTATTGGAGAAGCCCAACACGTCCGAATGATTCCCAAATGGCAATCTGCAAATCCATCTTTACAAGCTTTGTCCATCACTTCCTGTGAGGGTAGAGGCAGAGGGAAAGAAACATATCCGATCAATGTTGCATCTCCAACGTCTCCCTGATAGCACTGTACGTTGTCTGGTGGGGGTATTTGTGCTCGTCCTTCATAACTCCATAGAGAACTCGCTGCAAATAGATAGAAGAGAAGCATTTTTTTCGTCATGTTCACACGTCTTTTGTCAAACCAGGTGTCCATTTTAAATGGTATAATATTGTCCTTAATAAAATGTTAAGCTTTGAACTGATCTCTCTTTCTTTAAAATTTCCTTTCTCTCAAAGGCTATTTAAGTTAGGAGTTTAGATAGCTATCACTCCAACTGTAGTCCACTTAACACAATTTCGAGATTTTGATCAGCTTCTCTCTCCAAGTAAGTATCTATCAGTCTTCTAGTTGAATTAACGGACCCATAGCTTTCTCTACATTCTATAATATATTTTTTAGTATTATTAAGTATTTCTAAAACATAAATCCACTTTTTCATTTTAACGATCTCATCCAAAGCAATATTATACTCCCCCTCTTCCTTAAAATCAGGTCTATCCAACGGGCTTTTCCATTCCGACATTCTCTGAAAATGAGATAAATGACCAAACCTTTCCTGTAGAATTGGATCTTTAGCAAGAATCAAGCTCTCTTCTCGTATTTCATTAAATATGGGCCAACGGCCAAGTTTCTTCTTCAGTGCAAAAATTTGGGAAAGGAAACCCAAGTCTGCCTTAAAACCATAAATTCCTTGAGATTGTAGGCTTCTCTCTACTAAATCATCTGTGACAGCAATTGGATAAGTACCTAATCTTTGTTCTTCTTCTTCAAATAACGACTTATATTGTGGTGAGTTTTTATCTTTTAGCTCTTCTAGGGAGGGAACTCTCTCTTCTGTGGGCGCGCACCTATCTTGCACAGTTGTTACCATCAAGGGATATTCCTCAGGACCATCTTCTCCCTCTATTACAACCACGTATTGTGCCGGTAGGCTTTGATCCTCTGAATCTGGTCTTTCCTTCATCCTTAATTGTCCCACAGTAATCTGAAAGTATGGATCACTATCCTCTTGCATTGCCAATGCATATTCTGATCCTAAGCAAAAAAGAGATGTTATTGCGATTAATCCAAATTTGTTCATGACAATACCCTCTGATGATAAAATTCCTACAATAAATCCAAAAGCTTACTCACTTAATTCAAGAAACTTAATTGTTTGAAAAAACTCTTCACGACTCGCCTGATCACGAAGTAAAGCGTCATCATCCGCTCCCCATGCACGACGCTGTTCTTGTTCATGGAGATGAATTAAATCCCAGGCCTCTTCGGGGGATAGATGAGTCTGAAGAACTAAAAAAGATACATAAAAAGAAGACGTAAGCGTCAAGAGATGTACAAAGCCTGCAAGTTTAAATACGGTTAAATGATAGAGAAAGGTCCTTACTTTTTCTTCCTCTTGAGGCATGAGCGGAAGAACTGAAAAGTCTTGTCTGGGTTTAAGAGAAAGTCCCAACATTTGGTTCACTTTTTCAATGAGAGGCGCCCATTTCATATCTTGCAGTTTGACAAGCGTTTCAGGGGTGGATGCCCAAAATAAAATCACGTCATTTGAAACTGCTTGAATAGCATAAGAAACATAAGATTCTCGTGTCTCAGCAACACGATCAAGAGCTGTTGCAACTAAAGAAGTTAAAGGCTTCTGGCCATAATGGGGAGAAGGATCTTTTTCCCATTCTTCTTCTATAGCTTTAGCCAAGGCAAGCGTGGGAACCTCAAGAGAGTTTCCCAAGGGAGTTTTTAGAAATTGATCACCTACATACACATCAAACATTTCCAAATCCTAACTCTTGAAAGGTTTCTTGCAATTCTTTGGGTAAGGGAGCCTCGAATGTTTTTGCTTTTCCGTGGGGAAACGGCAAAGTTAACGCCCGAGCATGCAAATGCAATGATTTGCGGCCTAAGGGAAAAGCTTCTTTACCCCCGTACTTTCCATCACCCAAGATTGGTGTGTTCAAACCTTCTGCGCAATGAACACGAAGCTGATGCATTCTCCCTGTCTTAGGGGCAAGTTCAAGCCACGTTACCCTATTTCCCAATGACTCAATAACGCGGTAGAAGGTCGTTGCACGTAGCCCATCGTCATTGCTGACGCGAATTTTCTCTCCGTGATGATCTTGTTTTTTAGAGAGAGCTAAAGAAATGACGCCCTCACTCTTTTTGGGAACACCACAGACAAGAGCCCAGTAGAGTTTCTGGACAGTTCGTTCTTTAAAAGCTTGAGTTAACCAACGAGCCATCGGAAGAGTTTTTGCAAAAGCGAGAACGCCAGAAGTATCTAAATCTAACCTATGCACCAAACGAGGCTTACAATCAGTATAATAAGCTTCGAGCATCGCATCCATGGATTTTCTTTGTTTTGTTCCACTTTGAACAGCTACTCCCGCCGGCTTATTCAAAACAACAATCTCTGAGTCTTCATATAAGATAAGACCTTTCAGCCATTTCCGTTCAGCCTGCGTTAGGATTTTAGGTTTCCTTTTTTTAACTTCGGTTTCTAGATTTAAAAATTCACTTGGGAAAGTCACAGATTGTCCTTCCTCCACGCGTGAGGCAGGCTTAGACTTGATGCCTTGAATTTTAAGCACTCCCTTACGTGCCGCTTTCTCGATCAAAGCCTGTGGCAAGTGAGGAATCCAAAGACGAAGGCATCGATCTAAACGGATGCCACTTTCTTCTAAAGAAACCTTTCTTTCCGTAAACGTCGTTTGAGTATTTTTCTTCATTAACATTTAATTTTATGATACCTAGCTAATATGAAACTCTTTGATATACAAGCATACCATCTTCACCAGCAAAGGGCCAAGAAAACCTTTCATGATCATGATTTTCTTTATCAACATGTGAGAGACGAACTTCTCGCACGATTACAGGATTTTAAAGCTCGTTTCCTTGAACCCCTCACACTCTCTCCCCTACCCTCTTTTGGAATACATCATGCTATTCTTGAAGATTACTTATCTTTCCCGAAAGAGACTTTTGATTTGATTTTAAGTTGTCTTCAAGCTCACTGGATAAATGATTTACCGGGTCATCTCAAAAGTATTCATCATAGCCTTAAAAAAGAAGGTCTTTTCCTAGGAGCTCTTTGGGGAGGACGAACACTTTATGAGCTAAGAGAAAGCCTTCTTCAAGCTGAGATTAAGCTCACTGGCGGAGCATCTCCTCGAATGGCTCCCCTCTTACATCCAACTGATGCTTCTATACTTCTTGGAAAAGCTGGATTTTTTATGCCTGTAGTAGACACAGAAATCATTACAGTCACCTATCCTTCAATACTGAACCTCATAACAGATCTCCGCGGTATGGGTGAAACCAACAAACTTATTGATCGCCCCAAAACTTTTACATCAAAGCTTTTATTTAAAGCAGCCGAAGAGATCTATCATGAAGCATTTGGAAACAACAGCGGCACATTGCCCGCTACTTTTGAAGTTATTTACCTTACAGGCTGGAAGCATGCTTAAGCTGATTTTTTCTTTCGATGTAAATTTTAAGCGTCAGCACACAAAGCGAAAAGATAAGAGTAATGCTATTCGTTAAAATCAGAGAGATCGACTCAAGAATTATTCCATACAGAAGCCATAAGAAAACACCAAAACAAAATAGAGAATACATTAAAAGAGAAATTGAACTCACATCTCTCGTCTGTAAAATTTTGATAACTTGTGGGAGGAAAGAAAAAGTCGTTAAAGTCCCTGCACAGAGTCCTAAACATTCTAAAAGGGTAATCATTTTTTGATCTCTATAGTTGTTTATTTAATTTTTCTATAGGGAAAATTAACACTCTCAGCAAGTAACTTTGTTTTTTTATATACGAAAGTAGGCTCCTCAGAGCCTACTTTTAATCAATTCCCCAATAATTATTTTGGTTCGTCAGTGGGTTCCCCCGTATCATAAGGCATCGTAAATGAACCACTGGCGTTCATGCGAATCACTGGAATAATCAGCGCCGGTGACGTACTTGAAACAGGAGCAGCAATCTGAGCTTGTGATTGACTTTCACGTTCTTCACGATCTTTCACAAGAGCAGAGAATCCATCAACAAGAGTGTTAACCCAGAGTTGAACGGCTCTTAATTTACCCCTTAACTCCTTATCGGCCAACTTTGATGAATCTATTCCCATTTGTTTAACTTTCTCTAAGACGCTCGTAAATATACTAAACAATTCCTCAGGTGTTTCAGAATAAGAAACAGGCGAGATTTCTACTTTTGGTGATCTTCCAAAGATATCTTGCACCTCGATAATATCAGAAATTATAAATCTCATATGCATAAGTAGATTTGATGCATTAGCTTTAAAGTCAACACTCGTCAATTTCGGCACTAAAGGAAGCAAGGGACTTATTGCTCTCACAAAAGCATCTTCTGGCATTATACTTGAAGCTAGAGCATCTCTAAGTTTTTCGAGCTTACCGATTGCCAAACTTAGAGAAGGCTTTAGACGATTTAGCATGCTTGGCAAGTCTGCATCACTTAATTTTTTAGGATCTAAACCACTTCTCATCGTTTCGTCTAAAAACGTTCTCAAAGAACCAAACGTGAAAGCCCCAAAAGTTGCTTTTAAAAGGCCACCTTCTTTTGACATTTCTAAAGCAATAGGGGATTCCCCAAATCTCTCTTGTGCATTTATTAATGCATTTTTGAAAATGCCTACAAATAGCTCAACATCTTCAATATATTTCTCTACTCCTAGACCCGCAAGAGGCACCTCATCTATGCGAAAGCGATCAACAAGCTCATCTACTACTGATTTAACGGGTGCAATCATTAGAGCAAGCGTGTTCGTCTCTATAACCATAGCTGGCTCTGTAACAATCGCACTTGAGGATGCTGATGCCAGCTTCGAATCAAGTTCGAAAGAATCTTCTGGCCTTACCGTCTCTGATTGATCATTACGCTTAGATAGTACATAGCTTACCCTTTCTTGTGCCATTGTTAATGGCAACGCTAAAAGAGCTAAATCATCCTCTTGACTATTAATGAGAGCTGTCTGTTGAAACGCTTGTTCAATCCCTTCGGGTGAATCAGCTCCCAAACGGCTTCTCATATCAGACAATTCTTCTTTAATTGTTTGAATAGTTGAATCTAGCTCATCCAAAGCAACAACTTCTTCTGCTAACTTGGATGTAGGTACATCACTATAATATCTTATACTAGTAGGAATGCTGTCTTTTACGCTTTGTATTTTAGCAGCTACCGATTCCAGATCAGAGGAATGGACCCCTGTTTCAATCCCTGCATCTTCTTTTTGTACTGATGCGTTTGAGGAACTGTCTGTGCCTTCGATAGTTGTAGCTATTGTCTTTTCGGGCGCCAACGTCTCAAATTGAGTTTGAATTCTAACGAATTCAGCACTTAGATTAAATGCTTCATCTCGAAGACTTTCTAACCGAACATCATAAAGATCAGAGTCCTCCTTAACACCAGCCACATTATGACCCAAATCAGCTAAATGGGCATCTATTTCCTGATGGCGCTTTACTAAGCCTTGAAGGTTATCCCATTGAGAGTCTAGCTCACTACGATCATGAATCGGAGAATAATAACCCCAAAACTTTAGAGAAGTTTGAAGGAGCGACTTCGCATCTGCATTCATTTCACGTATCATTGTAGAGAGATCCTCAAATTTAGATTCCAATGAAACTATAGAAATTCCTTCTTCATCAACCATCTTAATGGCTGGAGGCAGTATTTTGCCTATATAACTTTCTACTTGCGCTCTTAGTACATCCTTAGGCTCATCTAAATCATAAAGAGGAGAAGGAGAAGGACCATAGAGCTCAGACTCAAATCTTCTCTCGACTTCATCTAAAGTAGAAGAATGCAGTGAAGCATAAGAAGGTGGCTCGTCATAAGAAGGTGGAGAAACGTGAGGAAGTGGAGCAAAGGCAACTTGTTGAACGGGTTGTTCATAGCTATCTGCTAAATCCTCTGCAGACATTGGATACAAATCACGAGAATTTTTTGGTATTTCTGCTTTTAAATCTTGCTCCCGATCCAATCTTAGAGAAGCATGTGGAAGTCTAAGCCTAAGTACAAGGTGAAGATTATTTTCTCGAGTTAACGGTACATTACGAATTTCCTCTTCAACAGCAGCAGGCGCCGCTTGCCGTTCTTCTCGAACTTCTTCTCTCTCCACAATTACAGGTACCTCTGCAACAGCTTCAACAACAGGTGGTACTGCCTGTTGATCGGCTTGAACTTCTTCTCTCTCAGCAATTACAGGCACCTCTGCAACTGCTTCAACAACAGGTGGCGCTGCCTGTTTATCGTCTTGAACTTCTTCTCTCTCAGCAATTACAGGCACCTCTGCAACTGCTTCAACAACAGGTGGCACTGCCTGTTTATCGTCTTGAACTTCTTCTCTCTCAGCAATTACAGGCACCTCTGCAACAGCTTCAACAACAGGTGGCACTGCCTGCTTATCGGCTTGAATTTCTTCTCTCTCAGCAATTACAGGCACCTCTGCAACAGCTTCAACAACAAGAGCTACAGGCCGTTCATCCTGCACTTCATCTTTAGTGGGTGTTTCAAAAATATTGGTTACAACCGACACAACACGCTCAAATGCGGAATCGACAATTCCTTTACTCTTCTCAATTTCAACTGAATGTGTGGATGAATCTGATTGTGTATGAGCACTAAAGGCTTCTTTTATAGAGTCCTCATTCATTTTTTGTTCGGCAGCCACAGGGATCTCTGCAACAGCTTCAACAGCAGGAATTTCATGCCGTTCATCACGTGTTTCTTCTTTAGTAGATGTCTCAAAAACATCGGATACAACCGACACAACTTGCTCAAACACAGCATCAACTACTCCTTGGCTTTCCTCAATTGCAGCTGGAGGTGTTGGTGAATCTGGTTGTGAAGAAGCAATAACGGTTTCTTTGGTAGAGTCATCATCACTAGCTAAAAGTTCTAAAGCTTGTTTGACTTGTGAGGGAGAATCATCTCTCTTCACTAAATCTTCCACACTTTGAGGAGCGAAATTTATAAGATGTGTGTCAACACTTGAACTATCTAAATGAGGAGAATCTTCACTTAAGGTAGAAGCAAAAATTTGACCATGACCCCCGCCTATAGCCGCTACTTGCTTTGACTCCAAAATGATTGAACTGTCACCAGTTTCAACCAAATCGTTAAGATTCTCAACTGAATTTACTAAATTAATAAATGCTGACTCAGCGGCTGTCCCATCGACCATCCCACTTTGATGAACTGAATCTATAGGCGAGTCCGTGAAATGTCCTTCAGAAATGGTTGGGTTCATTTCTTGCGTAACCTTTACCATATCAAGGGACTGTACGATTTCTTGAGTTCCAGCAGTATTAGCTCTTTCTTCAAACTTAGGCTCAATCGCACTTTTAACAAGTGCTGGACTGAGCGCATTTTGCAGTGTAATAACTTCAGGTCGTGGCATGACTTTAGCGATGTGAACTAAAGAAGGTTGAATCTTTTCCACCGAAACTAAAGGCTTGGCTATTACAACTTTTTTGCTTGCAATTGTGCCAGTGTTTTTACTCTTCATATCTTGCACTACTGGAGCAACAGGCGCTGCCTTTCTCAAATTTTTTAATAGCCGAAGTGCTTCAAGCCTAGAAGCTGTATTTCTTAGGCGGGCCTGCTTTCTTAGAGCCTTACTTGTAGAACGGGCACCCTTTCGTTCCATAATGAGCTGGCGTATTGATTTTGTTTTTACCCGAGAGACGCTTTTTGGATTGTTCAACGCTTGACCACGAGCCATCTTTTTTGCAAAAAAAGTTTTTCTTCGAGCGTCACGAAGCGCTTTTTTTCTTAAGGCTCTCGCTGATTTTCTCTGAAAAGCTGACTGTATCTTATTTTGTACAGATGCAGACATCGATTTAAAGGAAACACCTCTTTGAGATTTTTCTTTTGCTACTGGCAAAAATGTTTTTGGCTTTATGGATTTCTTTGGTTTTAGAGAGCGTTTTACTCCTTTGTGTCCATCCTCATCAATGATGTTCGTACTTGCAGCATAAACTGATTGCATGTTTCCTAAAATAGTTGTCACGCCCAGCGCGAACGCAAATTCCTTCATCATAATAACCTCCCCAGGTATATTTCGTGTTTTATGTTTTTTATTTTGGATTAGAATACAATCTATTTATTAATATTAGAATAATATTTGATTTATATTTTGTTAAATATAATTAATAAATAAATATATATTATTATTTTAATAATTGACGAAGTATTCAAGTGGGAGGATTGAAAACATTTTAAAAAGACGGGATAGCTTTATTTGGAAGCCACCAACTCATTTACTTGATGAGCCAATTGACGATAGATTGTCGCTTCTGCTGAAGCTGGCTGATCCTGGACAAGCGGTATACCCTTTTCAGAAGATTCGCGAATAGACATGTGCAGAGGAATTTCCGCCAACAAGGGAATTTTTAACTCTTGTGCTTCCTTATGAACGCCACCGTGTTCAAAAATCTCTGAGCGCCCCTGACAGTGAGGACAAAGAAAATAACTCATGTTCTCGACGAGCCCTAAAATAGGGACATTCACTTTCAAAAACATTTCAAGTCCTCTTCGTGCATCAACCAACGCAAGGTCTTGTGGGGTTGAGACTATAATCGCACCAGACAGAGGAACAGTCTGTGCAAGTGTCAAATGCACATCTCCTGTTCCAGGAGGCAGATCAATCACCAAAATATCCAGAAGACCCCAATTCACCTGTCTCAACATTTGCTGAAACGCTGTTTGCACCATGGGACCACGCCATATCGTTGGCATTTTCTCAGCCAACATAAATCCAATAGACATGCATTTTAATCCATGCGCCTCTATAGGATTTATTGTTTTCCCATCCTCTGATGTTGGTTTTTGATTAATTCCTAAGAGACGGGGTAATGAAGGGCCATAAATATCACCATCCAAAATTCCAACTTTCAAGCCCATGGTTTGAAATGCACAGGCTAAATTTACAGCTGTCGTGGATTTTCCAACTCCTCCTTTTCCAGATCCAACGACGATAATACGTTTGATACCCGGAACTCTTTTTTGAACTTTATTGTTAGCCTTTGGATTTCTTTGAGCCGTAAGAGCAATCTGAACCTGCGTCACCCCAGGTATCTTTTCTAAAAGAGCCGTCGCTCTTTCTTTAAGACTTATTCCATTTTTCATATATTCTGTATTTAATTCGAGAATAAAAGATACGTTTCCAGACTCTGTAATATTTAAGCCCTGAAGAATTCCTGCTTCTATAATATTAAGCCGAGACATAGGATCCATAAGTGTCTTTAGCGAACTTACAACTTGATTCTGAAGAGACATAAAACCATCCTAATTGCCTAAAAGAGTTTGATCATCTATACTCAAGAATTAAAAAAATGAAAAGGAGTCGTTACGAATGAGCTTTAAAGACGATGACGAAGGGCCATGGGGACACGGAGATAATGATTCTTGGTCAAAAAAGCCAAAGAAAAACAGTGAGGGAAGCCCTGACATCGAGGAATTATTCAAAAAAAGTCAAGAAGGCTTTAAGAAGTTCTTTCCAAAAAATGGAAAAGGAAACGGCCGCGCTCTGTGGTACGTAGCCGGCGGTATCTTTGCTTTATGGCTTCTAACAGGTATTTATACGGTTCAACAAGATGAGCAGGCCGCCATCCTTCGTTTTGGCAAATGGGTAAGAACGACTGAACCAGGATTGAACTATCATCTTCCAACCCCTATAGAAACAGCTTTGGTACGCAATGTAACGGCTATCAATATTTTGACAAATACGAATGCCAACCAACCTGCAACGGGCACGTTAAGCGGTGAAGGGGCCTTAATGTTAACAGGTGACGAAAACATTGCCGACGTTCAATTTGCTGTAAACTGGCGTATTAAAGACTTAGGGGCATTCTTATTTAATGTGAAATCGCCCGAAACCACTATTAGAGCTGCGGCTGATAGTATTGTCCGCTCGGTTATTGCTCAAACACCTATCGCACAGGTTCTCTCGGAAGGGAGGAGTAAAATTAACGTCCAACTCCGTGAAATGCTTCAAAAACTGCTTGATGATTATCAACTCGGTGTTGAAGTTTCTCAAGTCGAGCTTTTAAAAGTAACTCCTCCAACATCCCAAGTCATGGATGCCTATTTGGACGTTCAGCGGGCAAAAGCGGATATGGAACGCAAAAGAAATGAAGCCGAGTATTATCGTAATTCGATTGTGCCAGTTGCACGCGGTCAGGCTAAAAAAATTGTTCAAGATGCTGAAGCTTACACAGCTAAAGTAATGGCAGACATCGATGGAGAAACATCGCGGTTTCAATTAGTGTACGATCAATATCTCACCGCTCCTGATGTCACACGAACGCGACTTTACTTAGACACGATGCAGACCATTTTAGAATCTACTCAAAAGCTCATCGTTGATGGAAAGAGCAATCAAGGGGTTCTTCCCTATCTCCCCTTGCCTGAATTTAAGCGTACACCCGTAAAATCTGAGGAGGCTGCCCAATGAACTCTCGATCACTGATTGTTTTTTCAATCCCCATTCTTGTTCTATTTGGCATTTTGATGGGGTCGCTCTTTATTGTTCAGCAAACACAACAAACGCTTGTACTTGAATTCGGAAAACTTATAAAAGTAATTAAAGCGCCAGGCCTTTACATGAAAATTCCTTTTTTACAGAATGTACGCAATTATGATAATCGTATCTTGGACTTTGATCTTGCTTCTATTCCTGCCACGCTTGCAGATCAAAAGCGCCTCTTAGTTGATACATTTGCTCGTTATCGTATCGTTGATCCTGCCCTTTTCTATCGTACAGTGATGAACGAAGAAGGTGCCGAACAACGTTTACGTATCTTAAATCAGTCTATCGCATTGAGCGTTCTCGGACAGGTTAAACTAACGGATGTTCTCTCCCCAAAGAGAGCAGAGATTTCAAAAACCATTCGTGACCAAATGAATGTCGCAGCAAAAGCGTTTGGAATTGAGGTTGTCGATTTACAGCTTCGCGGAACAGACTTGCCTGCAGAAAATAGCGAAGCTATTTTTAACAGAATGATCAGTGAACGTAAGCAAGAAGCTCAAGAGTTCCGCTCTCGCGGTGATGAAATTGCGCAGGAAATAAAATCAACGGCAGATAAAGAGAGAACGATTATCTTAGCAGAGGCCACGAAACAATCGGAAATTATTCGAGGCAAGGGTGACGCTTATGTGACACAAAAAGCTGCTGCGACCTATGGAAAAGATATAAAGTTTTATGACTTCTATCGTTCTTTAAATGCGTATAAAGCATCCTTGAACAATGAAACAACAACCTTTATTCTCTCTCCAAAAGAGGACTTTTTTAAATATTTTAATCGTTAAGGAGTGACGTTACCATGTCTGCTAACTTGAGTTTAAGAGGAATTTTACTAGCATTCTTACTTTGTCTCACAAATCCCGTGACTGTTTTTGCGAATCCATCACCTACGCCAACAGGCTACGCGGATCTTGTGGCCCCTCTTTTACCAGCAGTGGTGAATATTTCAACAACGACTCTGATTCGTGGTCGAGGAGACGGTGGGCAATCCCCTCTCGATATGCCATTCCCAAAAGGATCTCCATTAGAGGATTTTTTTAAGGAATTCTTAGATCGTATGCAGCCAGAAGGACCCCGCAATGCAACAGCATTGGGTTCAGGATTTATTATCGATGCTGAAGGTTATATCGTCACGAATAATCATGTGGTCGCAGATGCTGATCAAATTACCGTCATTTTAAATGATAATACAGAACTTAAAGCAACGCTCATTGGCCGTGATCGACGAACAGATATTGCTCTTTTAAAAGTAAAAACAGATAAAAAATTGCCATTTGTGGAATGGGGTAACTCGGAAAAGCTACGCACGGGCGATCAGATTATTGCCATAGGAAACCCTTTTGGTCTCGGCGGTACGGTCACAGCTGGAATCATTTCTCATATCGGTCGTGATATTGGGGAACGTAGTCGAGCCGGTGATTTTATCGATGGCTACATTCAAACGGACGCCTCCATTAATCTGGGAAATTCCGGAGGGCCTATGTTTGACCTTACCGGAAAAGTTGTCGGCGTTAATACTGCTATTTTTTCTCCGACAGGCGCAAGTATTGGTATTGGATTTGCGATCCCTTCGGAAATTGCGAAAAAAGTCGTTACTCAAATTCGCCAATATGGACGCACAAAACGCGGATGGCTTGGTGTTCATATACAATCTGTCACAGAAGACATTGCAGAAGGCTTAGGGCTTAAGAACCTTAAAGGAGCCCTTGTTGGAAGTGTGGTAAAAGATGGACCTGCAGCTAAAGCAAAATTGCAAACGGGCGACATTATTTTAAAAGTAGGTGATGTGGAAGTCAAAGACCAGCGTAGCCTACCACGTATTGTGGGAGACATTGCTGTTGGATCGCAAGTTCAATTGACCATATGGCGTAAAGGCAAGATCATCACGGTTCCCGTTCAAATAGGTGAATACGAGGAAGCTGAAGAAGCAGGCGTTATCCCATCTCCTGAAGGTGGCAAAGAATTGGCGAAAGGGACTGAAATTCATGGCATGACCCTACAACCTCTCACAGATGATCTCCGCATGCGCTTTGATATTCAAAAGAATACGCCAGGTGTTCTGATCGTAGATGTAAAGCCAAAGAGCTCTGCAGCTGAAAAAGGAATCCGCCCTGGAGATATCATCATGGAAATCAGCCAAGAGGAAGTTAAAACCCCTCAAAACGTCGTTGATATTCTTAAGAAAGCAGAAAAAGATAATCGTAAATCCGCGCTTTTGCTCATCAACCGAGATGGGGAATCACGGTATGTTTCGATTAAGCTAACACCTGAAGAAATTGTGCCGTGATGAGGGGGTTGGAATTCAAAGTAACTCTAATAGGTCCCGGGTACTAAAAAACTCACATGCTCATTATATTCGCATTGAGTTTTTAAGTCCCGGGATGACGCGAATGAGTAAAACTCAACTATAAACCTTCGTCATCCCGGGAGCTAGGAAATCTAAGCGAACGGAGTGAGCTCTAGATTGGCTTGCTACCCGGGACCTACTGAAAGCCTATGAATTACATCAGAAAATTATACTCATGCAACTGACTCCCTTGAAAACCCATCTTATTCAACCTGGCAACTCCCTTCTTGACATTATGGACACGTATGTACCTCCCTTAAATGATGGCTCCATCCTTGCTATCACCTCCAAAATCATCAGTATGTGTCAAAATCGGGTGGTCCAGAAAGATACGATTATTCATAAATACGCGCTTATCCAACAAGAAGCAGACGCTATTTTAAAGACAGAGAATGATAATCCTTATGACCTCTATCTGACCATCACCAACGGTCTTTTGATCCCTTCAGCCGGTATTGATGAATCCAATGGCAATAACTGCTATGTGCTTTATCCTAAGGACTTGCAGGAAGCAACAGCAATGCTCTGGAAACACCTCTGTCATAGAGATAACATCAAAAACTTAGGTTTAATTGTAACCGATAGCCACACGACCCCTCTCCGGCGGGGCGTCACAGGAATTTCTCTAAGTTGGTGTGGATTCAAACCACTTTACAGCTATATTGGCAAACCAGATTTATTTGGTAAAAATCTTCGTGTTTCACAGATTAATAACTTGGACGCGCTCGCTGCTGCTGCCGTCATGATGATGGGCGAAGGAGCAGAACAAACTCCGCTAGTTTTGATACAAGACGCTCCTCGGATTGAGTTTGTCCCTCATCCACCATCTCTAGAGGAGATTAAAAGTGTCTCTATCCCACTCAATGAAGACCTTTATGCACCACTCTTGAAAAGTCAAAATTGGGTATGGCGGGAGTGAGGGCAGAAACCTTAATTAGGTCCCGGGTAGCAAGGAAATCTTGCTCTCTTGAGAGCTTAGATTTCCTTGCTACCCGGGACCCAATGTAATGTTTCGTAAAACCTACCCCTTACAAGAATAATTCTTACGCAACGTCGAAACTTCATCACTTCGTGAGAATTTACTATGCTCGGCAGCAAGTTGATCTAACGCCGTACAAGCGTCCGACTTACGATCAAGAGCCCCAAGAGATTTTGCTAATTTCAATAGATTATCGGCAGCTTTCGATGATTTGGGATAATTTTTATATCCCTTAGCAAAAGCGGCGGTTGCTTTTTCGTGCTCTCCACGAACAAAGAACGTCACCCCTAGCCAATATTGGGCAGCGCCAGCAAGTTCATCCTTTGAATATGCACTGACAAAAGCCGCAAAGGCATGTTCAGCCGCTGCATAATCCCCTTGTTCTAAAAGCGACCGCGCCTTTTCATAAGCTTCTTTAGATGATGAGGCAGGAGGCGCAGCTTCTGTCACAGGCTTAGCATCAGTTGCAACGGACGACGGTGATAGAGAAGCTTGAGTGGAATTCGCGCCTCCACTATCAGGATTACTTAAACGGTAGTCAACGTCCGCACTTAAGGTTTCCATCCGTTGCGTGAGCTGAGATACCTCATGACGCGCCTCTTCCAACTGTCCGCGTAATTCGCGATTTTCCGCCTCAATAGCCCCTACCCGATTGATTAAATCAACCAAAAGCGCAGGATTGTCTTCTGCATGGAGGGAAGTTGTGAGAATGGATGTGGCGAACACAAAGGATAGTAGGGCACGCATTCTGCCGTCGTTGCGAGGAGCTTTTCTCCGAAGCAATCCAGATTGAATTTCCTTTAAATATTTCAGATACATAATTCCTCTAAAAATGAGTTAAATATAAACTTAAAGAGTTTATATCACATCTTTTTGAGGATCTCAATGAAAGGCTTTAGCCGTCTTAACATCTGACATATTTTTATACATCATTTGTTGATACCCCTAGCGGATCCTTCTCGATTGTCATCCCGGGAGCTAGGAACCTTATGCGAGTTTTTACGAGCATTAAAATTCCTTACTACCCGGGACCCAGGAAATCCTCTTTAAATCAAACGCTGACTAGGTCCCGGGTAGCAAGAAAATCTAAGCTCCAGAAGGAGCAAGATTTTCTTGCTCCCGGGATGACGAAGTTTTTATAAATTGTCTGATATTAAATTTAGCCATAAAAGAACCCACCCCAAAAGGGGTGGGTTTTTAAGACAGGAAAACCTATTTCTTTTCACCCCAAGGGCTTTGCTTTAAATCACCCTCTTTTGATGGTAGTACACATCCCTGGGGAATAGCAAAATTCCCTGAGCAGGTTTCAGCAGGAGATAATTCCCCCAAGCAGCTGTTTATACTTGATAAAGATCCCCATCCGGTATTACAGCAAACAGCTCCACAAGTATTTCCTAGGAACGTACCTGTTGCGGACGGTCCGCAGAAAAGACTGTTACAACCAACAGAGCAAAACCCACTTGCAGCGGTTTGGATAGCGCTAGGAAGTTTACCATACTTCTGAGCGCTTGTTATACAACAGGTAAGGTCTGCCCAGTTAGGATTTGCAATATTTGTGCATAAGGCCGTACACTGTGCTGGCGCCTGTGATAGCCCCTGGATCCATGTACAAATCATCCCTAATAAATCACTTGGCCCGATTCCTACATCTTTGCTTGTCTGTGCAGGTGCCGCCGGTGCTTTTGGCCCATCTGCACTCAATGACGACCCCAGAACACACAGCCCAAGAGCTATAAATAGACTTAAAAATTTTAGTTTCATTTAATTCTCCCTTTGTTTTTATTTAACCCAGTTTCGTTAGGCATGACTAATTTAACATAAATTATAGGAGGAGGAAAGGTGGCTTTAATTTTCCTCTAACTTGCTCATAAAAAAGCCACCCTGCGAAGGGTGGCCCTTTTTATAGCTTCTCGTGTCTTTATTGAGCAGGCGCTGTGGAACCATTGGTTCCTACTGTTCCTGGGGCAGAATCTGTTGGCATGCCAGGCATTGTTGAACTTGATCCTGATGAAGGTGCTGCAGGTGCGCTCGGAGCTGACGATGTTGGAGCTCCTGAAGTCGGTGCAGTAGGAGCTTGCGAGGTTGGCGTTCCTACGTCAGATGATGATGGCATTCCAGATGTAGCCGTATCTGATGTATCATTCGCTGGTGCGCCCTGTGTTTGAGCATAAACAGCTGAGCTTATTCCAAGGGCCAAGCAAAGACTTAAAAGTTGCAATTTCATTTCGTTCTCCTGTTAATTTTTTTATAACCTACTTTTTTGAGGCTAAAAAAAAGATAGCACGTTTTAAAGGTCCAGAAAAGATAGTGTTTCATCTTTCATCACATTAATACATATAAAAAACCCACCCCGAAAGGGGTGGGTTTTTTTATTAATTAGCAAACATTCTCTTTAGTTCTTAGCGGGAGGCGGAGGAGGAGCAGCACACTTCAAACCTGAACTATCCATGCAAGCCTTAACCTCTTTGTAATTTGCATCCCATGCACAACACACAGCTTGGCAAGCTTGTGCAGTTACACCAACCTTACAAGTCCACTTACCACAAACCGCATCGCAAGCCTTTCCTAATGCAGGCGCGACATCTTTATCAGCAGCAACACACGCTGCAATATCGCTCATAGAATTGCATGGGGTGCAGGGCTTAGATAAATACCCTAAAATTGTACACGCTACTGAAACAGCTGAACTGCCTTGAGCACCAGGGCTGTTTAAATAATCGATAACTTTAATGACTGCAGGATCTGTGACCCCTTCTGTTGTCAATTTCTTTGCATCCGTAGCATGAACACTTGTCCCCAACACTAACATGCCGAGGGCTAAAAATAGACTTAAAAATTTTAGTTTCATTTAATTCTCCCTTGTTTATATAACCTACTTCAATTAGGCCTTTGTAAGGTATCATATTTTTTGGAACACGAAAAGTTCATTTTTTAATAAAGTTTAATTGCATTAAGATCCGCACGAGCTGCAAGAGGTGCTTCCACCGCCACGAGAGCCTCTTGAACCATCTATTTCACCATTTAGCTTTTGATCAATGGCAGATTCGAAAAAGGGTTGGGTTTGAAATGGCTCTTCTTCTTTCAACTCTTCAGCTTGAGCAGTAATGATTTGCCCTAGGACGAAAAATATAAGCAGCTTTTTCATTTTGTTCTCTCACGTTTTAATATTATTTAAAATTTATCTCAATTTTTAGGGTTGAGAAAGGGTGATTTATGTATAAGAATTTGGAGAGTTAAGTTTAATAGGTCCCGGGTATTAAGAAAAGCTACCGCTCACTTCGTTCGCTGTGCTTTTCTAAATCCCGGGATGACGAAGAACTATGGTTTTTCACCTCTCTTTCGTCATCCCGGGATTTAAAAACCCTTCGCGATCTTTTTGAGAGAGCGTTAGGGTTTTTTAATACCCGGGACCCACAAAGAAACACCCTCAAATGAAAGATAAGAACCATGACCCCACCAAGCACATTTGAAGAAATTATTACACTCCTTGTGGCCTACCTTTGCGGATCTATCCCCTGGGGGCTTTTTATAAGCTGGCTTTTCAAGCTTCAAGACCCACGGACTGCAGGATCAGGCAACATTGGCGCCACTAATATCCTTCGCTTAGGCGACAAGTGGGCTGCCTTCCTCACCCTTTTGCTTGATGCTTTGAAAGGAATCTTTGCGGTTCTCTTTGCTATCATCTTTTGCCCTTCCCTAGCACAACTAGCAGGTCTTCTCGCAATTGCAGGTCATATTTGGCCCATTTGGCTTGGTTTTCGTGGAGGCAAAGGTGTTGCAACAGCTTTTGGTGTCGTTCTTGTGTTGAGTTGGCCACTCGCTCTTTCTTGCCTGGTGTCTTGGCTCATGATTGCCATAACCTCGCGCTACTCTTCACTAGCATCTGTTATCACAGTTGCCTTAAGCCCTCTCTACGCCTTTATTCTCACACAAGTCGATCTTATTGTTTTTTCTCTGGTCTTAGCTCTTCTCATTATATTCACCCACCGTGACAATATTAAGCGCCTCTTAACAGGAAAAGAATCACAAATTGGTAAAGACAGCCCTTCAAACCCAACCCCATCCGAGTGAAGACCTTTTTATTTGGCTTCAGCTTGCCCGGTCTGAAAATATTGGACCGGTGACATTTCATCGCCTTCTTAAAATACACAAAACGCCACAGGATGCATTGAAAGCCTTACCCGAATTGGCAAAACACGGTGGGTTAAAACGTCCCTTAAAAATTGCTGATCCAGCTGAGATTGAAAGAGAGCTTACTGCTCTTCAAAGAATTGGAGCCCATATCCTTACCATACGTGATCCTGGGTATCCCCCGCTTCTGCGTTATATAGATACACCCCCTCCTCTTCTCACAATAAAAGGAAGAGAGGAGCTTTTGCAAGATTCAATTTTCGCCATTGTTGGTGCACGCAATGCCTCGGCGATGGGAAAGAAAATGGCCTATCAATTTGCTGAAAAACTGGGGAAACAGGGCTGGATCATCGGATCAGGGCTTGCACGCGGCATTGATGGAGCTGCCCACCAAGGAAGCCTTGCGACAGGAACAATTGCTGTTCTCGCTGGCGGAATTGATCAAATCTATCCTCCCGAAAACGAAGCCCTTTATCAACAAATTGCAGAGGAAGGTATCCTTATTGCTGAATCTCCCTTTGGAACACAGCCACAGGCAACCTTGTTCCCAAAACGGAATCGAATTATTTCAGGTATTTCGCGTTGCCTCCTCATTGTGGAAGCCGCTCTTAAATCAGGGTCTCTCATTACTGCACGCTTCGCCCTAGAACAGGGGCGAGAGGTTTTCGCTATTCCTGGTCATCCGCTCGATCCGCGTGCACGAGGCTGTAACCAACTCATCAAAAATGGAGCTGTGCTGGTTGAAGAATTAGAAGATATCCTCAATGAAATTTCTCCTTCAACACCTCTTCGACTTGAGGAAAGCGTATCAGACTTTGAGGACATTACCACCTCGCCTTCTCTCCACAAAGCTCGACAGATTGTTAACGAAAATTTAAGTATAATTCCGATAAGTGTTGACGAACTGATTCGAGAATGTCAGTTGTCTGCATCCGATGTGTGGATTGTCCTCCTCGAGATGGAAATTGCGGGACGTCTGGAACGCCATCCTGGTGGCAAGGCTTCCCTTAAAGAAGAATGGAAAAGCATATGAATGTTGTTGTCGTTGAATCACCGTCAAAGGCAAAAACAATAGAAAAGTATCTTGGCAAGGATTACAAAGTTCTCGCCAGCTATGGGCACGTGCGCGATCTTGTCTCAAAAGATGGCTCCGTGAAGCCTGACGAAGACTTTTCCATGTTGTGGGAGGTTGATGACAAATCTAAAAAACATATCGATGCTATCGCCAACGCTTTGAAAGGTGCTGATCACCTTTATCTCGCAACCGACCCTGATCGAGAAGGTGAGGCCATTTCATGGCACATTCAAGAAATCCTCTCAAAAAAAGGCGTTCTCAAAGACGTCAAACCGCAACGTATCGCGTTTAATGCGATCACAAAAGAGACTGTTGCAGAAGCCTTAGCCCACCCGCGGGATATTGATAGCCAACTCGTTCAAGCCTATTTAGCTAGGCTGAGTCTTGATTATCTTGTTGGCTTTACCCTTTCCCCTGTTTTGTGGCGTAAACTCCCTGGCAGCAGGTCCGCTGGCCGCGTTCAATCAGTTGCTCTACGGCTTGTTGTGGATCGGGAAAATGAAATTGAAGCCTTTAGATCTCAAGAATACTGGACAATTGAAGTTGAATTCCTGACGGAGGATAAAAAATCCTTCAAAGCGCGCTTGACTCATATAGATGGAAAAAAACTGGATAAATTTTCTCTCTCTTCTGAAAAAGAGGCACGAGAAGCAACGCGTAAAATTGAAGCAGGCCAGTATCACGTCGCTTCCGTTGAAAAAAAGCGTGTTCAACGCCATCCGCGGCCTCCTTTCACAACATCAACCCTTCAACAGGAAGCCTCACGCAAACTGGGTTTTAGCCCCAAAAAAACCATGCAGCTTGCCCAAAAGCTTTATGAAGGTGTGAACCTTGGGGGAGAAACCACTGGGCTCATTACCTATATGCGTACAGATAGTACCCAAGTCGAAGGAAGCGCTATTGCAGCATGCCGCAAAGTCATCGAAAAAACATTTGGTAGTAAGTACGTTCCCTCAAGCCCGCGTCAATATAAGACAAAGGCTAAAAACGCTCAGGAAGCACACGAAGCTATACGTCCAACGGACCTCACACGTGCACCCCAGGCCGTTTCAGCCTATCTCGATAAAGACATGCTCCGGCTTTACGAACTCATTTGGAAGCGCATGATGGCTTCTCAAATGGCAAGTGCTGAAGTCGATCAAACGTCCGTTGATGTCGTCTCTCAAGATAAAAATATCACTCTTCGCGCTACCGGCTCCATTCTTGCTTTCGATGGTTTCTTGATACTCTATCGGGAGAGCCTCGATGATGAACAAGTCGAAGAAGAGGACGATAAGCTTCTTCCTCCCTTGCGCGAGAAAGAAAGCGTAGAAAAAGAGAAAGTACTCCCTGAACAGCACTTTACCCAGCCCCCTCCCCGTTATACAGAGGCGAGTCTCGTCAAAAAAATGGAAGAATTGGGTATCGGCAGACCCTCGACCTACGCACGCACCTTACAAGTGCTTCAAGAACGAAAGTACGTTCGGACTGAGAAAAAAACACTTGTTCCTGAGGATCGAGGTCGAATCGTAACGGCCTTTTTATTAAATTATTTTCGCACATACGTTGAATATGATTTTACGGCTCGACTTGAAGAACAGCTTGATGAAATTTCAAATGGAGAACTTTTCTGGAAAGACGTTTTAAAGCAATTCTGGTCCCCTTTTCATGATGCAATTGATGAAGCGCAAAAATTAAAGATTCAACAAGTTTTAGAGCAATTAGAAAAAGATTTGGATTCATTCCTTTTTCCTGCCTTAGAAGATGGGAAAAACCCTCACCTTTGCCCACGATGTGAAAAAGGACAGCTTGGGCTCCGTCTGAGCAAGTTTGGTGCTTTCATTGGATGTTCCGAATATCCTGAGTGTAAATACACGCGCCCCTTTGCAGCTGTGGAAGGCGGAGAGACGCCCGTTCAAGAAGAAGCTTTCGAGCGACTTTTAGGAACTGATCCCTCCTCAAATCTTCCTATTACTGTCAAAAAAGGACCTTACGGCTTTTATATTCAGTGGGGAGAGGCAACGTCAAAAAAAGAAAAACCAAAGCGTGTGTCCTTAGCCGCAGGAACGTCTCCCGAAACAATCACCTTGGATGAAGCCCTCTCGCTTGCCGCCCTTCCCCGTCAAGTGGGCTTGCATCCTGAAACGAAAGAGCCTATTACGGCAGCAATTGGACGATTTGGTCCTTATGTAAAGTTCGGCAACCTTTTTGCATCCCTTAAAAAGACAGATGATGTGCTGACGATTAATCTTGAACGTGCTCTTGAGCTTATTGAAGCAAAGAAAAACGCTCCTCCTAGAAAAGCAAAAGCAGCCCGTGGCAAAAAAGGATAAACATCTTCCAACGCCTCAAGAGATTCTTGAATTCATCAAAACCTCTTCTAAGAAAGTCGGTAAGCGTGAACTTGCGCGCGCCTTTAATCTAAAAGGACAAAACAGGATCTGGTTAAAAAGCCTCCTCAGGGATATGGCAGATAAAGGTCTCATCCAACGTGGACATAAACGGAACGTTCATTCTCGTTCTAAACTCCCGCCCGTATTGCTTGTTAACGTCTCGTCTGAGCTTTCCGAAGATGGTGAAATTCTCCTAACCCCCGTCGAACCACGAGAAGAAGTTCCTCCCATTTTTTTGAGCGATAAAGATGCCTCGCGGGTCAAAGCAGGAGATCGTCTTCTTGTTCGTCTCAAGCTTCATTCAGATGGTTATTATACGGCACTCTTCCTTAAAAAAGTCTCTGTCAAGTCCGCGACCTTCGTAGGCGCCGTTGTTAAGAGCCGCGGTCAGCTTTACCTGCAGCCTTGCGACAGACGGCGCCAGGAAGATTTATCTCCTCTAGAACCTCAAACTACAGCCAAAGAAGGGGACCTCATTCTAGCCGAACTCACCCGTGACTTACGAACAAAGCAAGCAAAAGTCCTAAAAGTACTGGGATCGGTTGACGATCCTCGAACGATTAGCCTCATTTCCATCTATGAGGAAGGTATCCCTCACGAGTTTCCGCAAGAAGTTATCGATGAGGCTGAATCTGTCCGTTCATTCAACCTTGAAGGCCGAGAAGATCTGAGATCTATTCCTTTTGTGACCATTGATGGCGAGGATGCACGAGATTTTGATGATGCGGTTTGGGCCCACCACGATCCCGATGAAGGATGGCATCTGATTGTTGCAATTGCGGACGTTTCATTTTACGTAAAACCTGGAAGTGCTCTTGATAGAGAAGCCTACCTTCGCGGCAACTCAGTCTATTTTCCAGATCGCGTTGTTCCTATGCTTCCCGAAACACTTTCAAATGACCTTTGCTCTTTAAGACCGAAAGAAGACAAGGCTTGCTTTGCCGTTCACTTGTGGCTTGATACGAAAGGACGTCTTAAACGCACTCAATTTGTGCGCGGCGTTATGCAATCGATTGAACGTTTAACGTATGGACAAGTTCAAAAAGCCATCGATGGAAATCTTGATGAACAAACAGCTCCTTTGGTAGACTCCGTTATAAAGCCACTTTATGGGGCCTACGCCCTTTTAAAAGAAGCGCGGGAATATCGAGGAACTCTTGATCTCGAACTGCCTGAGAAGCAAGTTATTATTGATGATGAGGGACACATCCAGGATATTCACGCGCGTCCACGCCTTGATAGTCACCGTTTGATTGAAGAATTCATGATTCTTGCTAACGTTGCTGCAGCGCAACAGCTGGAAGCGCTCAAAGCACCCTGTATTTATCGTATCCATGATGTGCCAGATCCGGCCAAAATCTTTATTTTTCGCGAGCTCGTTGAGGGTCTCGGTTTTTCCTTTCCAAAATCCCAAGCCATTACACCAAAAGCATTTCTTCATCTTTTGAAAGCAGCCCATGGGACTCCTCATCAAGCACTTATTAGTCAATTAACACTGCGAACTCAAGCACAAGCGCTGTATCATCCAGAGAACATTGGTCACTTTGGCCTGAGTTTGAAAAAGTACAGTCATTTCACATCCCCTATTCGCCGCTATGCAGACCTTGTCGTTCATCGAAGTCTTACAACAGCTTTAAAACTTGGCGATGATGGCCTTTCAAAGGATACAGACCTAAGTGCGATTGGCGAGCAAGTTTCTTTTACAGAAAGACGCGCTGCAGCTGCAGAGCGTGCAGCTATTGAAAGATATGTTGCTCTTTATCTAAAGGATAAAGTAGGTGAAACCTTTGAGGGCCGTATCAATGGGGTAACATCGTTTGGATTGTTTGTAACGCTTGAGCATTCAGGCGCTGATGGACTCATCCCAATTGCTTATTTAACAGATGATTTTTATCATTACGAAGAGCGCAAGCATCGTCTGATAGGTCGGCGTAAAAAGCGTATCTACACACTTGGAGATCTTATAACCGTTGTCTTAAAAGATGTGGATACGTTGACAAATTCAATTACGCTTGCGCCTCTTGAATCGATGTCATCAAAGGGACATAAAAAACTTTAGTTACCTTACCACCTCATCCCCTACTGCGTCGCAGAGGATGAGAACAATGGATTTCACAAATTTTCATTCATAATAAATAACGTAAGCTTCGCTATTCAGCTAGTCTAGCTGGGTCAGGCATAGTTGCCATCATCGCTGGGTCAGTCGCTGGGTCATACGTAGATGCCATCATCGCAGGATCTCGCATGGTTGCCATCATCGCAGGATCAGTTGCGGGGTCATACGTAGGT
>JAFECQ010000008.1 GCA_018242065.1 Pseudomonadota bacterium | reverse complement strand
TTTCAGACGAGCTTCTTCATCAGCCTTCGCTTTGGCAACTCTTTCAGCTTCGATGCGAGCGTCTTCAATGGCCTTCAAGCGAGCGGCTTCTTCGGCTTCTTCCTTAGCCTTTTGGATACGAGCTACTTCAGTTTCTCTTTGCTTTTGTTCAAGTATGTGGCGAGCGTCTTCAAGGGCTTGAAGACGTTCAACTTCTTCAGCTTTGAGTTGAATCTCCAGTTGTTCAGCTTTAATACGAGCCTCTTCGAGGACTTGAAGGCGTGTAGCTTCTTCTTTAGCCTTTTGGAGGCGAGCTACATCTTGACGTTTAACTTCCTCAAGACGTTGTTTTCCTTCTAACTGATGCTGCGTTTCAACATGTAAAGTTTCTAAGCGTTTTACTTCCGCCTGTTGAGCTGCTATTCTCTGTCCATCAATTTTTTCAACTTCAATGACGCGTTCAGCTTGCAGTCGAGCGGCTGTTTCTTGTTGAACGGCTTCTTCCAAAAGCCGTTGTTGCGCTATGATTTCTTCCCCTAGGCGCTGATCTTCTTTCATTGGAATAGGGAGATCAACTTTTACAGGTTCTTTGAAAGTGCTTTCTTCTATTATAATAGACGGCTCAATATGAGGCGGGGTGTGAGCTGTGTGAGTTTCATTTGTCAGCTCAACTAACTCAATTCGAGAATGCGCAAGTTTTTGGCTCTGATCTTTTGGTTCAGTGAAAAGTATAGGATCAGAAGCTGGTTTAGCTGAAGGACTTTCATTAAACGGTCTTTCTGAAGAAACTGGCGTTACGGTAGGATCTAGGTGGGTCTGTAAGGATTTCAGAACAAACGGCTCTGTTGATTCGAGAGTAGATGATGTTTCGATTTTGATCGCGCTAGATACCGGTACCGTTTCAACAAAGGTGGCCGTCTGAATTTTATTTTCTATCTGTTCAATATGCGTAACAGAAGCAGTTTCTTTAACAACGGCAGAGTTTAGGGTAAGGGTTTCAGTAATTACAGCAGGATTTGGTGTGGGTGCAGATACAAGTTTGACCTCTTGTAGAACAGAATCAGGTGCAGGTATTTCAACAACAGTAGCGGTTGCAGGCTGTGGGGCAGTGACCTCTGTCAGAACAGTAGTGGTTGGCGCAGGTGCTGAAGAAACCTCAGCAAGATTTTGTGTAGGAGCAGAGATTACCTGAACCGCAGAAACCGGGGAAGGTGTTTCAACAATACTAATGGCAACAGGTTGTGGTCCAGGTGTTTCAGTTAAGGTAACTTGTGGTTCTGTGTTTTCAGGTTCAGCTTTATTCTCAGAGGGAGGGGGAGCTAGCTGGGGTTCAGCAACAGGAGCAACTGGTTCTGGAGCTGGCGTTACAGGTTCGGGAACGAATTTTTTAGATTCAACCACGGAAGGCGTAGCAGTAGGCAAGACTTCTAATAACTCTTGAACTTTAGCTGAGTTAGAAACGATAGCTCCGCTATCTAAGTCATAAAACTTATAGTTTGGATTGGACTTAAGAAGATTATGAACGACAACCGCATTTTTGGGAGCAGGATTTTCAAAAGTCCCGTCTCCTGTTCCACCCTCTTTTGTAAAAATAAAGTAGTTGCCTGTTTCTCTTTGGGTTGGTTTAGCTTGCGTAACGATGTCGATATCTCGAATGATATCTTGCTGCATGCGCTTTTCGAGTGGCGTTAGTTTCTTGCTCGTTTTTTCCCCAAATGGGATACGAAGTGTAAAGCCTATGTAAGGAGCACTATGGCGGACATTATCATATTGATATTCTGCCTCAATATCAAAATTATCACTTATATCCCACTCAATTCGAGTGCGAACACCATTGATGTGGCGAGCTCCCGACCCTTGGAAGTGATATCCACCGACGTAAAGACGAACGTTATCTATTCCAGGGATGCTGCGGCCTACCTCGCCGTCAAAACCTTTTAAGGGGACTTCTTTTTGCGAATTAAAATATTCAGTATGACCGCGATATACGGGTTTGGTATGACGAGAATGTATTTTTTTTGCTTTTGACAAAGGTATGTAAACGTTTGCACGATAGTCCCAATGAACACTTAAAGCCTCAAGACCCAAGGTGGCTTGCTGATACATATGATGATGTTCGCTACGACGCGAGTCAAAAAAGCCATATCCACCGAAAATCCATTCTAAAGATGGATTTAAATTACGATAAGCAAGGCCAAAGTTTCCTTCCGAATTGTTTTTGGAATCTCGAAAAAAGCGAAGATCTGTAAAAAGAAGAGACGTATCGTTTTGAGCTAAAGGTGCAAAAAGACCAATTTGCCCCAAATTGCGAAGACGTCCCGCTTTTAAGCGCAAACGAGCCTCATTATTCCACTTATTGTCAGGTAGGCAAGGCTTTGGAGGCTTTGCTTCAGTCGAATAAGCTCCTTCTTTCCATAAAATTTGGCAGAGAGAGATGCATATAACTGTCCTTGTTATATGGGCAAGCGACATGATCCGCAAAAGTTGACTGAATTTCTTTTTCTGTTTTTTTAGCTTCATAAATAAATTAAATATTCTCTGTATAAATAAACGTTACATACCATAATAAAAACCAGTAATAAAATTTTACACAAAATTTACTAAAGCTTTCTGGATCCTAAGTATAATAATTAAGAATAGCTCGCAAGCGTTTTTTTTTATTTTTTTGTAAGCTATGAAAAGGAAGGAATAAATGCGTTAGCGAACTTCGACTTCTACCATGACATCATCTCCTGACTTGAGTCTAGATCCAAGCCAAGAACGCCACCCTAGATAGCTTTTTTCTTTAAGATGAGAAGCGGGAGGGTGTTCTGTGATATATTTGATACTAAAGTCAATAAGGGCACCTACATAAAGCCGAGTTAGATCTATAAGTCGTTTATACCCTCGCCCCATTGGAAGAAAGGTATCTAGTTGTTCTTGAGTTAATGGGCCTAAGTGTAGGCAAAAATGGTTTTGTTGATCCCAGGCTCTTGTTCCCAAAGCAGCACCATTTCCTAATTTTTGCCACTGTCCTTTGCGTCCGATGTGCGTTTGTTGATTTTTAGAAATAGGGCGCCATTTTCCCACACATTTTTCGACATGAGTTGGGATGTTAAAATAGCTTTTTAAAATGGATTCAAGTCCTCTTGCCGAATGCGGTCGAGTCCAATAAATACCAGCGTAGTCTAAAAGAGAACGATCAGGAACATGTAAGCGGTTTTCAAGAGATGGTTGGTCAACTCCTAAAAAAGCTTTTAGTCCTTCCGCAATATCTGTTTTTTCTGGCGTGAGGGTATTAAGACTAATAAGATACTGTTTGCGTGTTCGATGAAGGATGGAAGCAAGGCGATGATTAAAGATATCAAGAAACTCCTTCAGACTTGAGTCTTCGTTTCGGATACGCTGAATAATCATTTCTGTATAAGGAAAAGGAAGAGGTCCTTGGATTCCCGCAATTCCCATAAAATTAATATTTAAGATAGGAGGTGCATACTGAGACGAGGTTGGCTCTAGAGATAGATTCTCTAAAGAATAAATATCACTAGATATTGATTCGAGATAGACGCGAGACTTGACAGTGACAACTTCATCTTGATTATTTACAGTTTCTCCAAAGGGCATTGCTTTTGGATTAAGATATTCTAACAGCTTTATGGCTTGATGAAATTCAAACCGATAAGGCTCGTTTAAAAGAACATCTTCTACAGTAGGAATTGACTGCCGATATGGGCGGGCCATTGTTTCCAAACTCCATCACTTTGAGTGCTTATAAGGGTTAATTCTGTAAATGAATTAATCGAAACGTAGAGACTGAAAAATTCATTCAATACAGTTGCTAGAAGATATCCGCCGTGACCAGCGTAAGGGACGCTATCCATCGTTAATGTAATGCTTAGTCCTTGGATAAATCCACGCCAGGTGTCCACTCCCCAGCGTCGCATCACAGGTTCGTATGTAATATTTTCAAGTGCATTAATTTCTGAATGAGATTTATTACGATTGAACCCTGAATATAGCTGTAAAAGTTCTTTTAAGGCTAATGTAGCCTTTTCCTCGCCGCTTAAACTTAAATGGTTAAGAGAAAGTTGAGAAATAAGGCGCCAGAGTGAGTCCCCGTCTAATGTAGGTGTAACTTCAGCAGTGGGGCGGTAGAGGCAAGAAATCGTTGCTGGAGGAATTTGTCCATCAACTTGCAGCGTTCCACCGGCTTGTATGTAAGAGGCTAAATCCCTATTCGTGCAAAGTGTATAGGCATATACCGCTTGGTTACTAGGTTTTTGAGGTGTAAAATTATAATCTACGAAAGAAAGAAAAACCTCGGTACCTGATGTATCTGGAATTTCAGAATGGGTACGCACCGAATGCCAAAACAACCCATTGTTTTTTTCTTCTATCTCATAGTCATATGAGAAGTAAGGAGAGAAGACTTCAGCTTCTTTGCCTCCTGTTGTTGCGGCAACCACTTTTAAAACCGTGTGGATTTCTGTCGTGTCCTCATTTCTTTGATCGCCCACTAAGCGGTAGGAAACAGATTGATGATTTAAATTAATCGGCTCACTAATTTTCGGGAAAAGATTAATGATTGGCGTACACCCAAGAATAAAATTTGTACGATTAATGCGAAATTTCTCTACGCGACTTTGATCAGCTAAAGGAATGTATATATCAACGTAACGGTCTGCTCCTTGGGTTGAAAAGTGCTTGATATCCATAAACTTGAATTTATCGGGAAAAACAAAATATTCATGAAGCAGTCGATATGCATCTAGGGATTTGTTAAAAGTAGGAATGAGAGCTTCCTCTTGAGAAAAGCCAACCGGTGCGAGAGCATCTTCTGGTAACTGTATAGGAAAGTCTGCAGTGTCTGCTTGTATAAAAACAGGTGTGGGTTCAGTTGGCAGATAAGCAAAAATACTATCATAAAGACAGTCAGTTGTGAGTGTGTCTCCAGAGATAAAAAAACGAAGATAAGAGGGGTCGAGCTCACTCATTTTTCCATCATAACGTTCTACACGAATTCTTAGGATCCACTGTGTTTGAAGAAGTGAAGGGGAAAGAGGACTTTGATCTACGCTCATCACAGTTGCGTCTGTAACTTCAAAAGGCCACATTTCAACCGGATATGTTGTTTGAAAACGACAAATCTTACCTTCTTGAGCTTCAGTGAAGAGAGGCGTATTTTTTGGCACTGTATATCCCGAGGTCGATTTTCCAAGATGGGGGGATAGGCGAAATAAAGCGACTGAGGCGGATGGAAAGGGAGCTATGAATTGAGGGTAAAGAACACCTAAGAGTGTGTTTGCAAATTGAAGATAGCGTTTATCTATTTCTTTTTGTAATCGCCCAGTGAGAAAAGCAAAGGATTCTAATAATCGTTGGACATGGGGATCGGATGATCCAGAGGAAGAGATATTCAATCCTTGAGCAATCTTTGGATATTGCTGAGAAAAACGTTCTCCCGATCGCCGCAAGTAGATCATCTCTTGCTGGTAATAATCGAGCATTTCTTCAAAATGTTCCCGACTCACCTTAATCCCCTCGTTATGATTTTTTTTAAGTGTACTTTATAAAGAGCTTGGTTGCTAGAGTTGTCTTATAAATATCAACTTTTTATGAGAGGCTTGACATCTAAATATAAAATAATATCTTATCTTATATACGATTGTTTTTATTATTTTTAAATACGTAGAAAAGGAAAATTAATATGATGTTTCAAAAGCTTACTTTCCTAGGTGTCCTATCGGTCATGATTTTAGCTACCTCACCTGTTTTACGAGCCGCTACTCAGGCTCCCCAGGCTGTTAAGAAAGCTGATGTTACAAGTACTGCGAGGAAAACATTAGAAGAACTAATCAGTAAACAGGATTACCAGCTTGCTTTCCGTAAAATGAAAGCAGATGGCAATAAAGCTTCTGATGAAGAGATTATAAAATTTCTTCTCACTAGTAACGGTTATAAGGGCTGGGATAATTTATCGCCTGCTAATAAAAAATGGGTTATCCGTAAAATTGCCAATAAATCATAAGATTCTCAACATCTTAGGGGCTACTATAGGTAGCTCCTAAGGGTTAAACGAATGGCTAACTGAAAAAATATGTAAGGTGAAGTATATAAAAAGATCACTTTTGTCAAAGTGAGCTAAGATCAGCTTTTTTAAGATTCGCTACTATTTGTACAGTCACAAAACAATCTACGTTCTTTTTTGTTTTTATACTTGACTAAATTAGTCAGGAATCGTACACAGAAAATACAACCTAACCCTAAAATTAGTAGATGTGAAACGTCTTATGAAACTTGGTACAAAAGGCAGATATGCGGTGATGGCGCTTGTAGACCTGGCTTATTATGGCAAGGGAAAGCCGTTAGCGCTTACAGAAATTGCGGCGCGACAGGCATTGCCTATTGCATATTTAGAACAGCTTTTTGTGACACTACGCCAAAAGGGATTTGTGACAAGCACACGCGGTCAACAGGGTGGTTACACCTTAGCTCTTGACGCAGATGCTATTCGCATTTCGGAGGTTTTGGAGGCCATTGGTGAGCCTTTGAAAACGACACGATGCAAAAGAGAATCTGACACTGGTTGTCTGGGTGTAAAGGGACCGTGTTTAACTCATGCCTTGTGGGCAGGATTAGGGCGCCAAATGTATCAATACTTAAATGGGATCTCCCTTGCAGATGTTTGCGAGAGGCGAGTTTCATGATCTATTTAGATTATAACGCTTCTGTTCCACTAAGGCCATGTGCACAGAGCGCTCTTTTGACAGCGTTAGAAATAAAGGGCAATGCATCTTCTCCTCATTATGCGGGCCGCAAGTTACGAGCGCTACTTGATAACGCCAGACAAAACATTTTGGATGAAATAAAGGCAAAGAAATTGGTTTTTACGAGTGGAGGGACGGAAGCGAATGTTCTCGCTCTTTCAGGTCTTGGCCCCCTTCCGCTTCTTGTTTCTTCAATTGAACATGAATCTGTACTTAAAGCCGCCTCGAATTCCACCTTCATTCCTGTAACTGAGGAAGGGATTATAGATCTTAAAAAATTGGAACAGCTTCTTTCCTCTTTTAAAAGACAGGGGGTTATATCTGTGATGTTGGTTAATAATGAAACAGGTGTTATTCAACCTATATCTGAGGTTGTTAGACTTGCTCATGAATATGGCTGGAAAGTTCATACCGATGCGAGCCAAGCTTTAGGGGCTATCCCTCTTTCTTTTAAAGCTTTGGGTGTTGATATGATGACGCTTTCGTCTCATAAGTGCGGGGGGCCTGTGGGTGTTGGTGCATTGGTTATAAAAGAGGATATTCAGCTTCATCCCGTAATTCGTGGCGGAGGGCAAGAGTATGGGATGCGATCTGGAACTCTTTCAGTTCCGCTTGCTCTGGGATTTGCCGCAGCTCTTACTAATGCTGTTAATGAAATGCCAAGTGTTTCTCAACGTCTTCATCAATTTCAACACAAGATCGAAACTTACCTTTCCGAAGGCGTTATTTATGGGAAAGGAAGTCCTCGTGTTTCTCATGTCCTATCTATTGGTATGCCAGGCGTTTCTGGAGAGCTCCAACTTATGGCATTTGATTTGAAAGGGATAGCGATCAGTGTTGGGTCGGCTTGTTCGTCCGGTAAAACAAAAGAATCACATGTGTTGAAGGCGATGGGCGCACTACCAGAAGCAGCTAAAAGCGCAATTCGAGTTAGTTTTGGTTGGCAAACCCAAGAAGAAGAAATAGATCATTTTATTCAAGCTTGGAAAGACATATCGGCTTTTCAAAATGTAAAGGAGGCCATTTGATGGTAAGGCGTCCTATATATTTAGACTACCAATCTACAACGCCTTGTGATCCTCGTGTTTTGGAAACGATGTTACCTTACTTTACAGAAGAGTTTGGGAATCCTCACTCCCGGAGTCATGCGTATGGATGGCGTGCTGAGGAGGCTGTTGAAAATGCGCGAGATCAAGTTGCTAAAATTTTACATGCTGATCCTCGTGAAGTGATTTTTACGAGCGGAGCAACAGAATCAAATAATTTGGCTTTAAAAGGGGTTGCTCATTTTTATAAAGCACAAAAAGATCACATCATCACTTGTGTGACAGAGCATAAATGCGTTTTAGATAGCTGTCGGCATTTAGAGCAAGAAGGGTTTAAAATTACATATTTACCCGTTAGGTCCAATGGAATTATCAATTTAGATGATTTACGTGAGGCGATTAATGAGCGCACAGCGCTTGTCTCAATTATGGCGGTGAATAATGAAATTGGGGTCATCCAACCCTTAGCTGAGATTGGCAGAATTTGTCGTGAGAAGGGCGTTTTCTTTCATACAGATGCGGCTCAAGCGGTGGGGAAAATTTCCATTGACGTTGAAGCTATGAATATTGATTTATTAAGTCTCTCGGGTCACAAAATCTATGGTCCTAAAGGTGTTGGAGCACTTTACGTTAGACGTAAACCTCGGATTCGCTTGACGGCGCTTATCACCGGAGGGGGGCAAGAACGGGGGATGCGTTCTGGAACGCTTTCAACTCCTTTATGTGTAGGGCTTGGAAAGGCGTGCGCAATCGCGCAAGAAGAAATGGCAACCGAAGCCGCACGTCTCAAAATTTTCCAGGATCGATTTAATAAAGCAATTCAATCAGAACTTGAGGAAGTTTATCTTAACGGAGATCTGAATCAACGCATTCCGGGAAATTTAAATCTTAGTTTTGCACACGTTGAAGGCGAAGGACTCATGATGGGTGTAAAAGGCCTAGCTGTGTCATCAGGATCGGCATGTACCTCGGCTTCTCTGGAACCATCTTATGTATTAAGGGCTTTAGGTGTGGAAGTAGAAATGGCACATACCTCTTTAAGAATTGGGTTTGGTCGTTTTACAACGGAAGAAGAAGTTGATATTGCAGCTAGAGAAATTATCGTAGAAGTAAATCGTTTGCGAGACATGAGCCCTTTATGGGAGATGAGTCGCCAAGGTATTGATTTAAAGTCAATCCAATGGGCTGAGCATTAAAGGAGAATCGACTATGGCATATTCAAAAAAAGTCGTTGATCATTATGAAAATCCACGCAACGTAGGTACCCTCAATGCAGAAGACATAACTGTAGGTACAGGGCTTGTAGGGGCACCTGCCTGTGGTGATGTGATGAAACTTCAGATTAAGGTGAGTGAGAATGGAATCATTGAGGATGCAAAATTTAAAACTTTTGGGTGTGGCTCAGCCATTGCTTCCAGTTCTCTTGTAACTGAATGGATTAAAGGTAAAACCTTGGATGAGGCTGGCGTTATTAAAAATACGGAAATTGCGCAACATTTGTCGCTGCCTCCTGTGAAAATTCATTGCTCTATGTTGGCAGAAGACGCCATTCAAGCAGCAATTCGGGATTATAAACAAAAGCAGAATGATATTTAAATGGCTCAAGCAATTTTAACCATAACTGAATCAGCTGCTCGACGTGTAAAATTTTTGCTTGAAGGACGAGATAAACCATCTTATGGCATTCGCATTGGTCTTCGTTCGAAAGGATGCTCTGGTCTTTCGTATACTCTTGAATTTGCAGATGAAGTAGGCCCTTATGATGAGCTTATCGAAGCTCATGATGTGAAAGTTCTCATTGATCCAAAGGCTGTAATGTTTATCATGGGTTCGGAGATGGATTATACCGAAGATAAACTTTCTTCAGGCTTTGTATTTAAAAATCCAAATGAAAAAGGCCGGTGCGGATGTGGAGAGTCTTTTCATGTTTGATCCCTTTGATGTTTTTGGATTTGAAAAAGGTTTTTTCTTGGATTTAAAAGTTCTTGAAAAATGTTATTTTGAGGAACAGAAAAAGTTCCATCCTGACCGCTTTGCTTTAGCTGAAATGAATACAAAAGCAGACGCTATAAGAAAATCAACCATGCTTAATCAAGCATATTCACTTTTAAAGGATCCGCTTGAACGGGCTGCTTTTTTACTTAAAGAAAAAGGATTTGAATTGATGACTCATGATTCTTTTTTTTTGAGTCAAGTCATGGAATGGAGTGAAAGGCAGGATAGGGGGGAAGATATTACCCGTGAGCTGCAAGTTGAAAGTGAACGGTTATTTAAATCCTTAGAAGATGCATTTGTCGTTCAAGATTATGCAAGCGCGCGTGAAGCTTTATACCGATTGACGTATGTACGAAAGATGATGAAAGCAATGTTCTTAGGTCCCGGGTAGCAAGGAAATCTAGAGCTCACTCACGTTCGCTTAGATTTCCTAGCTCCCGGGATGACGGGTTTTTTATGAATCGTCATCCCGGGACTTACAAAATCTTCCCCTGCCTTGGGCAGGGGTGAGACTTTGTTAGTACCCGGGACCCAGGATTAACTGGAAAGTATTTAGAAATGTTACTCCAACTTGTTGAACCAGGGCAAACAGCTAAATCACAGATCTCTTCAAAAGGAGTGGTTGTTGGCATTGATTTGGGCACGACTCATTCTGTTGTAGCTGTTGTGCAAAATGGAAGACCTTTTGTTTTAGATATTGATAAAAAGGGGTTTCTTATTCCGTCTGTTTTAAGTTACCTGGAAGAGAAATTTCATGTTGGTGTTGTCTTCGATGAGACGCTCAGTTCTATTAAACGTCTTATGGGTCGCGCGCCTCAAGATCCAATTTGCTCACAATTTTCGCAGCTTGTTTCGGGAAAAGCAGTTCGACTTAAATTAGGACCTTATCACTTAACGCCCGTGGAAGTTGCAAGTCATATTTTGCTACATGTGCGCCAAGGTGTTGAAAGAACTCTAGGTGTTCCTCTAGAGGCTGCTGTCATTACGGTTCCTGCTTATTTTGATGAAGCTGCTCGTATTGCGACAAAGCAAGCTGCTATGCTTGCAGGTATTAAGGTATTACGTCTCATTAATGAACCCACTGCTGCGGCTCTGGCTTATGGTCTTGAGACGGGAGTTGAAGGTGTGTATGCAATTTATGATTTTGGAGGAGGGACCTTCGATGTTTCTCTTTTGAAATTACAGAATGGGGTTTTCCAAGTTTTAGCAACAGGCGGAGATTTAAATTTAGGTGGAGATGACATTGATCATCAACTACTCTCTCAATTAAAGATCAGCGATTTAAAAAAGGCTCAACTTCTTAAAGAGTGCTTATCAAATCAAGAATCTGTCGAAGGGGTTACACGAAGTGATATTGAGGCTATAGCCTCTCCCTTTGTCGAGAAAACACTTCAAATTACTCAAGATGTTTTTAAAGAAGCAAGTCTTTCTCCACAAGAAATTCAAGGCGTAATTCTTGTTGGTGGAATGACGCGTATGCCTCTTGTAAGACGTAAAGTAGAAACGTTTTTTGGAAAAGAACCTCTCTATGACCTTGATCCTGAGAAAGCGGTGGCAATGGGAGCAGCTCTGTCAGCTCATGGGCTAACATATGGCTCTGAAACTCTTTTGTTGGATGTCACGCCACTTTCCTTAGGATTAGAGACAATGGGAGGGCTTGTCGAAAAGATTATTCCGCGCAATACGGCCCTTCCTGCCATGGCTTCACAAGAGTTTACAACCCACCAAGATGGCCAAGGAGGAATGATCATTCATGTGGTTCAAGGGGAACGTGAATTTGTTAAAGATTGCCTCTCTTTGGGACGTTTTGAACTGAAAGGTCTCCCTTCTTTACCAGCAGGAATTGCACGAGTACGGGTTGATTTTGCAGTTGATGCTGAAGGATTGTTGACTGTGAGCGCTTTTGAAAAAACCACAGGTTTATCTCAACATATTGAAGTGCATCCTTCTAGTCAGCTTGATGAGAATATGCTCTCTAAAATAATACTTGAAAGTCATAAACATGGCCGAGATGATATGAAAAAGCGTTATATGAAAGAAGAGAAGCTAAAGAGTGAAAGAGTTTCTCTTTTCAAAACATAGGAAATGTGATAGGTCCTTCTCACTGCATTGGGGGATAGTTTAGCGGTAGAACTCCCGGCTCTGGACCGGGCAGCCCTGGTTCGAATCCAGGTTCCCCAGCCAATTCAATAATCGTTATCCCTAATTTATTCATTATGCTATCTTTTTTTAGGGGGATTGCTATAATTTTAAAAATAAAATGAAAGAACTTTGTCTGTGGGCCCAGAAACGACATTTTTATACAATATTCTTGGCTTTTTAGCCGCAGCGGTGGGAGTTGTTTTTTTATTTCGTCGTATGAAAGCAAGTCCCATGCTTGGCTACTTAGCCGCGGGAATGCTCGTTGGCCCTCATGTTTTAAATATTGTAACTGACTCAACAGAAACGCAAATTTTAGGTGAAATTGGCGTTCTATTTCTTCTTTTTACTTTAGGGTTGGAACTCCCTTTACAGCGCCTTCAGTCCTTAAAGCAATATGTCTTTGGCATTGGAATTAGCCAAGTTCTCTTAACGGGTGGTTTGTTTGCTTTCTTTGGGCTTTGGGTCGGAGTATCCAGAGAGGGAGCTGTTTTGATGGGGGGCGCTCTTGCTCTTTCCTCTACGGCTGTTGTGCTGCAAGTATTGACAGACCGCAGAGAATTTGCCACTCGGTTTGGACGAATCTCATTTTCTGTGTTGCTACTGCAGGATCTTGCAGTGGTGTTCCTGTTGATTTTAACAACAACTTTTGGAGTAGAAAAGACAAATATTTTTGTTGAATTATCTTATGCGATAATAAAAGCTGGAGCTGTTTTACTCGTTATTATTGCTATAGGTCGTTTTGTCTTTCGCCCTCTCTATCGAGCGGTTTCATTGGGCGGCAACCCAGAGCTTTTTATGGCTACTACTTTTTTAGTAATCTTAGGAACAGCTTTTATAACTGAAACCGCCAGTCTCTCCCGAGAATTAGGGGCATTTTTAGCGGGGATACTCTTAGCAGAAACCGAATATCGCCATCAAATCGAAGCTGATATCCAACCTTTCCGCGGTCTTCTCTTGGGTGTTTTTTTTATGTCGGTTGGCATGACAATCAATCTTAGTGTTTTGCTGAGTGCTTTTTCGATTGTTTTAACGCTTCTCTTTTTTATGGTTATTACTAAGATTCTTTTAGTTTATCTCATAGCGCGTATTCGTGGCTTAAAAGCGTCAACTAGTATAAGAGTTGCTTTGATTCTTGCTGGCGGAGGAGAATTTATTTTTGTCATTTTTTCTCCAAGCGTAGCCCAAGAATTCTTGCCTCCTGGATTTGCTGACATTCTTTTTCTTGTTGTCATCCTTTCAATGGCACTTACTCCTTTATTGGCGGTATTGGGGAAATGGTGTTCAGATCGGCTTCAAGTCCGCGAGCTTCGCTCTGATCCAACAACAGATCCAGAAGAAATAAGAGAATTTCAAAACCATGTAATCATTGCAGGATTTGGCCGTGTTGGACAAATGTTAGGAGAGATTTTAGCCAAACGCATGATTCCTTTTGTAGCGTTGGACATCGATATGAGGCGTGTGATTGAGGGAAAAGAAAAAGGTTATCCCGTTTTTTATGGAGATGCACGTCGTCGACAAGTTTTAAAAGGGATCGGTGCAGAACGGGCCAAGGCCGTTGTAATTACTCTTAATCAGATGACACCTTCCGTGCGCACAGTCACGATGCTTAGACGGTATTTCCCCGACCTTCCTATCTGTGTGCGCATTAAAGATCACAAACATCAGGAAAAACTTATTGAATCTGGGGCACGACTTGTTGTGCCTGAAACGGTAGAACCTACAATTCAGCTCGCCACTTCTGTTCTTCACGTGATGGGTGTACCAGTTGATGAAATTACACAGTTGATCGATACTTTTCGAAGACAGCATTGGATAGTCAGTGATATTAAAAAGGGAGATTGAACTCTTTTGTTTATAAAATAGGAAAAATTGCTTATGAAAAATATAGCTCCTCATATTTACCGCCAACGTTTAATGGTTGAAGCTTTTTATACCATTGATGTAACAAAGGAAAAATTAGATACCTATTTACGAGGGGTTGCCGCACATCTTGATTTAAGAATATATGGTGATCCTATTATTTTTTCACCGGAAAGCGGTATGGGAAAAGAAGAAAATCAAGGATTTGATGCTTTTGTACCTTTAATTGATTCTGGAATTTCAGCTTATGTCTGGTGTGCGTCCAAGTTCTTTTCTGTCCTATTTTATACCTGTAAGGGATTTGATGAAAAGAAAGCTATTGAATATACAAAAGATTTCTTCAAGATATTGCCCGAAGTTGAGAGTTTGTCTTTTTAAAAAAGTTTAAAATTTATGCTCTCTAGAAAGACAGATTCTCAAGTGGTAAGAAATATCAAGAAATTTCAGGATACTTCTCAGGATTATTAAGATAGTATTGTATCGCAGGACAAGAATTATCTGAGGCATCAACTTCTATATATTTCACGTAAATGCCGCGTTCGAAACCCCCCCGTTCCTTGTATTTTCGAAAACGTGATTGTTCTATCTGTTCCCATTCTAACCCATGTTTTTTCGCGAGAACGTTAAGAACTTCTAACACATCTCCAATTTCTTCTTGAACTTCATTAGAATCTGTAGCCTTGCAGACTTCCGTGACTTCTTCGCAAAGCTTATGTTTTAAATGGGAAAGGATCTCTTGCTTATCTAATTGATGTAACTCGAGCCGTCCGCCAAGTTTTTGAATTTTCTCAGGCATTTTATCACGGACGAGTGTTTCTATTTTGAAACGGCGCGTTTGAGTCATAATTAAGTCTCTTTTCGATAATCTTAACGAGAGTATAGTTGATGAGTTTAATGGTTGCAAAGTAGGAGATCTTTTTGAGATTCATGCTAAGAGAAAGAATCGGGTTGGCCTTTGTGATGAAGTCGGTTATATAGACTTTAATAAGATAAAGACGAGAAGATTTGAGGAGAATGGTATGTCAAAAATGACTTTTATTAAACCAGATGGAGATCGTGTAGAAGTGAACGCACCTGATGGTTTGTCTGTCCTTGAGATTGCTCATCAAAATAGCGACAAAATTTTCTTGGAAGGGGCTTGTGAAGGATCATTAGCTTGCTCTACATGTCACATTATTGTTGAGCCTGAGTGGTACGAACTTTTAGCGACCGCTACTGAAGATGAAGAAGACATGCTTGATTTAGCCTTTGGTTTGACGCAAACATCCCGACTAGGGTGTCAAATTATTATGCGCCCAGAGCTTGATGGCTTGGTTGTGCGACTTCCCGCAGCTACACGAAATATGCTGGTGTGATTCTTACGTTATCAGAAGTTTATAGAGAAGCGCACTTCTTTTTCATTATTAAATTGTAATTTTAGAAATAACCCACTCTTTATCTTCGGCGGATAATTCAGCCCACCCTTGATATTTATTACTTGTCAGAAGAAAATCCACAATCTCTGCATTTGAAACAGCTGTAGGAAGCGCTTCTCTTAATGACTTAAAAGCTCCTGGATAGTCCTGCTGACTTAAAAACTTCTCTAAGTCCGTTCTTTTTTGTTCTTCTGTGATTTTAATAACGACCCATGCTTTATCGTCAGCAGATAGTTCAGTCCAGCCGGGGTACTGGTTACTCTTCATAAGAAAATCTACAATCTCTGCGTTAGGAACCGTTGCAGGGAGTGTTGCTCTTAGTGACTTAAAAGCTTCTGGATAATTCTGATTTCTTAAAAATTCCTCTAGGTTCGCTCTGGTTTCTACTCTCATGATTCTGGTCTCTGCTTGTTCTAATTCATCTTTATCAACTGATATAAGGTTCTCTATCTCTGTAGTATTAGAGTCGGCTATGGATGCGTCTAGATCGGGTGAGGGGAGTTCACTTGTAAAAATGACTGAGAGTGGCTCTGAGGGAAGGGCAGGCTCGTCCTCAAGTGATTGATTTAAAAGCAATTTAACTTCTTCCTGAGGTAACCCTATAGAAGGAAGTGTAAGCATCCTTTGTTCATCTGCTGTTTCTGTTATCTGTTCTTTCTTATCAGAGGTCTCAAGAGTAGGTAACGAGACATGAGTTTCTTCAAGGAGAAGGATTGGAGAAAAGGTAGGGGGAGTAGAAGAAAAGCCCATATCGGTTAGGTAAGTATTCCATTCATCTTCTTCACTTTCAGAATAGTCTTCCGGAGCATCAGCGCTAGGAGTGGTAAATGCCGTGTAGAGATGAGCCACACCGCCCACAACCGCACTAACTGTGTTGGCTACTACTTGTGCTGAGCGAGACGGTTGAATCTGTCCATACATTAGAGCCTCAATATCATCGTGAATTCCAATCTTGGAAAGTGATTGCGAAAGTGTGGGCTTTATAACATCAAGCACTTTCTTTGAAGCCTGTTGTCCTGCTCTGTGAAGAATTTTCTGCAGTACTTTATTTAAATCTATAAAATCATCAAGATAATGAATACCAGTTCGGAGAGTTTCTGGTAATGGAGAGTCTTTTATGCTTTCGGATACATTTAATTGAAGTTGGTCTCGTGAAAATAGTCGCGTGTTCGAGAGTTTCAGGGTCCTTAAAAATTGTTCTGTAATAACCTCTCCTCCGACGTTTCCAGCCGCAGCTCCAAGCGTTCGATTGACGTTAGCCAGTCCCTCATTCCATGCTGTTTGTACGACGGCAGGAACAAGCAAGTTCGCTAAAGCTTTAGGAGAAGTGGTATATTTTACAACAGCATTAAAGGCTTGTTTTGCTGGGGAGAGCGTGTCGATCGTGCCTTTGACTTTTTTTGAGATATTTTTAGCCTGACTTTCTGTGCCCAGTATAAGAGTCTTCATTACTGGCATGAGACTAGGTCCAACCAAATTCTCCATATCGGCAACCATTGAACGGACGGTCTTGTCAAGAGTTTTACTCACGATTTTGGTCAACAGCTCTAAAAAAAGCTGCTTCTGACTAGAGTATTTGTTTTGTTGTTGCTCCCATTCTGCTTTGGCTTGCTCGTATTCTGGGCGTACATGAAATAAAGAACTAAAACCTGACTTTTCCTTGCGTTCGGTATCCCAGATTGCTTCTTGCACCTTTACATCTTCTTTTGCTCTGATGTAGCTAGCCTCTATTTTTAATTTTTTTGCGACTTCAAAAGCTGCTCTTTTCTTTAATGTTCCTAACACGCCTTCTGTTACTTGATCACCTAGAATAGCAGCGAGATTAACACCATTCAGAAATGATGAAATTAATTTAAACGGACCCATAAATTGTTTGAGGGGATTGACAGTATTGATCCCTTGATCAATTAAAAACTGAGCAATTCCGAATTTATCAGCCATCTCTGCTGCAGCTTTTTGCCCACCTAAACGAACTGTATTGATCATGAGATTTTCAATAATAGGCATCAGTTCGTTGGAGAAGCTGTCGATGACAATTGCTGCAAGAGGTGGGACAACAATTTCTTCTGCAGGTTCATTCATATAATCATAGGTTTTTACTGTTATTCCTTTGAAGAGAGGATATAAGTCAACACCGCTATGAATGGCCCTTAAGGCTCTTTGTCCCTCTAGTGCGGCACCTACAGTATTTTCTGCAAGCCATTTGAGGGGGGTCATTCCCCAATCAAACCATCCTTGTGGCTCAACTTCCTTGGGGGAAGCAGAAGGCACAACTGCAGATGAAGGAGCCATAGCCTCGAGGCTGATTTCCTCTGTATTTATCTGAAGGGGTATATTAGGGGTTGGTTCACCATTACTCTCTGTAGCATCATCTGGTTTAACAGTTAAAATAGGTGCTTTAAGGGTATCTTCATCAAAGGCGAATGCAGATGTGCTGACCAGAAAAGAGCTTAATAGAACAAAATGAAAACGAGGCAAAACCATACAAAACACCTTTAATAAATAAAAATAAGTAACACTGATTTATATATAGAATGATTTTGTGATTTTTTCAAGGATAAGGCTCATTCAAGAAATAATGCGAAAGGCAGCTCAGAGCGTTATGAGCGTATAAAGAAGCAAAAGAGAAGCAACTTTTACATTACATTTTACTTGCAAACATTAGATACGTGGAGAGTATTGTTTGATAAATTTTATTTTCTAAGAAGAAAAAACGTGTTACATTTTTAAAAAATAGGGGAGATCATTTAATGAAAAATATATTGTTTATAGGTGGAGCAGTCTTGTCTTGTGTTTTTTACAATGACGCTACAGCTGCTGATATAGGATTAGCTGCAACTATTGTTAACTGTACCCAAAAAACTGTTACTGGCTATACTGAAAACGAGATGGGCCCCTTTGACTTTACATTGAAGTATCCCAATCAATCGGCGATTGGTGGCTGCATAGATTGCCTCCCTCCACCAACATTTAGTTTTTATGCAAAAGTAGATGAAAGTTATGTAACACTTGGCCAAGGAGACTCAGCTCCTACAGTATATAATGCGGATAACATAACTATTTCTACAAAATCAATCAATTGTCCCGCAGGGGAAAATAATCCTTATACTTTGTGGGTTGCTGTTTTCTCTGATAATAGTATCCCAGAGTGCGGTACCAACGTAGGGTGTTTGTCATCACAAGACAAAGCTAAGGCACTACCCAAAGTTATGGGGTTTAAGGAGAAGTAAGCGTACCCCTTATTTCTCAATCACCAAGCCTTTTTTATCTGCCGTGACGTGAACTTTTTGGCCATCATGAATTCTGCCTTCTAAGATCTTTACAGCAAGAGGATTTTGAAGTTCACGTTGGATGACACGCTTAAGGGGGCGTGCGCCATATGTGGGATCATACCCTTCGTCGCCAAGCCACGTGAGGGCACGTTCATCAAGATCAAGCGTAATTTTTCTCTCTTTCAAGAGTTTCAAAAGACGTTGAAGTTGGATTTTTACGATACTTGTCATATCCTCGCGCGAGAGGCGTCGGAAAAGTAATATTTCATCAATTCGATTCAAGAACTCTGGACGGAAAGCGGATCGTACGATATCCATGACTTGAGAACGCACTTTTTCCGAAGGTTCACCTGGATGTTCGGCGAGAATTGAGCTTCCTAAGTTTGAAGTCAGGATGATGAGCGTATTACGAAAGTCAACAGTCCTTCCTTGTCCATCTGTGAGTCGGCCCTCATCTAGAACCTGGAGCAGAACATTGAAAACATCGGGGTGCGCCTTTTCAATTTCGTCAAACAAAATAACTTGGTAAGGACGTCTTCTGACAGATTCGGTTAGCGTTCCCCCCTCTTCATATCCGACATAACCTGGAGGCGCACCAATAAGGCGAGAGACCGAATGCTTTTCCATAAATTCCGACATGTCAATGCGGGTCATGGCCGTATCATCATCGAACAAAAACTCGGCTAAGGCTTTGGTGAGCTCTGTTTTTCCCACACCTGTTGGGCCTAAAAATAAGAAAGATCCAATAGGACGGTTTGCGTCTTGAAGGCCGGCACGTGCGCGTCTGACAGCTTGGCTAATAGCGATGACAGCTTCATCTTGACCAATAACACGCTTTCGTAAATTGTCTTCCATCTGAAGAAGCTTTTCTCTCTCACCTTCAAGCATTTTGTCTACGGGAATGCCTGTCCACCGAGAGACGATTGCTGCAATATCATTGGCGGTAACTTCTTCACGAATAATTTGATCAGGGGATTGACCTTCGGCTTCCTTTAATTTTGCTTCAAGTTCAGGGATAACCCCATACATAATCTCTCCTGCGCGAGAGAGGTCTCCTTGACGTTGCGCGATCTCAAGTTCATTACGCGCTTGGTCTAGGCTTTCTTTTAATTTTTGAGATCCTGCAAGCTTTTCTTTTTCAGCGGTCCACGCGACAGTCAAAACATTTGATTGAGATTCAAGTTCAGATAATTCTTTTTCGAGTTTTTCTAAGCGATCTTTAGAAGCTTGATCTTTTTCTTTCTTAAGGGCTTCACGTTCGATTTTGAGTTGGATAATACGCCTGTCAAGCTCATCAATTTCTTCTGGTTTGGAATCGACTTCCATCCGCAGACGGCTTGCGGCCTCATCCACAAGGTCAATGGCTTTGTCTGGTAAAAATCGATCTGTAATATAGCGATTGGAAAGGGTTGCGGCAGCGACGATTGCACCGTCCGTAATACGAATTCCATGGTGAAGCTCATACTTTTCTTTTAAACCGCGAAGGATTGAAATAGTATCTTCCACTGTTGGTTCGCTCACAAAGACAGGTTGAAAACGTCGGGCAAGTGCTGCATCTTTTTCAATATGTTTGCGATATTCATCAAGGGTTGTGGCGCCAACGCAGTGAAGCTCCCCTCTGGCCAGAGCAGGCTTGAGCATATTAGAAGCATCCATAGCGCCTTCGGCTTTTCCTGCACCGACGAGGGTATGAAGTTCATCAATAAAGAGAACAATTTCCCCCTCAGCATGGGTAATCTCATTAAGAACGGCTTTTAAGCGTTCTTCAAACTCACCTCGAAACTTTGCACCCGCAATAAGAGCACCCAGATCAAGAGACATGAGTTGGATATTCTTAAGAGTTTCAGGAACATCCCCCTTAACAATACGATGAGCAAGCCCCTCAATAATGGCTGTTTTACCAACGCCTGGTTCACCAATAAGGACAGGGTTGTTTTTTGTGCGTCGAGCAAGAACTTGAATTGTGCGTCGGATCTCTTCATCGCGCCCAATGACAGGGTCAAGCTTTCCTCGACGTGCAAGAGCGGTGAGATCGGTCGCGTATTTCTTGAGGGCATCGTATTGCGATTCGGCCGATGCAGAATCAGCGCGACGTCCTTTTCGCATGCTTTCAATAGCAATTCTAAGTTTATCAGGAGCAACACTTGCTCGGCTTAAAATCTTACCTGCATCCGTATCTTTAGAAAGCGCCAAGGCTAAGAGAAGAAATTCAACAGTAACAAATGTATCCCCTGCTTTCTGAGCTTCCCTTTCAGCAAGCTCAAAAACTTTGCTGGTTTCAGGTGCTAAAAAAACTTGCCCCGCACCGCTTCCTCCAACTTTTGGAAGGCGATTAAGATCTTCTGTTGTTAGCTCCAGAGCTTTTTCAGGGACTCCACCAGTGATGCGAATAAGATTTGCACAAAGCCCTTCTTCATCATCTAGGAGCACTTTCAAAAGGTGAGTAGGGAGAATACGTTGGTGTCCTTCACGTTGAGCGAGGGTTTGGGCTGATTGAATAAAACCTTGGGAACGTTCTGTGTACTGATTTAAATTCATGGTTTGCCTTCTTGAATTTTGGTGACATTAAGCACTTCTATTTTTTTATATAAGTATGCCACGAAAGAGAAAAAAGAGGAGGGGAATTAAAAAAGAGAAGAAGATTTTGCATAAATCATCTCCCTATCACTCAAATAATGGGCTAGAATGAGTTATAGAGAGGAGTTCTATAACTCATGAAATGGAATTGGCAACAGGCAGATTGGCCTAACTTTAAGTATGATAAATCCCAGTTAGAGAGTTTTGAATATCAGTTTCTTAAAGAAGAAGGCTTGCTTTTAGGTACGTTTAAGCACCTGAATGAGGGGGACAAGACGGATTTAACCATTGACATAATCTGCAATGAAGCGATTAAAACCTCAGAAATTGAAGGAGAGTATTTAAATCGTGAAAGCGTTCAATCTTCGATCCGACGTGAATTTGGTTTAGAAACAGACCGTTTGCGCGCTTCTCCTGCAGAGCAAGGTGTTGCAGAAATGATGGTTGATGTATATCGATCCTTCGGGGAACCCCTTACGCATAGTAAGCTTTTTGCTTGGCACGAAATGGCGATAAAGGGTAGACGCGACTTGATAGATATGGGGAGGTATAGGACTCATAAAGAGGCTATGCAAGTTATCTCAGGGGACATACATCATCCGAAGGTACATTTTGAAGCGCCCCCTTCTACAAAAATGGGAAATGAGATGGAGAAATTTGTGAACTGGTTTAATGAAACATCTTCTTCCAAGTTAACGCCTTTGAGTCGTGCAGGTATAGCGCATTTATATTTTGTTTGTATTCATCCATTTGAAGATGGAAATGGCCGAATAGGCCGGGCAATAGTTGAAAAAGCGCTCGCCCAATCTTTCGGACAACCTACTTTGATTGCTCTTGCTTACACTATCGAAAAGCATAAAAAGGCCTATTACGATGCTCTTGAAAAGGCAAATAAATCGAATGAAGTGACAGAGTGGTTATTGTACTTTGCTCCAACAATTCTGGAAGCGCAACAGTATACGCAAATATATATTACATTTTTGATTGAGAAGACAAAATTTTATGACACGTTTCGTGGAAAACTTAATGAGCGACAAGAAAAGGTTCTTACGCGGATGTTTAATGAAGGACCGGAAGGATTCAAGGGAGGCTTGAGTGCAGAAAAATATATAAGCATTACAAAAACATCCCGAGCAACTGCGACTCGTGATCTTCAAGACCTTGTTTCGATGGGGGCTCTTACAAAATCTGGACAACAAAAGTACACACGTTATAAGCTTAATATGGTCTTAAAACCACATGGTTTATCGTGAAAGATTTGGAGTGAATACAATGCTTGAGAATAAGAATCACATGAAGACAATTCAGATTCCTGATTCAATTCAGTATTATGATGAAAATGCGCAAAATTATTTTGATACAACTATCTGTTTTGACATGCGTTCTTTGTATGATCGTTTCCTTCCCTTTATTCCCAAAGGTGGAAAAATTTTGGATGCGGGTTGTGGGTCAGGAAGAGATAGTAAATATTTCCTCAATCAAGGATATGTGGTGTCAGCTTTTGATGGTTCTGAGAACATGGCCAAGCTTGCGAGCCAACTGACGGGGCTGACTGTTCAGCATAAGAATTTCTTAGATATCAATAGCGAAGAAGAGTTTAATGGTATTTGGTCCAGTGCCTCACTCCTTCATGTACCTCAACCTGACCTACTTAAGACTTTGGAAAAACTTAAGAAGGCGTTGAGATATCAAGGTGTATGGTACATGTCTTTTCGATTTGGTGAAGGCGAGAGAAATGAAGGGGATCGTTACTTTAATGATCAAACCGAAATTTCCCTACGAAACGTTTTGAAGCAACTCGGTGATTTTGAGACTATTTATATGGGTATTTCTGACAGTTTGCGTAGTCGAAGGGGATATCAGTTTGTTTCAACCGTTGTGCGTAAAAGTAAATGAGCTAAAGGTCCCGGGTAACAAGAAGCTCTAATGCTCATAAATTCGCATTGAGCTTCTAGATCCCGGGATGACGAAGTTATAATATGTTATTTCGTTTGATCACTCTCTTCCGTAGCCACTTCCTCAGCAATAGGCTCAGCTGGAACAATTGGTTCTTGTTCTTTAGGAATGAGGAGATCAGCACCGGTTTTACGCGTAATTTTCTCCGCAATACGTGCTTTTTTACCTGTTAAGCCACGGAGATAATAAAGCTTGGCACGACGAACAATACCTTTGCGAACAACTAATATCTCAATGTTGGGAGAATAGAGAGGGAATACACGTTCAACCCCTTCTCCATAAGATATTTTGCGTACAGTGAAGGATGAGTTAATGCCTGCGTTTTTTCGAGCAATGCAAACACCTTCAAAAGCTTGAACGCGTTCACGCGTTCCTTCCACAACTTTGACCATAACCTTGACGGTATCGCCAGCCCGAAAGTCAGGTATTTTTTTATTCTGGGTTAATTTGGCAAGCTGTTCTTGCTCAAAGGTTTCTAAAAGATTCATCTCTCTTCTCCTTAAGTTAAATGATGTTGGTTAATATAAGTATTCCACAGATCTGGGCGACGTTCACGCGTTATTGCTTCCGCTTGTTGATGACGCCAACTTGCAATTTTTTTATGATTCCCTGAAAGTAAAACCTCTGGGACTTCTTGCCCATTCCATACCCGAGGGCGGGTATAATGAGGATATTCCAAAAGCCCTGTTGAAAAGCTCTCTTCACTTAAAGAAGCTGCATCTCCGATAACACCAGGAATAAGGCGTATGACCGCATCTAATATTGTCATGGCGGCAAGCTCGCCACCCGTTAGAACGAAATCACCGAGACTTACATCTTCAGCACTCCACGCATCTAAGACCCGTTGATCAATTCCTTCGAAACGGCCGCATAGGAAAACAAGGGGCTGATTTGATTCAGCCATTTCCCGTGCGAATGTTTGATGAAATATGCGACCTCGTGGCGTAAGATAAATTAATCTGTCTTTATCTTTATCCATGACAGCGGTTAAAGCTTTATCAACAATGTCAGGACGCATGACCATCCCAGGACCACCCCCAAAACAGGTATCATCCACAGTTTGGTGTTTGTCCTCTGCAAAATCTCTGATGTCAACAATTTCGAGTTGCCAAAGATTCTTATCAAGGGCTTTTCCAATAAGTGAATGACCTAAAGGACCGGGAAACATCTCAGGAAAAAGAGTCAGGATCGTTACTTTACGAAGCATGCGAATCTCCTTTAAGAAAAGAGCTTCCTGCTTCACTTAAAAGAAGAAACCCTTCCTTTTGCTTTACGTCAGGAACAGCTTCACGTGTAAAGGGGACCATCTCTAATTTACCATCTAGGGTTTTTATCTCTAAAAGGTCTCCTGCTCCAAAATTATAAAGAGCATGGACGGTTCCGAGAACGTTACCTTGGGTGGACTTTACAGAAAGGCCAATAAGGTCTTGATGATAAAAGGTATCTGATGAAAGCTTCGGCAAGCTTGCTTGAGGCACCATCAATTGAGAGCCTTTGACAAGTTCTGCCTGATTACGATCAGAAATGCCTTCTAACGACACGATTAAAACATCCTTGTCCTGGGAGAGGACTTTTTTGACTTTAAAGGTTTCCTCACCTTTTTCATTATAAAAAGGTGAAAAGAACTTAAACTGGCTTGGATCTTCCAAAAAGCACTTTACCTTGACATGTCCATGCACGCCATGAGCAGATGCAATGGCTGCAGCACAAAAAAAGGAAGGTGTTTGAGAAGAAACAGGTGTCATAAAAAGTCCTTAAGCCGAAGCGTCTGCTTCCGGTGTTTCTGCTTCGGTCGCTTCTGCTTCCACAACTGGAGCTTCTGCTGGTTCAGGCGCCGCTTCTACCACTGGAGCTTCTGGTTCAGGTGCTGGTGCAGCAGCTGCCTCGGCTTTCGCATTCCGCGCCTCTTCTTCAGCTCTTAGACGCTCTTGCGCTTTTGCTTTTGGCGCAGATTTTTTTGGCGTTACGCTTATGGTCGGCATTTCGATAATTTTTGCTTTTCCTAAGAATAATGCAACGCGATCGGTTGGTTGAGCACCAACAGAAAGCCAATGCTGAATCCGTTCTACGTTTAAGCGAATACGGTCCTGATTGTCATGCGAAAGCATTGGATTGTAAGTACCCACTTTTTCCACAAAACGACCATCACGCGGCGCACGCGCATCTGCAACAACAATTTGATAAAATGGGCGTTTTTTTGCACCACCCCGTGCCAAACGAATTTTTAAAGCCATAGTTCCTTTCTTTCCTTCCTTAAGAGTTAACGGCGGGGCATTAAGCCCTGTAGTCCTTGGCGTAGTAATCCTTTTTTGCCAAGTTTTTGCATACGTTTCATCATGTCGCTCATATCACGGAATTGCTTAAGAAGCTTATTCACATCTTGGACAGATGTACCACTTCCTAGAGCAATGCGACGTTTACGAGAACCGTTGATCATACGCGCATCTTTTTTCTCAGTTTTTGTCATCGAACGAATAATCGCAATTTGTCGTTGAACAAATCGATCATCCACGCCAGCTTGAGAAATTTTATCTTGAAACTTATTAACACCTGGAATCATGCCCATCAAGCTTGAAAGGCCACCCATCTTGTTCATCTGTAAAAGTTGAGATTCCATGGCGTTAAAATCAAAGGCACCTTTTTGCATTTGGAGCGCTAGTTTTTCAGCTTCTTCCTGGTCCACCGACTCCATTGCTTTTTCAACAAGGCTGACCACATCCCCCATGCCGAGAATGCGGGTGGCAATACGGTCGGGGTGAAAAAGCTCAAGTTGATCTGGCTTTTCTCCTGTTCCGAGAAGCTTTAAAGGCTTACCGGTGACAGCGCGCATGGAAAGAGCCGCGCCTCCGCGGGCATCTCCATCAATTCGTGATAGAGCAATGGCGGTTATACCTATCTTTTCGTCGAATTCTTTGGCAATGACAACCGCATCCTGGCCCGTCATTGCATCTGCGACCAGAATAATCTCAGCAGGTGTTGTACGATTGCGTACTTGAACCACTTCATCCATTAATTCTTGATCAATATGCAAACGGCCGGCCGTGTCTAAAATAAGAACGTCATAACCTTCGAGACGTGCTTTTTGGAGTGCTCGATCTGTAATGGCAAGGGGCTTTTCTTCAGCAACAATTGATAGAGTATCCACCTGACATTGTTGACCCAGAGTTTGTAGTTGCTCGCGGGCAGCGGGGCGATAAACGTCAAGAGAAGCCATAAGGACCTTACGCTTCTGCTTTTTGGCAAGGTAATTTCCGAGCTTGGATGTCATTGAGGTTTTACCAGATCCCTGTAACCCGACCATAAGGATCACAACAGGAGGAGTTGCCTTTAACTCGATGTCCACAACTTCTTGGCCTAAAAAGTCTACAAGAGCATCGTGAACAATTTTTACGACTAGCTGACCAGCGCTAATACTACGCAATACGTCCTGACCAATAGCTTTCTCTTGAACGTGGTTGATAAAATCTTTTACGACAGGAAGAGCAACGTCTGCTTCTAAAAGAGCAACACGTACTTCGCGCAAAGCCAACTTAACGTCTGCTTCTGTTAAAGCACCGCGCCCTTTTAATCTATCGATGATCGAGCTTAGCCGGCCCGTCAACCCATCAAACATAAACTTTCCCTAACAAAATTACGCCAGTGCACGCAACGCGTGGACTGACGTGATGATTTCTAGAGGCAACCTAGACTTATATTAATTTTTTGTCAAGGAGGGAGAGGCAAGACATAAATGTGTTTGTCCCCTTTTACTCTAATTTATTAAGGGTTTTTTAAATAATATTAAGTACGCTTATGTGAAATCAGTGAATTTTTATACAAACAAATAATTTCACTTTTTGAACAAAACGCAAACAAATTTCAAAAGGAAAGGATGTTTATCATGAATAAGAAATTTGGGGCTGTCCTAGATAACT
>JAFECQ010000007.1 GCA_018242065.1 Pseudomonadota bacterium | reverse complement strand
AGATTAGCCCACAAGGGGAGAGGTAATTTATTTCACCTGAAAAATCCATTCTGTCCATAAGAAAAATTTTCATGAGGTAGCCCTGCACCTTCAACTAAAAATTGACGACAGTCGAGAAGATCATTTACAAAGAAATATGTTAAAAACGCGCATTGAAACGAAACTACAAAAAGCCTTCTCACCTCTTTATTTAAAGGTAGAAGATGACTCTCATCATCACGTTGGTCATGCAGGTCATCGCTCGGGTGGAGAGAGCCATTTTAGTGTGATTATTGCTTCTTCCGTTTTTGGTGATCTTAGTCGGGTTCAACGACACCAAAAGATATACGCTTGTCTCAATGAAGAGCTTAAGGATGGCGTCCATGCCCTTTGTTTAAAGGTTCTTTCTCCAGAGGAATGGGCGGCGTTAAACGAATAAGAGTGAGTTGATGACGGAGGCGCCTTAAGATATCCATCCGAAAACCATGAATCATGAATGACTGGCCCACTTCGGGTATTTCTCTTGTTTCATGTAGAATCAGGCCCGCCAATGTCGTAGCATGTTGATCAGGTAAATCCCAGTTAAACTGTCGATTAAGGTCGCGAAGAGTGACGGTTCCGTCAATGACGTAGGTTCCACCGGCTGCGATTCTAACTCCCGGAATCTCAACGTCATGCTCATCAACGATTTCCCCAACAATTTCTTCTAAAATATCTTCAAGTGTGATCATTCCTTGTAAAGCACCATATTCATCGATTACGAACGCGAAATGTTCACGCCTTTGACGAAAGGCAGCAAGTTGAGAGAAAAGAGTCGTCGTTTCAGGAACAAACCAGGGAAGGCTGGCAAGCTTACCAATGTCGAGTTTTTCCACATCTCCTTTTAAAGCTTGAACCGCCCGTAATAGATCTTTTGCATGCAGGATGCCTATGATGTTTTCAGGGTTTTCTTTCCATATCGGAATACGGGTATAAGGCGCTTTTAAAACTTGATCTACTATTTCTTGGTTTGGCAAATCAACACTAATCATCAGCATAGTTTTGCGGTGGCGCATCACTTCAGTGACTTCAACAGCTGTTAAATCGAGGATGCTTCTTAACATGGACCTTTCTTCACTTGAAGAACCAACGTGGAGTTCAATTGCGCCGCGGAGTTCTTCAGCAGAAGCTGATTCTGAAAAGTCTTGATGAATATTAACACCAAAAAGGCGTAAAGAGCCGTGTGCTAAAAGGTTAATTGCTTTAGTCAGGGGGGTCATAAGCATAAGAATTGGCTTAAAAAAAGGTGCAAATGCTAATGCTATACGCTCTGGGCAAGTGTAAACATACATTTTAGGGAGGACTTCCCCGTATATTGTAATAAGAGCACCCATCCCAAGTGCTGCGTAAACGGCTCCAACAGTTCCAAAAAGATAAGTTAATACAGCTGTTGCAAGAGCCGTAACAATAGTGTGAAACCAGGTATTTAAAAGGATAATTGAACTAATAAATCCACCGATATGAGATTGTAAGTTCAAGATGATAGAAGCTTTGGGGTTGCCCTTTTTTGCTAAGTGGTAGAGGCGAACACGCGAAGAAGCTAAAACGGCTGCTTCAGATGCTCCACAAAGTCCTGCAAAAAGAAGCAAAACCGCAACGACTAAGACAGAAGCTAACATAGAAAAAAGGCTCACAGATTTTTCCAATCCTTATTTTTGAACGACATCATATCTTTTGGATGAATTTTTGTCACTCTGAAATGAATGTATGTTGTTCTTCTAACGAACCTTGCACTTATATCAAACAAACGCTATTTTCAATCAAACATCAATTTTACTTTTTAAATAGCCATGTCCAAAATTATTGTCGCCGCCCTTTACCAATTTACATCTCTACCTGACTTTCGTGAGCTAAGGCTTCCACTAAAGACCTTGTGTGATCAACATAAGATCAAAGGCACTCTTTTACTTGCGGAAGAAGGTATTAATGGGACAGTTGCTGGAACGCGGGCATCTATTGAAGCGTTAAGATCATTCCTTGTGACTCGGTTTGACGATCTAGAGTATAAGGAATCTTGGGCAGATAAAATGCCCTTTTTGCGTATGAAAGTCCGATTAAAGAAGGAAATTGTTACTTTAGGTGTTCCTGGAATTAATCCTTGTGATACGGTTGGGACTTATGTGAATGCAGAAGAATGGAATACCCTTATTTCTGATCCCGACGTTCTCGTGCTTGATACACGAAATGATTACGAAGTAGAAATCGGAACCTTTCAAAGAGCCATAAACCCAAACACCAGCTCTTTCACTGAGTTTCCAGACTTTGTGAAGCAAATTGATAAAAATAAACACCGTCGCGTCGCTATGTTTTGTACGGGCGGTATTCGTTGTGAAAAGGCCTCCTCTTATATGCTTTCGCAAGGATTTGAAGAAGTGTATCATCTCAAAGGGGGTATTTTAAAATATTTGGAAACGGTACCTCTTGAAAAAAGTCTTTGGAATGGGGAATGTTTTGTATTTGATGGACGTGTTGCTGTAGGTCATGGGCTTGAACTTGGGCATTATGATTTATGTCATGGATGTCGGCACCCCATTACAGAAGAAGACAGACACTCTTCCCTTTATGAACGAGGGGTATCTTGTCCTCATTGCTATCATTCCATGCCCCCTCAAAAACGTGCAGCAGCTCGCCAACGTCAACGGCAAGAAGACTTAGCGCGTGCACGGGGAGGAAAGCACATTGGGGCTGTGATGAGAGGGGCTCATCGAGAGTAACGAACTTTTTAAGATAGTTCTCCTGCCCTAATCTTCTCCTCGGCTTTTCCATAGAGCGCCAATAAAGGCTCCTTTAACAAGCGGGAGAAGGCCCAGGATAGCCAAAAGCGTTAAGGGTAAGCTAATGAGAAGGGCGAGCCAAAAGGGGGGCTCATAAAGAGCCTGTATTACAAAAAAGAATGGGACAATAAACAAGCAAACGAGGCCCATGGTAATATAAGCAGGTCCATCATCGGCGTTAAGACGCGTAAAATTTAGGTGACAGCACGTGCAACTCTGCTCCGGAGTTAGGTATGCTTGAAACAGGCGACCCTCTCCGCATTTAGGACAAAGGCGAAAAAAACCTCGTAAGAGGGCTGTAAACCAAGAAGCTGTGGAAACATCGTCTGTCATATCCTTGTACTATAATGATGTGAGCCAAAGTCATCAATGGCTTTTAAGAAATGTAATTTATGAGATTAAGACTTTTTTGATGTCTTCTCCTTATGATAGACTTGATGTAAAGGGAGAAAAAATGAACATTCAGTTTGTTGGGGCAACAGGGACTGTTACCGGGTCAAAATACCTATTAAGATCGGGTTCTCATCAAATATTGGTGGATTGTGGTCTTTTTCAAGGACTAAAACAATTACGTTTACGAAATTGGGCGCCTCTTCCTTTTAGGCCTTCAGAAATTAAAAGTCTTCTTCTAACTCATGCACACATCGATCATAGTGGGTATATTCCCCTTTTCGTTAAAAATGGGTTTCGGGGAAAAATTCACTGTAGCTATGGAACGGCTGAGCTTTGTAAAATTTTGCTACCCGATAGTGGATATCTTCAAGAAGAGGATGCGCGTTTTGCGAATAAACATGGATTTTCAAAACACAAACCAGCTCTCCCTCTTTACACTCTGAAAGATGCGGAGGAATCACTCAAGTACTTTCATCCTCTTGATTTTAATCGTGAAATTGATTTGGCAAAAGGCTTAACTTTTAAGCTTTTACCTGCAGGCCACATTTTGGGCGCTTCCATGATTAAAATTCGTGATGAAAGAACAAGCATTCTTTTTACAGGTGATATGGGGCGATCAAATGATATTATTATGAAACCCCCTGCAACGGAAAAAGAAATTGATTACCTTGTCATGGAATCCACCTACGGTGATCGTTTGCATAATGCCCGTGATCCAAAAGATGAACTTGCAGACGTAATTAATAAGACGACGCACAGGGGTGGTGTTGTTGTTATTCCAGCTTTTGCAGTTGGTCGCGCCCAAACGATTCTTTATCTCATTTATCAATTGAAAAATGAAAAGCGAATTTCTGATGTTCCCGTATATCTTGACAGTCCAATGGCAAGAGATGCAACTCAACTTTATTGTGACTTTGAAGCAGAGCATCGATTGTCATCAAATTCTTGTCGCCTTATGTGTCGGGAGGCCAAAATAATCAATACTCCTGAAGAATCAAAAGAATTAGATCGCGTAAACGGCCCCAAAGTTATCATCACGGCAAGCGGTATGGCGACTGGCGGACGTGTTGTGCATCATTTAAAAGCTTTTGTTACAGAGCCTAAGAATACAATTCTTTTTGTGGGGTATCAGGCAGCTGGTACACGAGGGGAGGCAATTGTTCATGGCGTTGATAAAGTAAAAATTCATGGAGAATATTTTCCGGTGCGGGCTGAAATTGTTCTTCAAGATTCCTTGTCAGCGCATGCAGACTATAAAGAAATTTTAGAGTGGCTTCAGAATTTCAAGAAAGCTCCCAAAGAAGTTTTCATCACCCATGGTGAGCCCATACAAGCAAATGCTCTTCGTTTGAAAATTCAGGATCAGTTTGGTTGGAAGTGCCGTGTTCCAGAATATCTTGAGACAGTGGAATTAGGATCATGAGCCAGCTTAGTACAAACCAGCCAGTTTCCGTTTCCTTGTCTTCACTAACTTTAAAAGCGCATAAGCTTGAAATTGATACACGAAAGCATTTTGTGGCTGTTATGAGTGGTGATTGTGCCATTTGTAAGTCAGCTGGCTTTCGATCCGAAACAAGAGTTAACATTGAAAATGGTGGCGTGCCTATCATTGCAACTCTTTATATTAGCAATTCATCGGTGTTAGCTCCTGGAGAAATTGGTTTATCGGATAGTGCTTGGGAGAAATTAGGTGTACGTGAAGGGCAGCCTTTAGTTGTTACCTTTGCGGAAGCGCTAGATTCTTTCTCATCCGTTCGTGCAAAACTTCATGGAAAAGTTTTAACGGATTCTGACTTTCACACTATCATGCATGATATGGTTGAGGGGCGCTATTCTGATATTCAACTCTCGGCTTTTATCACTGCTTGTGTTGATTTGAATAAAGAAGAGACAATCTCTCTTACAAAAGCCATGAGTGAGACAGGACGTCAGTTAAAATGGCCTCATTATCCCGTTGTTGATAAACACTGTGTAGGAGGGTTACCAGGGAACCGCACGACCATGCTTCTTGTTCCCATTCTTGCAGCTTTTGGTCTCACAATTCCAAAAACATCCTCGCGCGCTATTACGTCACCCGCTGGAACAGCAGATACGATGGAGGTTTTGACGCCTGTTACCTTGAGTGTGGAAAAGATGCGTCAGGTTGTTGATAAAGAAGGGGGGTGTATCATTTGGGGAGGGTCCGTTGATTTAAGCCCTGTGGATGATGTGCTCGTTCAAGTTGAGCGAGCGTTAGATCTGGATAGCCAAAGCCAGCTTATCGCGTCTGTTCTCTCAAAAAAGATTGCAGCTGGGTCTAGTCATGTTCTGATTGATATACCCATCGGATCGACAGCAAAAGTTCGTTATCAAAATGAGGCAGAAATATTAAAGACGCTTTTTCTCGAAATTGGTCAAGTAGTTGGACTTAACTTACATGTTGTTGAAACAGATGGAACACAACCCATTGGTCATGGAATAGGTCCCGTTCTTGAAGCAAGAGATATCCTTTCTGTACTTCGAAATGAAAAGGATGCTCCTCAAGATTTAAAAAACAAGTCACTTTTCCTCGCGGGTCAAATTTTAGAGTCTTGCGGAGGTATTCCTCCTGAAAGAGGTTTTTATGAAGCTCAGAAAATTTTAGAAGAGGGGAGAGCTTTAAAAAAATTCGAAGCGATATGTGAGGCCCAAGGCGGGTTTCGTGAGCCTGTTTTAGCTTCTTTTCAATATGTTATCACATCGTTTCAATCTGGTATGGTTTTGAATATAGATAACCGACTAATTGCAAAGATCGCGAAATTAGCGGGTGCCCCAGATTCTCCTGCTGCAGGTGTTGATCTTCACGTGAAACTCAATACGATTGTCGAGGTAGGCCAGCCTTTGTTTACAATTTATGCTGAATCGCCGGGTGAATTAAATTATGCCTTACATTACTTTCAGCTACATCAACATGTTATTTTGATTGGAGAAAAGCAACCATGATACGCCTCGTTTTTGATTTCCCGTATGATACATCTCTTGGCCAAAACGTAAGAGATAAAGTTAATGGTGAGAAGGGGCGTTTTCTCATGCGGACTTTTCCTGATGGGGAAACCTATGTGCGTCTCGAGAGTTTAGTGAGTGGGCGGGATGTTGTTATTAATGCCTCTTTCGTTCATGCGAATGACTGGTTTTTGAACCTTCTTTTTCTTGCGGATGCTCTCCATTCACAGGGGGCTCGGCGCGTGGGGCTTTTGGCTCCTTATCTTTCGTATATGCGCCAAGACACTGTTTTTCATCCAGGGGAGGCTGTTACTTCGAAAACATTTGCTCGCCTTATCTCGACATACTTTGATTATTTAATAACCATAGATCCGCACCTTCATCGATATCACAGTTTGAGTGAGATTTATTCTATCCCATCGACGGTGCTTCATGCGGCACCTCTTATCTCTGAATGGATACATCAACATGTGGAAGCTCCTTTCCTCATCGGTCCAGATGGGGAGAGTGCCCAATGGGTAAAAGCCATTGCGAGAGAAATTCCTTTTGTTGTTCTTAATAAAGTTCGTCATGAAGATGGTCGCGTGGAAATTTCTTGGCCACCTTTGGAAGACTTGGGTGAAAAGACGCCCATATTTGTTGATGACATCATTTCGTCAGGAGCGACGATGCTGCAAGCTGTCAAACACTTAAAGGGGCTTACGACAGTAAAGCCTATTTGTATTGCTGTTCATCCCATCTTTGCTGACAATTCATACCAAAAGTTGCAAGAAGTGGGCGTCGAAAGAATTGTAACCTGTAATTCAATTCCTCATCCTTCTAATGAAATTGATGTGTCGTCTATATGTGTCGAGGCTCTTAAATTTTAAAAGCTTTTTCTTGACAAACAACTATGCTAGGTGGTTTGCTAAACAGCCCCATTTGTAAGGGTTAACTTTTTCTCAAGAGGAGATTGGCTATGATTAATTTATTACGACTTCGACTTACGAGCCCAGTATTTGAACGAAGCAATTTTTATAAATATACGAATAAGGACTTTTCAAAATGGACATCAAATCAACCTTCAAAATCGTAAGTTTCGCTTTTGTAACCACTTTTTTTTCTTCTTCTCTCTTTGCTACAACTCCTCCACCTCCTATACAAACAGTTGCCATTACTCAAATAATTGATCACCCTTCAGCAGATGCTGTTCGGGAAGGTATTTTAGCAGCCCTTAGAGATAACAATTACGTTGAAGGAAATACCTTCCACATCATCTATGAAAATGCACAAGGGAGCCCCGTTACAGCTTCTCAAATTGCACAAAAGTTTGTGGCGTTAAAGCCATCTGTTCTCGTTCCGATCACAACTCCTTCTACTCAGGCCATGGTTAAGGCCGATGCAGCTTATTCTATTCCTATTGTCTTTGCTGCTGTCACAGATCCTGTTGCTTCTGGCGTTGTCACTTCCATTGCTCGCCCGGGAGGACATATTACGGGTGCTACAGATGCAGCTCCAATTCAGCAACAATTTGAAATATTTAAGAAAATTATGCCAACACTTAAAACGCTCGGCGTGATTTATAATCCGGGGGATAATAGTTCAAATACACCTTTGAGAGAAGCGCGTGCGGTTTCAAAAACAATGGGGATTACTCTTGTAGAGGCTCCAACTTTTAAAACTGCGGACGTTTCAATAGCAATGCAACAGCTTGCAGGGAAAAATGTGGACGCTATTTTTGTTCCTCTTGATAATACGGTTTTATCAGCTATGGATGCTGTTTTAAAAATTTCTTTTCAACATAAAATCCCTGTATTTTCGAGCGATAGTGATTCCGTTGCTCAAGGCGCCTTAGCTTCTTCAGGTTATAGTCATTTTGATACAGGGTATTCGGCCGGTGAAATGGTTGTTCAAGTTTTGAAAGGAGCTAACCCAGGAGACATTCCCGTGGCCAGTGCTCAAGATCTTAATGTCTATATCAGTCCAAAAAGTGCACAAAAATTAGATATTGAGATTCCCCAAGCTGTCCTAGAAACCGCTAAGAAATTATAGCGGTCTCTATGGTGAGGGTGACGTCATGCTAAGGTGGTGTCGTCCTCATGTCTGGGCTCTTACTTCCACTCATCCTCATCCTCTTCTGTTGACGAGGAATCATCAGAACGGCCAGTGTCAATTGAGAGAATATTAGCTTCTGATAACATTCGAACAAGTTGTCCTTCTTTTTTTTTGAGGCCTTGTTCAAGCTCACGCACTTCTTCTACAGTGCGTTCCCTGGCTTGTTTTTGAATGCCTTCCAATAAATCTCCTGTGCTATGAGTAACTCTAAGTTTTTTGACAGGCGTTCCTTGTAATTTTTCTTTCCTTTTGTTTAAGAGAGTTTGTGCTTTTCGAAAGTTCACAGGTTCCTTTTGTATATCAGCTTTTAAATGAAGGATCTGTTCATGAATCTTTTGACGGCCTATTTTAAGGTTTTCTAGGTCGGCTCTGTATTTGTGCAATCGCTCTTCTTCAATTGTGGTAAGTCCATTATAGACTTGTGATAGAATAGCTTTATTTTTCGTTATGTCTGAACTATACTTTAGTTTTGTTGCTGCTATTTCCTCACTTATCATTCTAGCTACGTTTATTACTAGGTCAGATGCCACCTTAAAAGCTCCTAGCTTTTCTTCGAATGCCTTAAGTTTATCTTCTGTATTTCTTTCTAGCTTTAACGTTTCTATGTTTCTTTTAATTTCAATAAGATCCATTGTTTTTGTAATGATTATAATTTGATCTGAAGTTTCTTTTATACCCCTTTCTTTTTCTTGAATATCTAGACCTAAAGTCTTTAGTCTTTTGTTCATACTTCTCACACGCGAAGAAAAAATTTTCTTATTTTCTTCTATCTTTTCATCTATTTTTATTTGAAGTTGAGCATTAGCTTCATGAAGCGCAGCCTTCTTACCTCTAATAAGCGTGTCTAAAATACTTGCTTCCCTTTCCTCTAAAGAAAGGGTCTTCCCATCTTTCATAGGAAAGCGCTTCACATTTAGAACTTTAAGTTCAGCTTTCAAGCCCTTAATCTTTTCTTCCAACTCATTAAGGGTACCTGGGAAGGGTGAAATTTTTTTTGTTGTCGTTTTCTTCTCCAAAATTTCAAAAGAAGGAGCTGCCAGAGGAGCAGAAGCCATTTCCGACTCATAAGATTTTCCTGTGATTTTAGTAAAAACCCATCCTTTAGTGTAAGGATCTAACTCAACCCATCCTGGATACTCATTACTCGTCATGAGGAAGTTCACAATCTCTTCATCAGAAACATGTGGGAGGCCTGCCTTCGTTGACCTAAAAGCTCCTGAATAATCTTGTTTGCTTAGAAAATTCTCTAAGTCCTGTCTCTTTGCTGCTTTTGTAATTTTATAAACAACCCACGTTTTATCCTCAGGATCTACTGTATCCCATCCCGGATACTCGTTACTCATCATGAGAAAATTCACAATCTCTTCATCGGAAGCAGTCGTATTTGCCTTTGTTGACCTAAAAGCTCCTGCGAAATCTTTTTTGCTTAGAAAACTCACTAAGTCTTTTCTCCCTGCCCCTGCCCTTGCCGCATTCGTAATTTTGGCAACAACCCACGTTTTATCGTTAGGATCTACCGTATCCCATCCCGGATACTTATTACTTGTCATAAGAAAATTCACTATCTCTTCATCAGAAACATGTGGGAGGGCCGCCTTCGTTGACCTAAAAGCTCCTGAATAATCTTGTTTGTTTAGGAATTCCTTTAAACTATTTTTTTCTCTCGTTGTGTGTGCTTTTACCTTAAGAGATGGGGTTTTTTTCCCACTTTCTGCTTCGTCGCTCGGCATGCTTACAGCAGGAGTGCTAAAAAAAGCTATACCAGATAAGAAAGATAATAAAGTAGCAATACGGAATTTCATAACAACACCATCTCATAAAAACAATAAGAAAATATATATTATTATTATAGTTATAAATCACGTTTTTTTCAACAAATTTCACAAAAAAATTTATATCTCCTTCATTTCGTCAATAATGCATTAGAGCGTTGAAAAGAATTGACCAAACCTCTATTCTACATTTGAAACATGATTTGAACTGATATTTTTAATGACCCTCTCTGAAGCTTTTTGCAGGAAATATGGCCTAAAAGTGGCTATCGTAGGACGACCTAATGTGGGTAAGTCGACTCTCTTCAATCGTTTATGTGGTAAACGGATGGCCATTGTTCATGATCTTCCGGGTGTGACACGAGATCGAAAGGAAGCTTTTGGCCAGCTTGGCGACATTCCCTTGAAGCTGATCGACACGGCTGGAATTGAAGATAAGAGTGAAGATCCTTTAATGGAAGGAATGAAAGTCCAAGTCTTAATGGCTTTGCATGAAGCAGATGTTATTTTATTCATGATTGATGGAAGAGAGGGTATTACGCCTTTAGACGAGAGTTTCGCTACTCTTTTAAGAAAATCACAAAAGCCCATTCTTCTTCTTGCAAATAAATGTGAAGGAAAAGCAGGCGAGATTGGAATTGCAGAAGCCTGGGGATTTGGATTTGGAGAACCATTTGCGACCTCTGCTGAGCATGGACAGGGCTTGGATTCTCTCTATGAGGCACTTCTTCCGTATTATAAAGGTCCTTTTTTGGATGAGGAAGAGGAGGTGGAAACAGCGCCCCTACAGTTAGCGATTGTAGGACGCCCTAATGTAGGAAAATCGACGCTCCTTAACCAATTGATTGGTCATCAGCGCGTTTTAACGGGACCTGAAGCAGGTGTTACCCGTGATTCTATTGGAATTGAATGGGAGTATAAAGGGCAGCCCTTACGTTTAATAGACACGGCTGGGCTCCGCAAGCGCGCAAAAGTAACGGAAAAACTGGAGTGGCTTGCAACTTCTGAAAGTATGACAGCTGTTCAATATGCACAAGTTGTAATCCTTGTTATTGATGCGACCCAGCCCTTAGAAAAACAAGATTTACACATTGCATCTCAAGTGATTGAAGAAGGCCGTTGTCTTGTCTTAGCCCTTAACAAATGGGATTTGATCCCTCGTAAGCAAGAGTTGTTGACTCATTTAAAAGATCGTCTCACAACAGCCTTGCCGCAAGTTCGAGGTATTCCCCTTGTTTCGCTTTCAGCGTTGACGGGTAAAAACAAGGAAAAGCTATTGGATGCAGTTTTGGCTATTTACGAGCTTTGGAATCAGAGAGTTTCAACAGCACGGCTTAATCGGTGGCTTGAAGGTGTGGTGGCGCATCATCCGCCTCCTCTTGTGGCGGGACGTCGGATTAAGATCAAATACTTAACCCAGATTAAAACGCGTCCACCGACGTTTGTTCTTTTTTCAAGCAAAGCAACAGAGCTTCCTGACTTTTACGTCCGATACCTCATCAATGGGCTTCGAGAGGCATTTGAACTCGAAGGTGTCCCTATTCGATTCTCTGTAAAGTCGAGCAAAAATCCTTATGCGGAGAAATAAAAAATCTGCTAGAGTTTTGTAAATCAGAGGAGCAAGATCATGTCCTATCACCTTCAAACACGTAAGGCTTTAACAGTTGATGGTACAGAGTATACATATTACTCCTTAGAAGAAGCTTCAAAATTTCTTGGAGATGTTTCGCGGCTTCCCTATTCTCTGAAAATCCTTCTCGAAAATATGCTTCGTTTGCAAGATGAAGTCGCAGTGAAAGCCAAAGATATTGAATCATTGGCGAAGTGGGTAAAGACTCGTACCTCCGTTGAAGAGATTGCCTTTACACCCGCACGTGTACTGATGCAGGATTTTACAGGTGTTCCGGCCGTTGTTGATCTGGCGGCAATGCGGGCTGCTATTTCAGCAATGGGGGGCGATCCAAGTATCATTAATCCTCTCGCGCCCGTGGATCTTATTATCGACCATTCTGTAATTGTTGATCGATTTGGGACCAATGATTCTTATAAATTCAATGTTCAACGTGAGGTTGAGCGTAATTATGAACGTTATGCCTTTTTAAAATGGGGGCAAAAAGCATTTGATAATTTTCGGGTTGTTCCTCCAGGAACGGGAATTTGTCACCAAGTAAATCTAGAATACCTTGGGCAGGTCGTTTGGTCGAGTAATCGTAATGGAGGGCTTGAAGTTTACCCCGATACGCTTGTTGGAACGGATAGCCATACAACCATGATTAATGGGTTAGGTATATTGGGCTGGGGTGTTGGTGGTATTGAAGCGGAAGCGGCTATGCTAGGACAACCCTTTTCATTGGTCATTCCTGATGTCGTTGGTTTTCGTCTTGAAGGAAAACTGAAAGAGGGTACAACCGCAACAGACCTCGTTCTGACCGTAACGCAAATGCTTCGTGCCAAAGGGGTGGTGGGAAAATTTGTAGAATTCTATGGCCCTGGTGTGAAACACCTAACGATTGCAGATCGTGCAACGATTGGCAATATGTCACCTGAGTATGGAGCGACGTGCGGTATTTTCCCTATTGATCAAGAAACGCTCTCTTATCTAAAGTTTACAGGACGAGATCCTCACCGCATTAAGCTTGTTGAGGCTTATGCAAAAGCTCAAGGGTTATGGTATGGGGAAGAAGAACCTTTCTTTACAGACACATTGTTTTTAAATCTTGACGATGTTGAGCCAACAATCGCGGGGCCTAAGCGACCCCAGGATAAGATTCTTTTAAAAAATGCTGTTCGTTCATCAGAAGATACGCTTGCCCATGAAGAAAAACAAAATGGGCGCCAAAAGCGGGTCTCCATTGAGGGAAATTCCTATTCAGTAGGGGATGGAGATGTGGTCATTGCCGCGATTACGAGCTGCACAAATACGTCAAATCCGATGGTTATGGTGGGAGCAGGGCTGTTAGCTCGTAATGCTTTGAAGAAGGGTCTTAAACCAAAACCATGGGTCAAGACCTCTCTCGCCCCCGGAAGTCAAGTTGTCAGCGACTATTATGAGAAAGCAGGCCTTCAAAAAGATTTAGACGCGCTGGGTTTTGATTTGGTGGGGTATGGCTGTACGACATGTATTGGTAACTCAGGTCCTTTACCTGATCCTGTTGCAAAGGCCATTGATTATCACGATTTGACGGTGGCGGCTGTTTTGTCGGGTAATCGGAATTTTGAAGGGCGCATTCATCCCCAAGTGAAAATGAATTATTTATGCTCTCCTCCTCTGGTTGTGGCCTATGCTTTGGCTGGCTCCATGTTGGTTGATCTTTACAACGATCCTCTCGGACAAGATCAAGAGGGACATGATGTATATTTAAAGGACATTTGGCCCTCAAATCATGAAATTCGTGATGTGATTCGTACTTCTATGACACCCGAGATGTTTACCAAACGATATGGGAATGTTTTTGAAGGTGATATTGAATGGAAGGAGATGAAAATTGAAGGTGAGCGTACCTACGCGTGGCCCGCGAGTACCTATGTAAAGCACCCGCCGTTCTTTGATAACATGCCAAAAACGCCACCCAAACTTCAAAATCTTAATAGAATGCGTCCCCTAGTGATCTTAGGAGATAGCATTACAACCGATCACATTTCTCCTGCTGGGAGTATTAAAAAAGATAGTCCTGCGGGTATTTATCTCCTAGAACACAACGTTGATGTTGAGAACTTTAATTCATATGGTTCTCGTCGGGGAAATCATGAAGTTATGATGCGCGGGACGTTTGCTAATATTCGTCTTCAAAATGAAATGACGCCAGGTCTTACAGGAGGTGTAACGCGTTACATGCCGAAAGGTGATGTGCTTTCAATTTTTGATGCTGCAATGTTGTATCAAGAGGAAGGGGTTCCTTTAGTTATTATTGCAGGAAAAGAATATGGCACGGGGTCTTCCCGAGATTGGGCGGCGAAGGGACCTCGTCTACTTGGTGTTAAAGTCGTCATTGCAGAGAGTTTTGAGCGCATTCATCGCAGTAATTTGATTGGGATGGGAGTTCTTCCTCTTGTGTTTACAGAGGGTGTGACGCGCTTAACGTTGAATTTAGATGGATCAGAGATTGTGGATGTTGAAGGGCTTGAGCAAGAACTCCACCCTAAGATGAAAATGACGGCTCGTATTCATCGTGTGGATGGACGGGTTGAAACAATTCCTCTTTTGTGTCGTGTCGATACGGAAAATGAAGTGGAATACTATAAACACGGCGGTATTTTGCATTATGTCATTCGGCAATTAATGCAAAATCGTTGAGGTTCTTTTGTGGCTAAATCGGAGTGCAATCTGAAATAGTCTTGACTTTTGAGGAATTCACACCGAAATAGTCATCAATATATTTCTATAGATTTCCAGTTTATGTGTGTGCAGTTGGTGCTAAATTTAAAACGGGAATACGATACGCAAGATGGAATTCAAGTGAGAAGCCTCATACCCTACCTCGCTTTTCTTAGTTCAACACTGGTTGCTCGGGAGGGGCAAATATGAACAGATGGCGTTTGTTTTTGCTTTGTTGCGGATGCCTTGCGCTGACAGCATGTGAGAGTTTCCAACGTCACATTTTTCCGCAGACGACAGCAACTCATCGATCTGTCATAGGGGTGTATCCAGACGATATGCCTGCTCGACTTTATGATCGAAAAATTGTTCTCGTTGGAGGCGTTTTTGACTTAATCCATTATGGACATCTTAAATTTTTGGAAGCAGCAAAGCGTCAAGGGAATTACTTGATTGTTGCCATTGAACCAGATGAATTTATATCAAAGTACAAAAACCGTTCTCCCGTTCACACTCAAGCTCAGCGGGCTGAACTTTTGGCCCGCCTGGATATGGTTGATGAGGTCGTTTTGTTGCCTAAGATGCAAGGTTACAAGGATTACTTAGAATTAGTTAAAACAATTCAACCTGCGGTTATTGCTGTAACAGAAGGTGAGCCGCATCTGGACAATAAACAAAAACAAGCAGCTGTTGTGGGGGCTGAAGTTGTGGTGGTTACCCTACGCGACCATCAGTTTGCAACGAGTCAGATTTTAAAACATATGTGTAAGTGAAGCGTTAAGCAGAGTTTTAGAAGTATCCATGATTTCGGCCTTGCTCTGTTTTGGACAAAGAGAATCCGTCTTTAGGTCCCGGGTAGTAAGAAAATCTAAGCTCTCAAGAGAGCAAGATTTTCTAGCTCCCGGGATGACGTGATTTTATGTGTTTTTTCCTTAAAAAATCGTCATCCCGGAATTTAGAAAAGCACAGCGACCCCTGACTTGATCAGGGGGAGTGTACGCTTTTCTTAATATCCGGGATCTGATGCCCTTATACAAAGGTGTAAAATATTCTCAATCTTCCTTCCAAAACGTATCGCTATAGGCGGGTAGGGCTTCTACCATCCACATTTCATCGATAAGATTATTTTTTACATTAATCAAGAAAGCAGCAAAATTATGAAGCGATTTTCCGTTTCGGTCCGCTTTGATTTCAACCATTACAAGCCCTTGATCTTGTTTTATCGTAACGAGTTGGGTTATTCTTATATTGAATTTAACTCTCTCCATATTCATGGCTCGAACTCTCTCAATATAAGCATCCCGTCCCCGCACTTTATCAACGCCTCCTTCTGCATTGGTGATATAGCTGGTCAGATCAGGCGTTAATAAACTTTCCATTTTCGCATAATCTATCTTGATGAAGGTGGTGATGAATTCCTCAATGAGGCTTTCTAAAGAAGAATTTTTACAATTTGTCATTTGAGGTTTCCTAACTTCCTAATTTAGTTATACTTTTGAAAGTATATATGGCAGTAGGTTGGGTTTTATGAGCAACTTTCTCAATGCTGTCATGACGCTTCTTTTCTGATTCGCTAACGCTCTGCTCAAGATTGTCAAAAGCTTCTGGGGTGATCCACATAAAGCTGATACTTATAATCTCGTTAGGATCGTCTTTGTTTTGAGCATTCATAACATAGGTAGGAGCAGAGAAGTGATGAGCTAAACTCTCATCTTTGCCTAGGGGAGGAAGCCACGCATTGTAAAAATCATCAAAAGTAAACCCGGGTTTGAGCTTGCGATAAAGTACGGCCATGACAGAAGGGGGGAAAAGGGTAGGGGATATTGCCCTGAAAAAATCTTCCTGTTCAGTTTCGGAGAGGATTTTAAATTGTGTAAGAGCTTCCTTAATCTTACCCGATTCTAATAGGGATTTAATTCCTTCCATAGGATGCTCCTAAGCTATTTTTTTCTTGAAAGTGTATCTAGCCTAAGAACACAAATATATAACTTTCGGCTTTCCTTTAAAAGTTCACGAAGGCGGGGAGGAAGATCTTCATCGTCTTCTCCCTCAGATTCTAAGCAATGCTTCCCATGTAGGACGCGACAATCTTCCGATAGGGCTTCTTCACGTGAAATCTCCTCTGCTACGACTGCTTTTTGTAAGAGAAGCCAAGCAATAATTTGTGTCATACGAACGGTGATGCGCATTGCTTCATAACTTACAAGATATGTATACTCAGGATCCATTTGATAAATATCAGTAGGAGCTTGCCATTTAATGTAATCGTGAGTTGCATGAAGCAGTTCGTGAGCGCCTTCGATTCTTGATTCAATGAGTGCTAATGACTTAACCATAACAACAAAATCCATAAAAAAAACATCTGTATACTTATATTATATGGAATAATTTATTAATGATTTATTGATTTAAAAATATTAGGAAGATATTGGAATGTGTGATATAATACAACTAATCTCGATGAGGAGGTGTTGGATCTGAAGCGCACTCTCGTTCAAAATTTTCACGAATTAACGTACAGAGATCCTCATTGCGTAGAGCAAAAGCAAGTGCCGCGCCTAAAAGCACATTGTCCGGAATATAGTCCCCATGAATTTGCGGCAAAGATGTTTCAAAAGACCCATCTTGTTTGAGGATAATAGCTGCGTCCCATTTGGTAAGGGTAAGAGTACTTGATGCCATACACTTTTTACTTCCCGCTTTGCTTGTTTTTATCTTTTGCGTCAAAGTTTATTTCCTTATAGAAGGTCTATAAAGGGAGATCAAGTAGTTCTGAAAATTCATTCCATTCGCGTTTGGTCATGCCGCTTTCTTCTTGTGTTATTGGCGCACCTTTCAAAAGTTTTTTTAACGTGATGAGTCCATTTTTTGAAAAGCGAACGCCTTCTTTTCGATATTGCATAAAAGCTTCATAGGTAAACGGAACCCATCGTTTAAGCATGTCGAGCATAATGTTTGCATAGACCTGAATTTCATATTGGGCATGTGCATCTGCGCGAAGCGCTAAAAAATGCATTAAATTGTGAAGGTCAATTTTCCAATACCATTGCGTGTATACGTTTAAAGAGAGATTTATGCGTGCAAGTTCGCGTGCGAGTTTATCCTTTTTCGGGTCAATGATATTGCCCGCTGAATCTTCATTTAAAAGCTCCTCGTAATGTGCGTAAGCTCGTTCTGAGTCTTCACGTAATAGTTTTATTATATATTGAGATTGCTCTGGGGAAAGACGGTCTCCGCGTCCCTGACGATTGGTTGTTGATTGCGAGCCTAAGACTTCTTCTGACGGAATGTAAAATTCATTATCTAAGATAGAATAACGACCAGAATATTCGTTCACATTAGCTGTGCGATGTCGAATCCAGTCACGAGCCACAAAAATAGGAAGTTTGATATGAAACTTAATTTCGCACATTTCAAAAGGAGTAGTGTGTGCGTGGCGGAGCAAGTAATGAATAAGCCCTCTGTCCTCCGTGACTTTTTTTGTTCCTTTCCCATAGGAAACCCGTGCAGCTTGTACGATTGAACTATCGTCTCCCATATAATCGATAACCCGCACAAAGCCATGGTCAAGAACAGGAAAAGGTTCATATAAGATCTCTTCTAGGCCGGGCGCTATGGTACGGCGCGTCGGATAGGTTTGAGTTTGTAGTTCTTCAATTTCTTGTGCTTGCGTTTGCGTGAGTGCCATGAACCACCTCTTTCTTCCTTTTAAGGATTAATCCATTTAGGAAGGAGGCTCAAGAGGGAAAGTGTATAGGTTCATATGAAATGAGA
>JAFECQ010000006.1 GCA_018242065.1 Pseudomonadota bacterium | reverse complement strand
TTATGTATTGATCCTCCCTTGGAACCTTACACCTGAAATCTCTCAACAGTTGGCTTACATAAAAGACTGGGGCGCTAAATTCGTCACCGCTATTCCTAACCTCAAAGTGTTTTAAGACTTTTTAAACTTCTTGAGTACATAATGGTTTCTATGTAAAATTGCCTTAAGGATTATGCTTAGAAAGTAATCTTTTAAATCTTACTGCAGGGAAATCATCAATGGGAATTGACAGCATACTTGTTCAGATTTTGAATACCGTTGTCGTGAGCATTAATCTTGTCGGTATAGCCGTTGTCTTCTGGGGATTTGTTGTCGCAGCTATTGCTTTTGTGCGCATGAAGCTTCATTCCCAAACCGTTATTCTTTTTTTGAGAGAAGCCAACGAAATAAGAGCCGTCTTGGGGACTTACATTCTTTGTGGCCTTGAATTCATGATTGCAGGCGATATTATTCATACCTTTTTAAAACCAAGCCAGGAGGATCTTATCGTCCTTGCCACCATCGTCGCGATTAGAACTGTTATTAGCTATTTCCTAGGTCGAGAAGTTGATGAAGCGCGGCGGGATCAAAAGGGTAAGAAAGAATAACGCTACAATTAAACTTACATATAAAGGGAGAATTCTTATATGACGGATCATTTTTCAGCTGAAGGTAGAAATGCTATTATTACCGGTCTCAAATCCTATCTTGCAGATACAACAGTCGTTTACTTTAAAACCCACACCTATCACTGGAATGTGGAAGGGCAAAATTTCTATAGTCTTCACTTGATGTTTGAAAAATTTTACCAAGAGCTTTGGGAGTCGATGGATGAAATTGCTGAACGCATTCGCGCTTTTGGAGGAAAACCACCACAAAGCTTACATGAGCTATTGAAAGTGGCATCTATTGAAGAGTTTGAAACCGCACCGACAAGTCAAATCATGCTCAAAAACTTAAGAGAAAATTATCTGACTTTGGCAGAAAAAGCGCATAACGTTGGGTCTATTGCTGAAGAGCATGGAGATCGCGTTACAACAGATATGATGACTGAACAGTCAGCCTTTTTGGAAAAATCGGCCTGGATGGTGCAAAGTTCTATTATAGGCTAATTTTCTGAGCCAAGGTGGCTTCAAGAAAAGCATCAATATCACCTTCTAGCACCCCTAGAGCGTTTCCCTTCTCCACATGGGTTCTAAGGTCCTTAACCATTTGATAGGGCTGCAGAACATAGGAGCGAATTTGATGTCCCCAGCCAATCTCTGACTTCGTCGCTTCTGAAGCTTGAGCAGCTTCTTCTCTCTTTTTTAACTCAAGCTCATAAAGGCGCGCTTTTAACATGCTCATGGCTTGAGCTCGATTACGATGCTGGGAGCGATCATTTTGACATTGAACAACAACACCGGTCGGAAGATGGGTAATACGAATAGCACTATCCGTCTTATTGACATGCTGCCCCCCTGCTCCTGATGCACGATACGTGTCAATCCTTAGATCCTTATCTTCAATCTGGATATCAATAGAATCATCCACTTCTGGATACACCCAAACGGACGCAAAACTCGTATGACGGCGAGCATTCGCATCAAATGGAGAAATTCTTACCAAACGATGAACACCACTTTCACCTTTTAGCCATCCATAAGGATGATCGGCATCTTTGTGCGCAGTAACTTTAAAAGTTGCCGATTTAAGCCCTGCCTCTTCACCTGCAGCTTCTTCAATCCATTCAATTTTATAACCCTTAGCCTCAGCCCATCGACTATACATACGCGCAAGCATTGCAGCCCAATCTTGTGCTTCTGTTCCACCAGCTCCTGCATGAACTTCGATAAAACAATTATTTCCATCAGCTTCACCTGATAGAAGTGTTTCAAGGCGAAGTCGGTTCACTCTTGCGGAAAGGCCTTCTATATCTTTCTCAGCCGCATCCACTATTTCTTGATCTTCTTCTAACTCTCCCAGCTCTAAAAGCTCTAAAGCATCTTTAACATCTCGCTCAATTTTTGTAACGCGTCCAAGAGATTGAGACAGCTGTTCTCGTTCACGCATAATTTTTTGAGCGTATGCCGGATCGTCCCAAAGTGATGAACTTTGAACCTCGTTCTCTAATTCCTGAAGATGCTTTTGTGCTTGATCCCAGTCAAAGTCTCCTCCTGAGAAGCACAAGACACTCCTCTATTTCATGAATAAATGTTTCGATCTCTGCACGCATTTTAACCCCTTTACTATCGATAACAGCTTTATAACAACTTATAAAAACACGCAAGCTTACATGCTCATTGTTCAATGAAGATATCTTCATTCCATTGTTGCTAAATGCTGATCCAAATTTACACGATCCCCTTTTTGCACATACACTTTTTCGATCGACCCATCACGACTTGCTCGAATAACGTTTTCCATTTTCATAGCTTCAATAATCATTAGAGATTGACCCGCTTTAACAAATTCACCTTCACATACGCTCACCTCAATGATCAAACCAGGCATCGGCGCTATAATATTTCGAGATGTATCAGGTTTTTGTTTGATTGGCATATACACCATGAGATCAGCAACGTGTGAGTTGACAACACACGTGGTCGCTTTGTGTCCATCCCAAGAAAGGGTATTTTTAATTCCTTCAAGGTCAAGTTGAAGCGTCATCGCATGGCCATTAAAAACACCTGAAAAAAGAATATCTCCAGGCTTCCAAGGAGTTTCAACAACAAGTGTTTCATGCCCTATCTTAACTTCCGCTCGTCCATTCTCCAAAGCCACCTTCACGGGATGAGCACCCCTCCCCACCAAAATTGTCATTTCTGCTCGATTAAAATGATGTTGAATACAGTACATCATAGCTGCTGTAGCTACTGCAACTTGAGGATGCTCAGGAACTTGAGGCGTAAATCCTTCATTATAGAGTATATCAAGAGTGGTCGTGTTAAACCCCCCTTGATGAAAAAAAGAAGACTCAATCAATGATTCCAAAAAAGAAATATTTGTTTCTATCCCTCTTATATAAAAGCCATCAAGACCACTCAAAAGAGCATCTCTTGCAAGATTTCGATTTGGTTGACGAACAATAAGTTTAGCAATAAGGGGGTCATAAAACGAGGTTATGCTATCACCTTCCTGAATCCCACTATCTAACCGGAGCTCGCCCTCCTTCTGAAGAGGGGGGAGGTAAGAAACAATACGTCCTATTGAAGGAAGAAAACCACGAGACGAATCTTCAGCATAGATGCGCGCCTCAATTGCGTGTCCTGAAAATCGAATATCTTCTTGCCGAAAGCGTAGAGGTTCACCTGCTGCAATGCGAACCATTTCCTCTACTATATTAATTCCTGTAATCATTTCGGTTGTTGGATGCTCAACCTGAAGGCGCGTATTCATCTCAAGAAAATAAAAGTTTTCACTTTGATCCACGACAAATTCAACTGTCCCTGCAGATGAATATTCTACAGCTTTCGCCAAGCGAACGGCCTCATCCCCCATTTTTTGTCGTAATGCGGGTGAGATGGAAGAACTTGGAGCTTCTTCAATAACTTTCTGATGACGTCGTTGGAGAGAACACTCTCTCTCCCCCAAGTGAATGACGTTCCCATAATGATCTGCTAAAACTTGAATTTCTATATGACGAGCTGAATCGATATATTTCTCAATGAAAATACGCTCATCTCCAAAGCTCGCTTGAGATTCACTCATTGCTCCTTTCAAAGCTTCTGCTAAACCGCTTGGATCATTCACGATCCGCATCCCTTTCCCTCCTCCACCTGCAACAGCTTTCATCATCAATGGATACCCGATCTCACGCGCAACTTTTTCAGCTTCGATAAGATCTTTAAGCGATTTTTCTATTCCAGGAAGACAAGGTATGTTTGCACGCCCAGCTAATTTTTTTGCACATAATTTATCCCCCATCAGCTTAATTACATTAGGAGACGGTCCAATAAAGAAAAGTTTCTCATCTTGAACAGCCTGAGCAAAGTCGGCATTTTCTGATAAAAATCCATAGCCAGGGTGAATGGCTTCAGCCCCACATTGCAGTGCAACTTTTATGATAGATTGGCTGTTTAAATAACTTTCATAAACGGGGGCGGAACCTATAAGATAGGCTTCATCAGCCATTTTAACATGAAGGGCTTCCTCGTCCGCTTCGGAATAAACAGCAACAACACGAATCCCCATGTGCTGTAAGGTTCGTGTAATACGGCAAGCAATCTCTCCCCGATTTGCGATGAGAACCTTTTTAAACACTCCGCCTTTTGATCTACTTCTTAGGTGTCGGTTTCGATTTTGGTTTTGGCTTAGGTTTTACTGCTGCTTTAGGCTTTACGACTGGTTTTGGCTTTGCAACCTCTTTTATCTCTACTTCTTTGTGAGCAGTAACCGTGGGTTTTATCGTTTTTTTGCTTTCTTGGCCTGATTTCATCAAACGCTTTACTTCGTCTTCTTCCCATTCAGGTGTCATAAAAGGAATCATAACCTCTACCTGAGGGAGGAGACCCAATGAAAAAGCATGGACACCCAGCCCAATACCCCATCCAACAATTACCCAAATCGGCCAAAAATAACCTCCTCCTGCAATTGCCCAAATCAGAACAAGACCTAAGTTAACAGCACCATATATTAAAGCATCAGTATAAAAACGACGTAATTTTTTTACATGCTCACGTGCTTGATGTTCATTCATAAGAGGCTCCCTGTGTTATCTTTATAGTGGTATATTATCATGTTTTTTCCATGGAGTTTCAATTATTTTATTTTTAAGCATTTGAAGCGATCGACAAATTCTGCTCCGTGTTGTGTGAGGCATAATAATATCATCAATATACCCTCGACTTGCAGCCACAAAAGGATTCGCAAATCTGTCACGGTATTCATCTATGTGAACATTTGATGTTGCATTATGATCAGGCGTTTTGCGATAAAGAATTTCAACAGCCCCTTTCGGTCCCATGACGGCAATTTCAGCCGATGGCCAGGCAAAATTTACATCACCCCGCAGATGCTTTGAACTCATCACATCATAAGCTCCTCCATAAGCTTTCCGCGTAATAACCGTTATTTTTGGGACAGTTGCTTCTGCAAAAGCGAACAAAAGTTTTGCCCCATGTTTGATAATCCCACCTACCTCTTGCGCTGTTCCTGGAAGAAACCCAGGGACATCAACGAAAGTAACGAGCGGAATATTAAAGCAATCACAAAAACGCACAAAACGGGCAGCCTTGCGGGAAGAATCTATGTCAAGACATCCTGCTAAAACAAGAGGTTGGTTTGCTATAATCCCTACTGTTTGGCCCTCCATACGTGCAAGGCCAATGATGATATTAGCAGCATAGTCACGCTGAAGTTCAAAAAAATCTCCCTCATCAACAATCTTATAAATAAGGTCTTTCATATTATAACCCTTTGCGGAATCTTGAGGAACAAGCCTATCTAAAGATTCAGTGAGGCGGCGAGGATCATCCACCGCTTCCCTAATTGGCGGTTTTTCTCGATTTGAAAGGGGAAGGAATGTGAAAAATCGACGCACTTCAAGAAGTGTTTCAATATCATTTTCAAAAGCTGCATCCGCCACACCGGATTTTGTTGTATGGATTAAAGCCCCTCCCAAATCTTCATGTGTAACAGTTTCGTGAGTTACGGTTTTTACGACATCAGGTCCAGTCACAAACATGTGTGAAGAATGCTTAACCATAAAAATAAAGTCAGTCATTGCAGGAGAGTACACAGCCCCTCCAGCGCAGGGTCCCATAATAACGGAAATTTGAGGAATAACGCCCGAAGCCAGAACATTTCGCTGGAAAAGCGTTGCATAACCAGCGAGAGAATCAACACCCTCTTGAATACGTGCTCCTCCTGAATCATTTAAACCAATAATAGGAACACCAACTTGAACAGCCCTATCCATAACTTTTGCAATTTTTTCAGCATGTGCCTCACTCAGGCTTCCACCAAAAACGGTAAAATCTTGAGAAAAAACAAAAACTGTTCGGCCATCAATTGTTCCATAGCCCGTAACCACACCATCACCAGGAATTTTATTTTTCCCCATCTCGAAATCTGTGCATCGATGTTCCACAAGCATATCCCATTCTTCAAATGAATCAGGATCGAGCAATACGTCCAAACGCTCGCGAGCGGTTAATTTTCCTTTATGATGCTGAGCTTCAGTACGTTTGACCCCTCCCCCCAATCGAGCAGCCTCTCGTCGTTTTTCGAGCTTTTTGAGAACATCTTGCATGCTACACTCCCCTTGGCTTTAGTATACTGATAAAAAAAGGGGCGACCAAGAATTTTATTGAAGTTTGTCTAACAACAGGAGTTTTACATCTTTGAAATTTTCGCTTAAATTATCCATCATCATTCAAGAGAAATATGCATCCCCTCAGAAGCTTGGGAGATCCGGGACTCAAATTCCAAGTTTTTGGAAACACTAAAGTGTATATGGGGCTATACGGATTTGGAGGAAGCTCTTCTTATATATGGAGAAATAGGATCAGTAACAGAAAGACGCCAGACAGGAATAACAAATAAAGACCCTATCGATTATGATCAACAATACGTAGACGGAATTATACATAAAATTAGAACGAGTGTTTTTCCAATATTTGACAAGACAAATTCTCTTGATGACATTCTTCTCCTTGCAGAAAAAGAAGAAAAAATGGAAAGAGAAAAAAGAGAATTATTTTCTGGTACCAATATTTATCGTGTCCTAATAAACCTTTATGCAGCGAAGGGATGGAAGGATAAAACGCTTGAGATGTGTGACAAAGACATAGAAAAAGTACCTGCTACAGCACGTCATTTAGCGGAAGAAGATAAAAAGAAATACATAAAGTATTTTGATCAGCTAAAAGATATTGGACTTTTTTATAAAAACAAACATTTTTGAAAAATTCATTAAGGAGAACGATCGAGTGATACATGTAACAAATCAAGATCTCATAAAATGGCAAGAGGAATATGATTGTGATTTAATGCCACCTGCCAGAAGAGAATTAATTGAAGAAGCAAAAAAGGAACTAAGTCCTTTTCCGCCAGAATTGGAAGAGTTTTATAGTTTAACCAACGGACTCTCTTGTGATTGGTTTAGCATCTTGCCGATTGAAGATCCTAAGGACATTAAAAAAACCTGGGATGGAATTAAACGAGCAAATATCAAAGATACCACTAAATTTCTTAATGATTATATAGAAGCCTATCCTAATTTTTTGAATGACTTTCTAATTTTTGCAGATATTGGCGGCATGGAATGTGCAGTTTTTAAGAAGAAGAATTTCTCTATCTGGTATCAAGATGCAGAGGGGTTGAATCAAACAAATTTAAACCTTAAAGAGTTTATTCATACAGTTTTGAGAGAAGTACAAGAATTATAAATAAGTATTTTGATCAGATAAAATGGATTTGACACTTTTATCAAATTAGTTTAAGTCGCCTTAAATTAAGCATTCATTAAAAGGGAGGTTTTATGAAGCACATTGGATTTTTAAGATCGCTTAAGAAGCTTTTTACTCGACGTATCCCTCTTAATAAGGCTGATTTTATTAATCTTCTTCTTAAAAAAATGAGAAAAGTGGATCGATATCCAGCTCCCTTTTATAATCAAGAAACAGATCATATTCATTGGGGAGAACACACATTTTATATGGATAATCTCTATGAAGATCTTTCTCTTTGCCTTCCTGAACATCAAGCTAAAAGTATCAATACAACATTTACACAATTTAAAATTATGATGAGAAGAGGAGGAGATATTGAAGATCTCCCTTTTAAAGAAATTATCCCCATCCTTATGCCCACCTTACGATCACGATCCTATCTTCTCGCAACCCAGAAACATGGTGAAATACCATTCCGTCTTCTAAATGAATTTGTTGGTATTTGTATCTCTCTGGAAACCGAAATATCAATCATAACGCCAAATAGTGAGCATTTTGAGGCGTGGGGAGTCGATTTTGATACAGCCTTTAATTATGCAATTCAAAACTTGGTAGCGGTTAATCACGAAGGATATGAAGAAATTCACCCTGGCGTGTGGCGATCAATGTGGAAAGACGGCTATGATCCAAGTCGAATTTTAGATGGGGAACCTTTATGGGATCTAGAAATAGAAGGTGACCCTGTCATCTTTATTCCGCATAGAGAAGTTTTGATTATCACTGGAAGTGAAGATTATAAAGGACTCATACATGCTATTGAATTCTGTAAAGATTATCATGGTTTAAACCGATCCATTTCTGGTTTTCCATTTACACTTCGTGCAAGAGATGATGGTCGCTATGAATTAGAAATATTTTCTGTTGAGGAAGATCACCCCTTATATGAAAAAATTACAGAGCTCGTACAGCAAACCTATAAAAACGAAGGATGGGAGCTCCAAGAAATTAACCTGCAAGAAGAAGAAAAAGAAATTCAGAAAAAACGAGAATTGAAAAACTCCTTGGGGCCCTTTCTGAACTATTATAAAAAAACCGCGCAAGATCATCTTTATTGGAATGCGCGATTTGATGGTCTCAATTTAATCATCAATCAAGGCAAAATAAATGAATCAAACGAGGTACAAATTATTAAGTGTCGCTCTAAAAAAGAAAGAGAGACGCATCTTGAGAACGAATTAGAGAAAGTAGAGTGTCAGGGATACACTCAATGGAACAATCAAGACCTGAAACCATTAATAATTAAGTTTGATACTTTTGGGCCTGGCTTTTTGGTCGATTTGGAAAAACAATATGATATTATCGATTTAATGGATGATTATCTTAGCGAAACAGGTCTCGGGTATTGTGCTGATGGACAAAGAGGTAATGGGAGTATGTCCATTTTATGTCCTGTCATAAAAGAATTCAAAGACATTGATGGCATTATACAGGTCCTAACAGATAACAATCAAATTGATCGCATAAGCATATCGATATACGAAGGAAATGAAGAAAATGTTGTCTGGCCCAGGGAGAATCAATAGTTATGTTTAAAATTAATATATCGGCTTAGCCTAATTCAATCGAGAGTTTAAAATGACAAAAATTGCTTTTAAAAATCCGACAGGTGGGACAATCTATTGGGCGACTACAGGCTTTGATTGGGGTGCATTTTGGAGTTTTTTTCTCCTTGGCGGGCTCCCTTTCTTTTTAAGAAAGATGAACATCTGGGGGGCCTTTTGCCTCGCGTTTATGTTCTCTAATACAGTAGAGATAGGATTTGAAACAATCAATTGGGCATTGGAGCCAATTGATTTTGAGGGATACGAAACTCTTACAGACTATGCTTTAGGTTTCTTTTTGTACTTCTTGACTCCTCTTCTACTCTGTTTCTTTACTCTCAGCGTAAGTCTCTATCTAGGTTTTAAAGGAGGAAAGTTAACGGCTCGTCATTATATAGAGGAAGGGTATACAATCCATACAAAAGACAAATCTCTCCTAGCATTTGCCAAAAATAAATGGGATTTTGTGTGATTTTCTCAAATTTAAATATAAATATAAAATCAATGCAGTTTTTATAAAATCGAATGAAATAAGGAGAGAGAATATGGATGATTACACAAGTATCGTTCAACAATGGGATAAAGCAAAAACATTACCAGTACGCGAAAGAATAAAAGCCTTTCGTACGTTAGGGTGGCAAGCTGCTAAACTCTTTCATGATGCTGGGGAATCCTTAGAAGCAGATCAAGTTTTGTGTCTTAGTAAAATTTTGGCTGATATGATCTCAATCCACAGTTTTGGAAATGATTATGCTGTTATTCGTAACAATATGCTTGCCGTATACTTCAAAAAAATAGGGGGGAAAGAGCCTTTTGTTCTTTTACGGCAAAGAATTTTTAAAGATCATTCCCAGGGAGTAATTTGTATTGCTGATGCCACAAAGGAGCTTAATGCTTATCTGCCTGATGATGAATTCATTAAGAGCATGAACCATCAAGAGGCGTTCTATTTTACGGCCGACGATACGACGGTAGAAGTTAATATAGTGGATTTTCCAGAGCCAATATTACCCTTAAATGACTTAAAGCATGTGATAGCCTCTACATTCGAATCAGGCGTAATTTCTTGCACCTCGGGTCAACTAAGAATATCTGATTATTACGATGCTAACGAAGATACTATCCTAACAGTCAAGCCTGGCTACTATAAAGTTGCTGCTTACCTTATTAAAAAGCGTTCGACTTATTATTGCATCATTGCTGCGTGTGAAACTCAGAAGCCTTTTCCTACAAAAACGAAAGTTGAGTCGCTCAACGATTATGGGTGAGACGTGCAATAAAGAAAGGGAGACATGTCAGTAGAAGATTTACGCCAACGGTACCTGTGGATTGCTAAACAGAGCCTTTCCTTTCTCAAAGATCATGGCTTTAAAAAGAAAGGCCAAAAATATATCAAGCAGGAAGGTGATCTTCTCTTTGAAATTTATCCGTACGTTACACGTCCATGGATTAATACGGATGAGTCTTACGATTTTGGCTTTAGCTGGGGAATTTTTACTTTAGAGCCTAAGTTCATCGAGTGTGACATTTTTATGGGAGCTAGTAAAAATATAAAAGGAGCCTATCTGATGGGTACCGATATCTCTCCTGCCTCCCACAAGAATCAAATGATTTACTTAACAAACAAAGATCCTGCTGATTTTGATCACAAATTTGCAGAGGGTGTAAAAGAAGAAATTGAAACAGAGATTCTTCCTCTGTTTGACCGGATTAACTCTCTTGATGCTGTTATTCAGATCACCTTGGAAGACGAAAAACTACCAAGATCAGAAAGACAATATTATAAGCATACTATTTATGGTTTTCTTGCAAAATTTTATGCTTATAAAGGATGGAAAGATAAAGCGTTGGAAATGTGGGATAAAGATATAGAAATGACTCCCGCAACCTCTCGATATTTAGTGGAGGGGCGAAAAAAAAGATGTATAAAATATTTTGATCAGCTAAAAGGAATTTGACATTTTTATCATATTAGATTAAGTCGTCTTAAATTAAGCATTCATTAAAAGGGAGGTTTTATGAAGCGCATAAAGTTTTTTGGTTTGTTCATTTTTTCATTATTTTTCTTAGTCTTTGCGAGTGTTGCAAATCCTGAAGACGCACAAGATGAGCCTCAGTCACGCATTATAAATGTATACCGAAAAACATCTAACCCTCACACAAATGGAATTCACAAGCTTGTCGTCCCTACTGCTTTAGAAGAAGTCGAGTCCCTTTCTATTGATCCTATAAAAAAGCAGTTTTTTCTCAATTACAAAGGGAAAGAACCCGTAAAACTTGAGAGCGTTTTTCAACCAGCTTTTCCTTGGAAGCTTCCTCAAGAAAGCCTTATTCAATTTATGAGCGCCCATACTTTTTTCTTAAAACAGTTTGAAGATGGGGGATGCAAGATTGTGATGCAGGCTCCTGGACTTGGAGGAGGGGGATTTGGGAAGGCTTTAAAGTCTGTCAAGGAGGGAGCAAAAAAGGTTTTTCAATGTAAAGACCACAAAAGAAAAGGAAGAAGAGGCAAGCAGCAGAGGCTTAAAGAATTAGCAAAAGATCCTAAAGTCAGTTCGGCAGACAGAGGATGGATAAAACAAGAGCAAAACCAAATTGCAAGAAAAAGTAAAAAAACAGGACGCAATGGCCAGCTAACTGAGCATAAGACCATACGAGTCCCTCCAAATAAAGAATTAGCTCATGATCGAGGAAAGGCTGCTAAAGATGGGTTCGGGTATAAGGACTCTCATTTACAAGATAAGGATTTGCATAAATTACAGCATAAATATGAAGGGAGAGGCGGAGGTGGAGGCAGAGGAAGTAAAGGAGGAAGCTATGGCAAGTTTAACCCTAAGCTTGGTTTTGGTTCTTCCTATCTTCCTGAACCTTGGCCACTTCTGAAGTCTTCCCCCAGTACCCTCGATCTGACTTTCCCGGAAGGTCCTCTGAGCCCGCTCTATGAATCCAAAATGGTTGCTGGCAAGAAACGGTCTGTGGTGGATTTTTCCCAGATTATACGGATGTCTAAAACAATGTCCGCAACAAAAGACATCGTATATGTGCAAGTGAATGATGTTGCTCTGGATCCGGAACCTTTAGGCTGGGCGCTGACAGAAGAAACTTTGTTGGAACTTCCAGACGGTACGATGCCTGAATATCCAGCTTATGTGGAATGGGTGCGTAAGACAGACCATGCAAATGCTCTCTGTCATCTTATAGCAGATGCTTGTCCTCAAGAAGGGTTTCTCTACCACCATGACGTTACATTTGACTCAAAGGATTGCGCGACAGGGATTGAGGAAGCGTGCCGAAATAATGTGCATTTTGTCAATCTTTCCGTAGGCCTTTTGACTCCTATTTCTGAGCCTTTTAAGGCAGCCCTCCGCCGTGCAAAACGGCAAGGTATTGGCATTATCGTTGCGGCAGGCAACGGGAACATACCCTTTACTGAATCCCCTTTCCATAAGAGCCTCGCAGAATTTGCCATGGCTGAAATGGATGGGCATCTGCTTTTTGTTACGGGAACCCAGTACACGTTTGACGGAAAAGAAGTCAAATATACTGATGGGAATATGCCGGTTTTTGCATCCTCGATTACCCTTTCTGCACCCGCATCCCAAATCCATGTGCCTTCAACGCGTGAAAAGGGAGAAGAAGTTTCTCAAGGTACATCGTTGCCTACAGCCATGGTGACGGGAGTGGCTGCTCGATTAAAGAAACAATATTTTACCATGAGCATCAAAGAAGTTTTTCAATTTCTTCGTGAAGGGGCCCGAAAAACCTATTTAGGGTTAGCCGAGTTTCTTCCACCTGATATTTTTGGCTGTGGGGTTTTGGACGTTGAAAACACTCAATCCCTTATGCAAAAAAGAGCGGACCTTGAGCCTGTCTCTCGTGCTTTTAAACATTTGAGAAGCATTGGAAATGGGGCCTCGGATGAAGAGCTTGCTGGTTTTCTTCTTAAAGATAAAGGATGGAGCGCGCTCGGCCATGAAGAGAAAACAAAAACGGTTGCTGCCGTTGTTGAAGGAAAAGAAAGAAGTGATCTAAATGAATTTTTAAGTAAGCAGAATTACCCCCTTGCTTACCGCTCTATTAGAACATCAGGCAACACAGCTTCTGACGAAGAACTTGTAAGATTTCTTCTGGAAAGCAACGGATATACAGGTTGGGATAGGCTTTCACTTGCTAGTCAAGCCTGGGTAGTTACAAAGGTCATCGAAGAAGCAGAAAAAAGTGGGCTAAAAAGGTTTTTAAAAGAAAAAGATTATCCTCAAGCATATCTCTCCATTAAAGCTCCAGGAAACACAGCTTCGGATGAAGAAATTGTAAGGTTTCTTTTAGAAAGCAACGGATTTAAAGAGTGGGATGGCTTGCCAGCGTGCGATAAAATATGGGTTGTTTCTAAAATCACACATGAAGCAGAAGGACGAACCTTAGAAGCGTTTCTAGACCTTCAAGATTACCCAGCTGCTCTCCGTTCAATTAAAGCATCTGGAAATCCAAGTTCTGATGCAGAGATCGTAGACTTTCTTCTCAGGACTAATGGATATAAAAATTTAGATAAGTTATCTCCCGGCCCAAGAGGTTGGGCTGTAGCTAAGATTGTAAGAGAAGAGGAAAGAAGAGCATTAATAAAATTTCTGATTCTCAAGGATTATCCGGCTGCTTATCGTTCCATAAGAGCATCGGGAAATAAGGCTTCTGATGAAGAAGTCGTAAAGTATCTTTTGACAAGCAATGGATATAAAGGATGGGAGAAACTCTCCCCAGGAACGCCTGCGTGGGTCGTTGGTTTAGTCTTAAGAGCAGCTGAAAAACAGGAATTGCTAGAATTCATCAGCAAAAAAGATTACGCCGCAGCTTACCGTTCTATCAGGGCTTCAGGGAATAAAGCCTCTGATGAAGACGTTATAAAGTTTCTTTTGAAAAGCAATGGATTCAAAGAATGGGATGACTTATTTCCTGACAATCTAGAATGGGTCATTAACATAACCCTAAGAGGAGCAGAAAGAAAAACATTAGTCGATATTTTAAGCCTTAAAGATTATCCAACTGCTTATCGTTCCATTAGAGCTTCAGGGAATAAAGCCTCTGATGAAGATGTTATAAAGTTCCTTTTGGAGAGCAACGGATTTAAAGTCTGGGATAGCTTGTTCCCTGATAATCAAGTGTGGGTTGCTTCTTGGATTATAGGAGAAGCGGAAGGAAAAGCTTTAGAAGAGCTTGTAAATAAGCAAGATTACCCAGCTGCTTATCGCGCCATTAAAGCTTCCGGAAATAAGGCATCTGATGAACAAATTGCTCAATACCTTCTCACAAGTAATGGATTTAAAGGCTGGGATAAGTTATTTCCTCAAGACCAAGCATGGGCTATCGCTGTCATCATAGGGAAAACCCTATGAAGAAAAAGATGTTTTGAAAGCCTCAGCCGCTTTTAGGACGAGCTGGCATGATTTTTTCAAATACAATTTCAATTTTTCTATGAACAATTGTGGCCATGGGGAAGAGATAAATAAGAGCAAACAAAATTCCTAAGTAAACATTATAGCCCATTTCAATCATGTAATACATGATCATATACCCCGGAAGAACGTGTCCAATATATAAGGGGTAACTAATGTCAGAGACCCAATTGATCGATTTACCTAAACGCCCCTCTAATTTCATCCGCTGGGCATAGAAATGAACGAAAAAGAAAAATGAAACGAAACCCAAAAGGTAGCTTACCGTTTTACTATAGGAGGGCGAGCTAAATAAGGGAGAAAGGAAGCACAAAAGCAATATACTGCTGAGGAAAAATATTTTTAGCTTGGATTCTTCCTTTTTGAAATATGAATAAATACACGTTCCCAAAAGAAGGAGCATAAAAAACTTTAAGCTTCTTCGCGCAAGGAGAACAAGATAGAACCAGGAATAATCGCCATCTTGAGTAAAATAATAAACCCCATATACGGCAAAGCTGAGTAAAACAGCTAAAAGGCAAACCTTATCAAGAAATTTCTTTTTCCAAATGCACCACACAAGAATGGCAAAGATGTAAAATTTAATTTGAATTTCAAGTGTCCATACAGCACCATCGATATAAGGATAATTTAGAATATCTCTCATCCAAAAAAAACAAGCCAGTACATGATCCCAAGTGAAAGGAAAGGGTCTCTCGAGTAAATAGTTAAAAAAGGCAACAGATAATAAACCTAAAGCAAAGCAAACAAAATAAGTTGGCCAGAGGCGCAAAACCTTATGAATTATAAAAGCCTTAAAAGAATCATATCGCTGCAGAGAGGCATGAATCAGAAACCCTGAAATAAGAAAAAAGTAAGAGACACCAAGATGGCCGATATCAACAGGAAAATCAGTCAATGCTTCCAAATAGAAAGGTTGCGGTAACTCGAGAGGCTCTACTTGCAAATAAACAAACCAAACATCTGGATGCGCAAAGAAAAAAACAAAGAAATGATAGAATAGAACAAAGAGAGCGCTCAATCCCCGCAAAACATTTAAGATATAATATTCTTTCTTTAACATACTTTAAAATTAATATAATAAGCCCACAATTTCAAGAGATAACGATACTTTTTAATACTTAATTTTTCATGAGAAAATTTTATTTGCTACAAAGTATGCCATATGGCATAATATAAAAAGATAAATGGCATAGGAGTTGAAATGCATTCTTTCTCACGATCTGTGGATATGGCCCTTATTCACCGCATTCAGGAAGGGTTTCCAACAACTGCGGTTGATGCCCTTTTAAAGCATAAAACCCTTACGCGCCAAGAGCTATACAAGTTTATTCCTCCCCGTACATGGGCGCGACGTGTTAAAGAGCATCGCTTAAGCCCAGAAGAGTCTGATCGTCTAGCGATGGTTGAACGCATTGTAAATTTTGCAGAAGATGTATTCGGAGATAAGGCTAAAGCTCATACTTGGTTGCGTCGGCCTAATCGATCTCTTGAAAACCAAACACCAATGGATTTGCTTTACGGTGAAACAGGAACACGTATTGTCGAAACACTTCTGGAGCGTATTCAGCACGGAATTTATTCTTAATGCAGGTTTTTCGCATTTGTCGCGATATCCATCAAGCTCTTGATGGAGAAGGCGCGCGCCTCTTTGGAGGACGTTGGAATTCTCCTGGTTTCCCCGTCATATACACCTCAGAACACTTGTCCTTATGCATATTAGAGCAACTCGTTCACTTAGATCTTGATTTAATTCCCACCAACTGGGTCACATTAACTCTTGAAATTCCGGACACCATTGAGGGTGAGACGCTTTCGTCTCTTCCTGTAAAAAAAGAAGAAGCAAAGAGAATTGGAGATGAGTGGTTAAAAACAAAAAAGACACTCTATTTAAAAGTTTCTTCCTTTGTCGTACCTGGTGAATATAACGTTCTTATCAATCCTCTCCATCATGATATGAAGCGGATAAAAGTCAGTAAAACATCTCATTTCCAGTTTGATCAAAGACTTTTGAGGTAAATTATTAATTCTACATTCTGTGATTCCGCTCTTGTGAGTAAACCCATCTTGATCTAGAAATGAGAAAATTCTTTTTACTTTTAGGATCAAAACAATGGCCATTTTACCCGATAGTTGGATTCGTGAGCATGCCCGCCAGGGTATGATTGACCCTTTTGTTGAGCATCAAGAAAAAAAAGGTGTTATTTCTTACGGGCTTTCATCTTATGGGTATGACGCACGTGCCTCAGATGAGTTCAAAATATTTACAAACGTCGATAATGCCGTTGTTGACCCAAAAAACTTCTCTCCCACGGGATTTGTTGATCGCCAAACAAACGTTTGTGTCATCCCCCCAAATAGTTTCGTTTTAGCCCGCACAGTTGAGTATTTTCGTATTCCCCGAGATGTTCTTGTCATATGTCTTGGAAAATCAACTTATGCCCGCTGCGGGATCATTGTGAATGTCACGCCTCTGGAGCCAGAATGGGAAGGACACGTAACGTTAGAGTTTTCAAATACGACTCCTCTTCCTGCAAAAATTTATGCAAATGAAGGAGCTTGTCAGTTCCTCTTCCTCAAGGGAGACGGCGTTTGCGAAGTCTCGTATCGAGATCGCCTTGGAAAATATATGGGACAAAAAGGGGTTACTTTGCCAAAGATTATCAATACTATTTCAGAAAATCGTGAGGTTATATAATGGATAAAATCAGCATTCGAGGTGGTATCGCTCTTCAGGGTGATATCAAGATTAGCGGCGCAAAGAATGCTGCTCTCCCCTTGATGACAGCGTGTCTCCTAACCGATAAACCTCTCAAGCTTATCAACGTTCCCGAGCTTTCTGACGTTGAAAGCATGGCTGAACTATTGTCTCAACTTGGTGTTGTAATTAACATTGAAAAAAACGCTGATCATCAGACTATCGAATTTTGTGCAAAAAACCTTCTTAGTACAACAGCGGCATATGATGTTGTTCGAAAAATGCGAGCATCTGTTCTTGTGCTCGGTCCTCTTGTTGCTCGTTCTGGAGAAGCACACGTTTCGCTCCCAGGAGGGTGTGCTATCGGCATTCGTCCCATCGACCTTCACCTTAAAGGTTTACAAGCTTTGGGGGCAACCATCACGCTTGAAGATGGCTATGTACACGCCAAGGCTCCTCAAGGTTTAGTCGGAACAACTTTTACCTTTCCCATTGTCTCCGTAACAGGAACAGAGAATCTTTTGATGGCTGCAACACTTGCTAAAGGAGAAACACGCCTCATCAATGCTGCAAGAGAACCTGAAATTACTGATCTTGCCCATTGTCTTAATTCCATGGGAGCAAAAATCTCAGGAATTGGAACAGATACTCTCATCATCGAAGGAGTTGATTGCTTACACGAAGCGACACACCAAGTCATTTCTGACCGTATTGAAACGGGAACATATGCAATGGCTGCAGCCTTAACTGGAGGGAACATTCGCCTTAAAGGAACACGTTTTGACCTCATCCCAACCGTTGCTCACCTCTTACAACAAGCAGGCGTTCATTTGGAACAAGAAGAAAAAGATCTTATCGTGAAGGCCCCCTCTTCTCAACGCCTCCAAGGCGTCGATGCGATGACAGAGCCCTTTCCTGGCTTTGCAACCGACCTTCAAGCACAGTGGATGGCTCTTATGAGTCTGGCAGAAGGAGCCTCTATGATTACGGAGACGATTTGGGAAAATCGTTTTATGCACGTTCCAGAGCTCTGCCGGATGGGAGCAAATATTACGGTTCACGGAGCCTCTGCCCTTGTTAGAGGTGTCAAGGGGCTTAAAGGTGCCCCTGTTATGGCAACAGACTTAAGAGCCTCAGTTTCTTTAGTTTTAGCTGGCCTGATAGCTGAAGGAGAAACCCTTGTGAACCGCGTTTATCATCTTGATCGAGGGTATGAAAAGGTTGAAGAAAAATTACGTGCCTGTGGGGCTGACATTGAGCGAGTGCGATAATATATATAAGTAAAGTATCGACTATTAAGAAGGAAGATCATGTCCTATACACCTTTACGAATACTTGCTGAAGATCAAGATGACCTTCAAATTATTGCTGCTTGCTTACAAGATGCCCTCATTCCTCTTTCAGGCATTGAGTATGATGCAGATAAGAAGCAATTCAATCTCGTCGCGAATCGTTTTTGCTGGGAATGCGAACCAGAAAAACTCGATGATAGTTCCTATTATGCTCGCGTTGCTGCAGGTCTTGCCTTTCATCATGTAAATGAAGTTCAAAAAAGAGGGTTAGACCTTGAAAATAAAAATGAACTTGTGAACTTGTTGACCATTCACAATGCTGAAAATGGTTGTATTCACCTCGTCTTTTCAGGAGGATCAGAAATAAAACTTGAAGTAGATAAGCTTTGTTGCCATCTTAAAGATGTGGATGAGCCTTACCCAACTCCTCATATACCAAATCATTCAACAGAAATACACAAATAATCTCATCACAAAAAATACAAAAAATGCCTTGCCATTACGGACAAGGCATTTCTGGTGTTTAGATTAATAAGTAAGCATAGGACGACAAAGTCCATAGTCGCAGTTAATTTTACACACAGGTGCACATGGCTTACAAACTGGTGCACAAGCGGGTTCACAAGTATTGCAACTACCACATGTTGATCCCACCATCATGTGACCTGGATAGTTGTACCATGCATTAGCCGTGCCACTACCTGCTACGATGATAAATCCAAGAGCAAGTGTTGTTGTTAAAAGAGCTTTCATAATTACCTCCATTTGGTTTTTTAAAAAAAGGAAGAATACCTTCCATTAAAATATAATAACAAAATATAATAAAAAAGAAGTTAATTATGTTTAAAATTTTATTTTATTTCTTTAATTACAGCATAAGTTTAAAGTATATATAAATGAAAATCATGATCGATCATTTTACAACAACTCACAATGCTGACATTAGGTTCTGTGAACAAAGTTTGACACATTATACTCAAATCCTCATATTTTTTGTGTCATCTTCGCGAAGGCGCACTGCTGTCCGGGGAAAAATTATAAAAACTTCGTCATCCCGGGATTTAGGAACCTCATGCGAGTTTTTACGAGCATTAAGGTTCCTTAGTACCCGGGACCTAAAAAATTCTTTGACTCAAACGCTGCCTAGGTCCCGGATATTAAGAAAAGCTAAGCTATCGCAAGCTTTTCTAAATTCCGGGATGACGACGGTAGGGAGTAGAAAAAATGCTTAAGGTGCTATTTAAGTCTTCCTATTCTTACTTTCTTTCTCAAATCAACCATAGTCTCCTTTTCTCTACCTTACACAAAACTTTCCCCGGACAGCAGTGCGCATTCGCGAGGATGACAAGAGAAGACGATGACATACTAAACAAGTTATTTCAAATTTTGTTCACGGAATTTAGATCTATTATAAAAAATGCCTTGCCCCTAAAGGCAGGGCATTTTCTGTTGGTACTTAAGTTAATGGCATGTAACGATTGGTTGACCATAATCTTCAGTAACGGCACAGTTATATCCAAAATAACCAGGATGTCCCCATCCCCAATAACCCCAACCAGGGTGGCTCACACGAACTTGTTGATAAGAGGAATCTAAAGATTGCCATGCAACGAGTTTAAGTTGACTGGCAATTATAAACATAAACCCAAGAGCAAGAGTCGTTATTAAAAAAAGTCTCATTATTCCCTCCGTTTGATTTTTTAAGGAAAAAATCTTCCACCCCAAAAGGATATCAACATACAAATAAAAAATAGGTTAATGATATTTAAAATTTTATGCGCTTTTTCAAAATAAGATTAAAATAAAAACCGCACCCCAAGAGAGGTGCGGAAAGTCGATTCAATAAAACTAAATTTTACTTTTTAGTTGGCTCAGAAATTGGGGATGTTTCTGTAGGAGAAGAACCAATAGTTTGGCCTATACAAACTACTACTTGATTTCCATTTCCATCTGGTCCGAGTTGCGCCACAACTTGTTTATTATTTGCGATTGGAACATCATATTCATTGGTTGTCCCCATTTTACCTACATCATATACGCCGTCTGATTGTTGCAAAAATTTAATATATTTTTGCTCGTTATTATCAGTAGGGAAAAATCCGTAAACAGTTTTACTACCTGAAATTAATTTCACCCAACCTGTTGTTGACTGCCCACTATAGGTTTGACACGCAGATGGAAAAGTGAGCTGTGCTAAACCTTCATAAAGTACATTAATAGAGCTTAAATCTGCTTGGATTGGATCTACCTCAGCAATCCCACTTTTTATGGTGTTTAGGCTTCTGGTTAGCTTAGTATAATAACTACTTAACACTGTAAGAAATGATTTCACAGTAGGATTATCTTTAAGATAAGGATTCTTCTCAAGTAATGTGTCTACAGCTTGAGTATATTTTATGTATGTATTCTGTTGTTCAGTAAAATATTGTTGAATGGGATTAGCTCCACCCCCTGCTGCACTCTCAGCGCTCTTAATTTTGGCCTGAATATCAGACGGCAAAGCGCCCAAATCTATTGGTGATCCAGCAGCAGTAGGAGCTGCCATTAATGACGTGCCCGACAGACCTATAAGTATCGCTGCAATTAGAACTTTTTCCATTTTATTCCTCCTTGGGTATTTTCCTAATTGTATGGTATAAGAAAAGAGTTAATATTTAGTTCACAGGAACTCATAAAAGGGAGACTTACCATGCGTACCGCCATATTTTTTTTCTGGTGTTCGATCATTTGCTCAATCAGCATGCAAAACAAAGGAATCTGTGAGCCTGTCATTTGCGATCCTCTGCAAGCTATCAACGTAAATGTGGAGGTTGTCTTTGAAGATGAAAGCGTGTTAGGCTTAAAGGAAGAAGGTGTTCAAACACTATCCCTTATACCTTCTGCTGATTTTTCTTGGAGAAAAGACTTTCCGCTTGAAAACGGTACAACATTTAGGCTTCAAAATACAGCCGATCTTATTACCCTCAACATGCAAGATGGCCTTTTAGTAACTTATAAAACCTGTGAAGGGGAAACAATTTACGCTTACTGCCAACTTCCTGACGAACAGTTAAAAGGGCAGTTTCCAAAAGATGTAAGACTTCATTTGAGCCCAATATTGCATCAGTGCTGCATCGAGGTCCTAAGCACGCAATGCCCTTAATATGAATTCCATGGAGGCAGAGCTAGCTGCTCTTTCTCCGTTCAACCTGAAGTTGACGAAGCTTTCGATGAAGAGCTGATCTTTCCATCCCAATAAAACTTGCCGTGCGTGAAATGTTACCCGCAAACTTTTGTACTTGAGCAAGGAGATACTCTCTTTCAAAATATTCTCGAGCTTCACGCAGGGACATTGCCAGAAAATCAGGAGCATTTTGTGTTGTTAAGGATGATAGATTTTCTCCTTTTACCTCTGGTGGTAACTCATCAGGTGTGACGAGTGTGTCATTTGCAGCAGGAGCCATAATTAAAGCTCTTTCCACAACATTCCGTAATTCAAGGACATTTCCTGGCCATTCATATGTTTTCATCAAGGCAAGAGTGGATTCAGCAAACTGACGTTTCGAAACACCTGCTTGCCGAGCAATACATCCTACAAAATAAGAAACAAGATCTGGGATATCTTCAAGGCGCTCTTTTAAAGGAGGCAGATGCAAGGTAATAACATTAAGTCGATAGTAGAGATCTTCTCTAAAATAACCTGCTTCAATAATGCTCTTGATATCATGCTGGGACGCGGCAAACACACGAACATCAGCGATAACTTTATGATCTCCATTGACCCGTTTAAAGGCTTGCTCATGCAAAAAGCGCACAAGCTTAGCTTGAACATCAAGAGGCAATAATGTCACTTCATCGAGAAAAAGAGAACCGCCGTGAGCTTGCTCTAGCATACCCAACTTACGAGGATTTCCATCGGTTGATTCTACCCCAAAAAGTTGCGCCTCTATAGACTCTTCAGAATCTGCCTTACAATGAAGAACAAGAAAGGGCCCCGAAGCTCGCTTTGAAATTGAATGGATTTCACGGGCAGCTAGTTCTTTTCCTACGCCTGCTGGGCCAACCATAAGAACACGACTATTCGTTGGAGCTACTTTTTCGATCGTCTTACGAACGACAAGAATTGCTGACGAAGTGCCGATCATTTGAGGTGGATTGGCCTCTTCCTTCAAATGGCGATTTTCACGCCGTAAGCCCGCCGCTTCAAGAGCCCGCGAAACAATTAATAAAAGTCTATCTGTTTTAAATGGCTTTTCAATAAAGTCATAAGCTCCCATCTTAATGGCGGAGACGGCTGTTTCAACTGTTCCATGTCCGCTAATCATTACAATCGGAAGCTCGACGTTCGTTTTTTTGATAAGTTCCAAGATTTTGAGTCCATCGTATTTAGGATCTCCAAGCCAAACATCCAAAATCAAAAGATTTGGTTGGCGTAAAGCGATTTCTTCTAGGGCTTTTTCTCCCGTGGAAGCAACACGGCACGTATACCCTTCGTCAGTTAAAATTCCTGCCACAAGTTCCCTGATGTCTGGTTCATCATCCACAATCAGAATATCTTGATTCATTTTTAACGTTCCTTAGTTAAAGCTAATTCGTTTTGTTGCGGACGTACAAAAGAAATTTGAACAATTGCACCTCCTGGCGGTGAATCTTGGAATCCTAGACTTCCTCCATGATCTTCTACGATTTTTTTAACGATCGCAAGCCCTAGTCCTGTCCCTTTTTCACGAAAAGTTACATAAGGTTCCGTTAAGCGTTCTCTTCCTTCAGAAGGCAAACCAATTCCATTATCTGCAATTTTCAAAATCAGTTTATCGCCTTCCGTTTTCAAACTTATGTCAATCTGGCCATCGTGTATATTTTTAGCTTCGATCGCCTCGACAGCATTTTTGATAAGATTTGTAAGAACTTGTCCAATCTGTCCTCTATCACACAAAAATAATAAAGAATCGGGATGGATAAGAAAATCAAATTTAATCTCTGGATGACTATGCTGTTGCAGAAAAATTTCCTCCCTACATATTTGCACCAAATCTTCGGACCTCATATTAGGAGCAGGCATACGTGCAAAGGAGGAAAACTCTCCAACGAGTTGTCCTAAATGATCCACTTGTCGAATAATGGTATCGACACAGTTTTGAAATGTTTCAGGATCTTGCAAAATTTGTTTCGTATATCTTCGTTTTAAACGTTCAGCTGAAAGTTGAATGGGCGTTAGTGGATTTTTAATTTCATGAGCAATACGTCTTGCCATCTCTGCCCAAGCAGCCTTCCTTTGAGCAGCTTGCAGTTGGGTAATATCATCAAAAGTAACAACATATCCCGTCAATTTAGTGCGCATTTTATTAAGTGCAAGACGAACCAAAAGTGTATGCCCATGCCCATCTTGATTAAGCGTGATTTGTTTTTCGGTGAAAGTTGTGCCTGTTTCTTTAATTTCCCGAAAAAGAGAAGCCATTTCAGGAACAACCTTTGTCAAGTTTTTCCCAACTGAATCTTTCAACTCAATCCCAAGAAGTTTGCTAGCTGATTGGTTGGACAAATGAATATTTCCCTTAGCATCTAACCCAATAACACCTGCTGAAACACCCGCTAAAACAGCCTCCGTAAAACGTCGTTTTTCATCAATTTGTTCATTCGCAACCATAAGTTCATCTCGTTGAGACTCAAGCTGTGCTGTCATACGATTAAACGCTGAAGTAAGTGAAGAAAGCTCTTCCGTTTCTTCTTCCTCGGCTATACGTACGGAAAGGTTTCCTTTACAAACCTCATCTGAAGCTCGAATTAAACGACCAATAGGACGCGCTAATTTATTTGCAAACAATAACCCACCCAAAACAGCTGCCAAAAGCAAGAGAACGGCAACACCAACGAAAATTCCAGCAAATTTTAGAGCAATGCTTGATCCAGAGGATTCAAGGCGCTTATATTCACGCGCCGCATTTGAAGCATTTTCTACACGACTTAAAACCGTTGGAGAAACTCTTCGTCCCACCAGCAAAAAAGTATTTGTTACTGGATCAATATTAATAAGTGCGCGAACACGATCCTTCTCTTCATTTGTGTAGACAACAGGAGCTGTTTTAGCTTGTCTCATATGCTTTATAAGTTCAGGCTCAAAATCCAAAGCAAAAGAAAACCGAGAACGGCCTAAAATATTCAAAGTATCACTAATCACAATAGCTTCATCCAATCCTCGCAGCTCCGTCTCTTCCATCAGCTTTTCAGTAATAATGCCTGATTCAGGAACCGTGTAGCGTACGAGTGGCACAAGTTCTGCCGCCATCGCTTCTGCGTTGGCGCTAATAACTTTCTGATGTTCGCCTAAGTAAGCATCAGCAACCTTGATAGATTCATCAATAGCTGTTTCAACACGTTGATTAAACCAGCTCTGAATAACAATATTAAAAAAAATAGCTGAGAATCCCGCCACAAGTATTGTGGGTGCAATTGCTAAAAGACTAAATATCGCAACGATACGGCTATGAAGTTTGGATCCTGCTTGGTCGCTTTTTCTCTCCGCCCAGAGAGCAGCAACATACTTTGCAACAACAGCCCCGAGCGTCATCAAAAAGACGAAATCAAGACTTAGAAGAAAAATAAGAAACTTCCGACTCTTAATAAAGGGAGGAGCATTCGTGAGCATAATATAGGTGGCAAGAACAGAGAAAATCGAACTCACCACTAAAAAAACAAGAAGTTTACGCCCTAATTTATACTGACTTGCCCATTCATTTAATTTTCCAAGTATTTGATGAGACATTGGGTCAAAGAGCCTCAAGAGAAATGCTAAGATCCAATATCTTACGTCTCAGGGTATTACGGTTAATTCCCAAAAGCTTTGCAACCTGCACTTGGTTTCCTTTTAAACGCCTTAAAGCTTCTTCAATTAAAGGACGTTCGATTTCTTTGATTAAACAAGGATAAAGACCTTCAGCAGGTAAAATTTCGCCATGGAGATCAAAATAGTGCCTCAAATATCTCTCGACAACCTCTCGCAGTCCCATACTAAAAAGTTGTTGATCGAAATCATTCATTTATCATCACACCAGGTTTTTTTCATAAAGTATCTTGATAAGCTCTTTTATTTTTTCTACTTCACTGGCTTGGTTAATAGCAACCCGAAATTCTGCAGACTCTGTTAACCCCTTGCTATACCAACCTAAATGTTTTCGCGCCATTAAAATACCAGTCTGTTCTCCATAATGGATCAACATTTCTTCAAAATGCTCTAACACGAGATTTCGTTGTTCTTCAAGAGAAGGATCTTGAAGTTTTTCATTAGTCTTAAGAAAATGACTAGTTTGTTTTAAAAACCAAGGTCTTCCATAAGCTCCTCGTCCAATCATAACGCCATCAGCCCCAGAGATGTTTAATATATCTCTTGCATTTTCCACCGTTACAACATCACCATTCCCAACAACCGGAATACTTACGGTCTCTTTAACTTTTCTAATAAATGGCCAATCTGCTTTTCCATTATAAAGCTGACATCTTGTTCTTCCATGGATAGTAATCATTTTAACACCACAATCCTCTGCAATTTTTGCAAGGCGAGGAGCATTGCGGTTCTGATCATCCCATCCCGTCCGCATTTTAAGAGTGACGGGAATGGTAACTGCTTTAACAGTCGCTTCAATAATCTTTGCAGCGTGTCGTTCATCTTTCATCAAAGCCGAACCAGCATAACCGTTAACAACTTTTTTCATAGGGCAACCCATATTAATGTCGATAAGCATTGCGCCACGATCTACATTCAATCTTGCTGCTTCCGCCATAACTTCTGGCTCGCATCCAGCAAGTTGTACAGCCATAGGATATTCGTCAGATCTATGCATAGACATCAATAAGGATTGACGTGTTTGACGTATCATTGCTTGACTTGCAATCATTTCAGAAATGACAAGGCTTGCTCCTTGCCTTTTCACTAAACGGCGAAATGGCATATCCGTCACACCTGACATGGGCGCCAAAATAACTTGGTCTTGTAACACCACTGTACCTATACACAACGCCATGAGTGTCCTTTTTCTTGAACGTAGTCCATTATCTCTATCGTTATAGATTTTTCAAGAACAATAAAAGGTAAATTAATAATTTAGAGAGAAAGTTTTAACTAAGATTTTATCCTTATTGGATACTATTAACTCACATCCCCATTTATTTTAGAGGATTCCAATGAAAGTTAACGTTCGTCCTCATAAAGTTATCACTCAAAAGCACTTTTTTCTTTTGATGGTCGTTCCGCTTTTAATAGGAACATTTATCACCTTAATTTCTTTAGCGCATGCGGATTGGAATAAAAGAAACGAGACAAATTTCCTCAAGAGTCCAACAGAACAAGGATGGACATTAGTGACCGAAAAAGATTTTTCTTAAAGTTATGCATCTAAAGTGAGATTTTAAAACAGTATCAGAGTAGAAAAAAAGGGGAGTATAAAACTCCCCTTTTTATTTAACAGCTCGTATAATTATTCTGCTTCTGCAGCGCGTATATCAGGAGCAGTTCCCCACTTTTGTGCCATCGGTGCAGGTTGACCTTGATACAACGCTCTATCCATTGGATGAGGAGCATAAAGCGGGTATGGATAGGTATAAGCCATTGGCATTCTTTGGCCGTACACCATATATGGGTGCATATGGCTAGCATACCAATACACTCCGCCAGCATTGTAAGGAGCATAGTCTTTTAACATATCAGCACGAGAGTGAGGATACCAGAAGTAGCCGCCATGGTATGCATAAGGACAGTCTGTTTTACCCCAAAAATATTCAGGATTGCATACAGGACTTCCATATACGTCCATTGGTGGGAAAGTTACATAAACCCCCTGAACTTCAACGGGATAATAAGCGCCACCTTTGTGATGATGTTTATGATGATGAGGTTTATGGTGACGTACTTTGTGTGGAGCTATGTGCCGCTTAGCCGGTGCCTTCGCCATAGGCGCAGCTTTCGGCATAGCAGGTGCAGCCGCCTGCGGAGCACCTGCTTGAGGAGCAGGTTGAAGATCCATCATTTTTGATGCGTCTGGTGCTCCAGCTTGACCTTTGTCTTGAGCATTAGCCCCAGAAGCAGCCATAAGAGCAACAACTGAAACCGCAGTTAAAACTAAATTTCTCATTTTTCCTCCATGTGTTTTTTTATTATGAAGATAATCTTACGTTCATTTAACGCATGCGATAAAAATCTCCAAGAATGATGATAGCAAAAAAAAGACTAATATTTAATTAAAATCGTATTTATTTTTAAATAACGTATGGGATCTCTTTTCTAAACTAGAAAATACCATGCTAATCCTAAAAAAGTTGCAAATCCTACTAAATCGGTTGTTGTTGTTAACAAAGGCCCTGCACTCAACGCAGGATCCATTCCCATTTTATTAATAAGAATCGGGAAAGTAATTCCCCAAAATGCCGCCCAAATCATGTTAAAAATTAAGGCACCTCCTAATACAATACCTAAAGCAGGGTCTGCAAACCAAAAAGCAGCTATGGCTCCCATTACTCCTCCGAATACGATTCCATTTATGAGCCCCACAAGAATTTCTTTCCAAATGGCTCTATTCATATTGGCACCACCCAATTCACGGGTAGCGATAGCCCGCACTGCAACTGTCACAACTTGCATACCAGCATTTCCACTCATCGCGGCATTGATGGGCATCAAAACAGCGAGAGCAACCATTTTTTCAATAGTGCTTTGAAATTGCGAAATGACGGTGACAGCTAAAAGCGTATTGACAAGGGAAATCATAAGCCAACGAATACGCGAATAAGACGTACTTAATAGAGGCTCATAAAAATCCGATTCTGTAACACGAGAAAGTAACATAATATCTTCTTCAGCTTCCTCTTCAATAACATCCACAACATCATCAACTGTAATCATTCCTACAATGCGTCCACCTTCATCTACAACAGGCGCGGAAACCAAACCATATTTCCGAAAGAGAAGAGCTACTTCTTCCTGATCCATCAACACAGGAATCCGTTTAATATCGACGCGCATAATATCCAAAATCTTCGTCGTAGGAAGCTCACGAAGCAAAGAACTTAGGGAGACTTCTCCAATAGGGGTATGCTTCGGATCAACAATAAAAAGATCATAAAATTTATCAGGAAGCTCCTTTTCTTCTGTCAAATATTTAAGAGTTTCAGCGACTGTCCAAAAACTGGGAACACAAATAATCTCTCGCTGCATGAGGCGAGCTGCACTATCTTCTGGATATGTAAGAACCTCTTCTAAAATGACACGTTCCCCAATGGGGATTGAGTCTAGAATTTCTTTTTGTTGGTCTTCTTCTAAATCTTCTATAAGAGCAACAGCCTCGTTACTTTCAAGCCCTATAATAGCTTCTGCTATTTCACGCGTTCCAATTTGTTCAACAACCTCTTCTCGAACTGTCTCATTCAGATGGGTAAGAATATCGGGGTCAAAACGAAAACGTAAAATTTCAATTAGATTGTGACGTAAATGAGGAGCGAGATACTCAATAACAACAGCTACATCCGCAGCATGAAGGGGTTGAAGGAGCTTCTTTACTTTTTTTTCTTCTTCATCTTCCAGTGCGACTTCTAAAGCTCGAATTGTATTTTGCGACACACCATAAAGAGAGTCATTTTTACCGTGTTCTTGTTCGTGAAGATGCACTTTATCAATCATGATCCCTCTAAACTAAAGCGCGGATGTCCTGCTTTTCTTTTGTGCACCCACAACAGCCAATGCTGACATGTTAAAAATCCCACGTGTGGTCACAGAAGGGGTCAGAATATGAATAGGTTTCCCAGGCCCTAATAAAATTGGTCCGATGGGTTGTCCATCAGCCATTGCTTTTATCATATTAAAAGAAATATTGGCCGTATCTAAGTTCGGCATTATTAATAAATTTGCCTGCCCTTTAAGGAGAGAATCAGGAAAGGTTCTCAAACGAATTATTTCATTTAACGCAGCGTCTGCATGCATTTCACCTTCAACTTCTAATGCTGGGGAAAGAACTCGGATTCTAGAGAGAGCTTGGCGCATTTTAATGGCAGAATCATCATTATATGTTCCAAAGTTTGAATGAGAAAGCAAAGCAAGTTTGGGAATAATTCCAAATTGACGAACTTGTTCAGCAGCCATAACAGCCATTTCAGCTAATTGAAAGGCTGTCGGATTTAAATTTACATAAGGATCACAAAAGAAAAACGATCCTTTTTCAAGAACCATAATACTCATGGCAGCGGCCACTTCTAACCCAGTGCGAAGTCCAACAATATCTAATATCGTTTCTAAGTGATGACCATATCGTCCTACAGGACCACACAAGGCTGTATCAGCTTCCCCAAAATGAACCATAAGGCTAGCAATAACGGAAAAATTTGTTCGAAGGACAATTTTTGCTGAATCAGGAGAAACACCCTTTCGTTGCATTAGACGATGATATTCCGTCCAGTATTGATTGTAGCGTCTATCATTTTGTGGATCCACGAGTTCAAAGTCCCGATCCATTTCCATTCGCAAATTAAGTCGCTTAATACGAGAAGCCACAACATCTCGCCTGCCTATAAGAATAGGCTGAGCGATTCCTTCTTCAAGAACACGTTGCGCAGCTTGTAAAACACGCTCGTCCTCTCCTTCAGCGTACACAAGTTTACGAGGATTAGCTTTTGCACGACTAAAAATGGGTTTCATAACAAAACTTGAACGATAAACAAACTCTGAGAGCTTTTCTTTATAAGCCTCAAGATCAGCGAGAGGACGCGCCGCAACCCCTGTGCGCATCGCAGCCTCTGCCACTGCAGGAGGAAGTTCCGTGACAAGACGTGGATCAAAGGGTTTCGGAATGATATAATTTGGTCCAAATTGGATATCTTCTTGACTATAAATCGCGGTAACAACATCAGAAGGATCTTGATGTGTAAGCTCTGCAAGAGCTTTTACACACGCAAGCTTCATTTCCTCATTAATTGTAGTTGCCCCAACGTCAAGTGCACCTCTAAAGATAAAAGGAAAACAGAGAACATTATTCACTTGGTTTGGATAATCTGAACGACCTGTTGCCATAATGGCATCTGACCGAACCTTTTTGACTTCTTCAGGTAAAATTTCAGGGATAGGATTTGCAAGCGCTAAAATGATGGGACGCGCCGCCATTGTTGCAACCATCTCTTTTTTTAATACACCTGCCGCGGAAAGACCGAGAAAAATATCCGCATCCCGCATAGCATCACCTAAAGCTCGTGCCGTTTTTTCTGTCGCATATTTTTCTTTAAAAGCATCCATCTTCCCAGGACGCCCCTTATAAATAACCCCTGTTTGATCGGTGGCAATGATATGTTCTTTTTTAAGCCCCAAACTAACAAGTACGTCTAAACATGCGATAGCAGCAGCTCCTGCTCCGGATGTCACGAGTTTTACTTCTTCAATTTTCTTATTTACGAGTTTAAGCGCGTTAAGAACAGCAGCACCAACGATTATAGCCGTACCGTGTTGATCGTCATGAAATACAGGAATCTTAAGACGCTTTTTTAGCTCCTGTTCAACATAAAAACATTCAGGAGCTTTAATATCTTCTAAATTAATCCCTCCAAAAGTGGGCTCAAGACTTGCAATAATTTCTACTAATTTCACTGGATCAGGTTCGCTGACTTCAATATCAAACACATCAATTCCAGCAAATTTCTTAAAGAGAACGGCTTTACCTTCCATCACCGGCTTTGCAGCTAAAGGACCGATATTTCCAAGTCCTAAAACAGCTGTTCCGTTACTAATAACTCCTACAAGATTCGCGCGTCCCGTAAGACAAGCTGCTTCATGCGGATCTTTTTGGATTGCTTCACTTGCAGCAGCCACACCCGGTGAATAAGCTAAGGCCAAATCCTCTTGAGTGGAAAGAGGCTTCGTTGCGACAATTTTAAGCTTACCGGCAGGTTTTTGGCGATGGTAATCAAGTGCTCGCTGATAAAGAGTCTCTTTCATGGTGTCCTCACTCTCTCTGAACACAAAGTATACACTATGTAGCTTTAAAATAATATGGTGCGGTCGAGAAGACTCGAACTTCCACGGGATCTCTCCCACAGCGACCTCAACGCTGCGCGTCTACCAATTCCGCCACGACCGCATGACATTTGGCTTCCACCTTTTACCCTCGGTGGTACACGTGAGATAACAAATATATTCACTTGCTGCAAGGGTATTTAAATGAACTGTGTAGGTTTCAGAATCTTATGAGCCTGATTTCTTTTTAATCATAGCCAGCCTTAGAACTTCAAACCACCTCTCAGCTTCACCTCTATCGCCTTTCATCTGAAATTGAACTCCAATTCCTTTTATGTAAGAGAGGACTGCCGGGTCTCCATTATCTGGGTCTTCGCTAACCTCTTTAAACTTCTCGTCTATTATACCTAATTTAATGCGCGCCTCTGGATTTTCAAATCCATCTGCAACCAGCCACCATTCTTTGGCACTGGCTATTTCTCCCTTGTCAAAGAATCGAGAGCCCATGATACAGATGTTATCAATCGCATTGGCATTTCCTTCTTCAGCAGCTTTCGTCAACAATGCTAATGCATCACTAAATTTGTTATCTAAGGCCTGCAAGAGTCCATAACTGCATTTTGCTTCAGCGCTCTCCTTGAGTGATTCACTTTCCCAAATGTTCTTAAGAAGCTTTTTTTCAATCCAAAAAGCAAAGAGAAGAGAAGTTTGCGTATCTAGCTTCCACGGGAAACAAGCCAATTTCTTTAAGCACTTCGAATCCTTTACTAAGAGCTTAAATTCTCGCTTTTTTTCCATTTGTTCAGATTTTTTTGAAGAGGGTAGTGGCTTAGGAAGTTTTAAAAAAGAAAAAATCTGATCAACAAAGCCAGGCGATAAGTTTTCAAGAGTACCACGCACTGGAGGAGTACCGCCTCTTCTCCTTTGCTTCATTATATCTTTCATATCTTCTGCCATAGAAAAAGTTTTACCCTGCATCGCATTTACTGGAGAAATAAGTGAAAATGAAAAAAGTATAGAAAACAGAAAAAGAGTTTTACGCATCAAACATCCTTTATTAATTTAAAAACGATTGAATTGTGAGGACTATGTTATTGTTTACAAAAATATTTTTCAAAAAGCAACGAAAATTTCCTTAAAGGGATTTATTTTAAATATACTTTTAAGTTAAAGAAAATTAAGATAATTTTGAGCTTAGTATGACAACAAATCAAAAAACCACAAATAACATGGATTGGAAGTCCCAAAGAAATCTTGTGCCCTATGAGGAAGCTCATCAGTGGATGGAAGATCGCGTCAAGGCGTTGCAAAACAAGGAAGCTACCGAATGTGTGTGGCTTTTAGAGCATCCTCCTCTTTATACTCTTGGGACGAGTGGTCACAACAAAGATGTTCTGGCGTCATCAAAACTTCCAGTTTTTAAAACGGGAAGAGGAGGTCAAGTGACTTATCATGGCCCGGGCCAAAGAGTCGTCTATCTTATGCTCGATCTGAAAACCCGTTATGAAGATATTCGTCGCTACGTGTTTGAATTAGAAGAATGGCTTATTAACACACTTCATCACCTGGGCATAAAAGGAGGACGTCGACCAGGTCGCGTTGGGATCTGGGTGGAAAAAGATAAACAGGAATATAAAATTGCAGCACTTGGGGTGAGAGTACAAAAATGGATCACGTCCCATGGCATTGCTTTAAATGTGAACCCTGACTTAAGTCATTATACTGATATTATACCCTGTGGCCTTTCTCAATATGGAACTACATCATTAGCTGATCTTGGTCTTTCGATAGACATGCAAGAGGTAGATAATATCCTCCAAAAGACATATCCTTTTAAGCCATGCAATTAATTGTACACTTAACCCCCAAAGCCTCTCGTAATAAGATTGAAGGCTGGTCTTTAGATGCAGAAAAGAAAAGAATCTTGCGCGTCAGAGTCACAGCCGTTCCAGAAGATGGCAAGGCAAACAAGGCCTTAATTCAGCTTTTAAGTAAAACCCTCCACATCTCAAAATCTCGAATTTCTTTAATCCGAGGAGAAACCTCACGCATAAAACAATTAGAGATTAAAATGGATGAGAGGGAAGAAGACATTTTGATGAACCTTTTTGAATACCCCTCTTGAGGTTCTTTAGAATTCCGCTTAATACTCAAGAGGAAAACAAACGGAGATATGTTAATGACACTCGTGCGAGCTTTGTGGGGATTGATGGCTTTTTTGGTTCTAACAGGCATTATTGCTCTTTCTATGTGGGGAATTCCAGCTCCATCTATCCGTATTGAAAAAGTTATACAGAATGAAAAGCATCCTGAATAAAATCTTTTTACAAAGTATTTCTTTAGTTTTCTTAACAAATGGGTTCATTTTAGCTCAACCGATTCAACTCATTCCCCAAACAAAAGGCCTTCCTCAAACCTCTCCTTCTTTTGTAACGCCTGAAGTTACAAAAAGTTTTTGGGAGAGTACTCCCTCCTCCCTCATCGAAACTTATTTTCCAAAGCTGCCCCTTAAGTTAACCTCGCCCATCTTACAAACCTTAAGGGCAAAGATTTTGACGGAGAAATATTCTCCCCTTTTGCAAAATCAAACGTACGCACAAACGGTATTCTCTTTTTTAATGCAAAGTGGTCAATTTTCTGAAGCACAAGAATTCCTTTTAGAAACAAATATTATAGAAAAAGATCATCTATCCCTTGACCTTCAATGGTTACAAGGCGAGTCAAAGAAAGCTTGCGAAAAAGTGACGAGCCTGCTTCGTACTTCTCCACAAGCTGAGTTGAAAAAGCAAAATGTTTATTGTCTATATCTAAGCGGAGAAACTGAGCGGGCAAAAATTGCTGCTGAATTATTGAGTGAATCATCTTCCGAAACATCTTTACTTCTTGATGCTCTCTTTGATTCTTCCATTCATCCTTCTTTTGAAGACCCCATTACCCAATCTCCTTTCCTGTTGGCTGTTTGGTGCACATTAGGTAAAGAAATTGCTGAAGAAAATTTAAATAAATTAAACGCTGCTTATCTTACCGTTATTGCCCGTTCAGAAAAAATGCCTCATAAGACCAGACTTTTAGCTGCCGAAAAAGCTTTTCAACAAGGCCTCAAAGGCGATTATATTTCAGATCTTTTAAAAGATACGACCGGTGAAGAGCTTTTAGATAAACTCTCTCAGGCTTTTAAATCACCAAAGACAGATCTTTTATTATCTTTGTTTGAAAGAGCGCAGAAAGAAGGAAAGTTGACTATTGTTGGAGAGATTTTTAAATCATCCCTTTCGAAAATAGACCCTTCTGCAGAAACGCTTCCCCTTGCGCCTTCTATAATACGAGCTCTTTTACCTACAAACCAAAAGGATGTGGTTCAAAAATGGGCAACTTTTTTACTGCGAGAGTCTCCAGAAGAAGGAATTGCATTACTTCCTCATCTGCATTTAGCTTTTCCAGAGATAAAATGGGATGACTCCCGCCTAAAGGCCTGGCAAGCTTATCAGAGCAGGATTGACGCGAGAAAGGCTTCAGAAAACTCTTATGCTCTGAGACATATCTTGGAAATTCTCGGGGAACCGCAAGGTCCTGCTTTGAAGGGAGAGCCAAGCACCCCCTCTTGGCGACAGGAGAGAACTCTTTTTGATGGGACAACGCTTGACCTATTAGATTCTGCTGCGAATAGTAAGCGGAAAGGAGAAGTCTTGCTTCTCGTGCTCACCTTATTTGGTGAAACACCTTTGAAAGAGTTTTCCATCAATAAATTCATACGTCTTTTAGGAATTCTTCAGAAAAGTGGCTATGATGCTGAAGCACGCTCCCTTGCAGTAGAATTTCTGCTCGCAAAAGGGATTTAAGGCTACTTAACTTCCACTAAAGGAGTGTACAAAATCTCTTGAGAAGAAAGCAAAACTGTAAACGCGGCAAATACTTTCCTGAAAGGCATTAAGTAAGTCCCTAAAATCCCTGCTTCATTAACCGTTTCCTCTTCCTCGTGTGCAAAGAGAGACGCTAGATTCTCAAAGAGAGTTTTATGTTTTGGGTAAATCTCAATACTTGCATCTGAAAGGCCTGCCTCTTTTTTAGCAAGTTCAATGGCTGTTGAAATTCCACCAAGCTGATCGACTAAACCTAGTGCTAACGCTTGCTCTCCCGTCCATACCCGCCCACGAGCAACCTTCTCAACTTGCTCAGGGGTCATCTTGCGACCTCTTGCGACGCGACTTGTAAAGTTATCATATACATTATCCATCAAAGCATTTAATTTAACCCACTGCGACGGGGTAAAAGATTCATTTACGCTCCACATAGAAGCGTTCTCGCTTGTAGAGATTTCACCCAACTTAATACCTATCTTTTCTAAGAGCCCTGAGAGGACATATTTTCCCCCAAAAACACCAATCGAGCCTGTCAGCGTGGCAGGTTGAGCTACAATTTTAGAACCAGCGACTGAAATCCAATAACCACCTGAAGCTGCCGCATCACTCATTGAAATAATGACAGGTTTTTTTGCATGTTCTTTGGCATAGTTAATTATGCTGTAGATTGTTTCAGAAGCGGTCGGAGACCCTCCCCCAGAATTAACGCGGAAAACAATCGCTTTGACCCCGGGATCCTCAATCGCAAGTTGAAAAGCTTTATAGGTTGTGTTTGCAGATAGAATAAGTTCTTGCAAGGCGGAATGCCCCCCATCCCCTTGAATAAGTCCGGATCCAAATATCAAGGCTATTTTATTTTCTTTGTTCTCATGATGAAGGGTTTGAAGATAGGTGCTAGGAGTTGTAAAAGAAATGTGCTGACCAAGAACTTCTTTAATAGCAGGTGTAAGTTCTTGACGAAACCCAAGACGATCAACAAGCTTTTCATTAAGCGCATCCTGCGTAAGATAAGGTCCGTTAGAAATTAGGAAACGCACATGATCATGGGCAAACTTCCTCTCCTTTGCAATTCCATCAACGATCTGACCTAAGATTGAATCCGCAATTGCTTGTTGCTCCTCACGATTCGGGTCAGAGAAATCATCACGCGTTAGGGACTCTATAAAGGATTTATATTCTTTTCTTTGAGCAAGCTCAGGCTTCACATCTAATTTTTCAAGAGCACTTTTGGCAAACATGGTTTCTAAACTAATACCTACCAAATTAACTGACCCCAATGGTTGAAGCCAAATTTGATCACAAGCTGTTGCTAAATAATATACCCCCGTCCCAGAAGAAGATTCCCCAAAAGTATCTGCATAACACCAACTTGGTTTACCCGATTTACGAAAATTTAAAAGAGCATCCCGAAGTTCTTGTAATTGTCCCGTACCTAGTTTGGGAGATTCAATGCGAACTACCATTCCTTTGATTTTATTGTCTTGCGCCGCTTTATTGACAGCGCGTGTAAGATCATAGAGAGAGCCCTCCTTTCCTATAAAGAGAGACTCTATCCCTGATGAATCAACATGCTCTATGTACTTGCCATTAAGAGTAATAGAAAGAACAGAGTCCTGTTTTAAGGACTTTATAGGAGAAGAAAATGGCCCCTTTTGGCTATAAAAAAGAACCAAAGAAAACGTAAGAATAATAAACCCAACAAACGCGCAAATCCAAAAAAGAAAAGAGAAAATAAAGCCGAATATGGCGCGAATCATAAGAATCTCCTCTAAAAATTTAGTCGTGGTCTTCCCCAACAACTGTAATATCTGGCGCATCGACAGATTTCATTCCAACGACATGATAGCCTGAATCCACGTGAAGAACTTCTCCAGTCACACCACTTGAAAGGTCACTTAACAGATAAAGTGCGGAACGTCCAACGTCTTCAATAGATACGTTTCGCTTTAAAGGAGAATTATATTGGTTCCATTTTAAAATATAACGGAAATCCCCAATACCAGAAGCTGCCAAAGTTTTAATAGGGCCCGCTGAGATGGCGTTAACACGAATATTATCGCCACCCAAATCTACGGCTAAGTAGCGCACGCTTGCTTCAAGCGCTGCTTTGACTAACCCCATTACATTATAGTGAGGCATCACTTTTTCAGCACCGTAATAGGTAAGCGTTAAGAGGCTTCCTCCGCTGTTCATCATCGGAACAGCGTGGCGCGCAACCTCGGTAAAAGAATAACAGGAGATATCCATCGAGTTAAGAAAATTCTTACGAGAAACATTAACATACTTTCCCTTAAGTTCTTCCCTATCCGAAAAACCAATGGCATGCACCACAAAATCGATAGAATCCCAGTGCTCATTAAGTATTTTGAAGGTTTTTTGTATCCCTTCTTCTTCACTTACATCACATGGAATGACAATTGAAGAACCAAGAGACGCCGCTAAAGGCTCAACACGCTTTTTAAGTGCCTCTCCCTGATAGGTAAAAGCAAGTTCAGCTCCATGTTTGGCTAGAGCTTGAGCAATACCCCACCCAATAGAAAGATTGTTAGCAACGCCCATAATAAGACCGCGTTTACCTGTCATTAATGATGTTTCCGTCATGAAAGTCTCCAAATTCTAAAAGATTTTCTAAAATAAGCGCCTCAAGCAAGGAGGTCAAGAAAATAGGGTAAATTAAAGGGTTAGGGATAACTTCTAAAGTTATCTTATGCTGCTTTCCACGCCACAAGAGGAGGTAGCGACATTAAAATAGCTTCTACATTACCACCTGTTTTAAGACCAAATTGGGTTCCCCGATCATACAACAAATTAAACTCAACATATCTTCCCCGCTTTTTTAATTGAGCTTTGCGATCTAATTCCGTCCAAGATGTATTTAAATGACGACGTACGATTTCGGGATAAACTTCCGCAAACGTTCGACCAACGCCTTGCGTAAATGCAAAATCTTGATCCCACTCTCCGCTATTGAGATAATCATAAAAAATCCCTCCTACACCACGAGGTTCGGCTCGATGTGGAAGATAAAAGTAGTCATCTGCCCACTTTTTAAACTTGTCATAATAAGTTGCATCAAAACTGTCACATATTTCTTTAAATGCCGCATGAAAATCTTGTGTATCTTGATCCACGGCAAAACAAGGGGTCAGATCAGCACCTCCACCAAACCACAGCTTTTGGGTCTGAATCATACGCGTATTCATATGCACAATGGGAACATGTGGATTGCGCGGGTGAATCACAAGGGAAATACCACTGGCCCAAAAACGAGGATTCTCTTGAGCGCCTGGAATTTGCGAACGAAATTCCTCCGAGAATTCACCAAAAACCGTCGAAACATTTACGCCTGCCTTTTCAAAAACGCCACCCTCTAAAATAGCCATTGTACCACCACCGCCTCCATCACGTTCCCAAGATTTACATGTGAATTTGCCTGGTACGCTTTCATATTGAGAAAGCGTTGCTTCAGTTTCGATAGCTTCAAGAATTTCAATGATTTGATTCTGTAGAGTCGAAAACCATTTACTTGCTTTCTGTTTCTGAGTGCTCATATCTTTCTCCAGGAAGTTGATGGGTTTGCCTTAAAGCTTCTGTTGTCACAATAGCAGCAGCTAAAGCAAGATTTAAAGAACGCAATCCTGGAACCATCGGAATGCCAACAGTTTCGTGGCAGTCAATTAAAATATCTTCCGGAAAACCTACACTCTCTTGCCCCATAATAAGAAGATCTGAGGCTTCAAATGAAAATTCATGATACATTTGAGCAGAAGACCCCGTTACAGCAATACGGCGAGCCCCTCTGTGCATTTCACAAAATGCTTTCCATGATGGAGATCGATGAATGACGGCTCGCTCTATGTAGTCCATTCCAGCTCGTTTTAAGTGTTTATCTGTAAAAAGAAACCCACAAGGTTCGATTATATTAAGTGACATTCCCATACAGGCAGCAAATCGCATGAGAGTTCCTACATTTTGCGGGATTTCAGGTTGAAATAAAACAAGTTGCATTTGACTCCTTTAAATTTCAATCAAAGTCGATTAAAACTGTTCTGTTTCTTTATCGTACATCAGGTTCACATTGAAGCGCTAGAGTTGAAATAAGGCGAAAAGATAAAAAGGGAGTTATGACCAAAACCGAACTTAATCAACCTTCTTCGAAAAAAAGGCAACCTACCCGTCGGGACTTCTTACTTTTAACTGCAAGTGCCGTTGGCACTCTAGGGGTTGGTTATTTTGCTTGGCCTTTTATTGACAGTATGAACCCTGCTGCTGATATTCTTGCACAATCAACAGTCGATGTTGATCTTTCCTTAATCCCTGCCGGTCAAGCCATCACGGTTATCTGGCGCGGCAAACCGATTTTTGTTAGACATCGCACACCCAAAGAAATTAAAGCCGCTGAACAAGTCCCCTTATCAGAACTTATTGATCCTGAAACAGATCAAGAGCGAGTTAAAAAAGGCCATGATGAATGGCTTATCGTCATTGGAATTTGCACTCATTTGGGATGCATTCCAACGGGCAATAAGCCTACCCAAGATCGTGGAAAATATGGGGGTTGGGCATGCCCCTGTCATGGTTCTCTTTATGATACTTCTGGACGGGTTCGTCGCGGACCTGCTCCTGCGAACCTTGGTATTCCTCCTTATGTTTTTTTAAACCCGACGCATATTCGTCTCGGTGTCAACGAGGTGAGCCATGGATAAACTTACAAGGGTTGTGAGATGGATAGACTACAGGCTTCCTTTTTTTTCTTTCATTGATCACGAGCTAAGAGAATATCCAACACCAAAAAACTTAAACTATTGGTGGAATTTTGGTTCTCTTGCAGGAATCACTTTAGTAGTGATGATTGTCTCTGGAATCTTTCTTGCTATGCACTATGAACCCAATACAAAATCTGCATTTGATAGTGTCGAATACATTATGCGTAATGTTAATTATGGTTGGCTTATGCGCTATCTTCATGCCAATGGCGCAACCATGTTCTTTATCGTTGTCTACATTCATATGTTCCGGGGCCTTTATTATGGTTCGTATAAAGCTCCGAGAGAACTTTTATGGATGCTTGGCGTTATTATTTTACTTCTTATGATGGCAACTGCTTTTATGGGATATGTTCTGCCTTGGGGACAAATGAGTTACTGGGGAGCAACTGTCATTACAAATCTATTCTCGGTTTTCCCTTTTGGTGAATCCATTGTGCAATGGCTGTGGGGAGGGTTTTCTGTTGATAATCCAACTTTAAACCGCTTTTTTGCTCTACACTATCTCTTTCCATTCCTCATTGTAGGGGTTATCGTCCTTCATTTGGTTGCACTTCACCAACATGGTTCAAATAATCCCCTTGGGATTGAGCGAAAAGAACCACGAGACAGTATTCCGTTTCACCCTTATTACACTGTAAAGGATTTATTTGGACTCGGAATTTTCGGGTTTGTTTGGGCTTATTTTGTCTTCTTTAACCCAAACTTTTTCGGTGAACCTGACAATTATATCCCAGCAAACCCATTGGTAACTCCGCCACACATTGTTCCTGAATGGTATTTTCTTCCTTTTTATGCCATTTTGCGATCCATTCCGAATAAGCTTTTTGGTGTTATTGCCATGTTCGGTGCTGTATTTATTCTTTTTTTTATTCCATGGCTCGATACCTCGAAAGTACGAAGCGCGACTTTTAGGCCCATCTATAAGTGGGTTTTCTGGGGCTTTGTCGTGGATTGTTTCATCTTAGGATGCGTTGGGGCACACTCACCCGATTATATTTACACTAATTTAGGGGGGCTCTCTAATCAAACTTTAGGTCAATTAACAACATTTCTCTATTTTCTTTTCTTTCTTTTGGTTTTGCCAATCTTAGGAATATATGAAAAAATAAAATCCTTACCAAAAAGCTTAAGCGAGCCCGTCTTACAGCATAAATCTCACGATAAACTTAAAAGCCTATTTATTTTATTCTTTTTAGGAAACGTAAGCCCAGTGTATGGAACGGACTCTCTCCCTTTGCCACGTGAGAGCTGGTCTTTCCAAGGTCCTTTTGGAACGTACGATCGGACCGCGCTTCAACATGGTTTTCAAATTTATCAACAAGTTTGTGCCGCATGTCATGGCTTAAAGCATGTAAGGTTTAGAGACTTAGCTGCTTTAGGATATAATGCTGAAGAGATCAAAGCCATCGCCGCTGAATATAAAGTTGACGTCATTGATGATGAGGGACAAACAGTGCAAAAGCCTGCTCTTGCGATAGATGTATTGTCGGGCCCATATAAAAATGAACAAGCAGCCCGGGCAGCTAATAACGGCGCGCTTCCTCCAGATCTCTCTCTTATTACAAAAGCACGCGTGGGAGGACCTGACTATATTTACGCTCTTTTAACAGGATATGAAACAACCCCTCCAAAAGAGGTTCAAATAGCAGAAGGAATGCACTATAACCCTTATTTTCCTGGTGGACAAATTGCAATGACGCCTCCTCTTTCCGAAGGAATCGTTACTTATGGTGATGGATCTCAGCCTTCTCTTAATCAAATGGCGAAAGATGTTGTTACGTTTTTAGCTTGGGCTGCCGAACCTGAGCTCGAAGAAAGAAAAAAAGTGGGCTATAATGTTCTTATTTATTTCATTGTATTTACTATTTTATTATATTTTTTAATGAAAAAAATTTGGACAAAAGTTAAATAAGTGCCCATGCTAAAGTTTGTTAAACTATAGATATTCATTAATCTCTTGGTGTTTTTTGCACTCTCTGGCATACTGAATCAAATTATGAATAAAAAAAGAGGGAGTCGTGAAAAAAATAATAGGTATTATGGTTTGTTGCATCCTGTGTGGCTGCTCCTCTTCTCAGAAAAAACGGCCTGTTGAGGTTAAATTAGTGAGAGCTCTAGATCAGGAAGGCATGAATTTTTTTCATCAAACGATAGCTCCGTGGCCATGGATTACAGTCTTACTCTCAGACGACGCGCTTGCTATGAAAGATGTTGACTCTAACATAATCTCCCATGTGATTCATTACGATCTGAACTTCCATAAAGAACCAGCCAAAGCAAAAGAAATTCGCTTGATCCTGCTTGATTACAAGATCAAACAGCCAAGCAACTCTTCTCTCAAAAATGAGACTTTAAAAGTGAATGGCATTACTTATGATAGAAAAGCAGAGGATACCCATCCAGAGTATGTCATGAAGATAAGTATATATAAGGGTAAAAATAAACCTCCTGCAATCCCCGATTTTGAAGAGACCGTTAAATTAGACGCAAGGAAAGCAACACCTTTTGAAGCTATGAAGTTTCTCGCTCATGAGATTATGATGGATTATATGCTTACGAAGAGTAAAAAAATAGAGGTTAGTTTAGATTAATTACAAGTTATAGGGTTCAAAAATCCTGCATAAACACTCACGAGCAGTAAAATTCCTAAGCATATTCGATAAATCACAAAAGGGGTGAGTGTTGCCTTTTGAAGCCAATACATCATAAAAGAAATAGCCCCCAAGCCAAAAACAAATGAGAAGAAAACCATTAAAATGGCATCATTAAGCATAGAAAGATCATCAGACTTAATGAGTTGATATCCTTTCAATGTCCCAGCTGCTGTGATGGTTGGAATTGACATCAAAAAAGCAAAGCGCGCCGCATCCGTCCTTTTATAATTCATCAATCGTCCTGCTGTAAGGCACGCTCCTGACCGACTAACGCCATTTATAAGAGCCATACATTGAGCAAGACCAAAAACAAAAGCACGTTTTAAATTTGTATCTCTAATGCTTTCAATAAGATTTCCATATTTATCGGCCATATAAAGGATGATTCCAAATACAATGCCAACCCAAGCAATGAGTGTTACACTTCTTAAAGAACCCCCAACTATTTTTTCAAATATAAGTCCTAACAAAACAACCGGAATTGTCGCAATGACCAAGTTAAGGAGCAGTTGGGTATTTTCGTTAAATTGTCCCCGTAAGAGGGAAAATGACCCCTTAAAAAGAGAAATAACATCTTTATGAAAATAAATGAGTACTGATCCTAAGGTCCCGATGTGGGCAGCGACATCGATTATTAATCCTTGGTCTCGCCAACCACACAAGGCCGGCACCAGTACCAAATGCCCAGAAGAGCTGACAGGAAGAAATTCAGTAACACCCTGGATAAATGAAAGAAGTAAGATTTGCTCTAGAGTCATGGGGCCACATTATGGTAGAAGTTGTGCTTAAATATCACAAAACTTTAATTAGTCCAAGGAATATATCGTTTATGCGGACACTTTATCATTATTGGCTGTGCCCTTTTTCAAGAAAAATTCGACTACTGCTTGCAGAAAAAAAACTTGCTTTTGACTTAGTGCTTATTAAACCATGGGAACCTAGTTCTAGTTTTTTGCAGCTCAACCCCGAAGGACTTCCACCTGTTCTTGTTGACGATGACGGAAAAAATATCTCTAACGCTTATCCAATTTCAGAATTTTTGGAAGAGGCTTATCTCGAGCCATCACTTATTGGAAGCCTCTTAACACAACGCGCAGAGGTGCGAAGACTTGTAGCCTGGTTCGATGAAAAATTTAACAGTGAAGTCACACATAACCTCGTTTATGAAAAAGTTCTTCGACGTAAAATGGGGCAAGGGGGTCCAGATTCAGCTGCCATTCGTATTGGTAATGCAAATATTCACGATCATCTGGAGTATATCTCTTGGCTCTGTGACCGACGAAATTGGCTGAGTGGTAGTGCTTTTTCACTCGCCGATATCACTGCCGCAGCTCATTTGTCGTGTATTGACTATCTAGGCGACATTCCTTGGGACAAGCATCCAGGAGCTAAGTTATGGTACGCTCGCGTAAAGTCACGGCCCAGTTTCAGAGATATTTTAACAGACATTGTACCAGGTCTCGCACCACCCTCCCATTATACGAATTTGGATTTTTAAGTGCTTTTTTGCTTTGGCTATGGATACGTAGCTCAATTTATCGGTGACAGGGGAACTTCTCGATCCTCTCAAGGAAAGGGTAAGTTTTTATATAAAGGAGGTTCCTTATCTAAGGATATTTGTGAAGCAGTTGAAAGAGCCAACTTTGCCCTTATTTCTATCCCACCGCAGGAAGATGGAGATCTTCTTATCCCTTTCATAAAAGATGCGTTCTCTTCTTTTTCTCATCTAAAATGGATTGGGTATTTATCCTCAACAAGTGTTTATGGAAACCATCATGGGGCTTGGGTAGATGAAAACGCACTAACCCACCCCACATCACGGCAAGGTACATCTCGGTTAAAAGCAGAAAAGCAGTGGTTAGAGCTGGATCTTCCTATTCACATCTTCCGCCTTGCAGGTATTTACGGTCCAGGACGTAATATTCTTCACGATCTCAAAGCGGGGAGAGCACAGCGAATCTTTAAAAAAGGTACCGTGTTCTCACGCATTCATGTCGCGGATATAGTGCAGGCCCTCAAAGCTTCCATGAATAATCCTAACCCTGGTCGCATTTACAATATAGCAGATAATTTGCCAGCTCCGGCCCACGAGGTACTTGCCTATGGGGCAGAGTTACTTGGGGTAGAACCGCCTCCCCTCATTCCTTACGAAGAAGCAATTCTTAGCCCTCTGGGCCATAGTTTCTATCAAGATTCAAAACGCGTGAACAACAAGCGACTTTTAGATGAACTTATCCCTTCTCTTCTCTTTCCTTCCTATAAGGAGGGACTACGGAATCTCCTAGAGAAAGACTCATTGGAAAATATCATTTGAAATGTATTTTTATTAAGGTTGCGAACTTAGAAAACTGCCAAAACACACAACTGATATAGGATGGTTTTTTAATTTTCGTTTTCATATGGACTTTTCAAGCAGACGCGTTAGTCTTTCCTTATGAAAGAAATCTGTTCCCAATCTCTCTCTCACAGACGTTGGCTTTTAAGGGCTTGTGAAGAAAGTCAGGCCATTACTTTTATGCAAAAATTTGGAGTATCTCCTACCCTTGCTCGCCTTTTGGTTATGCGCGAACAAGATCTTGATTCGGCTCCTCTTTTTCTTGAACCCTCTCTTCGTGAAAGCCTGCCTGATCCTTTCATTTTAAAAGACATGGAGAAAGCCGTCAAAAGGCTTGTTCAGGCAATTCAACTGGGGGAGAAAATCTTAATTTGGGGAGATTATGATGTGGACGGCGCAACTTCAACTGCATTACTTCATCGATTCTTTAAATCCCTCAATATCCCGATAGCCCTTTATATTCCGGATCGCATCAAAGAAGGATATGGTCCTAATATTCCAGGCATCCAGAAATTTATCCAACAAGGATATACGGTCATGATCACGGTTGATTGTGGGACGACCTCTTTTGAAGCCATAGAAGCAGCACAAAGTTTAGATGTAATTGTTCTAGATCATCATGCCTCAGAGCCAAAACTTCCTTCGGCATATGCTTTAGTAAACCCGAATCGTTTAGATGAATCAATCGAAGTTACTCAAACGCTTGGCCACCTTGCCGCTGTTGGAATTTCATTTTTATGTGTCATTGCAGTTAATCGCGCTTTAAGAGAAGCTGGATTTTATCAAAGTATAGGAGAACCTCAACTGATGAATCTTCTTGATTTGGTTGCTCTTGGTACGGTCTGTGATGTGATGCCCTTAACAGGACTTAATAGAACCTTCGTCGCTCAAGGTCTTAAAGTCATGGCAAAAAGGAAAAATATAGGTCTAAGGACCCTTGCTGATCTTGGAGGTCTTGAATCCTTTCCAACTCCCTATCACTTAGGCTTCGTGCTAGGCCCTCGCATTAACGCTGGAGGGCGAGTGGGTGAGTCTTTCTTAGGAGCACGTCTGCTTTCTACTGATAATCCCGAAGAAGCTTTTGAGATTGCCAAAAGATTAGATATCTACAATCAAGAGCGCCGTATCCTTGAAGAAGGAGCTATAGATCAAGCATTATTGCAAGCTGATCCAAATTCACCCATCATTATAGCTCACAGAGAGGGGTGGCATGAAGGCATCATTGGAATTGTTGCTGGACGCCTTAAAGAAAAATTCCATAAACCCACTGCTGTTATCACTTGGAATGAGAACGGTATCGGGAAAGCTTCTGCGCGATCTATTCCTGGTTTTGATTTCGGTCGTTTTATTCATAAAGCGCATCACTTAGGTTATGTGTTAGGAGGGGGTGGGCACGCCATGGCTGCAGGATTTTCCCTTACAAAAGACCAATTACCTGTTCTCACCGATTTCTTAATAGCAGAAATGATGATCCTCGAAAAAGAAGTCGATTTTAGACCCATGACCTTATGTGATGGGTATCTCGACCTTCGATCCTTAACCCCTGCTCTTATGGAGGAAATTGAAAGAATTTCTCCCTTTGGAATGGGCAATCCAACCCCAAAATTTATTTTTTCAGATGTTATGGTCGAATCTTATACTCTTATAAAAGATGCCCATCTTCGATGTCGTTTTTCCCAAGGAGATGGTGTTTCTCTTGAGGGTATAGGTTTTCGATTAAAAGATACCGCTCTTGGAAACATTCTGATGGATCGCAGCCAACGCCCCCTCGATCTTGTGGCTTCTCCGAAACTCGATTCATGGGGAGGAAAAAACAAAATAAGTTTAAGCATAGAAGATGCAGCTTTTTCTGTTTCTCATCTAAGGAAAACAGGTTAAAAACAAGATGCGTCCTGAAATACTCTATCCCCTCTTTGCGCCTCTTGAAAATTTAAAAGGTGTCGGCCCTAGCCTCACAAAAATCCTTCGTCGCTTAAATTTAACACGGGTCTTAGACTTAATGTGGCACTTACCTGTAGGCGTAGCTCATTTCCCTCTCAAATCTTCCCTAATGGGATGCCAACCTGGACAACCGATTGCTTTGGTCGTTTCTATTCTCGAGCACGAAGTTCCTTTTAAAGGTCATCAGAAGCCCTATAAGGTTGTATGTCAAGCTGGTCAAGATTTGATCGACCTCACTTTTTTTAAAGCTTATCCTAAAACCATTGAAACACGCCTGCCTGTTGGAGAAAAACGCTTGATATGCGGAACTCTAGATCGGTTTTTAGGAATGTGGCAAATGGCTCATCCTGAACGAATTGTGCCGGCTGAAGTTGCTGCTTATTGGCAAGAAAAAAGCCCATTATACCCATTAACAGCTGGTTTCTTTCAAAGTCAGGCTCAAAAGATGATACAAACGGCACTCAAACGAATACCAGAACTGCCAGAGTGGATCCCTCTTGCCTATAAAGAAGATTGGCCGTCTTGGCGACAAGCACTTGAGAAAGCTCACTCGCCTCAACAAGAGCCCGATCTTCTTCCCACTCATCCGGTTCGTCAACGTCTTGCTTTTGACGAACTTTTTGCGGATCAACTCGCTTTGAGTCTTGTTAGAAGATCCCAACCAAAGGGAAAATCTATTTCTTCCACAGGACTTCTAAAAGAAAAAATACTTAAAGAATTTGGTTACTCTTTAACACCGGGTCAAAAACGAGCCTTAGCAGAAATCGAAAAGGATTTAGCGGCCCCAACGCGTATGGTCCGACTTCTTCAAGGTGACGTGGGATCAGGAAAAACTTTAGTTGCATTCTTAGCCATTGCTCATGCAATTGAAGCCGGCTATCAAGCGGCCCTCCTTGTACCAACGGAAATCTTAGCCAGTCAACATATTCAAACCTTAAAATCTCTGGGAGAAAAAGTCGGGATTTGTGTTGCGCTCCTCACGAGCCGATTAAAAAACAAAAAAGCCGTTTATGAAGAACTCGCCAACGGTAAGATCCAACTTATCATAGGTACCCATGCCCTGCTCCAAGAAACTGTTCAGTTTTCAAATCTAGGACTTGTGGTCATCGATGAACAACATCGTTTTGGGGTAGAACAACGTGCCTCCTTAACCGCGAAAGGAAACGACGTTGACGTATTAGTGATGACAGCAACACCTATTCCTAGAACGTTACAGTTAACAACTTATGGTGACTTAAATGTCTCTCTTATCCCCGATAAACCTCAAGGACGTCAGTCCATTCAAACACGTGTTTTAGGTTTAAATCGTTTAGAGGAAGTATATGAAGGTCTTACGCGACTTATAGAACAAGGTCATAAAATTTACTGGGTCTGTCCATTGGTCGAAGAATCAGAAACACTTGACCTTGCCGCAGCAAAAGATCGATATGATCATCTTAAGATACTTTTTGGGGAGAAGAAAGTTGGACTTATTCATGGACGCCAAAAAGGAGAAGAAAAAGATCTAGCTATGGCAGCTTTTAAGGACGGACCCTGTCAAATCCTGGTTGCAACCACGGTAATTGAAGTCGGTATAGACGTCAAAAGCGCAAATATCATGGTCATTGAGCATGCAGAAAGGTTTGGTCTTGCTCAATTGCATCAGTTAAGAGGACGGGTAGGACGTAGCGATCAAGAATCTCATTGTCTTTTACTCTATGGTTTCCCAATTTCTGATATTGGGAAACGACGTCTCCAGGTTTTGCGTGAAACAGAAGATGGCTTTCGGATTGCCAAGGAAGACCTGATTTTGCGTGGAGGTGGAGATGTACTTGGAACAAAGCAAAGTGGTTTACCATCTTATAAACTTGCAGATCCTTTAACCTGTGGTCCTCTTTTGGAAAAAGCTTATGAAGCTGCACAGACTTTGTTGAAAGACGACCCCCATCTTCACTCTCCTCAAGGTCAAGCAGCGCGTCTTCTTCTTTATCTTTTTGGACAAGAAAAAGGTATCCGTTTGTTGACGTCAGGGTAAAGGAACCTCTATACACCTTACATGACATTCATAAATTTCTCTTTTGGGGATAATGACGTTCCCTTAAAATATAAATCAAACGCAAGAGCAAGAAGACTCTCTTTACGATTTTCTCTTAAAGAATCGGCTTTGATTCTCACTTTTCCACCACGGACAAGCAGTTCTCAAATCCAAAATTTCCTAAAACGTTGCGAACCCTGGATTGAGAAACAACTAGAAAAAGTATCACACACACAACCCATTTTAGAAGGGCAAGAACTCATTCTTCATGGAACGACAGTTGAATGCATCACAGATCCTTTACGGAAAAAACCTGTTTTATGTCACGTAACCAACACTCTCCGTTTACCTTCCAAATATAAGCAAAAAGATCTTTATGATGTTTTTAAAAAAATTGCTGCTGATTATCTTATTCCATATGTAGAGCATGCCGCCCATCAGATAGGCCTCTCCGCTAAAAAAATAACACTGAAAGATACAAAATCGAGATGGGGCAGTTGTTCAGGACAAAAAGCAATTTCATTAAGCTGGAGATTGATCTTAGCTCCCCCAGAAGTAGCACAATATGTGTGTATTCATGAAGTAGTTCATCTTTTGCATATGAACCATAGCAAATCCTTTTGGGAAGTAGTCGCCGAACTTTGCCCAGCCTATCAGAGCCACCGCAAGTGGCTTAAATTAAATGGTCCCCGTTTAATGCAGATTTAACTGTGGCACGTTTGGGTACGGTAAAGACTTAGGACACCGCTTGTTTACAAATCGGCAATGGTGCCCTTGCATCCTTAAAACCAATACTTCACTCCTGCTGCAAAAGCAGTGGACGCATCCTCAACACCGTGGAAAGTACCAAACATACCGGAACGATGATGGTAACGTAGGACAAATGCCCACTGAGGGTAACACGCTGGAGATAAGGTCAATTCCGCCATAACATAATTCAATGTTTTTGCTGATTTTTTATGTCCTCTTCTTTTAACTTCAAGGTGAGGTTTCTTTGTTGCAATACTAATTCCATCCCCAATTGCTAAAGTTGTTGGAAGGGAATTGTCCCAAGGAAACGATTTCCAACGCAAAATAAGAACAGCTGGATTAATTTCAAAATGCTTTTGATTACCAAAGTGCTGCACCGCTTGCCCTTCAAGTTCAAGCCCCAATCGTTTTTCATAAAAACTCACAAGCTCCTTTGAAGCCGCAAGCCCCACAATTCCTGACCCCTCAAAGTTAGCATCACTAAATATTCTACTTGATGTTTGTGATGTCAAAGGACCACTAAAAAGTGTTACAGCCCAGCCTTGTTTCCACCATGATGTTTTCTTTTGGCATGGCATTTTCTGCAATTGTGGACAATTTTTTTGAGCCATTGCATTTTGGCTTAGTAACAAACTTAAGATAACAAAAAGAAACCGCATGAGTTTATCTCCTTTATTATTGTTGCGGAATAGAAATGCCCTTCCTCTGAGAATCAAATATCAGACTTCTTGGGTTCTCATCAAGCTTTTCGAAAAGTTGAGTTGCTCTTGTAACCATTTCCCGTGTTTCGCTCAAGGTCTGTAGAATCTCATAAGAACCAGTTTGGGTCAACGTATCAATCGCTTTACGATTTTCTTTTAAAAAATGAGATACATCACTCGCAGCTGCGTCTATCTTTACGACGGCTTTCCCAGTTGAATGACTCAAACTTGCAATTTCAACGTCCAAAGTTCTCATCGCTTTTCTGGTATCTTCAAGTAATTGCCTAAAGAGAGGACCGCTATCTGCTAACTCCTTAGACAAGGCACTAATATTTTTTAAAGTATCTGAAAATCGATTTCTATTTTCTTCATTAAAAGTTGAATTAATACGATCGATCAAATTTGTAAACTTATTTACCATTCGAGGTAAAGTCGTCATAATTTCTTCAACACCTGAGTAGCGAGAAGGAATGACTGGATATGGCTGCCCTGGTTTTGCACGTAAAAGGGGGCTATCTTCACTTCCACCAGAAATTTGAACAAACTTATAACCTGTAAGCCCCTGAAGCTCCAAGGATGCATAGGCATCTTCACGAATAGGAATACCATCTTTAATCCCAACTAAAATACTCACACATTCTAAGTTCCGCACATCAAGCTCAATTTTTTTCACAGTTCCAACAGGAACACCAAGGAAATTAACTGGCCCCCCAATGGTAAGGCCCGTCACAGAGCCAGGGAAATAGATCGTATAAAGATTTGTCTTATAATCAAAGTCAGTTTTTGCGAGCCATAAGAAAAAGGCCAAAATACCAGCTATCGTCAGTAGGACAAAAGTGCCTACAATCATATATCCAGCCCGTGTCTCCATGTTTACTCCATTAACTCCGCTAGAGCGACTCTTCCTCTGATTCCATGAAAATATTCACGGATCCAAGCGTGATCATTATTTAATAAAGATTTTAGTGTCCCTACAATCGCATGTTTGTCAACTAATACTGCAACACGATCACAAAGACGTTTTATACTATCCAAATCATGCGTTACCATCACTACTGTCAGATTTAAGGTATCCCTTAATGTTAAAATAAGGTCATCAAAAGCTGCAGCAGAAATTGGATCAAGACCAGCTGTAGGCTCATCCAAAAAAAGGATTTCAGGATCTACCGCGAGCGCCCGCGCAAGGGCTGCTCTTTTTATCATTCCACCAGAAAGTTCAGAGGGGTACTTAAAAAAATCACTTTCCTGAAGCCCAACCATTTTCAATTTAATAAAAGCCATTTCACGAGCAAGCTCTTCAGGCATATGTTCCATATCTTTCATTGGCACTTGGATATTTTCTCCAACCGTCAGCGAGCTAAAAAGGGCTCCTCCTTGAAATAAAACCCCCCAATGCGATTGAAGATGTTGTCGGGTAATATTTTCAAGTGATCCTGCGTGCATTCCCAAAACAGTTATTTTCCCTTTTTTAATCGGAACTAACCCCAAAATAGCACCCATTAAAACAGATTTACCTGCACCAGACCCTCCAACAATACCAAAAATTTCACCTTGTAAGATATCTAACTCAAGGTGATCGTGAATAACTTGTTTTCCAAACTGAGTAACCAGGCCACGAATGGAAATGATAGGAACTTTATTCATTTAAATGCCTATTTGTGAAAAGAAGATCGACAAAAGTGCATCTGCAAGAGTAACTAAAAATATTCCTTCAACTACAGAACGCGTCGTACTCGCACCAACACTTTCTGCTGTTCCTGTAACACGCATTCCTTCAAAACAACTAACAACACCAATAATAGCTCCAAAGAGAGGCGCTTTTAAAATACCCACCCAAAATCCTCCCATTGTCACAGCCTCGCCAACACGATGAATATAAAGCTGAGGAGAGACATCTAAAGAAAATATAACCATGATTCCTCCACCAACAAGTCCTGCAATATCAGAAACAAAAGCAAGAAGAGGCATAACAATGACCAAAGCTAAAATGCGAGGAATGATCAGAATATCCATCGGACTTAATCCCAATGTATTAAGAGCATCAACTTCTTGGTTGATTTTCATAATTCCTATTTGAGCTGTAATAGCGCTACCTGTTCTTCCCGCAACTAAAATTGCGGTAATAAGAATGCCGACCTCTCTTAAAACTGAGATACTGACGAGGTTAATGGTGTAAATTTCAGCTCCAAAACGACGAAGTTGTTCTTCTCCTTGATAAGCTAAGACCAACCCAAGAGAAATAGACATCAACGAAACGATAGGAAGGGCATTTACGCCAAACCGCTCAATATGAGATATGGTTGAAATGATACGCAGTCGACATGGTTGCAAGAATGTAAGAAAGACCCCAACTGTAATTTGCCCCAAGAAAGTAATAAGATCTCTTATTAAAAAAACTAAATCGACACTTGTCTTTCCAAACTCAACCAAGCGCTCTTCAAAAAACGAACGTCGTTGATGCATCTTTTCAAAAGCAGGTTTATAAGGATCTAGACGGGATAAAAGTGTTTGAAACACTCTATTTTGATTACGAAGTTCAACCTGATGACCTTTATATTCTAACTCTTGAACAGTACGATGTAGAAGCCAAACACCAGAGGTATCTACCTGCTGCAATTCGGCAAGGTCAAACACAAGATGATTTGGCAGTGCTTTTGCCAAAATATTTGTACAAAGTGGCTCAGCCACTTTCGCTGTTTTTGCATTCCATAAACCATTTGGTTTAAAGATAACCATTTCTTTTTGAGAGAATATATCTATTTTAGGGATATGACTTGTCATTTTTTCCATTATGAAAGATGTTTCCTCTTGCGTTACAATTGGCTATGTTAAAGGAAAGTAAGAAAGATTACAAAGGAATGAAAACAAAATCAAAACGATATTCGACAAGCCTTGTGTTACCAAAAACTTTAGTTCTTGTTGGAATGATGGGAGCAGGGAAAAGCAGCATTGGGTGGCGTATTGCACAAAAACTCGGTGTCCCATTTCATGACTCAGACCAAGAAGTTGAGCGGGCAGCCGGGTGTTCTGTTGCAGATATTTTTGAAACATGGGGCGAAAAAGCTTTTCGTGACGCTGAACGAAGAGTAATTAAGCGCCTTTTAAATAGTCAGGTTCAAGTTATTTCTACAGGTGACGGAGCCTTCGTAGAAGCTGAAAGTCGAGAACTCATTAAAGAGAATGCAATTTCCTTGTGGCTTAGGGCAGATCCTGAAATCCTTTATGAACGTGTTATTCGAAGAGATACGCGCCCTCTCCTTTTTGATGGAGACGCACGACAAATTCTCGAAGAAATGATTGAACGACGTTATCCTATCTACGCTAAAGCAGATCTTATTGTTGAAAGTAACGATGATGCACATGAAGCAACGGTAGAACGTGTCATGGAAGCTTTGAAGGACTATATTTATGATTAACTTTACAGATTTATTTAAGAAGCATAAACTGGCGGTTAAAATAAATAACGTGAAGCTGACATGAACCTGTTTTTTCCTCTCATATTTCTTCTAAATTTAATAATTCCTTCTCTCCATGCGCAAGAAGACGCATGGAATTATATGAATGAAGACTTACATCCCGGTGAAACACTCCACATGAATGCTCAAGAGCTTGAGCAGGTCCTTGAGCCCTCACCACAAATAGAAGATGATGATCCGTGGGAGCCTATGAATCGAGGTATTTTTGCGTTCAATGATTTCCTCGATGAAATTTTCTTTGATCGTATTGCCGCAATGTATAAAGGTGTTGTTCCCGAATTCTTTCGTGAACGCGTCGGATATGTATTAAGAAATTTAAGCGAACCCATTGTTTTGGCAAATAACCTCCTTCAAGGCGAAATGGGCGACGCGGAAGATACTTTGCGACGTTTTTTGATTAATTCTACCGTGGGTATTGGAGGTCTTTTTGACATCTCAACAGGTTTGGATATTCCTTACAAAAAAGAAGACTTTGGGCTTACGCTTGCCTCTTGGGGAATTCAGCCAGGGCCTTATCTTGTCCTACCCATACTTGGACCTTCTACTTTAAGAGATACAGTTGGTCGCATAGGAGATTATGGTTTTGATCCCATTAATTGGTGGGCCTACCTTGATGATAGAGCTGTTTATAGCTATACACGCTCTGGTATGCAGCTCCTAGATGCTAAAGCAGATAATATCGAAATTATCAAAGAACTTAAAACGAAAGCTCTAGATCCTTACCTGGCCTTTCGCGAATGGTACTTAGCAAGGCGTGAGTATTTAATATCAAAAGAAACTCAAAATCTTGATACACCACGCCCAGATGATGAAGATGAGGATTTATAATGAAGGGTATTCTTATGAAAAAATTTATCTATATGTTTGTTTCTCTTTTTATATGGTCAGAGACACTCCAAGCTAACATCACACCTCAAGAAGCTGAAGTGTTCATGGCTGATATCGGAGAAACTGTCATTATGCTTTTGACAGATCAATCAATTTCTGACCAAGAGCGCGCTTCTCAATTTAGGGAAATTTTAGAGACGAGATTCAATTTAAAAGCCATTGGAAAATTCGTTCTTGGAAGACACTGGAAGCAAGCAAGTGATGAAGAAAAAAGAAGGTTTTTAGAATTATTTAAAGAAACAACGGTTGCAAGCTACGCAACACGATTTAAAGATTATACATCTGAAGAATTCGACATTCTAGGTTCTCGTGTTGAAGCTGATGGCGGAATTACGGTTTTAAGCCAAATCATAAGACCAAGTGGTCAAATCATTCCAATTGCCTGGAAGATATTTGAAAAAAATGGAGAGATCCGAATTTATGATGTAATTTTAGAAGGTATTAGCATGGGAATCACACAACGCTCCGAGTATGCTTCCGTTATGCAGCAAGGCGATGGTACAATTGAAACTATCAATAAAGCTCTCGAGAAAAAGCTTTCTGTCCCAAAGTCGTAGTTAATATTCGTTGCAGTACGCTTGAGGTTCCTTATGATGGTCATTGATCGTTTCTTAGAAATGATGGCTGCAGAAAAGGGAGCGACAAGATCCACTTTGAGTGCTTACGAAACAGACCTAAAAGATTTTCTTAAATTTCTGAAGGATAAGGATTTCCACCTCGTTGTCTCAACGGACATCAAAAATTATTTGATAACTCAAAAGCACCTTGCAGCAACTTCCTTAGCGAGAAGGATTTCCTCATTACGTCAATTTTATAAGTTCCTTATGAGTGAAGGTGAAATTACAGAAAACCCAACTTCTCTTGTAGAAGCACCACGTTATCGTCGAAAATTGCCATCTGTTTTGAGCGAAACCGATATAAATCATCTATTAGAAGGAGCTAAGACTTGGAGCGGGCCTGAAGGATTACGACTTTTTGCGCTTTTAGAAATTTTATATGCGAGCGGCCTTCGTGTCAGTGAGCTCGTTTCTCTTACTTTCAATGCTGCCTACGAAGCTTTAAAAAATGAAAAACCTTTCCTATTAATTCGAGGCAAGGGTAATAAGGATCGATTAGCCCCGTTAACCCCCTCTGCAGTCGAAGCGCTTCATAAGTATTTAACAGTAAGGCATCTTTTTTTACCAAAAGCGAAGGATTCTCCCTGGCTTTTCCCCTCAGCCAGCCAAGAAGGCTATTTAACCCGCCAAAGATTTGGCCAATTGTTAAAGGAGCTGGCTTTGAGAGTAGGGTTAAACCCAGAACAGATTTCTCCTCATATTGTACGACATGCTTTTGCAACCCACCTTTTACGTCATGGAGCCGATCTTATCATTGTGCAAAAGCTTCTGGGCCACAGTGACATCTCGACAACCCAGATTTATACACATATAGCCCAGGATGATCTGACCGAAATGGTCAATACATTTCATCCGCTTGCAAAACCCTCTTTTCCTTGATACCCTTTTTTTTAATAAAAGCAATTAATCTTACAAAAGATAAACTGCATAAGAACTTAGGGAGCAACTCTGTAGCAAATGAACACCATTTTTCAATTTTTCATATCCATAGATACCTAAAGCTAAAATGATACCAAAAGCATTATTAATGATTTTTGTGCTTACAACTTTTATGAGTGAGCACGTTTTTGCAAACAAACCAGCTCCCCTTAGACCCAAAAAAAAAGCAGGCCCGAAAGTTAATACATCTCCCTTTTTGGACGTTCTTACTTTTAGTGGCCCTACTGTACTTAGAAATCAAAACGTACAATCTCTGGAGGTTAATGGAAAACTTCAATTTCATAATATCAATGTCAAAGGCAAAGCACATATTGTTGGTCCCACAGAAAATAGTGATCATGGGCAATTTGGTAGTCTTGAAATCACAGGCTCCTTCATTGCAAGTAATATAAAAACGAATCAACTAGTAGTTACAGGTAATGTCAAATTGCGGAATCTTAACGTCTCAAACAACACACACATCATTGGATCTTTTCATGCAAAAAGTGCTCACCTTAAGGACCTTTATGTTTTTGGAAACAATATCCTCCTCGACAATGTTTATGTACTGAGCATTCTTATTCAAAAAATGAACAACGTACACGAACAGCAAGTATTAAGATTAAAAGGGAGGACCGTTGTATCAGGAAATATTACTTTTGGTTCTGGGAAGGGAATTATCGAAGTAGGCCCTCGAGTCATTATCAAGGGACGTATTAGTCGTGGAGCGATTGTTAAAAAAATACAAGAACGTTAATCAATAAAAAAGCAAGACCCCCGTCAAACTAAATAGCATTCATTTTAGGTTTTGCTTGAACCATACGTTAACCCCGTTTAGATTCAACTCAAGACTTAGTGAAACTTTTATAAGGCAAATGAGTTGATGGCTGTAATACTTGATTTTGAAAAACCTATCGCAGAACTTGAGAGCAAACTTGCAGAGTTGCGTCATTTTTCATCAAACGGTGAAGTCAATATCGCAAGTGAAGTCAAGCGTCTTCAAGAGAAGGCAGAAAAACTTCTTAAAAAAACATATCAAAATCTCACACCCTGGCAAAAAGTATTGGTTGCTCGTCACCCTCAGCGCCCTCATACAAGTGACTACATTAGTGCTTTAATCACGGATTTTACCCCACTTGCTGGCGATCGAAATTTCGGGGAAGATCAAGCTATAATCGGAGGACTTGGACGATTTCGTGGTCATTCGGTCGTCGTATTAGGTCATGAAAAGGGCAAAGATACTGAGCTTCGTCTTAAGCATAACTTTGGCATGCCTCGGCCAGAAGGGTATCGGAAAGCAGCCCGTTTAATGCAACTGGCGGATCGATTTCAACTTCCTATCCTTACCTTTATTGATACAGCAGGCGCTCATCCTGCTATCGAAGCTGAGGAAAGAGGCCAATCCGAAGCTATTGCACGAAGCCTTGAGATAAGCGCTGCTGTTCACGTACCCATCGTAACAACTGTTATTGGTGAAGGTGGCTCTGGCGGAGCTGTAGCTCTCGCTTTTGCAAACGTTGTCATGATGCTTGAACACGCAATATATTCCGTTATCTCACCAGAGGGATGTGCTTCTATTTTATGGCGAACACGAGATAAAAAAGAAGAAGCTGCTGCTGCTCAAAAACTTACAGCTCAAGATTTAAAGCAACTCGGTGTCATAGATACCATTATTCCCGAACCATTGGGAGGAGCACAACGTAATCCTCAAATAACAATTCTCGCTGTTGGAGATGCTATCGAAAAATCTCTTAAGCCACTTCTTTCACTCGACCGAAAAGTTGTTCGTGAGCATAGACGAAAGAAATTTCTAGCTATGGGTAGAGTGACGTCGTCTGTTTAGGCTTTTATATCTTTTTATAAATTCTTAATGAATTTAGCTTACTGTCATATCTATAGATGTTTCATAAATGATACCACGTCAATATTCAAGAACAGTGAATGGCATAAGTTGAGGTGGTAGACCATTTAACATTTATGCAATTACACAGGTGGAGTCGTCATTTTTGTAATTAGATGAGCAAGCTAAATTCGCGGATTTTAGTGTCGTATAAATCTACATCTCTTCTTGCTCAAGAGAATATAATTAAAGCATTGTATCCACATATTTTAAACTTAAGGATAAGATAATGTCTTCGTTAAACCCAACTCTGATAAATCAAATCATTGAATTCTTAAATATAGCTGAAAAACTAAAATGCGAAATGCGACATTCATGGCTTTCCTCCGGACGCCAAGAAAGTGTTGCGGAGCACACCTGGCGAATGAGTTTGATGATCCCCCTTTTTGCACCATATCTTAGTCAACCTATTGATCTTGAAAAGTGCTTAAAAATGGCCATTCTTCACGATTTAGCTGAAGCAGAGGTGGGAGATATTCCAGTCTTTGAAATCAAAACCCTGGAAGAAAAAGAAAGAAAACAGGCTTCAGAAAGAACTGCTATGGTAAAGATATGCGCTGCTCTTCCCGATGAAACTGGTAAAGACTTCTTATCGTTATGGGAAGAATATGAGGAAAAGAAAAGTTATGAAGCTCTCTTTATTAATGCACTCGACAAGATTGAAGTCCATTTACAACATGTGGAAGCTTCTCTTTCAACCTGGACTGGCCCTGAAAGAGAAATGCTTTTCCAAGATAAATGGTTATTAACTCATTGTCGTTTTGAACCGAGTCTTTTTGTTTTTGCAAAAGAAATATTGGGTATAGGCATAAAAAAATTAGAAGCTGCTGGAGAAAACGTTAGTTTCATTCAACAGCGGGCGACATCATCGTAGAGTCTAATTCTTCCTCTTTATCCACCTTTAGAATCACAACTTCATCTGGACGAATATAGCCAAGTTGTAAGCGAACTTGTTGATCAAGAAGATCTCTTTTAATACTTTCTGGTTGTAACCCCTGCACCTTTTCTTCAAGTTCTTCTCGTACTTGCGTTAGCTCAATTAATTCACTTTGAATTTTAAGAAAACGTTCTTGAAGTTGCATCCAAGCAAGGATTCCTCTATCTCCTTGAACAGAGTGATACACAAAATACCCCAGTACAGAAAGAACAATAAAAGGCGCAATAGCTTTTTGACTTAATCGCTGCAGATGACGTGACTTAAAATTCATAAAATATACTCTAAGCAAATTTCCAATTTATTAAAAGCTCAAATTAGTTAGGAACATCTAATCCCTAAAACTAAAATCGTTGAGGAGTCTCATAAAACGTAATATTCAAAGAAGCTTCTCCTTATAATCTTCTACAAGGTCCCAAAAAGGCGGTCACCTGCATCGCCTAATCCTGGAATAATATACGCTTTCTCATTGAGCTTTTCATCAAGAGCTGCCGTATATACCGGAATATGAGCGTACTTTTTATTAAAGACAGTGACGCCTTCAGGTGCAGCCACTAAAGACAAAAATTTAATTTTGGACGCTTCTACACCATGCTTGATTAAGGTATCGACTGCAGCCACAGCCGAATTTCCCGTTGCAAGCATTGGATCAACCAAGAAAAAAATACGACTATTGGCGCTCGGCAACTTAACCAAATATTCAACCGGTTGCTTTGTCTTAGGATCGCGATACATCCCAATATGACCTTCATCTGCTTCAGGAATAAGTTCTAAAAGACCGTCTGCCATACCTAAGCCTGCTCTCAAAATTGGAACGATGACTGGGTTTTGACCCGCAATAACCGGGGCCTCCATAGAAGCAAGGGGAGTTGAAATAATTTCTTTTGTCAAAGGTAAATCCCGCGTGATTTCATAACCCATTAGAAGAGCAATCTCTCGAAGCAGTCGACGAAACTCATGCTTAGGTGTGTTAATTTTTCTCATTTGCGTAAGTTTGTGTTGAATCAGAGGATGGTTAAGAATATGAAGATTAGGAAATTCAGGGTAAATCATCGTTGGCACTTCGGTTTCTTTCTAAACATAGGCTTACTTGATTCATTTCTTAACATTAAATTGAATTCCCTTCACGTGTTTTTTCAATATCTTTTAAGACTTCTTCAAAAAGATTGAGACCGAAATCTATCTCTTCTTGTGTAATTATAAGAGGGGGGGCAAAACGAACAACCGTATGATGTGTATCTTTAGAAAGAACACCATTTTTACACATTCTTTCACATACTTCCTTAGCAGAAATCAGATGTTTATGAAAATCGACTCCTGCCCAAAGGCCACATCCTCGGACTTCCTTAATAAGAGAAGACTTAATTTTCCTAAGGCGCATTAACATATAGCTTCCTAATTCGGATGCACGCTCATCTAAACGGTCCTCTTCCAATATAGACAGGGCCTCATGGGCTACAGCACAAGCAAGAGGATTCCCTCCAAAGGTGGATCCGTGACTTCCTGGTGTCATCAAAGAAAGAATTTCACGTCGACTTAAAAAGAGAGAAATGGGAAGAATGCCTCCTCCAAGGGCTTTGCCTAAAATCAAACCGTCTGGTTTGATATTCTCATGCTGAAAAGCAAACATTTTTCCCGTTCGGCCCAGACCAGACTGGACTTCATCAAGTAGCAGCAGAACGTTCTTCTCGGTGCAAATTTGCCGCACTTTTTGCAGATACCCCTTCGAAGGAACAATAATGCCAGCTTCTCCTTGTATAGGCTCGACAAGAAAGGCACACGTATTGGGAGTAATTGCCTTTTCTAAAGCTTCCGCATTGTCAAAGGGAACAGCCTTAAATCCAGGTGTAAAAGGTCCAAAATCCCGACGGTATTCAGATTCTGTTGAAAAACTAATAATGGTCGTTGTTCTTCCATGGAAATTATTCTCTGCGACAATAATTTCAGCCTGATTTTCAGGGATTCCTTTAACTTCATAACCCCATCTGCGCGCAACTTTGATTGCTGTTTCGACAGCTTCAGCTCCTGTGTTCATGAGAATTCCCATTTCAAATCCTGAAAAGATACAAGCTTTTTCGACAAAGGGGGAAAGTTGGTCTGTGTGAAACGCACGAGAAGTCATAGCAAGTTTTTTTGCTTGGTGAGTTAATGTCTTTAACAAACGAGGGTGGGCATGTCCAAAACTAACCGCTGAATAAGCAGTCATCATATCAAGGTATTTTTTTCCTTCCACATCCCAAAGCCAGACACCCTCTCCTCTAGATAAAACCACAGGAAGCGGAGAATAGGTCGGAGGGGATACTAAAGCATCAAGTGCGATATAATCTTGTGTTTTCATTTCTACCCTCTATCTTTTTCTAAAATTTCTTTAAGTACGTCTCTCAGAAGAAAAAGTGTTTTTTTATCTTTATCACGATCGGGATTAAACTCTACAATTTCAAGAGCTTTCAATTGAGTATCACCTTGAACAATCTTAAGAAACGGAAGCACTTTTTGCGCTTGTAAACCTTGGGGAGCTGGCGTACCAACCCCAGGCGCTTCATCTGGATCGAACGCATCCAAATCAATTGAAATACCGTATCCTCGTGTGCCATTTTTAACTAATTGAACTGCTTCTTTAAACACAGATTCAAAGCCACGTTCTTGCACCTCTTTCATATAATAAATATGAACGCCCAAACGCTTAAGAAGGTTTTCTTCGCCTTCTTCATAACTACGCACACCGATTAAACACACGTGCTTTGGATTTAAGAGAGGGCCATTTTCTAATACATTCACCAAAGAAGGCTCGCCAAAGCCAAGTAACGCTGCCAAAGGCATTCCATGAAAAGCCTTTGAAGGGGTTGTTTCCATAGTATGAGCATCCATATGCGCATCAATCCAAATCAACCCAAAATTTTGCTTTGTTTTGAGTTGATGAATAACTCCAGCCCATGTTCCCACCGCAATGACATGATCCCCACCAATAACAACTGGAAACTGACGAGATTGAAGAGTCTCCGCAACAGAAGAAGACAGACGCAAGCAAATATCTTCAATATAAGGAAGCGTTAAAGGACCTGGTGGAAGAGAAATTTGTTGAGATGTTTTAGAAGGAAAGAGTGTTTCCTTCCATATCCAGTGAACATGAAGGGAATTTAATACACCTGATTGTTGAAGATATTCAGGGCCTTTTTCTGTCTCTCGGACTTGAGCACCCCACCCAGACGCAGATCCAATAAAAGTTACGTTTTCCATGATAATTCATCCTCTGATCCACAAGAGATCATCTTAATTTTAATTATAAATATAAAAGGTTAATGAAATTTTGCGAGGAACAAACCTTACATCACTAGGGCAGATTCAAACTGCCTCTATATGCTACGAGGTCGCTTATAGAGAAAACAAGGGTTTTGTGCGAGTAAACTTAATGTCATAATACATTTTTAAAATTAAAATCCCCATAATACAAGAGGAAAAATTGGCCATTGTAAGTAAAAAACAAGAGATAGGTTTCTTGTCATCATATCATGCTTCAAATAGATAATAAACAGACGAGAGAAATCCAAAATTTGAGGAATCTTATGCCAAATTTTAGAAAATATGGAACACAACCTTATAACGTTGCTCTGATTCATGGTGGCCCAGGTGGGGCTGGCGAAATGGCCCCAGTTGCAACTCATCTCTCTAAAAATATTGGTGTTCTGGAGCCTCTTCAAACGGAATTCAGTTTTGCTGGGCAACTCGAAGAATTAAAAGCTGTCTTAGAAGAACAGGCGCAACTCCCTATTATTCTTATTGGATATTCCTATGGAAGCTGGCTCAGTTATGTTTTTACGAGCCTTTACCCGACTTTCGTCAAAAAGCTTATTTTGTTAAGCAGTGGCGTGTTTGAAGAAAGATATGCTGCAGAAATTATGAATACCCGTCTCAAGCGTATGGGACCCAAAGACCGGGCAACGATAGAAAAACTTTTAAAGCAGTTCAATGATCCTCAAATAACGAATAAGGATGAAGTTTTCGCTCAGATAGGAGAGCTTGATTCTCGAGCGGATTCTTATGATCCTTTGCCTTTCGAAAATGAGCATCTGGAAATCTCTCACGAGATATACGAAAAAGTATGGAAGGAGGTGCATACACTTCGTATCAATGGAGAGCTACTTGACTATGGAAATTCCATCAAGTGCCCCGTTGTTGCCATTCATGGAGATTACGACCCCCATCCAACCGATGGCGTTCAAATCCCTCTTTCTCGTACACTAAAGGATTTTCGGTTTATCCTTTTAGAAAAGTGCGGGCACCACCCTTGGTTTGAACGTCAAGCAAAAGATAATTTTTATAAGGTGTTGGAAAAGGAAATTAAATCTTAAATTTTGAGGGTGTATAATTTTCTATCGATCTAAATAAGTTCACATCTCCTCTCAGGGCCTTAAAGGAATAACCTTTCTCTCCCAATAGTCAAATGATGACTTTTTCTTGTTCTCATGTGCTAAAAGAGGTATACTCTTGAAATAGTTAGCAAAGAATGAGGGGAGCATGACAAAATCAGAGCTGGTTTATAAGTTAAATCTGCAATTTCCAGACATGTCCTTGCGACAAGTCGAAAAAGCCGTTGATATTATTTTTGCAGAAATAACCACGGCTCTTGGAAAAGGTCATCGTGTCGAGTTAAGAGGATTTGGAGCATTTTCAGTCCGTTACCGCGATAGGCGCATGGGGCGGAACCCACGAACTGGTGAAAAGGTGAAAGTTGAAGGTAAGTATGTCCCCTTTTTTAAAGCGGGGAAAGGATTACGTGAACGTCTCAATGTCACCAAGAATGGAAAATAACATTCGTTTATTCTGATCCTTCTGTTTTTTAAAAAGGCTGCACCTCATGACTCAGAAGGTTCCTCAAATTTACCTTGTCGATGGATCAGGGTATATCTTTAGAGCATTTCATGCTCTTCCTCCTCTGACACGTCCGGATGGAACACCCATTGGCGCCGTGCTTGGTTTTACCAACATGCTGATTAAACTTTTAAAAGAACAAAATCCGGATTACTTGGTTGTTGTCTTTGATGCTGGAAGAGAGAACTTCCGCAATCAAATTTACCCTGCCTATAAAGCAAATCGTGAAGAAACACCTCCCGAACTGATTCCTCAGTTCTCTCTTATTCGCCAAGCTTGTGAAGCCTTTGATGTCCCTTATATTGAAAAAGAAGGATATGAGGCCGATGATTTGATCGCAACCTATGCTCATTCTCAACCAGGAGAAGTAACCATTGTTTCTTCTGATAAAGATCTCATGCAACTTGTTGGAGGATCAGTACGCATGCTCGATCCTATCAAAAACCGGCTCATTGGTGTTGAAGAAGTTAAAGAAAAATTTGGTGTACCACCAGAACAAGTTGTCGATGTTCAAGCCCTTGCAGGAGATTCGACAGATAATGTTCCTGGGGTTCCTGGTATTGGTATTAAAACGGCTGCTGAATTAATTCAGATTTATGGTACACTCGAAAATCTTTTAGCTCATTCTGCCGAAATTAAACAACCTAAGCGGCGAGAGTCGCTTCTTCTCCACGCAGAAAACGCACGTATCTCGAAAGACCTTGTCAAACTAAAAGATGACGTTCCTGGAACCGAGCCCTTAGAGAATTTCGCGGTTAAGCCTTTTCGCCCTGCTAAAGCTTTTACCTTTCTGAAAGAACAAAACTTTAACGCTCTCGTCCATCGACTTGAAAGGGAAACTCCCTCTACTCCTCAGAAAAAAGCTGACTATGAACTCGTTCAAGATATTGAAGTCTTAAAGAAATGGATCGAACGCATTCATATCGTTGGCTTCACAGCCTTTGATACAGAAACGACTTCTTTAGACGCGATGGAAGCTCAACTTGTAGGTATTTCCTTATCTACTGAAGCCACCAAGGCTTGTTATATTCCTCTAGGGCACAGAGGAGAAGAGCGAGACCTTCTAAATCCCGGTACAACACCTCGCCAAATTCCGCTGAAGGAAGCGTTAAACCTTTTAAAGCCTCTTCTCGAAGATCCTGGCATTTTAAAAATAGGGCAAAATATCAAGTATGATGCTCTTGTCCTTAAGAAGTATGGAATTGATATCAGTCCTGTAGACGATACCATGGTCATTTCTTATGTTCTTGAAGGAGCACAGCATGGACATGGAATGGATGAATTAGCCAAACTCCATTTCGATTATAATACGATTAAATACCAAGATGTGGTGGGATCTGGGCGCAGCCAAGTTACTTTCGATAAAGTTTCTTTAGACAATGCTCTTCATTATGCTGCCGAAGATGCGGATATTACCTATCAACTTTACTCCCTTCTAAAACCTCGTATTTTTACGGAACATCAATCTACCGTTTATGAAACACTCGAACGCCCTTTGATTCCCGTGCTCGTCGATATGGAGTATCGTGGGATCAAAGTTGATCCCATTATTTTAAAAAAATTGAGTGGAGAGTTTGAAAAACGACTTGAAGATATCGAAAAGCAAATTCATGCCGATATAGGAGAAGTGTTTAACTTAGCTTCTCCTAAGCAGTTAGGGGACGTTCTATTTGAAAAACTCAAACTTCCCGGTGGGAAAAAAGGCAAAACAGGCGCCTATGGAACATCAGCAGAAGTTTTAGATAGTCTTTCTGAACAAGGCTTTCCCATCGCTGATAAGCTTTTAGAATGGCGTCAATTATCAAAATTAAAGAGCACCTATACAGACACTTTAGCGCGCCAAATTAACCCAAAAACGGGACGTGTTCATACCTCTTATGCCATGACAGCAACTTCAACGGGAAGGCTTGCATCATCTGATCCCAATTTACAAAATATCCCCATTCGCTCGGAAGAAGGGAAAAAGATTCGCTCGGCTTTTCTTGCCAGTCCTGGGATGAAACTCCTCTCGGTTGATTATTCTCAAATTGAGTTACGCCTACTAGCCCATATGGCGGATCTTCCCGAACTCCAAAATGCGTTTAAAGAAGGAAAAGATATCCACGCAGAAACAGCTTCTCAAGTTTTTGGAGTTCCGTTAAACGAAATGACATCTGAGTTGAGACAACGCGCAAAAGCGATTAATTTCGGTATTATTTATGGTATTAGCCCCTTTGGACTTGCTCGACAACTAGGCATTAATAGGGAAAGTGCAGCCCAATATATTCAGACCTATTTTAAATGTTATCCTGGAATTCAAAGTTACATGGAACGCATGAAACAAGAAGCACGGGAACGCGGATATGTAACAACTCTTTTAGGACGTCGCTGTTTTATTCCTGATATTCAGAGCAGAGATCCTAATCGTCGAAGTTTTGCCGAACGACAAGCCATCAATGCCCCCCTTCAAGGAGGGAATGCAGATATTATAAAAAAAGCAATGATTCAGCTTACTCATCTTTTCAAACAGAAACATCTTGAAGCCCATATGCTTCTTCAAGTTCATGACGAACTTATTTTCGAGATTATGGAAAATGATCTTGAAAGAGCAGAAGCTTGCATAACCACCACCATGCAGTCTATAGTTTCTTTGTCTGTTCCTCTTGTCGTCGAAACAAATGTGGGTAACACATGGGCTAATGTTTAGTTAAGGTATGAAAAAAATTTCTGTTTTATATTTAGCTCGGGCTGCTGATGGGCTAGAAAAATAAAAAGAAAACTTTATTCCTATTGAGGATATAACAAGCTCTCAGAATGAATTGAGACAATTTTTTCCTTGTGTTTTTTTAAATATATAGTAAATACACCAATAAAGTAATTTTTTTTGGTTATATTAAAGTGAAAAATAATTTGACTTCAATATTCTTGCTTTTCACTGCAACGTTATTTTTGATAACAATGGGCCTTTCGGCGCAAAATAGCGAGGATGATTCTGATGGTGATCATGTAAGCATTTTATACGCGTCCTCGTGGATACGCTTTCTCTTAGATTTGGATAGAAACGAACCCGCCATTGCAAGCCTCGCAGAGCAAGCAGATACCTCACCAATTAAGATTACAATTACAGCAGATTCACCAAGGCATACGGATGCTGCCACAAGCTATTCTAAAAAACTTCCTGAGGGTATCAGTCAGAGAGTAAGTGCTGCTGGTGAAGAATTAAAGCTGATACATCGCTTTTCTAATATCCAACAGCGTATTATAGGAATATTAGGATTTGAGGAAGATTTAACCCCAAATAGTGCATTTACCATATCTCGCCCTTCTCAAAAGCCAATAGCTCTCAGCGATGAAGGGGTTGATCACCTTGCCAAGGCTGTCAGTATATTAGAACCAGCGTGTGCTCATTTACTGGCTGACACTGATAGGATTGGTAGGCAGCATGAGGTTGCCAGCCGGCTCATTAAAGGGTTAGGGCTAGATCCTCAGTACCAGGATATGTTTACACTAAATCTTCCCCAAGGACCGTATCACTGGCACCCCAAATTTGAGAGATTTTTGTGGTCACTCGATGACACCAGATTGACTCCTTTTCAAAGGGAAATATTGAGAATCCAGGAATGTTTGAAAGCAAATAAAATTGATTATGTTCTAAATAAAGAACAACGGAAAGTATTGGATAAACTCTCTAAAAAGGTTCGATTTGACAAGCTATCAGGAGATGATCTCGATCATATGATATGGGTATTGTCCAGGGTTCACTTGGATATGAAGATAGTGAAAATGGTGCAGGATTTTAAGAAAAAGTATGAATTGCCAATGAAGGCACGTCCTCGCGCTCTTGCGAATTTTCTGTCTTCTAAAGCACTAGAGTATGGAGAGAGATCTCCTTTTACTAATTTTCCTTATGCAGTGTCCTTAAAATATACATATTATCCATGTTATATCTTTATGGATTATCCTAACATAAAGGATAAAACATTATTCGCAAGCTTCTACCTTGCCATTGTAGATCCTGCTTTAGATTATCCTGGACAGGCAGAGCTTATATCAAGATATCTTATAACTGTCCCGCCAGAAGACTATTTCTGGTATGTTGAAATTTTTCATCGCTTCCGAATTAGCCTAGAAGAATGGAATCTAGAACATTTTTGGGATATCGTAAGTCGGGGAATGAAGCCATACTACACTATCCTAACGGATGAAGTGATTTGAAGAAGGTAAGATGGCTTTCAAAGCCTCTTATCTGAAGTTTAGATGACATAGAAAACACCTACCTAAGCATCTTTCCTCATCAAAATACTCAAAATATCCACTAATTTTTGACGAATGCCTTGACGGGAAACAACCATATCAACCATACCATGTTCTAACTGAAATTCAGCGCTTTGAAACCCCGAAGGCAAAGCCTGACGGATCGTTTCTTGAAGTACGCGAGCTCCTGTAAATCCAATAACAGCTCCTGGTTCAGCAATTGCTATATCTCCAAGCATCGCAAAAGAGGCAGCGACTCCCCCTGTTGTCGGATTTGTTAAAAGGGTAATATAGGGAAGGCCAGCCTCCTTTACTTGCTCAACCGCAATCACCGAACGCGGCATTTGCATCAAGGAAAGGATACCCTCTTGCATACGGGCTCCACCCGAGGAAGGAATAACGATGTAGGCTGCTTTAAGCTCGGTCGCACGCTCAGCACCTCTTACAAGTCCTTCACCAACTGCCATCCCCATTGATCCTCCAATAAAGGAAAAATCAAAAGCTGAAATAACGACAGGATATCCCCCTATCATTCCTTCAGCAACAATAATGGCATCTTCCTCACCTGTATCTGCACGAGCGGCCTTTAAGCGGTCGGGGTATTTTTTTGTATCCCTGAATTTAAGAGGATCCAGAAGAACAGATGAGAGGGGTACACGCGTATAATCCCCTTGGTCAAAAAGAGTTTCAAGACGTACTTTAACTGGAAAACGCATATGATGTCCGCAGTGGCGACACACATTCTGATGTGCTATCAAATCTTTGTGAAAAATCATTTGTTCACATTGGGTGCACGTATGCCAGAGATTATCGGGAATCTCTTTCTTTCTCATAAGAGCATTGATTTTTGGACGTACGAAAGTGGTAAACCAACTCATAGCCAACTCCTTTTTATCTATTGCACCTCCCTACCAGATGAGAAGGCTTCTGGCAAGTAGAAGGCTTTAAGTATAGACGTATAAATCTCTGTCAATTTCCAAATATCATCAAGAGCTACATGTTCATCTATCTGATGCATTGTAGCCTCGCGCATCCCACATTCAATCACAGGACAATAAGCACTTATAAACCGACCGTCTGTCGTTCCACCAGTCGTACTCAAAGCGGGTAAGCATCCTGTAGCAACTTTCACAGCCCTTTGAATAAGACTCACTTTTTCCTGCTCTTTCGTTAAAAAAGCATTTCCATGAATGGTCAGCTGAAGCTCGTGTTCAGCTGCGTGGGTCTTACAGATCGATTGAATCACTTCACAAAGTTCTTCGGCCTTTTGAAGTATATTTAGACGAATTCCAAAACGAGCATTAATTTTTTGAGGAATAATGTTTGAAGCATTGTTGCCTACATCTATTGAGGTTATTTCCAAGCGAGTGGGCTCAAAAATATCTGTTCCTGCATCAAATTCATAACTGCATAGAGCTTTGAGGCACTGTATCATTCGTGGAATAGGGTTATCTGTGTTCTGTGGATAAGCAATATGCCCCTGAACCCCATAACACGTAAGATGACCAACGATACTTCCCCGTCTTCCTATCTTTAACGTATCTCCTACGACATTCAACGAAGTAGGTTCCCCAATCAAACATAAATCCGGGATCATGCCTCTTTGAGCTAAAATAGGAAGAACACGTTGTGTTCCATGAAGGGCTTCTCCCTCTTCATCACCCGTAATTAAAAGACTAAGAGCTCCTTCTACTTCAACGTCAGAGAGTGCACTGATGAAAGCTGCTATTGCACATTTCATATCAGCCGCACCACGCCCCCAAAGCTGGCCATCTTTTATCTCTCCCTGAAAAGGTTGATGCTTCCAAAGAGAGGCTTCTCCTAAAGGAACAACGTCCGTATGTCCCGCAAAACAAAGATGAGGACGGCCAGAACCTCTGTGAGCATAGAGATTGACAATTCCTTCGAAATCAAAACGCTCACAGACAAACCCCAGCTGTTTGAGGTATTTCTCAACGACTTCTAATGCTCCTTCATTTTGAGGCGTAATGCTCTGACAACGAATCAATTCTTGGCTGATGAGGACAGGATCCATTATCGTAATAGCTCATTGATAGATGTTTTTGAACGCGTTTTTTCATCAACATGTTTAATAATAACAGCACAATTGACACCTGGTTTCTTTGGATCAACGTCAGGAAGAACACCTGGCACAACAACAGAATAGGGCGGGACCTTTCCATAAAAAATGTTTCCCTTTTCGCGATCCACAATTTTGGTAGAAGCTGTAAGGATAACACCCGCACCTAAAACACTCCCCTCGCCAATAAAAACACCTTCGACAATTTCGCAGCAAGCACCAATAAAACAGTTATCTTCAATAATAACAGGTTGGGCTTGAGGAGGTTCAAGAACCCCTCCAACCCCAACGTTATCCGACAAATGACAGTTTTTCCCAATTTGAGCGCATGATCCAACCCTTACTGCCGAATCAATCATTGTTCCCCTGTCAATATACGCCCCCACATTAATGAAAGAGGGCATAATCACAGCTCCGGAAGCAATAAAGGCCGAATAACGAACGATTGCTCCAGGAACAACACGAAACCCAGCAACTTTAAATTGTTCTTCTGCCCATTCTTCAAACTTTAAGGGAACTTTATCGTAAGCGGGTGAGTAGTGATGATTCATAAGAAAAGAATCATTCAACCTAAAAGAAAGCAATATGGCCTTCTTAACCCAACCGTGCGTTTGCCAACCATTTTCTCTTTTTTCACTAACTCTCAGCTCGCCCCGATCCAATTCAAAGAGAATCTCTCTTATGGCTTCTGGGATTTCTCCTGTCGTTGAGAGCGAAAGAAGTTCTCTTTCCAACCAAGCTTTTTCAACTACACTTTCAAGATGAGAACGATCTTTAAACATATTTCCTCCAACATGTTTCATAATGACAACGGTCTTTTGGCCTCATGTCAAGAGAAGAACCTTGCACACAAATATAAATTGTGATGGAGCAACTTCTATCTAGAGAGATAATACAAATACCAGCCACCACTTGGGGCATATGACAAGATAAACAAAGTTTGTTCAAAATCCGTGGAGATGGTTAACTTAAGTATAAATATTCGTATAGCTCGACGAACTCTTTCAAGATCGCATTTCAAGCACGCCTATTAATTTGACATCGTGCAATTCGTATTTTCTGTTTGCTGATAATTTAGGTACAATCAGCTGATGTCACGGCTACTCGAAGGCACAAAAACAAATATAAGGGGAGAAAAGCATGTCCTTTTTTAGAAAAACATTCTTTCTTGTAAGTACCTTTACGCTTTTTGCTTACGTATCCCATGTATCCGCAGTTTCTCCGCAGACATTAAAGGTTTCACCAATCCAAACGACCTTATCACCTGAAACCGCAAAAGCACTTTTGCGCTTCATCCATTCTTTCAAAACTGCCCGCGAGACTGTAAAGAGCGACCCCCTGTACGGATCCTAACGCTGAAAGCCTCATTAAACAGCACTGTTCCACAATAAAGGGGCTGGGGTACTGCCTTTCACTAACTGGGAAAGCAGTCATATGCCAGGAGATAGACTGAGTTTGTAAGAGCTGTCCTAATAAGTGTAGTAGTGATCTGTGTAGTGTAGCACTCTCTCTGACTGCCAAAGCTGTTGTGTAAGTAGCGACGCATGCCCTGATGCTTACGAGACCTGCATCGTACCACTTTGTTGCGATACATAAGCTAAATTATTTAGAAAGCATCTCGTTAGAGTTGGTCCAAGCTATGTCTTCTCTCGCAACTTTTACTGTATAGCAACTGTGTTTATCACGCTGGAATTAAATTATCTTCATAAGCATTTCTCAAGTTGGCATGAGGCCTATAGGAGTTATATTTATGAACAGCCTTCTGGAGCTCAGCATTGATAGCGCGTGCTGAGTCAGCAATCATACCACGTCTAGCATAAAATTCCTCTCTGAAGGTTGTATGAGTTCTTTAATTATGATATGAAATAATAGGTAATTAAAATTAAGGAGGTGGAGTATGAAAACAAAAAAGCTTGGTTTATGTACGATGGCTTTATTACTAGCCAACAATGTTTTTGCTTTAGAAGAGGAAATAAAATCTAATTCTAGACATGTACCAGCTACTGCAGTAGCTGTAGATTCTCATGATATGTTAGAAAAGCCGGTAGTGCCTCCAGCTGGTGCTCTTCCGCAGGGTGTGACCTTACCCTTGGTAGTAATGCCGGTAATGCCTCCAGCTGGTGGTCCTCCGGGGGGTGGTATGACTATAACCATTGGTAACGGCGCGTATCCTCTTCATGACCAGCCTGGAGCATATCCACCAGGTAGTGCTCCTGCTCCTGTTGGTGGTGCAGCAGGGGGTGCAGCAGAGATAATAGAGACTATCGGAGGAGTGATAGGTGGTATACTTTGATCGTTTTTAATAAGAGCAAATTGATACTCTTTTACCAACACCTCCTCTCATCACAGCCTACTTTCGCAGCGGGGTCTATAAAATGATAATTAAGCATTTTACTTATACTAATTTTTATTACAACTTTCAGCGCAGTGACTCCCGCTAAGTGTAGTGAGGATGAACCTTCTCTCGGAGAAAGAGTGGCTCATCTTGTGCACATGAGTGCAGATGACAATGAACTGTATTTGCATGCGGCGGCCTTAAGATACAGACATATGGAGAGGGGGCCAATGCATGGGGGTGGATTTTCAGGGCTTAGGTATCTGTACATCCGCAGTTAGTTTCATACTCCGTCGGGGTACCTGATAAGATATCAGATAAAGCAGTATCTTAACCTCAGTTTTGGATAAGCGAAAAAAATATGGTAGGCTAAGTCATTCTTAAATCTGCAAAAATAAGAAAGGAGCTTAGCCAATGAGATCGTGTTTCATGTAAGCCCTTGTAAAGTTTTTAAATATTTCTACATTGCCTATCTTAAGCAAAGGCATGCTCAAGAGTTTCCAAACTTGATTAGCTACAATCGATTTGTACAACTTATGCCCCGTCTTTTTGTTCCTTTACGTGTATTGCTGCAGAGTTTGTTTGGAGAAGAGACTGGGATTTATATTGCTGATCCCACAGCTTTGCCTGTATGTACAACAAGCGCATCAATCGAAATCGTGTTTTTAAGGGACTTGCAGCGAGAGGAAAAACGACGATGGGATGGTTTTATGGTCTTAAGTTGCATCTAGTGATTAATCATAAAGGAAGCATTGTGGCTGTTAAAATTACTCCAGGAAACGTTGATGAAAGGAGCGTATTAGATGAGATGACTCACAACCTAAAGGGGACTCTTTTTGCTGATAAAGGATTTATCTCTCAAGATCTTTTTAAAAAGCTTTTTCAAAGAGGACTCAAGTTAATCACGAGGATAAGGAAGAATATGAAAAATTATCTTATGCCATTGATTGAAAAAATACTTCTCAGGAAACGCTTTCTTATTGAGACAATCTTTGACATCCTAAAGATACACATGAACCTATCCCACACACGCCATAGATCTCCTATGAATTGCCGCGTTAATATCCTCTCTTGCCTGCTTACCTATCAATTCAGGCAAAACAAACCTACCATCAAATTTTTAAACCCTCTTATCCAAAACTGAGGTTACCTAATTTTAAACAGATAAATTTCATACCTTAACTTTTCAAGAACTTTCAACTAAGGTAAGTTAAATCCCATTTTAAAAGACTTTCCCATGCACTTTCCATCCCCCTTCTTATACACCTGCCTTTTTTTTACTTTAACTGCTGTCAGTATAAAAGATTTTAGAGAAGGAATCATTCCAGATGGTTTGGTGCTCCTCGTCGCATTACTGGGCTTCGTTCTTTATGGAATTAATCATGTTTTAAGCATTGTTATCTTAGGGTGTATAGGATATGGCCTTTACAAGATTTATCCCTTTTTTAAAAAGCGTGAGGGACTTGGGTTGGGGGATGTAAAGCTGATGGCAGCCGCAGGCTTTTGGTTAGAACCCTTTCAACTTCCCCTCTTTCTCTTTATCAGTGGTGGGGTTGGTATTTTAATTGCTTTACTCTGGCAATTTTTAAAAAAGGGCGTACGATTTCCTTTAGGCCCAGCACTTGCACTTGGCCTTGGAATTTGTATTGTGAGTAATGACGTTTTTTCAAAAGGAGAAAATGAAATGAATATTGTCTTTTCAGGTCCGAGTCTTCAGCCTTTTTCTGGCAGTCAACCTAAATCCATTGTAGTTCTTATTCATGGATATGGAGCTGATGGCGATGATTTACTCGCTTTAGGGAAATCGTGGGCTTCCTTACTCCCCGATACGCTATTTATAGCACCACATGGACCGAGTGTTTGCGAAATGAATTCTTCTGGAAATCAGTGGTTCGGATTAAAGGATTGGGATTCTGCTCGCATTCTTAAAGAAATTCAAACGCTGACCCCTTCCTTTAATCGATATTTAGATGCACTTTTAAAAACCTACAATCTCTCTCCTGATCGCCTTGCTTTAGTTGGCTTTTCACAAGGAGCAATGCTAGCTCTTCATATTGCCATTCATCGTCCTCAATGTGCAGGTGTTGTCGCATACTCTGGCGCTTTTCTAAATGACCCCAAAGAACTAAAAGTTGGACGTCCCCCAATTCTTCTGATTCATGGAACCGAAGACCAAGTTTTACAGGCTTCTTTTTCTCAAATGGCAGCGGAACATTTAAAAGCTCTCCATATTCCTGTGACTCTTTCTCTCCTTCCAGAATTAGAACATGGGATTGACGGACGAGGTCTCGGTATGGGGGGAGCTTTTTTAAAGGAGCATCTCTACGAGACCCCCCCATCTCACTTGTGGGAACAGAAGAAACAGAGTAATAATTCTTAAATTTAACACACAGGAAAGAAGAATGGCACGACCAAAAATTGCTCTCGTTGGGGCCGGTCAAATTGGTGGAACTCTCGCCTACCTTATAGGGTTGAAAGAGCTCGGAGATATGGTGCTTCTTGATGTTATGGAAGGAATACCACAGGGCAAGGCTCTTGATATTAGTGAATCTTCAACCATTGAAAAGTTTGACGCGAAGTTTACAGGCACCAATGACTATAAAAACCTCGAAGGGGCAGATGTTGTTATCGTAACCGCTGGTCTCCCTCGGAAACCCGGCATGAGTCGAGATGATTTATTAGATATTAATACACAAATCGTCCGTCAGGTTGGGGAGGGAATTCGCCATCATTGCCCTCATGCTTTCGTCATCATTATTACGAATCCTTTAGATGTGATGGTGTGGGTGATGCGAGAAGCAACGGGCCTTCCTCATGAGCGTGTTGTTGGAATGGCTGGAGTGCTTGATAGTGCTCGATTCAGCTATTTTTTAGCCCAAGAATTTAATGTCTCTGTTGAAGATGTCCATACATCTGTTCTTGGTGGGCATGGGGATTCAATGGTTCCTCTTATTCGCTACTCAACGATTGCTGGTATCTCACTTCCAGAATTAATTCAAATGGGATGGACAACTCAAGAGCGCATCGATGCTATCGTTCAACGTACACGACAGGGTGGTGGTGAAATTATTAGTCTTCTCAAAACTGGATCTGCCTTTTACGCACCAGCTTCTTCTGCTATTACGATGGCAGAAGCGTATTTAAAAGACAAAAAACGCATTCTCCCTTGCGCTGCCTGGCTCAATGGAGAGTATGGGGTTAAAGACCTTTATGTCGGTGTACCTGCTGTAATTGGAGCTAAAGGCGTGGAAAGGATTATAGAAATTCAACTTAACCAAGAAGAGAAAACTATGTTTGATCGCTCGGTCAATGCTGTACGTGAGCTTAAAGAAGCTGTTCAAATTTTGGATCGAAAAACCGTCTCAGCGTGTGAGAGGAATTCTTAAAATGAACATTCATGAGTATCAAGCAAAAACTCTCTTGAAATCCTTTGGTGTTTCTGTCCCACAAGGAGGAAGTGCTTCAACCTCTCAAGAAGTTCAAAACATTGTTGAAACGCTTCGAGGCCCACTCTGGGTTGTTAAAGCACAAATACATGCTGGCGGCCGCGGAAAAGGGGGCGGTGTAAAATTAGCTCACTCAAAAGAAGAAGCCATAAACCTTGCCAATCAGATTCTTGGTATGACTCTGATAACGCCTCAGACAGGCTCTCAAGGCCGACTTGTAAAAAAGGTTTATATTGAAGAAGGGTGTTCAATTAAACAAGAATTCTACTTAAGTCTTATCATTGATCGGGCAACATCCCGTTTAACATTTCTCGCATCCACAGAAGGAGGCGTTGAAATTGAAGAAACAGCTCACACTCATCCTGAAAAAATTATAAAAATTTCAATCGACCCTGCCGCAGGATTTCAAGCTTTTCATGGTCGAGAACTTGCCTATGGACTAGGCCTTACCGGAGAGTCGGCAAAAGAGCTCATAAGACTTTCCAAAGGAATTTATGAGGCATTTATAAGTCTTGATGCAAGCTTGATTGAAATAAACCCCCTTGTTCTTACAGAAGAAGGTAAAGTCCTCGCTCTAGATGCAAAGATGAGCTTTGATGAGAATGCCCTTTACCGTCATCAAGAGATTGAAGATTTAAGAGACCCCAATGAAGAAGAGCCAATGGAACGTCAAGCAGCCCTTCATGAACTAAGTTATATTAAACTCGATGGTAATATTGGGTGCATGGTAAATGGTGCTGGATTAGCTATGGCAACTATGGATATCATTAAACTTTATGGAGGAACACCTGCTAATTTCTTGGATGTAGGCGGTGGCGCGCCTCGGGAACGTGTTACAGAAGCTTTCAAGATTATTCTTTCCGATCCTCATGTAAAAGGCGTTCTTGTCAATATTTTTGGAGGAATCATGCGGTGCGATATTATTGCTGATGGCATCGTTGCTGCGGTTAAAGAGATTGATCTCCATATTCCTCTCGTCGTACGTCTTGCAGGAACAAATGTAGCACTTGGGAAGGAAATTTTCGCTAAATCTGGTCTCCCTATTGTGTCCTTGGATGATCTTTCTGAGGCTGCGCAACAAATTGTAAAAAGTGTAAAGGAAGCTGCTTAATGTCTGTTCTTGTCAATTTTTCTACCAAAGTAATTTGCCAAGGGTTTACTGGAGCTCAAGGAACCTTTCACTCAGAACAAGCAATTGCTTATGGCACCAAAATGGTTGGAGGTGTTACACCTGGCAAAGGAGGAACACAGCACCTTGACCTTCCTGTATTCAATACTGTGCAAGAAGCTATTCAAAAGACCGGCGCAACTGCTACTGTTATTTATGTTCCTGCTCCTTTTGCAGCAGATGCCATCTTAGAAGCTATTGAAGCACGAATACCTCTCGCCGTCTGTATCACCGAAGGGATTCCGGTTCTAGACATGATGCGTGTCAAGCGTGCTCTTTGTGGGTCCTCTACGCGTCTTATAGGGCCCAACTGTCCGGGTATTATTACGCCTGGACAATGTAAGATTGGCATTATGCCGGGATATATTCATACACCGGGCCATGTAGGCGTTGTCTCACGTTCAGGAACATTGACCTATGAAGCAGTTGCACAAACCACCGCCGTAGGGTTAGGACAATCTACGTGCATCGGTATTGGCGGAGACCCCATCAACGGAACGAGCTTTGTTGATTGTCTTGAACTGTTCCATCAAGACCCTGAAACTCAAGCTATTGTTCTTATTGGGGAAATTGGTGGCACAGCTGAAGAAGAAGCTGCTTCTTTCTTAAAATCATGTAAAAACCCAAAACCTGTTGTAGGCCTTATAGCTGGAATGACAGCTCCCCCTGGTCGAAGAATGGGACATGCGGGTGCTGTTATTTCCGGCTCTCAAGGAGGCGCATATGAAAAGATTGAAGCGCTCAAAAGTGCGGGTGTAATTATCGCCGAATCTCCTGCAAAGATTGGAGAAACCCTTTATGAAGTGTTAAAAAACAAAGTTTCTTCTAAAAAGGTACAGTTATAAATGGTAAATTTTCAAAAGCCTTCTTCTTCGACGTGGGCAGATGAGCACCGTTCGTTTTTAACGGGCGATAATGCTCTTTATATAGCTCGAATTTATTCTTCATATTTGAAAAATGCGACATCTGTGGATCTTGAATGGCGTCACTATTTTTCTTCTTTAGGAGATCAAGAAACTGAAATTTTAAAGGATCTCTTGGGTCCCAGTTGGTCGAAACGCATAAATACAGATTTAGAAGAGACAAAAGCCCTTCCTCTCAACAAAGAAGTCGCTCCCGAAGATATCAAAGATGCCATTACAGATTCCATTCGCGCCATTATGCTTATCAGGGCATATCGCGCCCGAGGACATATGATGGCGGATCTAGATCCTCTCAATCTTGTGAAAAAAGAATATTATCCGGAGCTTGACCCATCAACATACGGTTTTCAAGAAGATGACTATGATCGACCTATCTTTATTTATGATGTTTTAGGGCTCCCGTATGCTACTTTACGTGAAATTATAGAACGATTACGTAAAACTTATTGTGGAACAATAGGTGTTGAATTTCTTCATATTCAAGATCCTGAAAAAAAGCTTTGGCTACAAAAGCGTATTGAAGGAGAAGGAGAATTAGGACTTGCTGAACCAATTCATGATGTCCAATGGAAAAAGAAAATTTTAAAAGAACTCACGGCAGCAGAAGCCTTCGAGAAATTTTTAGACATTAAGTATCCTGCTGCGAAAAGATTTGGTCTTGATGGAGGAGAAAGCCTTATCCCAGGACTTGAGGAAATGCTCAATCGTTCTTCGGCGCTTGGTGTAGAGGAAATTGTTTTAGGCATGGCGCACCGAGGACGTCTTAATGTGCTTGCCAATATTCTCGGTAAATCATACCAAGCCATTTTCTCAGAATTTCAAGGGCAAAATCCTCAACCTGATCAAGTACAAGGATCTGGGGACGTCAAATATCACCTTGGATCATCCACAGATCGATATTTTGACGAAAGAAAAATGCACCTTTCCTTAACAGCCAATCCTTCTCATCTTGAAGCCGTTGATCCTGTGGTTGTTGGTAAAGTACGTGCAAAGCAAACACAAAACAATGATAAAGAGCGGTTGAAAATCATGGGGCTTTTGCTACATGGCGATGCTGCATTCGCTGGGCAAGGTCTGGTTGCTGAAACTTTTATGCTCTCTCAACTTCATGGGTACCAAACCGGAGGAACTTTCCATGTCATTATTAACAATCAAATAGGATTCACAACAGCACCTGCTTTTGCCAGGTCTTCTGCTCACTGTTCAGACTTAGCAATGATTGTTCAAGCGCCAATCTTTCACGTCAATGGAGATGATCCTGAAGCAGTTGTAAAGGTTATGGGCTTAGCTGCAGAATATCGTTGCACTTTTAAATCTGATGTTGTTGTTGATTTTGTTTGTTATCGCCGCTTCGGTCACAACGAAGCAGATGAACCTGCTTTCACTCAGCCTCTTATGTACAAAGCTATCGCTGAGCATCCCACAGCTCGAGAGGTATATGCCCAAAAGTTGATCCAATCTGGAGCCTTGACGTCAGAAGCTATTGCGAGCATTGACAGAGCAATCGCACATGATCTTCAAGAAAATTTTCAAAATTCTCCTACCTATAAACCCACTAAAGCAGACTGGCTCTCAGGAAAATGGGAAGGGCTCGTTCAAAAATCAGGAAGTGACAAGCCAGCATTTACTGGCGTTAAGGCAAAAGAACTCGTTTCAATTGGTATTGCTCTCAGCAAGATTCCGGACGGTTTTCATCTTCACCCTAAGCTAAAGCGATTTCTTGCCCTGCGCGAACAAATGATGATGAAAGGCGAATCTATTGATTGGTCCATGGCTGAAGCTCTTGCTTTTGGTTCTCTATTAGCAGAAGGGCACATTGTTCGATTGAGTGGCCAAGATAGTGGACGAGGCACTTTTAGCCAACGTCATGCTGTTCTTCGAGAGCAAGAAACAGAAGAAAAATACATTCCTCTAAATCACATTTCTTCGACACAAGCTCAATTTGAAGTATGGGATAGCCCTTTAGCAGAAGCCTCTGTATTAGGATTTGAAGTTGGCTACAGCCTCGCAGAGCCTCGAGCGCTTGTAATTTGGGAAGCTCAATTTGGCGACTTCGCCAATGGGGCTCAAGTAATTATGGATCAATTTATTGCAGCCGGAGAGACAAAATGGCTCCGAATGTCGGGCCTCGTTATGTTATTGCCCCATGGATACGAGGGACAAGGCCCAGAACATTCATCAGCACGCCTTGAGCGATATTTACAACTCTGTGCCGAAGATAACTTGCAAGTTGCAAACTGTACAACTCCCGTCAACTATTTTCATGTCTTACGGAGACAGCTCCACCGTAATTATCGCAAACCTCTCATTATGATGACACCTAAGTCATTGTTAAGAAACAAGCACGTTGTTTCAAAGCTCGATGAGTTCAATACAAACCACCATTTTCAAGAAGTCATTCTTGATGATTTGCCAATCTCTTCAGATTTCCAGCGTATCATTTTGTGTTCTGGAAAGGTATATTATGATTTACGAGAGAAACGAGAAGAAATGGGCATTAAAGACATAGCTATTCTTCGCCTAGAGCAATTATACCCTTTTCCCCATGATAAACTTGTTGCGGCACTCAAACCCTATAAAAAAGCGTCTTTGATATGGTGCCAAGAAGAACCCATGAATATGGGAGCATGGACCTTCTTAGATCGACGACTTGAAGCCGTTTTAAATGAAACAAGTATGAAGGAAAAGCGCCCCATTTATGTGGGACGTCCAGAATCTGCATCCACAGCCACCGGCCTTTTTAGTAGGCATGTTTTCGAACAAAACCTTCTTGTTAGCCAAGCCCTTAACCTTATGAAGTGAGGAAAAAAAATGAGTGAAAAAAATGCTTCCCCAGCTCAAAAAGATATTATCGTTCCTCCTATGGGAGAATCGATTACTGAAGCGACTATTGCTCGATGGCTTAAAAAACAGGGAGAAACGGTCGCTCTCGATGAACCTATCGTTGAACTTGAGACAGATAAGGTCACTCTTGAAATTGGTTCTCCTGCAACAGGTGTGCTTTCAAAGCTATTAGTTCCTCAAGGAGAAAGCGTCAATGTAGGGGCTGTTATTGGGCATGTGATCGAAGGTAACGCTTCTAAAACGCCTTCTCAAGTAATTTCACAACAACAGCCATCTGAGATTGCTTCTGAGGATGTTCCATTGGCCCCAGCTGCTCGAAAGTTAGTTGAGGAAAATCGAATTGACCCTACGCTTATCCAAGGGCAAGGAAAGAACGGACGGATCACAAAAGGAGATGTCCTTACTTTTTTAGATAAGGGAAATGGGGAGAAAATGTCAGAAGCGTCTCCTCAAAAGAAAGATACGCGTGTAGAACGCGTTCGTATGAGTCGACTTCGTCAGCGTATTGCTGAACGTTTAAAAGAAGCACAAAACACAGCTGCGATTCTTACTACTTTTAATGAAGTGGATATGTCTAATATAATGACACTAAGACGGCAGCTTAAGGACTCATTTGAAAAAAAGCATGATGTAAAGCTAGGTTTCATGTCCTTTTTTGTCAAAGCATGTATCGTTGCTCTTAAAGAAATCCCCGCTGTAAATGCGGAAATCGAAGCCGATGAGCTTATCTACAAAAATTATTATGATATTGGTGTTGCAGTTGGTACACCTCAAGGGTTAGTCGTTCCAGTAGTACGCGATGCCGATCAAAAAAACTTCGCTCAAATCGAAAAAGATATTTCGACGTTAGGTCAAAAAGCACGTGAGGGAAAGCTTTCCATGCACGATTTACAAGGGGGAACATTTACCATTTCTAATGGTGGTATTTATGGATCCCTTATGTCAACGCCAATTCTTAACCCTCCCCAATCAGGCATTTTAGGAATGCATAAAATTCAAGACCGACCGATCGTTATTGAGGGTAAGATCGAGATTCGTCCCATGATGTATGTCGCTCTCTCTTATGATCACCGTATTATTGATGGGAGAGAAGCCGTTACGTTTTTAGTACGCGTAAAAGAATGTCTTGAAAACCCTGAACGAATTTTACTGGATGTTTAGATATGGATAAAAACAAAGTTGATCTTATTGTGATCGGAGCAGGTCCTGGGGGATATGTAGCAGCCATAAGGGCGGCTCAATTAGGGATGTCCGTTTTATGTGTTGAAAAACGTCAAACCCTTGGTGGCACATGCCTTAACATCGGTTGCATCCCTTCCAAGGCACTTTTATACTCTTCTCATAAATTTGAAGAAGCTAGTCTTCACTTGGCAGCCCACGGCATCAATGTAGATAAGCCATCCCTCGATCTAGATAAGATGATGGAACGCAAAGTAAAAATTGTCGAGCAATTAACGAACGGTATCGGTTACTTATTTAAAAAAAATAAAATTATCCATGTCGTGGGGGAAGCTTGCTTTCTTTCTGAGCAGGAAGTTGCTATTGGAAAAGAAACATGGCAAGCGAACCACATTATTATCGCTTCGGGATCTGAAAGTACATCTCTTCCGGGAATTCCCATAAATGAAAAAAATATTGTGTCTTCCACAGGAGCATTGAGCCTTAAAAAAGTACCTGAAAAGCTGGTTGTTGTGGGTGGCGGATATATAGGACTTGAAATGGGGTCTGTCTGGAACCGTTTGGGTTCACACGTCACAGTTGTTGAATTTATGGATCGTCTCGTGCCTCTTATCGACCATGAATTAGGAGATGCCTTACATAAATCTCTCATGAAACAGGAGATAGAATTTAAGCTCTCTACAAAGGTGAAGGAAGTAAAAGAAAAGGGGACCCGACTTCTTGTTGAAGTTGAGGATTCTTCAGGAAACATAGAGACACTCACAACCGATATCGTCTTAGTGGCAACAGGTCGAAAACCTTTCACGACCGGACTCGGCTTAGGAAAGGTAGGCGTTGCTCTTAACGAAAAGGGTTTCATTGTTGTCAATGAGCGCTATGAAACATCTGTTTCTGGAATTTATGCCATTGGCGACGTTATCCCAGGTCCTATGCTCGCACACAAGGCAGAAGAAGAAGGCATTGCGGTTGTTGAAAACATTGCTGGGCAATTTGGTCATGTCAATTATGAAGTTATCCCTTCAGTTATCTATACAAATCCCGAAGTTGCTTCTGTGGGGAAAACAGAAGAAGAACTCAAGGCCGACGGCCAACCCTATAAGGTAGGTAAGTTTCCCTTTCTTGCAAATAGTCGCGCCAAAGCAATAGGGGAGACGGAAGGATTTGTTAAGATTCTTGCTAACCCTCATACGGACCGCGTCTTAGGAGTTCATATTATTGGTCCAGATGCAGGTACACTTATTGCAGAAGTGGCTCTCGCAATGGAATTCTCTGCCTCTTCAGAAGACATCGCGCGTACATGTCATGCTCACCCTACTCTCAATGAAGCTGTGAGAGAAGCCGCTCTGGCGGTTGAAAACCGAGCAATTCATATATAAGCAGCAGCAGTCAATAACCTCTGTTTTTGATTTTGGGAAACGATACGGATTTTTTCCGAGACGAATTGGAAATCGCTTATAAAAAATTTTCTTGCTTTTATAATGCGTTAGGATAAAAGTCCATAACAAATCTCAAGATGAGACATAGTCTGATTTTGCGAAATTGTTTATATTTTTAATGTGAAAAAGGTAATGATTATGAAAAAAAATGTTTTGTTTTATCTAAGTTTCTTGTTTTTACAATTTTTAATTTATCAAAATGCAGCAATAGCAATAAGAGTAAATATTCACTTTGAAGGAGACATAGAAACCTTCAAAGGCCTTGTGCCGCGAAATCACAGTGTCTGCCTTGAAATTTGGGAAAAAAAGAGCCTTCCTATTGATGATCCTACACCAGCGATTATGATCACTAAACTTCCAATTCCTGTTGCTCAAGAATTTCCAATGATATTCGATACAAGAAACGAAGGTTCCGTAACTCTCGTAAGCATGCGAATCGATAATAAAGAAGGTGCTCTTATGGGTTTTGATCGCGCTCCTTTGAATACTCTCACTCCAACATACACAATTGAAAAGTTTTCTGAAATGACAATCATTTTGGCTCTAGGCGATGACAATGGATGGACGAGAAAACCAATTTGTAGAGTTAAAGACATCAGATATGGGCAAGGAAGTTCAGCGTTTACACAACCTTCCTTTGCACGACCAAAGCAAACTTTAACTCAGCCCAAGTTTAGTGCTTATTTTCAATAACCCAAGATTGAGATTGATATATGCAGCCCATCCTTAGACCTCAAAATCCTCATTTCTCATCAGGTCCTACAAAAAAAAGGCCAGGTTGGTCATTGCAACACCTTAATACGGCTTCTTTAGGAAGATCCCACCGTTCTTCCTATGGAGTCGGTAGAATCCGTCATTTAATTGCACTTACCAGAGATCTTTTAGAAATTCCTGACGATTATTATGTGGGAATCATACCTGGATCATGCACAGGCGCCATGGAAGCAGCTCTCTGGTCTCTTTTAGGCCCTTTGCCTGTAGACCTTGTTGCTTTTGACGTTTTTGGACATCTTTGGGTTCATGACGTTCTTCGCGAGCTGCAACTTCAGGATATACACCTTATTGATACCATACCTGGCTTTCTTCCAGATCTTTCTTTAGTCAAGCCTACCCATGACCTTGTCTTTACGTGGAATGGAACAACAACAGGAATTACCGTCCCAAATGGCAATTGGATCAATTCTAATCGAAAAGGACTTGTTATTTGTGATGCTATCTCTGCTCTCTTTGCAACTTCTTTTCCCTGGCATAAAATGGATGCGGTTGCATTTTCATGGCAAAAAGCTATAGGTGGTGAAGCAGCTCATGGAATGCTTGTTTTAAGTCCACGAGCTGTTGAAAGACTTAAAACATATACTCCTCCTTGGCCATTACCGCGTCTTTTTCGATTAACGCATGAAGGACAATTTTCTAAAGAAATTTTTGAAGGAATGACGATTAATACGCCTTCTTTTCTATGTATCGAAGACTGCATCGATGCTCTTTCATGGGGCATCAGTATTGGTGGACTTCCGGCACTTATTGCGCGCTCTAAAGCAAATTTAAGTGTTGTTGAAGAATGGGTCGATGATACACCCTGGATTGAGTTTTTAGCTCATGATGCTTATTCTCGATCTTCTACTTCGATTTGTTTACGTTTTACAGAAGCTCCAAAAGATTGGGAGTTACCCATGGCAATCGCAAAACTTCTAGAAGAAGAGGGTGTGGCGTTTGATATCCTAGGACATACTCGTTCTGTTCCACATCTCCGTCTTTGGGGAGGGCCAACAATAGAAACCTCTGATCTTAAAGCTCTACTTCCTTGGATTACGTGGGCTCACAAAAAGATTACATGATATGATCTTTCCAACACCCCTTCTCAGAGGACACTTGATCAAACGTTATAAGCGGTTTTTAGCAGACATTGAACTTGAAGATGGGACATTTATAACAGCCCATTGCCCCAATTCAGGAGCGATGCAAGGTCTAACAGATCCTGGAATCCCCGTCTGGGTATCTATTTCTTCCAACCCTTCTCGAAAGCTACCCTATACATGGGAGATGGCAGAAGTTGAAGAAACTTATGTTGGGATGAATACTTCAAACCCTAATCACCTCGTTGAAGAAGCACTTAAAATGGATGTGATTAAAGAACTCCAGGGTTATCAAACACTTCGACGTGAAGTCCCCTACGGTCGCAATTCCCGCATCGATTTTTTATTGGAAGGTATGTCTCGAACCTTAACTTACGTCGAGGTTAAGAACGTCCATTTAAAACGAGGTCAAAAAGTTGCTTTTCCAAGTTCTGTCACAGCTCGAGGCGCCAAGCATATGAGAGAATTGGCCGATATGGTGCATCAAGGACATCAAGCATATGTCATTTATATCGTCCAAAGAAATGACTGTGATGAATTTGAAATCGCCTCGGACATAGACCCTATTTACGCAGAAGAATCCCTTAAGGCGTTTAAGAATGGTGTTAAGCCACTGGTCTATGCTTGCGAGGTAGCTCCCAATGCTATTACAATTACCCATCGAATTAACTTTAACACGTCAAACAATGTCTGATTCAGAAAGAAATATTGTCATACACTCCCCCTCGGATTTTGAGGGCATGCGCAAAGCTGGTCATTTAGCGGCCCAAACACTTGACTTTATCACACCTTATGTAAAAGAAGGTATTTCAACCCAAGAATTAAATGACCTCTGCCATGATTTTATTATTCGCCATAATGCCATCCCCGCCCCTTTAAATTACAGAGGATTCCCTAAATCCATATGCACTTCACTGAACCATGTAGTTTGCCATGGGATTCCAGGACCAAAAAAGCTTCAAGGGGGAGATATTATTAACATTGATGTTACGGTTATCTTAGAAGGCTGGTATGGAGATACAAGTCGCATGTTTGGGATAGGAAAAATTTCTCTGAAAGCTCAGAAGTTAATTGACGTTACCTATGAGGCAATGATGCGTGGCATTGAAGTCGTCCGTCCAGGAGCTCATTTGGGTGATATTGGGTATGCCATCCAAAGTTATGCTGAATCAAAAGGATTTTCTGTTGTTAGAGACTTTTGTGGTCATGGATTAGGACGCGTTTTTCATGCTGCACCTTCTGTCCTTCATTTTGGAAGGCCTCATACTGATATCGAATTACAAGAAGGTATGTTTTTTACAATTGAACCCATGATTAATGCAGGTCGATATGAAGTTAAGATATTAAACGATGGATGGACTGCTGTGACGCGCGATAAATCTCTTTCTGCTCAATTTGAACATAGTTTAGGCGTCACATCAACTGGATATGAGATTTTTACCTTATGAAAGACTACACAGGACATCGTAAGCGTTTGAGAGAGCGTTTCCTCAAAGGAGATGAAAAAAGTATTCCGGATTATGAGCTCCTGGAACTTTTGCTTTTTGGCATCATGGCAAGAGGAGACGTTAAGCCGCTTGCAAAAACACTTCTCCGTGAATGCGGCAGTCTTTCAGGTATCCTGCAAGCCGACAATGAAAGACTAAAAGCCATCCCAGGTGTGGGAGAATCAACAATCGCCCTTTTAAAAGCCGTTCAAGAAACAGCTTGCCGTACCTTACGGGAAGAGGCAAATGCCCAACCTATCCTTCAGTCCTGGCAGACGGTTATTGATTATTGCAGAGCGCGTATGTCTCATTTGAGCATAGAGCAGTTGCGACTTTTGTTTTTAGATCAAAAAAACAAATTGATTGCAGATGAAATCCAACAACAAGGAACGATCAATAGTACACCTGTATTCCCCCGTGAAGTTGTTAAAAGAACGCTGGAACTGGGAGCCTCGAGCCTTATTATGGTTCATAATCACCCTAGTGGCGATCCAACACCTTCTCAAGCTGACATTGACATTACACGCAAGGTCATTAAAGCCGCAAAAGAACTTGAAATTAATGTTCTCGATCATCTCATCATCGGACGATTTGGCCATACGTCGTTACGGGAAAAGAGACTCATATAAAAATAAAACTATTTGCTGGACATGACTGGTCCTTATATGATCCTTTCGAGAAAAGATAAGGAGAAGACGTGTTTTCAACCTTTGAAAGATTTGTTGCGTTTCGCTATCTCAGGGCACGACGACAGGAAGGCTTTATTTCTGTTACGGCTTGGTTTTCATTTTTAGGAATTGCGCTCGGCGTTGCTGCTCTCATCATTGTTATGTCTGTCATGAATGGTTTTCGCCATGAGTTATTAAACCGTATCATTGGTATGAACGGTCATTTAGCTATTTATAGCAATACAACCTCCCTTCCTGATTATGAACTTCTTACAGAGGAAGTTAAAAAATTGCCGGGTATTACAGGCGCAAATCCTATTGTTGAAGGGCAAGCCATGGCAACTGCACATGACAACGCTACTGGCGTTCTTGTCCACGGAATGAAATTAAGTGATCTCGAAGCAAGAAAAACAATCTCGGATAATTTGGTACTCGGCCGCCTAAGTCTTTTTGAGCGACCGAACGCAGCGATTATCGGAAAGCGTCTTGCAGAAAAACTGGGTCTTATTTTAGGTGATAAAATTACGCTGATATCACCGGAAGGAAATTCCACAGCTTTTGGGACAATGCCGAGAACACGTGCTTTTGAAATTGCAGCGATTTTTGATGCTGGCATGATTCAATATGACTCAACTTTTGTTTTTATTCCTCTCGATTCTGCACAGAAATTTTTTCGTCTAGGAGATGGTGTCACAGGAATTGAAATTTTCACTGAAAATCCTGAAAAAATTGAACGCTTTAAAGATGAAATTTACGCTCTCGTACATGGTAAAAATGTCCGCCTTTTTGATTGGCAACAGGCCAATAAGGAATTTTTTAGCACCATAAAGGTGGAGCGAAACGTCATGTTTATTATCCTCACTTTAATTATCCTCGTGGCTTCCTTTAATGTTATTTCGACGCTCATTATGCTCGTGAAAGACAAAGGACGTGATATAGCCATCCTACGCACGATGGGTGCAACACAAGGAATGATGATGCGTGTTTTCTTTATTGCGGGATCATCGATTGGCGCTTTAGGAGCTTTTTGTGGAGCGACTTTTGGTCTTTTATTTTCTTGGAATATCGATTCAATTCGAAAAGCAATTGAGTCTCTTTCGGGCACAGAGCTTTTTCGTGCTGAAATTTACTTCCTTTCCAAATTACCTGCACGTGTTGACCTCAATGAGGTTCTTTTGGTTGTCTTTATAGCCCTTCTCCTTACATTTCTTGCATCTTTATATCCAGCCTGGCGAGCATCTCGTCTCGATCCTGTGGAGGCATTGCGCTATGAGTAATCCTGTTCTTTCCTTAAAAGCCCTTAAGCGTACTTTTCATCAAGGGCCAGAAGCCCTTCACATCTTACGTAGTATCAATCTTGATCTTTATCCTGGGGAGATTGTCGCTTTGATAGGTCCATCTGGTTCAGGAAAATCAACCCTCTTGCAAACAGCTGGTCTTCTTGAAAAAGGGGATGGAGGAGACATTATCATAGATGGAAAGGCATGCGTCCATCTTAATGATGGAGAACGCACGCAAATTCGTCGTGATGTCCTAGGGTTCGTTTACCAATTTCATCATTTATTGCCAGAATTTGACGCAGAGGAAAACATTCTTTTACCTCAGATGATAGCTGGAAAATCCTATAATAGCGCAAAAATACGCGCTCAAGATTTATTAAAGGAGGTTGGTCTTTTAGAAAGAGCCTCTCACCGTCCTGCACGCCTTTCAGGAGGAGAACAACAACGTGTTGCAATTGTAAGAGCGCTTGCAAATCAACCCAAAATTTTGCTTGCAGATGAGCCAACAGGTAATCTCGATGAGCACACAGCGGCTTCTGTTTTTGACAAGCTTATTCAGCTTGTGCGTAAAGAAAATCTTGCTGCTCTCATTGCAACCCATAACCAAGAACTAGCGCAACGCATGGATCGTATTTTAACCCTTCATGAAGGACATCTTACAGAAATCAAGAAAAAGTAAGATTTTTAGAAAAACTCTCTTTATCTCATCTTTCAAAAATTATTAAGTTGCTTATCTCGATCAGAATGATATTGCGTATTCTTGAATACTCTTGAGCGCCATGTGTCTTTAGGGCTTCCATCTTCATTTTTTTCATACGTATAGCACCCGCTTAGGGATACACAAAAAAGCAATATTAACTTCTTCATTCCATTCACACTATTTATATATGGGAAGCAGTATGTCTTTGAGTGGTTGATAAAGTGATTGGTTCGCAGCTAAGATAGACCTTGTTCCAAAAAAGTCTTCACCGCCATGCAAATCGCAGATATAGCCACCTGCTTCTCGGACAATAACGACACCTGCTGCAATATCCCATGGCGAGATAGATTCTTCCCAATATGCCTCGTACCGACCTGCAGCAACATAGGCAAGATCAAGAGATGCAGCACCAAGCCGACGCACACCTGCTATTTGAGGCATAAGACGTTCAAGAGAGACCTGAAAAGTAGAATATTCCTTTGCAGAATGTAGAGCAAAAGGAATACCGGTTGCTAAAAGAGAATCTGCAAGATGGTTACGAGCTGAAACCCTAAGACGTCTCTCATTTACAAACGCTCCCCCCCCTTTTTCTGCATAAAACAACTCATCCTTGATGGGATCATAGATCACACCCGCAATAAGTTCCGTTCCTTTTTGAAGTCCAATGGAAATTGCAAAATGAGGGATCCCATGAAGAAAGTTTGTTGTCCCATCAAGAGGATCAATAATCCATGTATGCTCATCCTGACCTTCAATTTTCCCACCTTCTTCCATAATAAAACCATAAGAAGGTCGTGCTTTTTTGAGCTCTTTATAAAGAATATCCTCAGCTTTTTTATCAGCCGTAGAAACAAAATCTCCAGGACCCTTTCGAGAAACTTGCAAATGTTCGACTTCTCCGAAATCTCGGACAAGCCCCCGAGCAGCCTTAAATGCGGCATTACACATAACATTTAAATGCGCTGATCGGGAAACGATCCGCAGCTGATGAACCATTTTAACTCTTCCTACTCTTTTGCACGCTCGATGTATGTACCATCCGCGGTGTAAACAACAACTTTTGTGCCAGATCCAATATGTGGGGGTACCATTATTCGAACGCCATTTTCTAAAATGGCAGGTTTATAAGATGATGACGCAGTTTGCCCCTTAACAACAGGTTCCGCTTCAACAATCTCCATAATCACCGTTTCTGGCAATTCCGCTCCCACGATTTCTCCCTCATGAGAAACAACTGTTATCATCATACCATCTTTTAAGAAAGGTAAAGAGTCACCAAGAAGTTCCTTCGAAAGATGAATTTGCTCAAAATTTTCAAGGTCCATCAAGGCAACTGCATCACCTTCTTCATATAAAAACTGATACTCTTTTTCATCTAGCCGAACGCGTTCAACTGATTCACTGGAACGGAAGCGTTCATTAAGTTTCGTTCCATCTCGAATATCTTTGAGTTCGACTTGTAAATAGGCTCCGCCCTTACCAGGCTGCGTGTGTTGCGTTTTAACAGCTACCCACAAGCGATTATTATGTTGAATTATATTGCCAGGTCGTATTGCATTTCCATTTATTTTCATAGTTTAAGCCTCATAATTTTCCTTGATAAATTTTGACAAGCGTATCAAGCATTTGCATGGCCTCCTGACGTGGTCTTCGAAAAGCATTACGGCCAATAATTGATCCATTTCCTCCGCCATCTCGAATTGAACGAGCATCATCGTAGACATCCTTCAAATCCTTGGCAATCCCACCTGAAAAAACAACAAGCCTTCGACCTTTGAAACAAGATTGTACAACATGACCTACTCGAGTTCTTTGTGTACTGATATCAACTTTATGAGCAAGATATTCTTTCTTAGCCTCAGGATTCTCTAAGTAATCAGTGGGAAGCTTCACCTTAATAATATGCGCACCCATGAGAGCTGCAAGATGAGCCCCATAAGCAATCGTGTCAACGGCCGTTTCTCCTTCTTTTGACATATTCCCACGTGCATAAGACCACACAACTACTGCAAGACCGCAAGATTTGGCTTCTTCGGCAAGCTCACGCAATTCTTCTAACATATCAAGAGTCGCATTCGAACCCGGATAAATGGTAAAACCAATAGCTGAACAGCCAAGTCGCAAGGCATCAGCAATGGATCCCGTCACAGCTTGATCGGCATCATCTCCGCTTGGGAGAAGGCTCATAGAGCTGTTGATTTTTAAAATGGTGGGAATAGCTCCTGCGAAAGTGTTTGCTCCTGCTTCCAACATCCCTAAAGGGGCTGCAAAAGCTGAAAGCCCTGCATCTACAGCCATTTGATAGTGATACAGTGGATCATAAGCAGCAGGATTTATGGCAAAACTACGCCCCGGACCATGCTCAAAACCTTGGTCCACGGGCAGGACAATCATTTTTCCGGTCCCTGCAAGACGACCATGCATCAAGATACGAGCAAGGTTAGTTTTTGTTCCTGGACAATCGCTTTCATAATTAGAAAGTATCTTTTTAACTTTTTGGGTTATTTTCATGGGCATTCTCATGACTATCAAAAATCTCTTTTACCCTTAGACGAAATAAGGCTTTTTGGCAATCCTTGAGACAAGCAAAATTCTCCATTTGCAAAGAAACCCAATTACATTAAGGTCTTATTATGCTAAGCGGAAAAAATATTTCATATGCTAGAGGAGTCTCTTCCCTTTTCAATGACATTTCTTTTACTTTAAAGAAAGAGCAGATGATCATTGTAAGGGGAAAAAACGGGTCTGGAAAGTCAACCTTATTACGACTATTAGCTGGGTTAATTCGTCCTCAGCCTCAAATGCTTTTTTGGAAAGAAGAAGAAATTACTTCCAATAACTTATCCACTTATCAGCAAAATCTTTTGTACTTTGGCCATAGGCTGGCCCTTCATCCTGAAGCCCTTGTGAAAGATCAAATGCGATTATGGCAAGATATTTATGGAATTTCAGAAAAAGTTATTGGAGAGGCTCTTGAGATATGGGACGTTTCGCGTTTGATAAGTCAAAAAATTGCTCATTTGTCCCAAGGGCAGCAAAAGCGTCTAAGTTTAAGCCGTTGTAGCTGGCTCGATCGTCCTTTGTGGATTTTGGATGAACCTCAGGCAGGATTGGATCAGGAAGGAAGGGTAGCGTTAACCAAAATTCTTCAAGAGCATTTAAAAAGGGGTGGAATGGTTATTCAAGCTACTCATGAGGAAGACACAGCTCCGGATGGTATTTGGTTATGATCCGCCGAGAACTACGTAATCTTTATCTTCATGGCGGAACATTACTCGCCACATTTAGCTTTTTTGTTTTTGCGCTTTTCTGTATTGCTCTCACTTTAGGACCTCACGAAAACATCCTAAAACAAAGTGCTCCAGCTCTTATATGGATTTTAGCTATCCTTAGTACTTTGTTCTCAACACCACTCCTCTTAAAGGCAGAAGCGAAAGAGGGGCTTCTAGATGAGATTCTTTTGCATCCATCTTCGCCAGCTTTTTACCTTCTTTCAAAAACAATAGCTGAATGCATCCTATTTGGCCTGCCGTTAATCGTTGTGGGGGCATGTCTCTCTTCATTCTTCCTCCTCCCTTATAAGGATATTTTGACTCTTTCTCTCACTCTTTTGATTGGTTTTCCTGCCTTAAGTTCCCTTGGAATTTTGGGAGGGCTCTTAACAATTCATTCACAAGGAGGAGGGCTTCTCATTGCCCTCTTGATCCTTCCTTTAACATTGCCCCTTTTACTTTTTGGACTTGCAGTTATGGAAATGGTGCGATTAGGCCTTGATTCTTCTGCATCTTTCTGCCTCCTTACAGGTGTGGCACTTCTTCTCGTAATTATATCAATTACAGCAAGTAGTTGGGCGCTCCGCTTTGCAATAGAGGGATAGATGAAATATCATTTAGCACAACCAAGCTTTTTTCTTAAAATAACACGTCCCCTTTTACCAGCTTCAGGATTTCTAATGACAATCTTTTTTATTGCTGGCCTTTATACGAGCCTTGTAACTTCTCCCCCAGATTATTTACAAGGAGATGGAATGCGCATCATGTATGTCCATGTACCCGCATCCTGGATGGCCCTTTTTGTTTATGGTTTTTTAGCACTAATGAGTTTTTTTTCACTTGTCTGGCGACATCCTTTAGCTGAAGTCTTAGCAATAAGTGCGGCTCCTATTGGCGCTCTCTTTACAGCATTAAGTCTTATCACAGGATCTCTCTGGGGGAAGCCCATGTGGGGAACTTATTGGGTTTGGGATGCAAGGCTTACATCCGTTCTTATTCTATTGTTCCTTTACGGGGGCTATTGGGCTCTGTATAAATCTTACACAAGGCCTGATCAAGGCCTACGAGCCGCATCAATTTTAGCTTTAGTAGGTGTCATCAACCTTCCCATTATTAAAGGATCAGTCGAATGGTGGAATACACTTCATCAACCTGCGAGCCTTACAAAACTTTCAGGTCCTTCGATCCATGTGTCGATGTTAACTCCTCTTTTATTAATGGCAGGCGCTTACTTTTTTTATTTTCTCACTGTCCTCATCTTAAGAGCATGTAAAGAATTAAAGACACGCAAACTGATGATTTTGGAGTCCATGAAATGAGCCTTTCAACACCTCATTTAATCTATATTTTAAGTGCTTATGGCATCACATTCGTGAGTCTCAGCTTTTTCTTAGTTTTAAATTATACCCAATGGAAAAGGTTGCTTTCGAATGAAACCTAAACACCAACGTTTTCTTCTTATTGGGGTGGCTCTTCTCGGAATTGGGGTCTCTACTTTTTTAATACTCACTGCTTTTCGAGAAAACCTCGTATTTTTTTACACTCCTTCTGACTTAACACAAAAGAAAATACATGCCACACAACGCATCCGCATAGGTGGACTTGTTAAGCCCCATTCGGTTCAGCAGACAGGAGAAAAAATATATTTTGAAATTACGGATCACAAAATAATCCTTAAAGTCAGTTATGATGGGCTACTTCCAGATCTTTTTCGTGAAGGGCAAGGTATTGTAGCCGAAGGCTATTTACGTCAACCCGATCATTTTCAAGCCGAAACTGTTTTGGCAAAACACGATGAAAACTACATGCCCCCGGAAGTTGCTGAACGATTAAAGGAAGAAGGTCTCTGGCACAATGCTCGGTGAAATCGGAAATTTTTTCTTAGCTCTAGCATTTGGATTTGCATGTGTGCAGATTGCGTCGTCTTTTTGGGGAGTTTTTAGGACCCATTCTAAATTTCTGAGTTTGGGTAGCGCAGCTACCTACCTACAAGGCGGATTTATGGCCGCAGCTTTTTTAACTTTAATGACAGCTTTCTTCGTCTGTGATTTTTCTCTCACAACCGTTGTATTCAATAATCATAGTCAGCTACCTTGGTACTATCGAATAGCTGCCACATGGGGAAATCACGAAGGATCCCTTCTTTTTTTCGTTTTTATTTTATCTATGATGGGAGTTACTGAAGCGATCCTTTTGAAAAACCCCATTTTCAAAGCTCGCACACTCTTTTTTCAAGGCTTTTTAACGGTCTTATTTTTACTTTTTTTGTTAATAACTTCTAATCCGTTCATATCTTTTCCATTTACACTCCCCGAAGGACAATCCCTCAACCCACTTCTTCAAGATCGCGGACTTTTGATTCACCCTCCCTTGCTTTATCTTGGATATGTGGGATTTTCAGCTCCTTTTTCTTTAGGTCTCGCAGCTTTATGGGGTAAAGAGGAAGGCACGTCTTGGGCAAGCATTACCCGTCCGTGGGTTTTATACGCTTGGGCGATGCTTACAGCTGGCATTGCTTTAGGAAGTTGGTGGGCTTACTATGAACTTGGATGGGGAGGCTGGTGGTTCTGGGATCCAGTCGAAAATGCTTCATTCATGCCATGGCTTACGGCAACCGCTCTAATTCATACTTTACGTACAGGCTCACTTTATCGTTGGAGCCTTTTTTTAAATTTTTTAACTTTTGGGTTATGCCTTCTTGGAACCTTTCTTGTGAGGTCGGGGCTTGTCATGTCTGTTCACTCTTTTGCTCAAAGTTCAGACAGAGGATATTTCCTTCTCTCTCTCTTAGGAGGAATCATGGGTTTTTCTTTCTTAATGTGGATATGGAAAACACCTCAACTGCAAAATCCACCTCTCGAAATCTTTTCACGAAAAGGAGGGCTTCTTCTTAACTCTCTACTTTTGTGTGTTGGGCTCGTAACTGTTCTCTTAGGAACACTTTACCCCCTATGGAGTGAGTGGATATGGGACGAAAAAATTTCTGTCGGCTCCCCATATTTTGAAAAAACATTCATTCCTCTCATACTCCCTCTTTTTATTCTGATTCCTATAGGCTCTCTCTTCGGAAAAAAAGGAGAATCTTTTTTTCACCTGCTGCTTGCTCCTTTAACTGTAACGTTAGGAGTTGTTGTTTTCTTGCTTTATGTTATTTACCCTCTCTCTTTATGGGCATTTTTTGGCATTTCCTTGGCCACCTGGACTCTTGGAGGAACTGTCATTGCTTGTTTCAAAAAGCGTCTCTCACTTGGAGCAACTCTTGCTCATGTTGGTATTGGTGTGTCACTCTTAGGCGTCAGCGTAGGAGGAGGGTTTCGTATTGATGAAACGCACATTCTCGGATTAAACGAAAACTTTACCATTGGTCATACAAAGATTACATTAGAAAAGGTTCAACTAGGACAAACGCCAACCTATCATTATGAAAGAGCCACGTTAACATCCCAGGGAGGAAGCCTTATGCCAGAAAAGCGATTATATCAACCTCAAGATATGCTTTTAAGCGAAACTGCAATCTTAACGAATGGCTTAAAAGATCTTTACGTCATTTTAGGTCCGTATCAGGGAAATAATCGCTGGCTTATCAAAGCGTCTCTCATTCCTCTCGCTCCTTGGATCTGGTGTGGTGGCCTTCTGATGGCTCTAGGCGCTTTTTTTTCACTCATCAGAAAAAAATCTCTTTTGATCTTAACTTTACTTTTGCTTCCCACTTTTTCTTATGCTGAAAGCACATACGATACACGAGCACAAGCATTATACAAAGAAGTGCGTTGTCCTGAATGCGCAGGCCAGTCTATTGCAGATTCAGAAACGCCTGATTCAAAAGCTATACGAGGGTTTATTATCGAACAATTGAAAGAAGGCAAGTCTGATGAGATGATCCGTGATGAGCTTCGCACTCTTTTTGGAGATGAAATCTTATTTCACCCTCCTTTTGATAAGAAAACCTACTTCCTATGGTTTTTGCCTTTTGGGCTCTTCTTTCTGATCCTTTTAGGGTTTTTTTGGAAGGGATATCAATCTCGAGCCAAATAAGGAACTCGTCCCGTAGAACCCATTGCATGACGAATCATCAAACGTTTTAAAGGAGAGCAGTGTTTCACCACACCAAAACCAACTGAGCGAACGCGTGCCATAAAGCGACTTTGAGTTGAAAAAATACGAACAAACCCATCCATGAGAAGGGCCATGGACACAATGTCTGCTTGCCTCATTTTTTGGTAACGATTCAGTAAAGAAGCAGATCCGAGATCAAGGCCTAATGAAAAAGCCTCTGCCAACACATCTACGAGTGTTGCCACGTCTCTCAGTCCCACATTTAATCCTTGTCCTGCAACAGGGTGAAAGGTATGTGCGGCATCTCCCACAAGAGCTAACCGTTTATCTATCAGCCGCTTAGGCAACCTGACATTCAGAGGGTAGGCCCAACGTTTACTTGAAAGTTTTAAACGTCCTAATGATTCCCCAAAATGTGCCTGGACTTCTTCTACAAATTCATTTTCAGAAAGAGCTAAAAGCACATCTGCTTTTTCTTTTTCAATCGACCAAACAAGTCCTGACTCATTGCCGGGTCGAGGAACAAAAGCCAGTGGTCCTGAGGGCAAAAAGTGTTCAAATGCTCTATTCTCATGAGGAGAATCGTGAGAAAAGTTACATACAATAGCTGTCTGATGATAGGCCCATTCCACAACAGGAATCTCCGCCCATGTTCTTAAATTCGAAAACTTCCCGTCGGCAGCAATACAAAGAGGAGCCGTTAAAATCTCGCCTTGATTGGTTTCAATCAATGCATAAGAAGATTTTCTTTCTAAACGAATCACCGATGCTGGAGCGTAGAATTTAATATTTTTAGCAGAATGCACTTGGTGCATAATTTTGGATTTTAAAAGGGCGCTATCCACCACATAGCCTAGAGGTATTCCACCAACGTCATCTGCATGATAGTCAATCCACCTTGGTAGAACACCATCAGAAGTATGAATCATGGTAATGGGCGTTGCTTCTTTTGGCCACATATTGAGTTTTTTAAAAATATTATAAGAACTGCGAGAAAGAGCAAAAGATCTACCATCAGAGATAATGGGCAAATGAGGGTCTATTTGATCTATAATAATGACTTCTAAGCCCCTTTGAGCTAAAGCATACGCTAACGTCCCTCCTGTGAGCCCACCACCAACGATAATTACATGTGCCATGGATTATTCTCTTTTAAGACTAGAATCTTATGCTTAAATTAGGGTAAGTTAAACAATAAACGCAAGACAGGAAATGCACTTTTGATGCCCCCTACTTTAAAACCTTCTTTTTCACCACCATTAGCTCATACATCCTTAACATCTCTTTTAAAGACTCAATTAGCGTCCGTTGATGCTTGCATCCTTGAAAAAATGCAGAGTCCTGTAGCTCTCATTCCACAAATTGCAGGGTATCTCATTTCTCTAGGGGGGAAACGTCTAAGGCCTCTTTTAACGATCGCTTGCGCCGAGCTATGTGGCTATAAGGGAAAAAGACACATACAATTAGCAGCATGTGTTGAGTTCATCCATACGGCCACTCTTCTACATGATGATGTCGTCGATGAAAGCACGCTTCGACGTGGTATGTGCACCGCTAATACTTTGTGGAGCAATAAAGCAAGTGTCCTGGTGGGAGACTTTCTTTTTAGTCGAGCTTTTGAACTCATGATTGAAGATGGTTCATTAGATGTCCTTCAGATCCTTTCTAAAGCCTCTTCAACTATCGCTGAAGGCGAGGTGCTTCAGCTAACGTCAAGTCATTCTCTAGAGCTTACTCAAGAGATGTATTTAAAAATTATTGAGGCTAAAACAGCTTGCCTTTTTTCAGCTGCAGCGGAGGTAGGAGCTGTTGTTGCCCAGGCACCTCAAATTAATCAAAAAGCTTTATCTCAATTGGGACGCTCTCTTGGAATTGCTTTCCAACTGATGGATGATGTTCTTGATTATACCGCCAATCAGGAAAAACTGGGAAAGAAAATTGGTGACGATTTCCGTGAAGGAAAAGTAACACTTCCCGTAATTCTTGCCTATGAAAAGGGTCTCGATCATATCTTCTGGGAAGAAGCCTTCAAACAAGAAGCACGTGATGAAAAATCCCTTACACGCGCAACATATCTATTGCATGAATCTGGTGCTTTACACGAAGCAAAAGCGCTCGCACAAAAATTTGCAGCTAAAGCTATCGATTGTTTAAATATTTTCCCTGACTCTTCTCTTAAAGAGGCCTTACAAAATTTGGTTTATCTTTCTCTTCATCGAGAAGCGTAAACCCCCTCAAAATATTTGGTCTTTTTCTTTCTTTTCTGGCATACTCGAAAACATGAAAATAGAAGGAATGAGAATAAAAAAAAGACCCTATTCTAAAACCTTAAACCTTTCTCTATTGTTTGTCCTTTTTATTCAAGATATTCAAGCTATATCACCTCTTCACATTGTCGGTTCATCAGCTGTCTTTCCTTTTGCAGCAAGTGTTGCGGAACATTTTGGTCATAAATCACGTACACCTATCCCACTTATTGAATCCATTGGCACCGGGGCTGGGATTAAACTTTTCTGTGGAAGTACGAAAGGCCCAGATGGAGTCATTACCTCAAGGGCTATGACAACCGGTGAAATCAATGTATGCAAAAATCAAGGCATTCATTTTGAAGAATTTAAAATTGGACAGGATGGACTCGTTCTTATTCAAAACAAACAAGAAGTTCCTTTTTCTCTAACGCTTTCTGATTTACGTAAGGCCCTTTCTGAAAAAATTCTAGAGCAAAAAAAATGTATCCCCAACCCCACTAAAACGTGGAACGACATTCAAAATACTTTTCCAAATATCCCCATTCGTGTTCTAGGTCCAGCTCCTACATCAGGAACATATGATGTGCTTATTGAAAAAATGGGCACAGACTGCGCATCCCTTCTTCGACATGATGGAGCATACATTGAAGCTCCAGCGAATGAAAATCTTATCATTCAAAAAGCCTTGAACGCAACGTCAACGATTGGAATTATTACTTTTAGCTTTTATGAACAAAACTGGGACCGTCTGAGAGCTGTTCCTATAAACAATATACTTCCGTCTGTTTCTACCATTCAGCAAGGACGTTATCCCTTAAGTCGTCCCCTCTATCTGTACATTAGAACGGATAATATTCAAAACACTCCCGCTCGTATTGAATATGCTCTTGAGTTTATGTCTCAGGATGCAATTGGCAAAGAGGGTTACTTAAACGCGAAAGGTTTGATTCCCCTTTCTCTCTCGGAACAAGAAAAAATGCGGCAGCGCGCGTTTTTACTTCAACAAATGGTGAACCCATGAGATCACTCTGGCTTGAACGATTCGTTCGTTGTTTTTTCTTTCTTTGTGCCTTAGGCGCTGTCATCGTTACGATTGGAATTGTTGTTTCATTAATTGGAGAGGCTTTCAGATTTTTTGCGCGTGTCTCTTTGTTCGATTTTCTGTTTGGTTTAACGTGGGCGCCTCGTGTTTTACCCACAGGAGAAGCCGTAGGGTTCGGTGCCATTCCTCTTTTCACAGGAACCGCTCTCATTACACTCATTGCTATGCTTATTGCAATTCCGTGTGGAACCATGGTCGCAATCTATCTTTCAGAATACGCACCAACCAAGATACGGCAGACAGTCAAACCTCTTCTTGAAATTTTAGCAGGAATTCCAACGCTCGTTTATGGTTTTTTTGCAGCTACAACCCTTGCTCCATTGTTACGAAACATAGCAGAAACCTTTCATCTAACTATTGCCAGCGAAAGCGCAATAAATGCCGGGCTCGTTATGGGAATTATGATTTTGCCTTACATGACATCTCTTTGTGAAGATGCGCTTCATCGATTGCCTCTCAGTTTAAGAGAAGGATCCATGGGGCTTGGAGCGACTTCATCTGAAACGATTATGCGTGTTCTTCTCCCCGCCGCTTTCCCAAATCTTATGGCTGCTTTTTTACTTTCCCTTTCTCGTGCTATTGGAGAAACAATGATTGTGGTCATGGCCGCTGGGCTTGCAGCAAATTTAAGCTTCAACCCTCTGCAAGCTGTCACCACCGTAACCGTTCAAATCGTGAATCTTTTAACCGGTGATCAAGAATTTGATAATGCCAAAACTCTTGCTGCATTTGGGCTGGGATTCGTCCTGTTTATTTTAACCTTAATTTTAAATATACTAGCGTTATATGGCATAAAAAAATATAAGAGGATTCATGGCTAAAAAAATTCCCTCCGATAATAATGAACCTGAAAAAATTCACCTCCAAGTAGAAAGTTGGGAATGGCAGACAACATCTCCCCGTTGGACCTGGAAACATTGGTTAGCGCTAGCAATGCTTATTGCAGTTGCAATTTTATTTGCTTTTGGTTTCCTTATTATTGCAAGTGTTGTCCTAATCGTAGGAATCATCCTTAATATTGTTTTCTTTATCTTTAGAAAGCTCTCATGAAACTTATTTTAAAAAAACGACACCGACGGGAAAAATGGTTTAAAAGAACGGGACAAATGAGTCTCTACCTCGTTCTATTTTTCTTAGGTGTTATTTTTATGGAGATTTTCTCAACGGGGTATTCTGCCTTTTTGAGAACAGAAATTGCAGGTGGAAGTGCACCTCAAGATCTTTTAAATGCTTTTGAACAATATACGAATCAGAAAAAATCGTGGAGTATCGCCTCTGATGCTGTCGATATGTATTACAAACATGGAAAACTTGGAAAGTTAACATCAAATCAACTTGATACTATTAATTCTCTAAAAGAGAATGGACAAATTCGTTTGAGTTTCAATTGGGCTTTTTTTACCCATTCTGATTCACGAGAGCCAGAACTTGCAGGCATTTGGGGAGGTCTTTTAGGATCCATTCTTACTCTCTTAGTAACGTTTACTACTGCCTTTCCTTTAGGTATAGGAACAGCTCTTTACCTCGAAGAATTTGCTCCTAAAAATCGCCTTACTCACTTACTTGAAGCAAACATTAATAACTTAGCAGCTGTTCCTTCTATTTTATTTGGCCTTTTAGGTCTGGTTATTTTTATCCATTTCATGGGTCTGCCTCGACCTTCTGCTCTTGTTGGTGGACTAACTCTTGGATTGATGAGTCTCCCCGTAATTATTGTTGCAACACGCGCAGCACTTTCATCTGTCCCATCAACCCTCAAAGAATCTGCTCTTGGACTTGGCGCAACGCCTCTCCAGGTACTCTTTCATCATGTTATACCCTCAGCTCTGCCTGGAATCATGACCGGTCTAATCTTAAGCCTTGCCCGCGCTCTTGGAGAAACCGCGCCGCTCCTTATGATAGGAATGGTGGCTTTTATAGGCAATCCACCATCTTCATTTCTTGATCCTGCGACTGTTTTACCCGTCCAGATTTTTAATTGGTCACGCAGTCCCGAAATGGGCTTTGTAGAGAACACTTCTGGTGCTATTTTGATCTTGCTTCTTCTTCTTGCTCTTTTAAATGGCATTGCTATCTTTATTCGTAAAAAATATGAGACTTAACATGACCTTCAAAATGGACGTCAAACAACTCAATCTCTTTTATGGAGATAAGCAAGCTCTTTTCAATGTCAATCTGGGACTTCCAGCTTTGCAAACAACTGCCTTAATTGGACCATCAGGATGTGGAAAAAGCTCGTTCTTAAAATGCCTTAATCGTATGAATGATATTGTGTTACAAGCGCACGTAGAGGGACAAGTTCTCCTCGATGGACAGGATATATACGCTCCATCTGTAGATGTTGTTTCCTTACGAACAAAGGTAGGTATGGTTTTTCAAAAGCCCAATCCTTTTCCACGGTCTATCTATGAAAATGTAGCTTATGGTCCTCGCATTCATAGACTTTTTAAAACGAAAAGCGAGCTCGATCAAATCGTTGAAAAAAGCCTGGTTCGTGCGGGACTATGGGGAGAGGTTAAAGACCGTCTTCCGCAACCTGCAATGCGTCTTTCTGGAGGCCAACAACAACGTCTTTGTATCGCAAGGGCAATAGCTGTCAATCCCGAGGTCATCTTAATGGACGAGCCTTGTTCGGCCCTAGACCCTATCGCAACCGCAAAAGTAGAAGAACTCATTGATGAATTGCGCGAAAAGTTTACCATTGTTATTGTAACTCATAATCTTCAACAAGCAGCCCGTGTTTCTCAACAAACAGCTTTTTTTCATAGCGGATATCTTGTAGAAGCGAGAGAGACTGGGGCTCTCTTTACCACACCCCATGATGAACGCACACAAGGATACATTACAGGACGTTATGGATGAATAATCATATTGTTAAAGCTTACGATGATGAGCTTAAAGCCCTTCATAGTCTTATACGTCATATGGGAGAACTCACCTTTGAGCAAATCTCAAAAGCAACCCAATCCATCATCGAATGCGATGCTGTACTTGCAAGAGAAGTCATTGACCGTGATCACGAGATCAATCTCTTAGAAACGAAAGTCGACGATCTTGCCATTCGAATTCTCGCTCTTCGTCAACCCGTTGCATCTGATTTACGCACTGTTGTTGCCGCACTTAAAATTTCAAACCAAGTCGAGAGAATTGCTGATTACGCCACAAATATAGCCAAGTTTGCTCTTATCCTAAAAGACATGCCTCTTTTTCCAGAGGTAAAAGGGTTATCAACCCTTGTTCAAATTCCTATGCGTATGATTAAAGACGCTCTAAAAGCATTTGAATTATCAGATCTCAATTTAGCTCTTCAGGTTTGGCATATGGATCGTGAAGTTGATGTGCTCTATCAAGCCTATCTTCATAAAATTTTTTCTGAAATGATAGAAGACCCTAAAAATGTTGGTCCTTGCACTCAACTTTTATTCGCTGCAAAAAACATTGAACGCATCGGAGACCAATCTCAGAACATTGCTGAGGCTGTTTATACGATGATTACGGGAAAGCCATTTAAAGAAAGCGATAATGTGAAAAATGAACCCAAAATCTGAACTCTTAAAAGTTCTGAGCGAGCGCGGTTTTGTTCATCAAGGAACCGATCTTGAAGCTCTTGACGCGCGGATCATGGAAGGCCCCTTAACCGCTTATATTGGTTTTGACGCAACTGCTAGTAGTTTTCATGTGGGAAGCTTAGTCCAAATTATGGTCCTTTATTGGTTGCAGAAAACAGGTCATCGCCCTCTTGTTTTAATGGGAGGAGGCACAACAAAAATTGGAGACCCCACGGGAAAGGATGAATCACGTAAACTTTTAAATGATGACGAAATCCAAAAGAATATTAAAAGTCTCTCGAAAGTTTTTGATCGAGCACTTACCTTTGGAAAAAATCCTACCAATGCCATTTTGTTGAACAACGCCGATTGGATTGATACTTTAAACTACCCTGCTTTTTTAAGAGATTATGGAACCCATTTTACCATCAACCGAATGCTGACTTTTGATAGTGTGCGCTTGCGCCTTGAGCGAGAGCATCCGATGACCTTTCTTGAATTTAATTATATGATTCTTCAAGCCTATGATTTTCTCGAACTCTATAAGCGTTATGATTGTTGCCTTGAAATAGGAGGGGCTGATCAATGGGGAAACATTATTAATGGGGTTGAGTTGGTGCGACGTATTGCACATAAGACTGTCTTTGGCCTTACAACACCTCTCATTACAACATCAAGCGGAGCAAAAATGGGTAAAACGGCTCAAGGAGCCGTTTGGTTAAATGCAGATCTCTTATCTCCTTATGATTACTGGCAATTCTGGCGAAACACAGAAGATCAAGATGTGGGTCGCTTTTTAAGAATGTTCACAATCCTTCCACTTGATGAAATTAAGCGACTGGAAAAATTGGAAGGAGCCGACATTAATGAAGCGAAAAAGGTACTCGCGGATCAAGCAACCTCTTTTCTTCATGGAGAAGAGGCTGTTCGAGAAGCACGCATAACAGCAGAGAAGCTTTTTGAGTCTCATGGTGCAAACCTTGACGAAGCAACACTCCCGACCCTTCTTCTTTCAAATGAGGAAATTGAGAAAGGAATTCCTATCATTGATCTTTTTTGTCGCTTAGGCTTGACAAGCTCTAAAGGAGAATCTCGCCGATTAATTGAAGGAGGGGGAGCACGCCTTAATGACGAGCCCATTCAAGATGAGCTTTTTGTTCTCTCACTTTCCTCTTTTAAGGGACAAGAATTGCTTAAGCTGTCTGCGGGTAAAAAACGTCATGGGCTGTTGAAGAAGCAGTAATCAGTCGTTCTTATGATCCCTCGGCCGATCTTTCCGCTGAATAGCCTTTCGGGTCCAGGGACGACGACCTTGAGCTTGGTTCACGGTTTCAAGGTAAGGTTTCTTTGAATCTAACCAAAGAGCATGTCCTCCATGTCTCCATAAATCATACCAATCAAGTGTTAAGAGAGCTTCAGGACATGTGATCTTGGTCGGTTCAAGACGAATCAGAATAGCATCTTTCACACAAGGATGAGTGACTTGACCATACGAAATTAAAATAGGAATATCTTGATAAGTCATTTTACAAAGGCCTTCCTCACAGGTCATAGGCTCTGTTTCTCTAACCGCCAAATGTTTTTTCCATGTCTCAGCTGTAAATTTTCCTTTTCGTTGAGAGCTCACATAAAGGACACTGCCATCATAAAGACCCACAAGCTTTCCTCGTCCATCAATAAGAAGATCAGGAAGTTTTCCACCAAAACCAACTAAAAACCCCGCCCCTATAGCTATGAACCCTAGCTTTCGCCACGATTGCTGCCAGAGACAGAGCCATAATCCACCAAAAACAACAAGAATAAAAGAAAAGAGAGGCGGATGAGCCACCCAAAGATGCGCTCCCGGCCAAGTAGATACGATTGACGCAATTTGAATCAAAAGACTAATGGATTTTTCAAATACCCAAAGTGGGCCTTCTCCCAGTCCAAGAGGGGTTAAAAGACACGTTAAGAGTGCGGATGGCATAATCACACACGTTGTCAGAGGTACAGCTAAAAGATTCGCTTCAATGGCATGAACGCTAAAACGGTGAAAAAGATAAATTGTAAAAGGAAGGGTGGCAAGTGTTGCTAATAGGGAGGTAAAGCTAACCCCTAGCCCATAAACAATCAGCTTTCGCAAACGCCCTCCATTCACGATCCAATGAGCGAGTGGATTTTTCCAAGTTTCATATCCAGAAACTAACCCAACAACTGCTGCAAACGAAAGCTGAAAGCTGGGCCCCAAAAGTGATTCAGGCATTATGAGAAGAATGAGCAGCGCAGCAAAGGCCACTGTTCTCATAGAAAGAGCCGTTCGATTAAGAAGAGTCGCCCCCATAACAGCTGTAATCATAATAAAAGCTCTTTGAGCGGGAATACCAAAGCCTGAAAGGATAAGATAAATAAAAGTAACCAAGATTGTGCCAACAGCTGCTATTTTTTTACTATTATAATGCAGACAGAGAGGAGGAATGAGGGCTATCCCTCGTCTAATAACCATAAAAACAAATCCCGCAATAATGGTGAGATGGAGACCCGAGATTGCCAGAATATGGGCCAATCCGGAGTTAACAAAATCCTCACGAATAGAATCAGGGATGGACGACTTATCCCCTGTAATGAGGGCTGCTGCGATAGCGCCTTTTGGATAAGGCAATTTTTCAAGAAAATAAGCTGTGATTTCTTCACGACGCTTTTCAAGATAAGTTCTCCAGTGAAAATCTGACTTTAAAATCGTTGGTGGAGAAAGAGAAAATCCTGTTGCCCCTAGGCCGTTAAAATAAGCTTGTCGTCTAAAATCAAATCCATTTGGAGTAGAGGGTTCAGAGACAGGTAGAAGTTTGGCTTTAATTTGAATTCTTTGACCTGGCCACAAACGTTCTCTCTTTCCTTTAAGACTCACACGAATTTTTTGAGGCAACTTTTCTGGCGTTTCAGCTTTTAAATCAGTTAAAATAAGGCGTTGATAAAATGTACCTTTGAGCGTGGGTTTAAGCTCAACTTGTTGGACACGCCCCTCCAAGACAAGAGGAGATAAAGGATAATGAAGCATGACCGTATTTAACAAATGAGTTCTAAAAAGGCTTGCTGAAAATCCAAGGAAAATGAAACCTATAGAAAAGGCTAAAAGGTGCAAAACGCGAAGACGTACAAAAATAAATGAGAAGATAAAAGCAAAGATTCCCAAACCACCAACCCACAAAGGTGGTTCAAAAGAAAGGCTGAAATAAAGGGAAATTCCAAATCCCACCAAAACAGGAAGCCACAACAACCAACGCTGAAAGTCATTATAAAAGGATATGGAAATGTAGTTTAGGATTTTCATAAAAACTGAATCTGATGTTTCTTTTTTGTGAAAATGATTACGCAGAAATTTCAAAAAAGAAAGGGGATATTTTTGAGAAATTCTAATAAATCTCAAAAAAATGATGAGAAAAGATGGATTCTTCCACATAGGAAGAATCCATCGATTTTCTTATAAGTTGCGTATCTTCTTCAACCAGTTCTTAGCAGCATCACCCACTTTGTCATCTGTCAGGAGTGCTTCATAAACCGTGTCTTTATGAGTTTGAATATCACCACATATTTCAGTGAGGATATCATTCCACGACTCCAATAGGGTGTCGGAAGACAGTGTACCCACCTGATCTAAAATAGCGTAAATGCGCCTTTTATGGTATTCACTGGTTGCCTTATCAAGCCAAGCAACAACTTTAGGAGGCACATCTGTATGACCGCCTTTAAACCCCTTTTCCCAAAGAGTTGTCCGTAGAGCTGCGTGCTTTTTCGAAAACACTGAATCAACCCATTCCATACAACATTTGCCTCTCTCAACTCCCCAATCGCTGGTGGGATCTTTGTCTAAATTAGCCTCAATTTCTTTAACCAATTCAAGCCACTTTTGACGAGAAGCATCTGCTTCCACTACTGTAAATCGGGTTTCCAACTCTTGCTCAAAGTTTGCGTATTCTTTAAGCTCGCTTGGATTAAGGGCCTTCGTTACCCAATCATATTTAATTTGTTTTGTCATTTGATAATCCTCTATCAATTTAATAATGGTTTCCCATGGAACTGATTTATTGTGGCTACTTTCACAGAGGATCGCCTGAAGAGTTTGAATCGCCACTTGTAAAGACTTCACCTGTTGCTCAAGGAATTGTTGTTGTGCGCGAAAGTGATCAAAGATATTGATTTCTTCTTGTATCAAGGTTTTGATGCGTGATAGCTCAAAACCAAAAAACTTTAAGGCAAGAATCTGTTGTAGTTTCAATAAATCCTTTTCAGAGTACAAACGATACCCATTCGGACGTCTTAATGAAGGTTTGAGTAAACCAATTTTATCGTAATGATGCAGTGTTCGCACTGAAACTTTCGTCAATTGGCTAAGTTCATTTACATACCATTGGGTCATCTTTTTTCTCCTTATTCTGAGGCTTAAGGTATGACGTAAGGTCAGGGGCAAGCGAAAAAGTTATACTAGGATGATTTATATTAATTCTAAGGTACCTTCGCTATAGTGTAATAGTTTCTACTGGAGTGTTATAAATCTCCTTACATTTCCCAATGGAATAAGATAAAAAATAAGATATTAATTCTCTCCAAAGGAAAAAGTTATGTCTGTGATCGTTCGCTTTGCCCCTTCTCCAACTGGTTATCTCCATATTGGAAGTGCAAGAACAGCTCTTTTTAATTGGCTGTTTGCGAGACATCATGGTGGCAAAATGTTGCTCCGCATTGAAGATACGGATAGAGCACGTTCTACCCAGGAAGCTGTTGAAGCCATCTATAAAGGACTCGAGTGGCTCGAGATTAATTGGGATGAAACTCCCGTTCATCAACTTGAGCGGATTGAACGGCACGTTGAAGTTGCTCATGATCTCTTAGCCAAAGGAATGGCTTACTATTGTTATTGTTCACCAAAAGAGCTGGAAGCGATGCGAGAAGAGGCGCGTAAGAAGGGGCTTCCTCCTCGATATGATGGGAGATGGCGCAATCGCTCTCCTCAAGAAGCGCCTGTTGGCATCAAACCCGTCATTCGCTTTAAAGCTCCCCAAGAGGGGGACACCATTATCCATGACCTTGTCCAAGGTGAAGTGCGTGTTTCTAATGAACAACTGGATGATCTCATTCTTTTAAGAGCGGATGGTACTCCTACGTTTAATCTTTCTGTCGTAGTTGATGATCATGATATGGGAATTACCCATGTGATTCGGGGAGATGATCATCTTACAAACATGTTCCGTCAATTCCAGATTTATAAAGTAATGAATTGGAAAATTCCCCACTTTGCGCATATTCCCCTCATTCATGGACCCGATGGCGCAAAGCTTTCAAAACGTCATGGAGCTCTTGGCGTTGAAGCCTATCGTGACATGGGCTTTTTACCCCATGCATTGCGAAATTATCTTTTGCGTTTGGGATGGAGTCACGGAGATGCGGAAATTATTTCAACGGAAGAAGCTATTCAGTGGTTTGATCTTGATCATGTCGGAAAGTCAGCTGCACGATTTGATTTTGTTAAATTAACAAACCTCAATGGCCACTATTTAAGAGAAACAGAAAATGGTTTGCTTGTCTTTCTCCTCATTCCATTTATTGAAAAGAGTGGCCTTACGGTTGATGCAGAAGCGCGTGACTTTTTACGTAGAGGAATGAATGGACTTAAACAACGGGCAAAAACCATGGTAGAGCTTGCAGAAAATGCTCTCTTTTATGTTGTGCCTCAACCTCTGGATAAGGATGCTCAAAAAATATTAAATGAGGAAGGGCTTCACATTCTCAAACTCATTAAGGAACATTTATCTTCCTTACCGGAAATTTCCTGGACTGAAGCTCAACTAGAAAACTATGCGCGAGAGATCGCAGAAGAAAATAATTTAAAATTGGGAAAGATTGCTCAACCGCTTCGTGCTGCTCTCACAGGCAAAACCGTTTCACCAAGTGTGTTTGAAATTATGCATGTTTTAGGAAAAGATAAAACACTGGAGCGGCTAAAGATCAGCCTCGAAAGGCCTATATAGCTTTTAAGGCGGAAATATCTATCTTCTAAATTATGCCCGTAATCCTACAAAAATCTGACTTAATGTGTTTTTAACGATTTCTTTATCTCTATTTGACAATTCCCCCAGCCCACGTAAAATTAAGCGTTCGTCTAAAGTAAATAATTTAGGTCGTATGACAGATAATCCTGGCAAGCCTGCAACTTCTATATCTTGTATTGTTATGTCCATTTTCCAGTGACTCTGCTTAGCACTTGTAATCATAGCTAAAACACAGTGATGAGTATACTTTTGATATTCTTCTTGAGACACCACTAACGCCGGTCTTTTTTTCGTATAGTCCTTATCTGTAAAAGGAAAAGGAACTGCTACAATACTATATGACTTAAAGATTTGCATAGAGCTTGTCATCTTCTTCTGACTCCCATTCACTAACGGTTTTTTCTAAGGCCTTAGCAAATTCTAGGTCCAAGGGAGTCACTTTCCGAATAAGAACTTCCTTATCGTGTATTTCAAAACCAACAAGGTCTCCTCCATGAAGATCTAATATTTTACGTATTTCGGTAGGGATAGTCGCCTGATATTTTTGAGTAATACGAGAAGAAATCATATTTTCCTCCATAGGATGGGTAATACATTATTACTATACATCAAGTCTTGATTTATTACAATATTAAAATTAAGCGCAACCTTCCGACATTCGAAAGGAAAACACAACTCCTATCTTTTCTTTCGTTTTTTATCTTTGTAAATTGATTCTTAACAAAGTCCGAGGTACGATTTACTCTTAAAAATAAGAAAGATTTTTCATAATGACGGAACATTTCCTGGAAGAAGACTATGACCTTGCCCATTTAGAAGTCACGCCAGGACAACCAGGTGGATCAAAGCCCGTCGATCTTCCTATCCTTCATGGAACAATGGGCCCTCCTGTACTTGACATTCGGCTACTCTATTCTGAAACAGACTGCTTTACATATGATCCAGGATATACCTCAACAGCTAGCTGTGAATCTAAGATTACCTTTATTGATGGTGAAAAAGGAGTCTTGTTACACCGTGGCTATCCTATTGAGGAACTTGCAGAACGAAGTACTTTTCTAGAAGTCGCTTATCTTTTAATGGAAGAAGATTTACCTACAGAAGAAGCCTTTCGTTGGTTTAATCAAAGTATAACCCTTCACACCATGGTACATGAGCAACTTAGAAATTTTTATAGTGGTTTTCGGCGCGATGCTCATCCCATGGCTATTATTGTAGGCGTCGTAGGGGCGCTTTCAGCTTTTTATCATGATAGTCTTGATATACATGACGCTCAACAACGACTTATCGCATCGCACCGTCTTATTGCAAAAATGCCAACCATAGCAGCAATGGCCTATAAATATTCCATAGGGCAACCTTTCATCTATCCTCAAAACGATTTGAGTTATGCTGAAAATCTTATCTATATGATGTTTGCAACTCCAGCGGAACCTTACAAAGTAAATCCCATTGTCGCGAAAGCTTTGGATAAAATTCTTATTCTTCATGCAGATCATGAACAGAATGCTTCTACTTCTACAGTACGCCTTGCAGGTTCAACTGGTGCTAATCCTTTTGCTTGCATTGCTGCTGGAATTGCATGTCTTTGGGGCCCTGCCCATGGAGGAGCAAATGAAGCTGTTATCAATATGCTCAAAAAAATTGGTCATAAAGATCGTATCTCAGAGTATCTTAAGCGGGCGAAGGATAAAAACGATCCATTTCGCCTTATGGGATTCGGTCATCGTGTTTATAAAAATTATGACCCACGTGCAACCGTTCTTAGGAAAGCGTGCCAGGAAGTTTTAGCTGAACTAGGATATAAGCATGAACCTCTTTTAGAACTTGCAATGGAGCTTGAAAAAATTGCTCTAGAAGACTCTTATTTTATAGAAAAGAAACTTTACCCTAATGTGGATTTTTATTCGGGAATTATTTTTAAAGCAATGGGCATCCCAACCTCCATGTTTACGGTTTTATTTGCAGTTGCCCGCACTGCTGGATGGATAGCACAATGGCTCGAAATGATTGGAGATCCTTCCCAGAAAATAGGACGACCGCGACAACTTTATACGGGCCACACACAACGTAATTATACTCCTCTTGATCAACGGAAACCCTAGATGATTGTACGCCCCCCTCAAAAAAGAGCTCTCCCTAAAATCAAACTTTACTCCTCTCTTTTTCAAAAGGTTGCAAATGATAACCAACCTCCTAAAAGATATTTTTTAGGGTGGATATTTTTAGGGCTAGGTATTTTTTTGCTTATTACGGCTTTGTTCTGGGTTTAAGACACCACTCGATGTGGTGCACGTTCAGCAGCCTTATATCCCATCATTGCATTAGCTTATTGGCGGAATGAATAAGCGCTTCTCCTAAAGGAGTCATCTGAGCATGATCTTTAATCGTTTTGAAACTTTCAAGATAGTATTTTTTATAATCGACCAAAAGTTGCTGACAATACACTCTCTCTGTTTCAGGAATTATGTTAAGAGCAAGGGACTTATGTAAAACATGACATACTCTCGCAAGAATAAAAGCTGCATGATAAATCCCCATAAGTGGTCGTTGCTCTTTTCGCAGAGGAGACTCGTGCATTTCTCTTGAATTTAAAACAAGTTTGTCATCTTTGTTTAAACTAAAAACGTAAAGATGGGACTGTTCATGAATAATAAATTCAAAAACATCTGTTATTTTCTCCCATTTATGTAAATAGCACTTATAAATCATCCCAAAAAGATCAGAGCTTGAGCCTTGAGCTAAAGCTTGGGCATTTAAAATCAGTATTTCACTAACGAGGTCTTGAAATTCTTCAAAAAAGTCTGGGAATGAACGTTTTAAAAGCTGCAAGCCATTTTGTATGGAATCTCTTACCTTGTTAAAATCGGTATGAGATAATGAAAAAAATTTAACATCTCGTATTATTTCTTGAGAAAATAACGTTTCAAGCAAAGAATAATAGTAGCAATCCTTGGTTTCATTTAAGCTTGAAAAATTGACATAGGTTAGTTCTTGAACTTGAAAACGATCTGAACAAAGCTTTTCCGTAATTTTAAGAACACGCTCTACGTTACTTTGATCTGTAGCTTCAAAAAAATCAGCATGAAGGACGCTTAAAAAACCAGATAGCTTTAAATTTTCCCTTAGAGAGTCTAAATTTTGCAATGCCTTAGTATAAAGGTGAGAAGGCAAAACTTCAACGCAAGCGTCCAAAAGATATCGAATGCTATTAATGAGAGAACGATTAAAAGAAACCCTTAAAGACAAAGCCCTCCCTTGTACAGGGAGAGCCTCAGATAAATATTCTAAAGCAGTATCAGACAACACGATTTAAACAACGGTTGTCCTAAGAGCAATTTCATTAGCATGAACTTGAGATTTGTCTATTTTCTTAATCATTGTTTTCTCCATTTTTGTTGATTTAATATAAAATAAAATCACCACCACCCTAGTTTAGAGATAACATCTTCTCACTCTAGAGTATGGATAACATATTTTGAAAAAAAGAAAAGAAAAATTTTAGTTTATTTTATCAATGGTTAAAAAACCATTAATTTAACAGAATTTCTAAAAATCTTTTTTGGATCTTTGTAGGAACAGCATCAGCTCGTCTCACGAAAAAAATGTCAATAACTGACCCAATCTCTTCTGGCAAAACTTTTACGAGATCCGTATTTTTTAGATGTTCAAATTCCTCTACGATTGAGATAATACCGAGTCCTTGACGTCCGGCTTCTAAAACAAGAAAACCTGAGTTTATGCTCAAAAAACTCTCACGCAATGTATGATCCGGAAGGCCTCTTTTAAGATGCCAATCTACATTGCCAACATTCCCTTCAAAATCTGAGTAAAAGCTAATTAACTTATGATTCCTTAAATCATCTAAGCTTTTAGGAACACCATATTTTTTTAAATATTCAGGACTTGCAAAGAGTTGTAAGTGATGCGTTCTAATTTTTTTCTGAGAAAGACCCTTTGAGGTTTGCTTAGGTAGAATTCCTATATCTGCTTTAGAAGTTTCAAAGTCTATATCGGCGTTTGTTGTAATAATTGCAATTTTTAAATCTGGAAACTCTTCTGCAAGTGTTTTAATTTTTTTTATCAACCAAATTCCTATCACACCAGTTGTTGTGATAATTCTGAGTTTATTTGACTCAGTATGAATTGGAGCCAAAATTTCAGTTGCTCCATTCTCAAGATTAGGGATCGTCTGTTGCGCTAATTTAAAAAGTTTTTCTCCTTTATCCGTCAGTTCTAACCTTTTACGCTTTCTCACAAATAATTTAATCTTATATGTCTTTTCTAAATCGGTAAGGTGCTTGCTTAATGTTGTGTGGTTCTTTTCTAGAACGACGGCGGCTTTTAAAAGTGAGCCTTCCTTTATAACATAATAAAAAGATCTTAATTTTTCGATATCTATCATTAAATTCCTCTATTTTTAACCCAGCCTATGAGAGGAAGAATACGCTGATGGAGCCCTTGAGAAAAAACAACGCCCAGAATAATAAAACTTCCAGCCATTAATTGGATAAGCGTCACACTTTCTCCTGTAAATACATATGATAAAATAATCGAAAAGACAGGAAGTAACAACATAAAAGGTGTCATAGAAGAAGCAGGCACTTTTTGAAGTAATGACAACCATAAATACGTCGCCCAAATTGTTGAAAATATTACCGCAAATAATATACAGAGGACCGCCGTCATTGATATATCTATTATACTATGAAAAGTTTGTGATGGACCTTCGACTACGAGACAAAAAAACAACAACGGAACAGCCGCTGCAATTGATAGCCAAGTAACATCCGTCATATTACTTCCTATTTTATACTTCTTTGAAAGAGCAATCCCTATTCCAAAAGAAACGCAAGATAATAGAAGAAAGATCACCCCTTTAAAAGGTACTTGCGCAGGAGAAGAAGTTGTTGTCAACAGATACACACCCACAAAAGAAATCAAAAGCCCCATGACTTGAAACCATGTTGGTTTTTCACCTAGAATAAAAAAGCAACATATTATTACAAAAACAACTTGTGTTTGTAAGAAAAATGCAGAAAGACCCGCCCCTATTTCTGACTGAAGCCCAAAGCCAAAAAGAACTAAATATAAAGCGAGAAGAAAGAAACTGCAGAGAAAGTACTTCCAAAGACTTTTTTCCGGCCTTGGAAAAATAAAAAGTAAAGGAAATACAGAGCCTAACCTCAAAAAAGTTAAAACAAAAATAGAAAGATGGGCAACAGCAATTTTCTGTACGATGATATTTAAAGACCATAATAAAACCACCCAGAGAGCTATTAGCCTATTTTTTCCTGACATACTTCACAGTCCTTTTTTATTATCGACACATTCATGAAATGAAAAAATTGATGCTTAATTCAAAATCGGGTTGATATTATTATATTAGATCAGTAAAAGTCAACGATTTCCATAAAAATAAATAGTTTTCAAAGAAAAAATTACATTGAAAAAAACTATATTTACTTTTTATAAAGAATAGCTACTGATTTTGTCATTGCGAAAGATATCAATATATTCCAGCACCAAAATCATAACATGTATAAATCTGATGATGACGAAGATAGTCATCGAACCAATAAAAAATTTTCTGCAGCTCATTACCATGAGTTTTTTTACCTACTTTCATTTTTATGAATCCTATATCGATATAAAATAACGAGGTTTTAAGCCAAGAATTAACTGATGTTTTTTTCAACGAAAACTTTTTTTTGAAAAAAATGTAAATTTTCTTGACTCTTTTGTCTAAAATTAGTATTCTAATAAAAGTTACAAATAAGAATTTTTATATTCTGTGCTTTTGGTTCTTTTTAAGTAGTTGTTGTTTAGCGTGTTTTTGTTTGTTGTTTAAAACAAGATTTAAACTAGACGGAGCGAAAAAGTGATTGAGAGAAATTTTCCAACCTCCCCTTCTTTACACTATTGTTCCTTTCGTCTCTACGTCAGTTTAAAAACTCTTGCTGAAGTGTTTAAATTTGAGTTGGATGGTTATAAATCAGTTTTTGGTGGTAACATTTCAGTAAATTTATGGAGCAGTTTTATTTGCTTCATCTTTAATTTCCCCATATCTATACGAAAGATATCGAATGATATCTTTCGTTTTTTATTTAAAAACTGAGTTTAAGCAATTTTTCTTTCTACCTAAGAAAGTTATTTTTAATACCGAGTAGTAATGGTGACAAAGATGCAAACAGAAATTTATAAGTCAACTTCTTCATTCTCATCAAAGGTAAATCAAGCCTTAGCCTTGGATAACATTATTGAACCTATTGAAAATCAACTCATATCAACGCGTGAGGCGGAATTTGGCATTGCTCGCATCAAAGATCCTCTCTGGCGCAGAGTTTGCGTCGATCTTCTTAAAATTCTAGGTCCGGCTGCTTTTAAAGATCTCTGGAAGATTAAACTCATCCAAGTTTCCTCTGAAGGTCGAAAAGCTTGCCTTACATGTCCAACTGAATCTCTCGCAGAAACAATTGAAAAATATCATTTTGTCATTATAGATGTACTTAAAAAGTACTATCCCTTTCTTTTTTCAATAGAAACTGAGACCTGCCTTATTGAAAACTGCCAAGTCCATAGATGCTAAATCAGAACTAGCATATAACCCTTCGGCCAGTTTCCTCGCCAAAGGACTATAATACTGAAATGTATCGGATATAATTAAGTTTATGCCGCAGCTTTTTTCTGACCCTTTGGATGCGTTCCAAGGCCAATGTCTTTTGCAATACTGCTACGACGCTTTGCATAATTTGGAGCCACCATTGGATAGTTTGTTGGTAAACTCCAACGTTCTCTATATTGTTCAGGTGTCATATTATAAGCCGTCTTAAGGTGACGCTTCAGCATTTTCAACTTCCGCCCATCTTCTAGACAAATGATATAATCTGGATGTATGGATTCTTCAACCGATACAGCAGGTTCAGAACGAGCTGAAAGCAAGTAAGTCTTTCCAGAAGAGAGTGCCCCTAGGCTACGATGAACAAGTTGAACAAATGCTGGCACTTCAGATGAGCCTAATGGATTCTTAGAAACATAAGCCGCAACAATCTCAGCAACCAGTGAAGTTAGTTCTAGTGATTCATTTCTTTCGTTCATTATCAGAATTCCCTCTTTATAAAGTATGACTTCTATATTACAAGTCTGACATCTAATCAAGAACTTTATTCTTATATAAATAAATCAACAAAACCTTAATCCTCACTTGCTTTTTCTTGCTTAACAAGTTGCCATAAAATTGAAATTTCTTTTGAAGAAGTCTCTTTTAGACAGATTCCTCTTTCCTGCACATAAAACTTAAATCGTGCATAACGCTTCATCAATTTAGTAAGCCCATCAAGAATAGCTTCATCTGGATTGACATTACAGTGCATTGCAAGACAGCAACAGGCTAAGAATAAATCGCCCATTTCTTCATTCAATGCTTTATGTCGCTCCAAACTCTGCTTTTTTCGTAACTCTTCAGTAACTTCTTCAAGCTCTTCTTGAACTTTATTTACGGCTCCAAAAGGAGAATCCCAATCAAAGCCCTCTCGAGCTATCTCTTGTGAAAAGTGAAAGGCCTGCATTAAGGGTGAAAAGGAAGAACACATAAGAACCTCTTTTATGATGATAAAATCCCTTTAAAGTTAAGGACCAATTTGCAAAACGACAATACCAATTTCTATGAATGATACATGAAGAGCATTTACTCAGTGGCGGACTTTATAGAACGCTTTGGAATACACAATTCGGATGGTTTTAGCCTGACAACAAGAGTAAATTTAAAGCTTAACATGATTGTTTCTTATCTTTGAAACGTATTCATTTTATTTTTGAGTCTGTTCAACAGAAAATCCAGTAGAACGATTAGATTTAAAAATTGGGCTCATCTATTCTTATCGTTGACATATCATTTTATGATCTATTAGATTTTAATAATCTTTTCTTCAAAAGATATCAAAACCTTTGAAGCAATAAAAATGATATAAAAGCATTAGGAAATCTAAAGTTTATATGCGAAATCACACCCAAAAAGCACTTCTATTTATTGAACCAGTTTCGTCATCTTCTAAGTTGATTCTTAAAGCGCAGGAAAAAAGATATGATCCGCTCATCATTTCTGCTAATTTTAATCAACAACCCTTACCAAATGAGGTTATCAATACTTCACTCACTATTTTTCAAATTAACATTAAGGATCATAGGGCTGTTTTAGATTTAGTTGAGAAAATCTCACAAAAATTTCATGTTGATGGCGTTATTCCTGGAGCAGAACAATATACATCTCTTACAAACCAGGTCGCCATATATCTGAAAAAACCCGGTCTAACAGAAGAAGCTATTTCTCAAATTCAACGAAAAGATGCTTTATATGATTGTTTAAAGACCCATCATATTCCTCTCCTCTCTTATGAGAGAGTCATAACCCCAGAAAAATTAAAAGCAGCGATACAGCACGTTGGACTTCCTTGTGTTCTTAAATCCACGCGCAATATAAGTTCAGCAACCATAAAGATAGCTAATACTCTTGAAGAAGCCTTACAAATTTTTGAAGCGATTATGCATCAAGAAGAAGAATATAAAATAAGTGAAGATATTGCCTTTCAACCAAGCGTTCTTATTCAAGAATACATGGAGGGAACGATCTATAGCGTAGAAGGGTTTTTAAACAATAAGCTTGTTTCCATCGTTAGCGTTACGGAAAAAATTTTATCCCCCGAACTTGATTTAACCCCGATTGGATATATTGTACGCTCAGAGAATGAAAAGCTTCTTATTCACGTTGAATCCTACCTTAAGCAAGTTTTGTCTGCTCTTAAATTAAATCACGGCCCTTTCCAGGCTGATATCAAACTTTCAGAAAAAGGACCTCTTCTGACGGAAATTTTTATAGGTTTCCCAAAAAGCCAGATTTCAACACTCATTGGCCACGCTACTGGAATTGATTATTATGACAACGTCTTAAAGTTCTTTTCCAATCAACCCCTTTATCTCCAAAAAACAAAACGCTTAAATGCAGGGGTTGCTTTTCTCCATACTCATAATACTCTCGAAGCTTGTCTCGAGAACCCTCATGTAACTGAAATCGAGACTTACGATAAGGAAGAAAAGCTCAACTCTTCTATAAAGCAGAAACTTGGGCATGCTTTCTTTCTCCACAAAGACTATGAAATCTTAAAACAACAATTTGTAACCCTGTTACCTCACTCTCGGTAACTGGGTCCAGTCTTGTGTGAATGAGGGGCTTTTAAGAGAAACTTTTGAACACCACGTTTTGTGAACTCCTTCACTGGCAAAAAACAAGGAGTCTCGTCCAAATTGACCATTAAGTTTATCAAGAGTTTTAAGAAGAGTTTGACGCTTCAATAAATCCTTACTGTTTTGAAAAATAGAGACCGGTATTTGATCTTCACTCGCGAGAGAAAGAGCCATAACGCCTACTTTTTTATAATCTAACCCTTTGTTGAAAATTTTTTCTAACCCCGCTCGAGCTGCTTTGATCAAAACAGCCGTATCTTGAGATGGAAATATAAGAGGAACAATACATGAGTTTGTGTAGTATGCGCCCTCTGCGTGAAAAGGATTTGTACGAATAAAAACATTTAAGAGAGCAGTTACGCTTTTTTGTTGCCTTAACTTTTGAGCCACCTTACTTGCATGAAAACTGATGGCCTCTTGTAAATCCTCAAAAGATTTCACGGATTTTCCAAAAGATCGAGAAGAAATAATGCTTTTTTTAGAGGAAACTAATCCTTCAATATTTGAACATGGTAGTCCTTTAAGTTCAAGGGCCGTTCTTGCTAAAGAAAGATTAAAAGTTTTTCTGATCCAGTCTATATCAGCTTGAGCAAGATCCCAAGCCGTTCTTAATCCAACATAAGAAAGCTTTTTTGACCATTGGCGCCCAATACCCCAAACTTCTTGAAGAGGGAAAGTCCTTAATACTTCTTCAATATCTTCTAATTTTGTAAGTACATAACACCCAAATGGATGTTTTTTAGCAATATGATTTGCAACTTTCGCGAGAGTTTTAGTGGAGCCCATTCCAATACTGACAGGGATCCCAGTCCAAAGTTTTACAATTTTTCTTATCTGACTCCCATAGGAAAAAAGTTCCTCTTCACGAAGAGAACTTAGATCAAGAAAAGCTTCATCAATGGAATACACTTCAAGAGAGGGACTGAATGTTTTAAGTGTTTCCATTACGCGAGCAGACATATCTCCATAAAGAGAAAAGTTGGAAGAAAAAACTTTTACACGATTCTTTCGAAGAATATTTTGAATTTTAAAAAGTGGGGCCCCCATTTGAATACCAAGAGCTTTTGCTTCATTAGATCGCGCAATAGCACATCCATCATTGCTCGATAAAACAATAACGGGTTGGCCTTCGAGATGTGGCTGAAAAACTTTTTCACAAGAAACAAAAAAGGAATTGCAATCTATAAGGGCAAAAATTGGATTCATAGAAGTGGGTGAATAACGTTGGTGACAACTCCCCAAATAGAAAAATCTTCGTCTTCTGAAACACAGATCGGAGAATATTTATCATTCTCAGGACATAAAAGAACCTCATCACCAGCCTGTTTGAAACGTTTAACGGTCATCTCTCCATTTAAAACAGCAATGACAATTTTTCCAGAACTGTGAGGAAGAGAACGATCCACAATGAGAATATCTCCTGGGAAAATTCCAACGCCTGTCATGGAATCGCCCGTTACTCTTACAAAAAAAGTGGCAGCTTTATGCTTAATAAGGTACGTATTTAAATCAAGTGTTCCTTCACTAAAATCATCAGCAGGAGATGGGAATCCAGCCTGAACACGAGATTCAAAAAGAGGGATAGCAACGGAAGAAAGCGTACTCGCTGGAATCGTTCCATTAACCTCTAGGGCTCCTTTCGCCTTGAGCTCCAAAAGCTGCTTCACAAGCGGTAGGGGAAGACGAATAGCTTTTGTTGGAACAAGATTAGGTTTTCGTCCAGCACCGGGTCTTCTTTTGCGTTGATGATGTTGTGTCATAAGAACCAGTCTTTCAAAACAAGCTTAAAACATTCTTAATTTCTGTACAAAAATAATTGAAAAAAGGAAAGAGGAAAATGGGTTTATGATAAATTAATTGGCCATCTTTCACGAAAATGTTGACAAGAGGGACAAGCTCTTATATATATTTTAGCACTCTTGATGTGAGAGTGCTAATCTAAGTAAACCCACTAAATTCCCAACATGAGGGAGAGACCTATGAAATCTATAAAGTTTAGACCACTACATGATCGTGTTCTTGTTCGTCGTATCGAGCAAGAAGAAAAGACACCAGGCGGAATTATTATCCCTGATACCGCAAAAGAAAAACCTATGGAAGGTGAAGTGATTGCTGTTGGCTCAGGCACCCGCCTTGAGGACGGAAAAATACTTCCATTAGATGTTAAAGCCGGAGACCGCATCCTTTTTGGAAAATGGTCCGGAACAGAAGTGAAATTTAGCGGTGAAGAATATCTTGTGATGAAGGAATCCGACATCATGGGAATTGTTGCTGCATAACTGAAAGGAAAATAAATCATGGCAAAAGACGTTAAATTTAGTACAGATGCTCGCGAGCGGATGCTCCGTGGTATCGAAGTTTTAAGTGACGCGGTGCGAGTGACTTTAGGTCCTAAGGGACGGAACGTTGTTCTTGATAAATCCTTTGGAGCCCCACGCATTACGAAAGACGGTGTTTCTGTTGCAAAAGAAATAGAACTTTCCGATAAGTTTGAGAATATGGGTGCTCAAATGGTACGTGAGGTTGCTTCTAAAACCTCTGATATTGCTGGCGACGGAACAACGACAGCGACCGTACTTGCCCACGCTATCGTTAAAGAAGGTGTTAAGGCCGTTGCAGCAGGCATGAATCCTATGGATCTCAAGCGCGGCGTTGATATGGCCGTTCAAGCGGTTATCGAAGACGTCAAAAAGCGCTCTCGGTCTGTTTCTACCAATCAAGAAATTGCCCAGGTGGGTACAATTTCTGCCAATGGTGAGCATGAAATCGGTAAAATGATTGCTCGTGCTATGGAAAAAGTAGGAAATGAAGGTGTAATTACGGTTGAAGAAGCAAAATCCCTTGAAACTGAACTTGATGTTGTCGAAGGAATGCAGTTTGATCGTGGATATCTCTCTCCTTATTTCATCACCAATGCAGAAAAAATGCTATGTGATATGGAAAATCCATACATCTTGATTTACGAGAAAAAATTGGGTGGCTTACAGCCTCTTCTTCCTGTTCTTGAAACGGTTGTTCAATCAGGGCGCCCTCTTCTTATTATCGCTGAGGATGTTGAAGGTGAAGCTCTTGCAACACTCGTTGTGAACAAGATCCGTGCAGGGCTTAAAGTTGCTGCTGTTAAAGCGCCTGGCTTTGGTGATCGCCGGAAAGCTATGTTGGAAGATATCGCGACCGTCACTGGAGGTCAGTTGATTTCCGAAGATTTGGGGATTAAGCTTGAAAATGTAACCATTAGCATGCTTGGAACCGCCAAAAAAGTTGTCATCACCAAAGAAGACACGACCATTATCAATGGAGCCGGTGCAAAAGCAGAAATTGAAGCTCGTTGCAGCCAAATTCGCGCTCAAATTGAAGAGTCCAGCTCAGATTATGATCGTGAGAAGTTGCAAGAACGCCTTGCAAAACTTGCTGGTGGTGTAGCAGTTATCCGCGTTGGCGGTGCCACAGAAATTGAAGTAAAAGAGCGTAAAGATCGCGTCGAAGATGCGATGTATGCAACTCGTGCTGCTGTTGCTGAAGGTATCGTTGCTGGCGGTGGCGTGGCCCTTTTATATTCAATAAAAGCCCTTGAAGCTTTAAAGCCCGAAAATGATGAACAACGCGTAGGTATTGATATCATCCGTCGTGCTCTACAAGCTCCAGCACGTCAGATCGCAGTCAACGCTGGTGTCGATGGTTCCATCGTTATTGGAAAACTTTTAGACAGCAAAGATACGAACTTTGGGTACAATGCTCAAACGGGAGAATACACTGATCTCGTAAAAGCAGGTATTGTGGATCCGACAAAAGTCGTGAGAACGGCTCTTCAAGATGCAGCATCTGTTGCCGGTCTTCTAATTACCACAGAAGCAATGGTTGCTGATAAGCCTGAAAAGAAAGATACCCCTATGCCAAGTATGGATGGCATGGGCATGGGTGGTGGAATGGGTTTTTAAACCACTTCACAATCGTTCAAAAAAGAGGGCTCTCACGGGCCCTCTTTTTTTATCTGTTAACTAGTTTTTAAATTTCTTTTGATATTTTCTTCTTAGAACCACAATCTCATCGAGGGGCTTCTTTCATGCGTAAGATTATGTTACTCATACTTTTTATGCCACTCCAAACTCTTGCAACGCCGCCTGAATGCCCTCTCTATGCTACTACACACGATTGCCTTCAATCGGTTGAAGAAAATTACAAAAGCTATATCGATTTTATTGATCAAGAATATAATCCACCAAAGGAAGAGCTTATCGAAGCGGCTAACACCATAAAAAAGTATGAAACTCTCGCTTGTCAAAAGACGTGTTTGAATTAGTTTCACTCTTCTAAAACTCGCTACTTTCCTCACATCTAGAGCAAGAAATTTTTATTCCAAGGAAAATTGTTTGTTGTACAAGAAAAAGCTCTATGCTTAATAATTTGCTAGGGTTTTATAAAGGTAATTTTGATGACAAGAGTATGTTTTTATGGGGTTCAGTGGCTTTTTTTTCTTTGCGTCACGTGTCTTATTGCTGTTTTTTCTCTTGTTCAACCAGCTTTCGGCTTTGATGAGGATGATGAATTAAAAAAGTCCTTTTCTGATGTACAAAAAAGAGTTCCAAAACATCAGTCACTTGTTCATGTACCAGGAACTTTAAGCCATTCAACACATATTTTACTAGAGGGTCCTATCACAAAATCCCTTCTTAAGTTAACGTGTGATACTTCTCCCCACCTTCTCTACCTACAGTGTCGTAATTGTCCAAGCGTTGCAGAGTATGACTGCTTAGGCCCAGTGCATCCCATTGTACAAGCAGCACGAGTAACCTTCATGCCAACAAGACGAGGGCTAAAGAATTATTTAAAAGATTTTCCTTGCCATCCCTTTAGATCGTCTTTTTCTTTCCTTTTGCCTCCTTCTCTAAAAACTTTTCATCTCACATATAGTGGAGGCACAAAAGCAACGACGGCGATCATAGATCTTTTTTTGCTTTTAGCTATCTTTAAAGCCACTTATCACCCTGACTCTAATGATGGATCAGGGAGTCTTAAAGAGATAATTTTTGAGGGCCCTGGGTGTTTTGTTCTGCCAAGTACTCTTACAGAAATTACAAATTATATTGAAAGTAAGTCCTGGGAGTTAGAATATAAAAGATATAAGCTTACCACCGACAGGGGTGAAACACTTATGACTCCCAAGCTTGCAAGGCTATTAAAATTCGGTGGTGTTCACGTGCCATCTATTATAAAATTTATAGGAACAAAGAGATTCCCATGGAAAAAAGGATTCCCTCTATTAAAGCCTTCTTCTGTATTGGAGCTAAACATTGACGCTCAGTCAGGAAGAATTTCCAAAAAAGTCTATGATCTAAAAGAGAAATAAGAAACTGTTTAAACCACCCGCCGCGAGAGCAGCGCAGCAGAGAGCGTTCCTTCATCCAGATAATCAAGCTCACCCCCTACAGGAACACCACGAGCAAGGCTTGAGATATGAGCAATTCCAAGCTCTTTAAGATGTTCTGTAAGGTAATGGCTCGTTGTTTGCCCTTCAACCGTTGCATTCAGAGCGAGGATGATCTCATAGACGCTTCCTTGTTGACAGCGTTGAAAGAGAGATGAAAAACGTAACTCTTCTGGCCCTATACCATCCAGGGCCGATAAAACTCCACCTAAAACATGATAGTGCCCTTTAAAAGAAGCACTTCGCTCAAGGGCCCAAAGGTCAGCTACACTTTCAACAACGCAAATGACAGATGTATCCCGTCGCGAATCTTGGCAGAGAGAGCAAGGATTTTGAGAATCCAAGTTACCACAAATTGTGCAGTCCTTCACTTTTACACCCGCAACATGCAAAGATTCAGCAAGGGCAGTTAGAGTTGTGGCCCGGTTTTGGAGTAAATGGAGTGCAATCCTCTTTCCCGAACGAGGGCCTAACCCTGGGAGCCTCGAGAGAAGGTGAATAAGTGTTTTGAGTTCATCGCTGATCATGCTTAAAATGGTAGTTTCATACCACCCGTCACTTTACCCATTTCGTCTGCAGCCTTAGCTTCAGCTTTTGTTTGAGCATCATGAAGGGCTGCAAGTAATAAATCTTCTAAAACATCAACCTCTTGAGGGTCGAGCAAAGAAGGATCAATTTTAACTTCCTTAATAGTCGATTTCCCATCTGCTACAATTTTAACAAGGCCACCGCCTGAAAGTCCCTCAATTTCAAGGGTTGCTAGCTTTTCCTGCACTTCTGCCATTTTGGCTTGCATCTTTTGGGCTTTTTTCATCATTTCGCCAATATTGCCAAACATCTTATCTCTCTTTCCTTAACTGTCTTTAAACTCAACAAGCGCTGTCCCTGGAAACGCTTCTATTAGGGCTGTAACCAGAGGCGCTTCCAAAATATCTTTTCGGCGCTCCTCTAGAACTTGCTGAGCCTTTTCATGAAGAGTAGGGTGACCGATTTCTTCAGAAATTGCAATCGTCCACACCTGATCCGTTTTCATTTTTAAAAGATCAAACAGTTGCTGAGGTAAGTTCTTAGGTGCTTTTTTTGAAAGTCGTAAGGTTAGTGTTGGTGGTGTAAACGCGACAAGATGTACATCATACGAAAGATGCCCATGCAAAAGTCCCTCCCTCTGTTGTCCAACCCAATCGACAAGCTCTTCAAAAGAAGAAAATATCGAAATGGGCTCAGTTAAGACTTTTTTTTTTCGAGTGTTTCTTCGGTTATTCCTTCGATAAGTTCACTTAACGGAGGCAGAGGTGCAAGATAGGTTAAACGAATAATGATCACTTCCAGCGCTTTTTGGGGAGAAGGTGCTCGTTTTATCTCTTCAAATCCCTTCAAAAGAATTTGCCATACACGTGTAAGAGTAGGAATAGAAAGAGCTTGAGCAAGTTCTAACCCCTTTTCACGTTTTTCAGCCGTGAGTGTAACCTCCTGAGCCAGAGAAGGACTGATTTTTAAACATTGAAGCCAATGGGTTAAATCTAATAGATCTTCGAGAATACGTAGTGGGTCTGCCGCTTCTTGATAAAAATACCTGAGCTTTTCAAGAGCAACGGCGATATTTCCTTCCATCATTATTTGAAAGAGTTCAAGAAGCACACCTTGATCAGAAAGCCCTAACATCTGACGCACTTGAGCTGTTGTCACATGAGACGTGCCATAAGTTATTGATTGATCCAATAAAGAGAGACCATCTCGTACCGATCCTTCGGCAGCTTTGGCAATTAAACCTAAAGCATCCTCCTCATAGGTTACTTTTTCTTGTTCACACAAGGTCTTGAAGTAGGCAACTAACGTTGGGCTTTCGATGCGCTTAAGATCAAAACGCACACACCGTGATAAAATCGTGGCAGGTACCTTATGGATTTCGGTTGTTGCAAAAATAAATTTAACATGAGGGGGAGGCTCTTCTAATGTTTTCAATAACGCATTAAAGGCGCTTTTTGAAAGCATATGAACTTCATCAATAATGTAAATCTTATAGCGTGCTGAGACGGCCTTATAACGAGAAGCATCAATAATTTCTCGAATATCATCCACACTTGTACGACTTGCAGCATCAATCTCAATCACATCCATTGAACGATCCTGAGAGATGGACATACAAGACGAACATGTGCCGCACGGTTCAGGTGTCGGCCCTTTCTCGCAATTTAGAGAGCGGGCAATAATCCGAGCCGTTGTGGTTTTCCCTGTTCCGCGAATACCGGTCAAGATAAAAGCATGCCCGAGCCGATTTTCTCCAATGCCTCGTCTTAGGGTTTCAACAAGGAAATCTTGACCTATTACCTCACTCAACTTTGTAGGACGATATTTGCGGGCAAGGACGCGGTAGCCTTCTGAAGAAGGAGGTTGTATGGGTTCAACAAGTTTAAGGGCAGCTTCCACGTTAACTCTTTTCCTTTATGAGTGAGGGGCTGGCTTTACGTGACCCACAAGGGTCTTACGACGGCTGCTTCCTTCCGGACCTGACCGGATTTGCAAGGCTTGCGTCCACAAACCAGCCCCTCCTCTTCCTTATAGCAAACAAAGAGGGGGGGAGAGCAAGAGGAATGTGAGGTATACTTAAAGTCCCTCTTTTAATCTTACCCCTGCTTCCTTCAAAGAACTTTTAAAAAATCTAGTTTTTCGCATAAAGTCCCACGCCATCAACAATGCAGCCACAGCGAAAATGATATCTCCTGGCATCCGCATCCATTGCCAAAGTAGCGTTGTATTATAAAACTCAAGGCTGCGAGCATAATTATAACCATGGTCATAAACGGCCATGAGTTGTGGCCAACCAATAGGAAAGAAATTGAAAATAATCCACAACAACAAACCTGCATTGTAAAGCCAAAAAGCCCACATCCCCAAGCGATCATCCCATTGAGTTCGATTGCCCGCCATATACCTTAACGTTAAATAAATGAGCCCAAGTGAGAGTAAACCAAAAGCACCAAACATAGCCGTATGAGCGTGATTAAGTGTTAAAAACGTCCCATGTTCATAATAATTCACTAGTGGGGCATTAATCGCACCTCCAAAAACGCCCGCACCCACAAAATTCCAAAAAGCTGCTCCTAGAATATATAAAAAAGGCAAGCGGTAAGGGAAATTGTCACGATTCCTAATAAGGAAATAATGTTCAATCGCTTCTAAGATCAATAAAAAAAGAGGTAGAATTTCAAGAAATGAAAACATACTTCCAAGAGAAATCCATATATTTGGTGCACCTGCCCAAAAAAGATGGTGACCTGTGCCAAGAATACCGCTCCCTAAAATTAAAACCCATTCAAGAAGTATGGCACGCTCAGCCAGTTGACGAGAGACTAACCCTACGGCCATCAAAAAATAACCTGTAATTGCCGCAGCAAACAACTCAAAAGCCCACTCAACCCACAAATGAACTACCCACCAACGCCAAAAATCAGTCAAGGTAAAGGAAGAACCAACTTTGGTTAAAGGAATCATGCCAAAAGCATAAACAAAAGCGACTCCCATTGTGCTATACCACAACAGATGTTCAGCTCGGAAAAAACTATAAAAAGATCTCCAGTAAACCAAATTTACAAGTGTTGGCCACATAGCTCGCAACAAAACGAGGCTCCAGATAAGAAGCCCAAAAAAGAAGAGGATTTGCCAAAATCGTCCTAATTCTATATAAGAAAGCCCTTGATTTCCAAACCAAAACCATCCTTTTTGGATGATGCCTTGAATTCCTAAATAATTTCCCAGAAAAGCACCACACACAATAATAACGAGTGTCCAAAAAAGGATATGGACTAATGCTTGCTGTCCCTTTGGTTCATTCTTCCCAATTAGAGGCGCTAAGAACAGCGCTGATCCTATCCAACCAAGACCAATCCAAACAATAGGTGTTTGCAAATGGACACTTCGTAAAAAAGAAAAGGGAAAATAATAACCAATATCAAATCCATAAAAACTTTCCCTTTCAGCATAATAATGGGCAAGAAGAGAACCCGCCCCTATCTGAACCAAGAGTAGTAAGGCGACTAAAATAAAATATTTTCCCAACGCCAATTGACTCGGAGTTAAAGGAGAGAAAGTATTTAGAAATCCTTGAGTTGTTTCATGCGGTTCCTTACGCTCAATATAAAGACGGAAAACTGCAACAACGACACCTATCGCAAAAAATAAGAGTGTTAAAGAAGCCCAAGTCCAAATAAAGACACTTGTTGTCGGTGTGTTACCTAAAGAAGGCTCAAAAGGCCAATTATTTGTCCAAGAATAATTTTCTCCGGGTCGATTAGCCACTGTTGTAATAGCTGAATAAATAAGGAAATCTGCAGTCTGGAGAGCTTCTACAGATGAAAGACTTGAGGCTTTCGCCCATCCTCTTACAAAGTCATTTTGTAATAACTTTTTAGCTATATCTTGGCGTAAAGTAACAATAGCATTACACAGAGGTCCAGGTAGCACAACAGGTGCATCTGTTAAAGCAATTGCTTTAAGTTGTGATTGTGTTTCCTTTTGCACCATATCACTTTGCTCAGGTGATAAGGAAAGTATAGTTTTAGCATACTTATCTTTTGCAATATTAAAAGAAACGCCCTTACCTAGAGCAACTAAGTAATGGGCCGTATAATCTTCTCCAAAATAAGAACCCATACCATACAGACTGCCATAATCCATAAGTCCCGCTTTTTGAAATCCTCCTTTTCCCGCAACAATATCATCTTTCGTTAAGATAACTTGGCCACTAGCGCTTATAAACTGCTCTGGAATGGGGGGAGCCCCTAAATAGGTACGGTAAGTAGCCCATATCATGGTTGCCCAGCACCCAATCACAACAAAAATCAGAACATTAATAAGGACGCGAGAAATCTTATCTTGAGGCGGCAGAGAAAGAATATCCTCTTTTTGCATATTATTCTCCCTTTTTTTAATTATTATAAACTAATGTTTTTATTGAAGAAACAAACTAGCATATTTTTCCTCTTAAAGTGATCTCCTTAATTCCACTTTGGCTTCAATCAAAGAATGCTTAATCTTAATGAGATCCAACCAAACCTCACGCTTTTGTCCAGGTGAACGTAACAAATAGGCAGGATGAAAAATGGCCATGACCTTCATTTTTTTTCCAGCTTCTGAGGTATAATCTTTCCAAGCGCCACGCAAGCGCATGATGCCATCACGCCCCCCCAAAAGGGTTTTGGTGGCTGTCCCCCCCACAAGAATCAGAAAATCTGGACTCACGAGATCTATATGCCGCTTCACAAAAGGCAAACAGGCCTCGGCTTCCGCCGGTGTGGGTTGACGGTTACCAGGAGGACGCCAGGGAATGATGTTTGTAATATAAAAAATCTCCCGCGTAAGCCCAATAGTTGCGAGCATTTTATCCAGTAGTTGGCCACTTTGCCCGACAAAGGGAAGGCCTTGCCGATCCTCATCCGCTCCTGGAGCTTCCCCAATCAACATCACCCGCGCTTTTGGATTTCCGTCTCCAAACACCAGATTCGTCGCTGTATACTTTAACGCACACCCTTCAAAAGCAAGGAGAGCTGCTTTAAGCTCTTCAAGATTTTGTGCCGATTGAGCCGAAACACTCGCAGCACCATGGGCCGTTTTAGGTGAAACAAGAGGCGCAATAGAGGGCACTTTTTTTTCTTCAAGCGAAGGTAAAGGAAGGACAAGAGTATCTTCAATTTCCTGAAAACGATTATGGGTCACGGGAGAAGTCACTTCATCCACCCCTGCCTCTTTATAAATAGATAAAAGGGTTTTTAATTTTTGAGAATCTATCATGATTTTTTAGTAGCACATATTTTGCCCTCTCGTCACTCTAGGACTTAATCATTATAGAGAATCAAGATCTCCAAATGGCAGAGTCGAGCCTAGAGCTTCATATCGTAACTTCCAATATTTGAATCTTTCTCGAGCATAATCTAATGAAGAATAAGCCCACGTCCTAGCTAATATGTACGGAACGAAAGGATCTCCTAAATCGACCAATGGTCTCCATTCTTCTTCAACTTTTGTCATCCTTTCAACCAAATTATCTCTTGGATCCTTAAGGAAGTCTTCCACTTTACTGTCCTCTCGACGGTGACTCACTCCCACAAACTCTCGAATAGTAGAATCTAAAGGGAAATATCCCGAGTAAACTTCTCCAAAACGTGATAAATACGTTTTTTGAGCCCTCGCATAAAGATCTCTCTGGACGTCCATATCAAGCCCAAATGATAAAGACATATCCCTTTGCCAGACTAAAATAAACATAGTATTTCCTTGTTCCAGTAACTGATTATATAAGTCAACGATCTTTCTTTGGCAGGGATTGATCAATTCTTCCAGAATATATCTGTGCAACTCCATGATCACTAGCGATTCTTCTGTGAATAAGCTTTCATTCATTTCTTCGTTTGATACATCTCGCTTCTTAAGGCATTCAATTTTTAGGAGAGACTGGCAAATAGTATCTCTGATTCTAGGGGATAATAATGCTTCAGAAATAATCCTTAAGAACTGCGACCATTCATAAGTTGGCATTTGAGCAGCAAGTATACTCTCAAGAGTACCCTGCCCATTTTCAGTAACACACCAATCTAATAAATCTGGTAAACTCGTTATCTTTACCCCAAGCATTGATAATAAGTGCGAATTTAGTGTCACACTTTCCAAACACTTTATCAGCGATAAGACTGGTGCGACAGAACCATGAATAGAAACTGCCTTTATCATATCATGTTGAATTTTATCTATTTCTTTTAAAATAACTTTTGCGGTTTTTTCTGTTGTGAACACAGAGACTTCTGGAGAGGAAAATTCATCACTGTGCAGCAAAGGGAAACCCTTTCTAGCAAGTGTTTTTCTTACTGCAGCATCCTCAGAACCCTGGAAAAAAAGAGAATAGTAAAAATAGGTAGACAACCACCCTTCTGGTTCTTGATCATGCTCACTTAAACAATATTCTCTAAGAATTTTTTCTTTTGCTTCCTCTTCTACAGTTTTAAAGCGAGAATTTTTAGGAAATAACTTACGTAGAGAGGCATAAGAAACCTCAGATGAAGATTCTAAAACAAGGCTTTTCAAATATAATCTTTTTAAAAAGAGAGCGTCCTCTATAGCACTGAACACTTCATCAAGCTCTGAAGTAGCAGATGAAGGAGCACAAAGTCTCTCTCGATCTGATGCCTCTAAAAAATGGTAAAAACGAGTATAGGATTCAATAAGGTCAATTTCTTCAGTTACATCCAATTTTGAAGGAGTATACGCAGCAGTGTCGTGATCTTCGTTCATTGCATAACTGTAAGGAGGCAGAAAAAATAGTGACGTAAGAAAAAGTAAAAAATAATTTTTTAATCTTATTTTGATAGCCATACAATGCCCCTTTTGTTCAAAAGATTCTAACGCAAATAAACATAATGCTTTAAAAACTGATCTCGGCTTTCCCAACGAAGTATATCATCTGTTTGATGGCTTTCTATAAAAATAAAATTGTCATCATAGTTCTCTCGTTTATGAGGAGTGGATGATCCACTCAGGTTTCTAGTTGGTTGACCTTTTCCAAGGTAGGCACCCACACCGCTCTCCCCATGACTCACCAGAACAAGTGCGACACAATTGGGGTTTCGATCACCAGCCAAAGGAGGTGCTATCACTGGGCCACCTTCTTCTTTATTAACGGTAATATAGCCGCCTCTTTCATTCTGAAGAGCCGTATCTTTTTTTGCAAGTTCTGGCTCAATCACATAAGTCATCAAGCGCTTAAATCCATCCCTAGCATAAATTTCACTAATGCCTAAGGTTTTAAAAGGAAGTATTCCTTTGGCTTTTTGACCACGGCACTGAATTTGAGCGACGCCATAGCCGGGTCCTGAAATTTGAGGTTCAGCAGGACATGGGAATCTTTTATTCTTTTCCACGTAAGCTGCTATCGCATTAAGTGCATAGTCTTGATAAACACGGGTCTTAACAATACATGATCGATTAATTTGAGCGGTTAAAAGTGGTAAGCTTAATCCACCGATAATCCCTAAAACCACCAAAGAAATTGCAAGTTCGAGAAGAGAAAATCCAGCCTCTGATGAAGACTTAAAGTTGGAACAGGAGGACACAAACGGGCTCATGAATTTCTATGTTGTACGTTCCTCTTTCTGTCACACAAGCTTGTGCACGCCCATCTGAACCATTCATAGCCCGTACTTTTCCAGAAGTAGGATGGCCATTATCTAATTTCTTATCGATGCTCATTGCTTGAGATGGCGTCAAAAGGCCTCCGGTTCCATGATCACCCTGTTTTTGACCTAAAATGAACCATAGCCCACTTAGACCATGAGGATTATTTTCAACCGTAAAACCACCGCCAATGGCAGATTCAGGAGCTCCTTTTCCAAATTCTCCTACATTCTGTTCCCCCTCAAGACCTGGGTTTCCTATAAAACCAGCGTTCGCAAGATGAGACCAAAACGCAAGTGCTTCGCTCCCAGGTGCAAGACCTGCTCCTTCCACAATGCCATTGCCATTTCCATCACGTAGTCCTGCCTTAATTTGAGTTGATGCTTTGTTAAAATCACCAGGCAAAGCATCAAATTTATCAAGAAAAGCACTTGTAGCTATACGAAACTCATTAAGCTGAGCTACCACACGTTTAAGTCGAGCACTTTCAATTAAATCTCTCCCCTTTAAAACACCTCCAATCAAAAGCCCCATAATGATTAAGACAACGGCTAACTCAATTAAACTGAATCCAGCTTGCGGATTATTTTTGATTTTATTTTTCATGGCGCTCCCTTTTTAATGAAGCTTGCCTTCGTCTCCTCAAAAAGTAAAGTATTTTGATGAAAATCATATAGTGAAATATGTAGTCTTATTTAATGCATCATAAAAGATAATTTTCTTACTGACTCACTGATCATCAAGATGACACACTTAAAAATCCTCTACGTTATAAATTCTATCGTTCTTCTTATGGGTATGATAAATACAGAGGGGAGATTTGGGGAAAAAATAACTACTTACTCTGATTCCAGCGTCAGTCGCGGAACATTATCATGATTAGCATGCCCCCTACCGGACAGGCTTGGATGCTTCATAAAATATTCATGAGCACTGAATCCCTTACCTGGCTCTGCGGGTGGTATATAGAAACCATCCTTTTCAAGACACCAACTCTGTGCCTGATCTTTCAAATAAGCAATCATAATTTGATTCAGAATTTGCTCTTTGACAGTTTGATTTTCGATCGATACAAATGTCTCGAAGCGCCAATCTAAATTCCGATGCATCCAATCAGCTGAAGAGATATAAACTTTTGTATAACTAGAGGGAATGGGGTGGCCATTCCCGAAACAAATAATTCGTGAATGTTCTAAAAATCGCCCCACAATACTTTTTACGCGAATATTATCCGAAAGACCTTTTATTCCTGGCCGCAAACAACACATTCCACGAATAACGAAATCCATAGAAACACCCATTTGCGAAGCTTCATAAAGTAAATCAATGAGCTGAATATCCACAAGGGCATTTAGTTTAACCCACATAGAGGCAGAAGCCCCATTCTGAGCCCAGTGAATCTCATCTTTAATCAGAGATTCGATTTTCTTTCTCATGGTAAGAGGAGCATACGAAAGTTTGTATAGTTTTTTTGGCGTCGCATAGCCCGTCAAATAATTAAAAACCTTTGAGGCTTCTTCACCCATTTCTGGATCAGCAGTAAAGAGCGAAAGATCATCATAAATGCGAGCAGTTATAGGATGATAATTCCCTGTACCTAAGTGCGTGTAAATCTGCAGACCTTTCTCTTCTCTACGCGTAATGAGAGATATTTTCCCATGGGTTTTATACCCAAGAATCCCATAAAGAACCATAACACCAGCGCGCTCTAAATCCTGCGCCCATTGAAGATTTGCCTGTTCATCAAAACGGGCCTTAATTTCCACAACGACGGTTACGCTTTTTCCGTTCTCCGCAGCTTCAATCAGTGCTGCAATGATGGGGGAATTATTAGACGTGCGATAAAGTGTTTGCTTGATAGATACAACCTGAGGATCACGTGCGGCTTGTTTTAGAAATTCGACGACAACATCAAAACTTTCATAGGGATGATGCACCAAAAGATCCTTAGACGCAATGGCTGCAAAAATATTGCCTCCAACTTCCCGAATGCGTTCTGGATAACGCTCATGGTAAGGAGGAAACCGCAAATCAGGTCTACTGGATGTGGCCACAGTTTCTAAAGCATCAAGCCCCAATGGACCATCGATAATCATAAGATTCCCAATTTCCAAATTCATATTCTCTTCAACAAATTGACGAAGCTTTAAAGGCATCTTTTCTTCAATCTCAAGATGAATGACAGCGCCTCTCTTGCGCTTTTTTAAAGCAACTTCAAAATATTGAACGAAATCTTCGGAATCTTCATGATACTCAATCTCACTATCTCTTAACACGCGAAAACAACCATGTGAATGCAGTTGAAAGCTAGGAAACAAATCGTAAATATGCATCGTAATGACATCTTCAGCGAGAATAAATCTTTGAGTTTTTCCTGGTAGCTGAATAAAACGAGAAATTTGAGAGGGAATAGGAATAAGCGCTTTCATCGCTTTGTTACGTTTTCCCAAAAGCTCTAAAGCAATAGCAAGTCCCATATTTGGAATAAAAGGGAAAGGATGAGCTGGATCTAAAGCAAGTGGGGTCAACACCGGCAACAAAGTATGGGTAAAATAGTCCTTAAGCCACTTTATGTCTGTCTTTGAGAGTTTTTTGAGATCAACAATTGAAAAATTCTCCTGCTTTAGCTCACTTTTAAGGGTTTTAAACAGAAGCTGTTGGTTTTGAATAATTTTTAATGAATAGTCATAAATGGCATCCATAAGTTCATTTAAATTTTTACCACCCATTTCAATCTCATTAATACCGGCATCTTGCTGATTTTTAAGCCCTGCCACTCGCACCATAAAAAACTCATCTAAATTTTTAGCTGAAATAGCGATGAAATTAAGACGCTCTAAAAGAGGTATAGAATCGTTATAAGCTTGTGCAAGCACACGCTCGTTAAAAGCAAGCCACGAAAGTTCTCGATTAAAATAGTGAGATTCAGTGCTTTTATTTTTCACAGGTTATTCTCGCGAGAAGCTTGTTTGCCTCTTTTTAAGTATGCCTGAAAATTTGAGTAAAAACCAACATCTTTGATAAAAGAACCATAAATAAATCTAGATCAGCTTAATGTAATAAATTTTAATACTCATCAAGAAGAAGCCATTTCGTGATCAATCTAAACTCTCACCATTATTAAGCATCTGAATTGTCGTTTTAAGTTGAGCAATATTTTTTTCTTTTGAGGAAAGCGTATAAGGTTCGCTAAGGCCACTATTCCACACAGATCCTGGCCATGCCTTATCATGAGAAAAACGCGCGATGATGTGAATATGCAGTTGAGGAACGACATTTCCAAGGTTTGCTACATTAAGTTTAGTTGGTCGATAAAGATGGCACATGACCTCACTCATCAATGACATTTCTTTCATTAATAAAAGTTGATCAGCTGAATTTAGGTCAATAATTTCAATGATATCATCTCTGTTTGGAACAAGAATAGTCCAGGGAAACACCGCATTATGATGAAGTCGCACTTGGCAAAGATTCAAGTTTGTAACAAAGGTCGAATCGACTTCGAGACGGGGATCAAGCTTCATAGCGTAAATGATGTATTTCCTTTAGTACTTGATTAAAGTGCTTCTAAATAGCTGTAATTCTTATCTAAAGTGTCAGGTCTGCACTGTCAAGTAGCCCTTCTAAGGAAAAAATATTCGCGGAAGAAGCTAATACAGATTATAATGATGAAGTCAAAAAAATTTATAAGGGATGAAAAATGCCAGTTTATCTGATATTTTCTTGCGAAGTTATCGTTTTTTCATTTCTCATTGGTGCATTCAGGGGATCATCAACTCTAGGTTTTACAATTCTGGGTTCAAGTAGTCTCATTATATACTTCCTTTTTCAACGTCTATACACTCCTCTCCCGCTTGTCTGGGGCGTTACAATTTTATCAGGCATTGCGACGCTTCTTTGGGTATCTTATATAGACACATGGTTGGGAACGAATTTTATCGCAATTATTTTGAGTTTTATAGTAGGTGGTCTCTGTTATATTGTAAATGATCGTTTTTTTAAAAAATATCACGTATGAGGAAACATTCTTAAGAGCACATCATCTTTTAAGTAGAAGTAATGATAAAGTCCTCCGAGAATATGAAGCCCTACAAAGACATAAAGGCTATAAGAGATCCAAATATGAGCGGTTAGAAAAAATTCAGCATACATATTAGGAGAATTCATAAAAGAGGGTATTGTAAATAGGTTAAAATAACTTACGGAATGTCCACCAAGAACAGACATAAGAAAACCCGTTAGTGGAAACAAAAACATAAGAAAATAGAGAACCCAAATATTTGATTTACTCAAAATATGATCCCAATAAGGTGTGTTCTCAGAAGCTATTGGAACCATGTTATACTCTCTCCACCATAAACGAAGAAAAACAAGTATAAAAAAGGTCAATCCCATCTCTTTATGCCAAGCAAAAAGCATCCATTTTTGATTAGAAGGAGGCATATCGAGCATCGTATAAGCAAGGCTATACTGTATTATAATTAAAAAAACCATTCCCCAATGAAAAAGTTGTGTTACGCCACCCCATCTTGTTGATGTATTTATCCACTGCATTGATTATCCCCTTCTTTTGGAGGCTTAATTACGCGTCTAAATTTAAAGACTTTAGTATTCCTTTTTCAACAAGCAATGCTTGTAATTCACCCGTTTGATACATCTCACGAACAATATCACATCCACCAATAAATTCACCTTTTACATAAAGTTGCGGTATGGTTGGCCAGTTCGTGTAAGTTTTAATTCCTTCACGAAGTTCTATATCTTGAAGAACATCAATTGCTTTAAAGTCAACATTAAGCGTTTTTAAGATCTGAACGACGGCCGCGGAAAATCCACACATAGGAAATTTCTCATTCCCTTTCATATATAAAACAATATCATGTGCACCGATATCACTTCGAATTTGATCAAAAACTTGCGTCATTAGTTACTCCACGAGAGCTTGAGTTTTAAGAGAAAGAGCATGCAGGCTTGTTCCCATATGACCTTCAAGTGCAGCATAGACCATTTGATGTTGCTGTATTCTTGTTTTACCGCAGAAAGACTTTGTTGTGATAGTTGCTTCAAAATGATCGTCATCTCCCGCTAAATCTTTAAGCTCAATTTGTGCATCAGGAAACGCTTTAAGTAGAAGCGCTTTAATTTTATCTGAAGACATTGCCATTATTTAACCCTTCCTCATTTTTATATAAAAGAAGAAGAATTAAGAATCAACTCTTATTCTTTTTTTCTTTCTCAAGAGTCGGAGCCAGAAGAGGCCTCACAATTTCCTCAAATTCTTCAAACGTTAGGGCTCGTGGATAAATCTTAGCGTTTATGATAATTGTAGGTGTTGATGTGATATTATACTTTTTTTGCCCTTCAAGTCGTAATTGTACAATTTTACTCATAAGTTCATTGTCTTTGAGACAAGCTTCAAATTGCTCTGCTGTAATCCCATTTTGAAGAGCTATTGATTTGAGGGCGGCAATAGGATCATCCGCTTGCAACCACTTTTCCTGGGTTGAATAGAGAAGTTTGACAAAATCTAAATATTTTAATTCTCCCTTACACCACGCCAACTGGTGAGCGCTGAGGCTTACTTGATCACTTGGATAATCTCGAAAGATGATACGAACCAATCCTGGTTCGATATATTTCTTTTCAATTTCAGGAAGAACATCCCCATGAAAGTGGGCACAGTGCACACATGTTAAAGAGGAATAGTTAATAATCACAACAGGCGCCTTCGAACTTCCCAAACTCATTTCTGGTAAAGGTTTGACTGGTACTTCTTGCGCACCTTTTTCATTCTGGGAGCTCGCAGCATTCTCGGCCTGTCCACTTGTAGCCATGAAACATAATAAAATCAAATTCCTGAAGAAAAATCGCATCTCATACTCCCTTGAAACTTATACAGAATATGAAAAATATTGCTTTATGACAAGCATTTCTTATCTTAAAATACGCCAATGGAAAGTCGTGGTATTTTAAGTGTCCGATGAAGACCAACGTTAAGCACAAAACCAAAGCCCATTAAGAGCGTCAACATTGCAGTCCCTCCATATGAAACAAGGGGTAAAGGTATCCCTACAACGGGTAAAAGTCCCATCACCATCGCAATATTAATAAAAACATAAAGGAAAAAAGTAACTGTCATTCCGATTGCAACAAAACGCCCAAAGTCATTTTGTGTTGTTAATGCAATACGAAAACACATGACGATCAAAACAACATAAAGTGAGAGAAGAAACGCGCCTCCAAGAAAACCCCATTCTTCACATAAAAGGGTGAAAATGAAATCTGTTTGCTTTTCTGGCAAGAAATTTAACGAAGACTGAGTTCCTTGCATATATCCTTTTCCCCAAAGCCCTCCTGATCCAAGAGCAATTTTTGACTGAGTAATATGATACCCTGCTCCAAGTGAATCTTGGCTTGGGTCGAAAAACATTAAAATCCGCTTTTTTTGATATTCATGGAGAAAGCTCCATAAAACAGGGATACTTGCACTTATTGCAATAAAAACAGCACCAAAAATCCACAAAGAAACGCCAGCTAAAAAAAACAAAGTTCCTCCAACCATAAGCAAAACCATGGCTGTGCCTAAATCAGGTTGTCTCAAAACGAGAAACACAGGAATAAGAATCAAAACAAGAGGAAATAATAGCTTATGGAAAGGAATTGGAAAGGATTGGCTATGGAAATATCGTGCTAAAGCCATTACAAGCGCAATTTTCATAAGTTCGGAGGGCTGAAGTTGAAGAACATAAAGATCAATCCATCTCTGTCCTCCTTTCCCAATAAAACCTAAAAACTCAACACCACATAAAAGAACAAGAGCAATACCATAAAAAATATAAGAAAATCGAAGCCACCACCGGAGATCTACAAGAGCTAGCGAGAGCATAATCAAGATCCCCACGCTAAAACGAACCATTTGCTTTGAAGCCCACAGATAAACATCTCCATCTGCCGCTGAAATTAAAAGTCCCCATCCAATCATAGAAACAAGGAAAACGAGGAGAACTATTCCCCAGTTCAATCGGATCAGTCTTTGAAGAAGAGAAGGCAAAACATCCGCTTTCATAATGAATTTTCCTGTTCCAGATATTGTGCTTTTGTTAAAATGTCACGCGCAGCTTGAGCAGCAATACTCGAACTTCCTGCGTGTTCAACAACAACGGCAATTGCATATCGAGGTGAATGTGCAGGAGCAAAGCCGATAAACAAACCATGTTCTCGATACTTCCACGGCAAATGTGTTGTTTTCGTTAGACCTGCATGTCGATCTTGCATCGTGATACGACGCACTTGGCTGGTTCCCGTCTTTCCTGCCATCTCCATCCCCTCTATAGGAATGCGCCATCGAAAAGCTGTTCCAGAAGGTGAATTGGATGTGGCTTTCATCGCTTCTAAAATAAGCGCTATATAGTTCGGATCATATCCCATATTTTGAAATTGGGGGGTCTCAGTGCCTTCAAGACGAGGGAATAATTTCTTCCCTCCACTTGCAAGGCGAGCAACAGCCGTGACTAATTCGAGAGGTGTTGCAAGCATATAACCTTGCCCAATACTTGTAAGAACCGTATCGCTTACCATCCATTTAGTATTCTTCTTTTTTTGCTTCCATTCTTTTGTCGGAACAAGGCCAACTTTACAATGCGGGAATCCTTCGAGACCTCCCTCTCCTACACCGATATCCTTATAGAATTGAGAAAGGCGTTCAATTCCTACTTTTTTAGCTGCCTCGTAAAAAAATACGTCACAAGATTCAGAAATAGCTCGCGAAACGTTAACTGAACCGTGCCCTTCTTTTCGATAGCAGTGAAATTTATGGTTACCTACATACATAAATCCGGGGCAATGAACTCTCGTATCTTTATCAATAACACCCGTTTGAAGTGCCGCAAGTGCCACAAAAAGTTTGACAGTCGATCCTGGAGGATAAAGGCCTGCAATCGCTTTATTTGTAAGTGGTATATAAGGATTTTCCTGAAGTTCACGCCAATCTTTGTGACTAATCCCTTGTGGAAAAAGGTTGGGATTAAAAGAAGGAGAAGAAACAAGGGCTAGTATATCCCCGTTGTGAACATCCATCACGACGGCAGAAGCACTCTCAAACGCACTCAGAACTTCTTGCGTATGTAGCTGAAGACGAGCATCAATAGTTAAATGAATGTCCTCTCCAGCAGTACTCACAACCTGATCTAGCTCTCGCACGATTTTTCTTCGCGCATTGACTTCAAAGGCACTATGACCAGGAACACCACGCAACCGGTTTTCAAAAAACTTCTCAACACCTACTTTTCCTATCTTAAAACCTGGTATTGTAAGAACAGTATCCTCTTCCTGCTCTTTTTCAGAAGGAGCCGCTACGTACCCTAAAAGATGAGCCGTATTCAATGCTAAAGGATAGTTACGTGTTGCGCCTACTTCGATGGAAATACCGGGTAAATCAGCTGCATGAAGCTCAATAGCTGAAACTTCGTCCCAGGTCAGGTTTTCCTTTATAATTGCTGAATCAAAACCTCTTTTCTTCCCAATGGAGCTTAGTACTTTTTCCTTTTCCTCAGGGGAAAAATCAACAAATTCTGAGAGAGTTTCAAGAGCTTCTCCAATTTCATCCTTTTTATCAGTGAGAAGAAGCGCTCGAAACGTGGTTTCGTTCTGAGCTAGTACCACCCCATTACGATCTAAAATCTGTCCTCGCAAAGGTAAGAGAGGCCGTGTAGCAATACGATTTCCTTCCGCTAAGAGATGGTAATAAATACCTTGATGAATCTGAAGGTAATACATACGACCCAAAAGGATAAGAACAAGAAAAAGCTGAGAAATTCCCAGAAACAAAGCCCTTGGAAGAAATTGATTATTTTCTTTCTCAGACATACGCTTGCATCCGCAAATGAAGTTGACTTAAGACCCACGCTACCAAAGGATATAAAACAACGCCATAAACCCATCCCATAAAAAGTGGAAAGTAATTCGCTGTAAATAACCCATAAATAAAGATATAACCAAAAATATAAAGACCGAATCCACACCAAATTAAAAGAAACTGATGGGGATTTAACAATGGACGAACAGATTTTCCTAATAGAGAACTCGCCATAAGCAAAAAAGAAGATAATCCAAACTCTCGCCCCATAAGTGCATCATATAAAAGTCCAACGCCAAAGAGTGCAAGCAAGGACAAGGAACTGGGGCAATAAACAAGCCAATAGTAAATAGGAATTAAAAAAAGCGCTGGCATCACAGGGTAACCGCCTATACGAATGGAACACCCAATTGTTAAAATAAAGAGAATACTCAAAAAAGGCAGAGTCTTCATTAGAATAGAGGTAAGCTTCATTCTTCTTCCAAGGCCGTTCTTACTTCATGTTGAAATTCTTGTGAAGAAAGTCTAAGGACATGCACCCATTCCATTTTTTGGAAAGATGCATAAGGTCTAACTCTAATTTTTCCATTCGAAATATCTTCTACGATTCCTACGGGTAACCCCGGCGGAAAGATCCCCCCCAGCCCTGAAGTCACGACTTGTTCCCCTTTCTGAATTTTTCGCACCTCACCGATATAAACAAGCATAGGAAAAAAACTTCCATCGCCAGCTAAAATTGCTTTTTGACTTGAGGTTGCAGTCATTACTGGAATGCGGGAATTCGAATCATTTAGGAGTACAACACGAGCAATGTATTTTCCAACTTTTTCAAGTCGACCTACAACTCCTTCTAAGGAAATTACAGCCTGGTCCTTTTCAAGACCATCCTTACTTCCTCCATCAATCAAAAAAAAGTGATGAAGCCCATCATACGGACTCGAAAGAATACGAGCTGTGCGATGCCCATAGGCTTCAAAAGGAGGTATATGCAAACTCTGCCTTAAAACCACGTTCTCATGATACAGAGGGCTTAAAATTTGCACTTGCCGTTTTAACTTTTCATTTTCCGTTTTAAGACGATTATATTCTTCTTTAAGGTACATGAAGGTATAGGTATCTTCGAGTAGAGCCTGAACTTCTTGAAAGGGTTGAACAATCTCCCCTTGAAGCCATATCGTTCCTTCAAAAATACTTTGTTGAATTGGATCATAAAAAGGCTTGTAAAATCGAAAGATAAGTCCGCATATCAGAATCAAAATAAAAGTTACGCTTAGACTATGCCTCCACATTTGAAAACGTGAAGGATAAGGGTTTGCAGTAGGCTTTAAAGGGCCTGGTTCCTTATGGCGTATAAAAAGAGCCACACCACTTGTCCTTTTATATACTGATCAAAACATTTTTGTGAAAGTTCATTAAATCAAGTGCTTTTCCTGTTCCTAAGGCAACGCAAGACAACGCATCTTCAGCGACAATAACCGGAAGACCCGTTGCTTGGCGTAGAACAACATCAAGGTTTTTTAAAAGAGATCCTCCCCCTGTCATCACAATCCCACGATCCACTATATCTGCAGCAAGTTCAGGGGCGGTATTTTCAAGAGCAAGTTTAACGCCCTCCACGACAGCAGCAACCGGCTCACTTAAACTTTCTGCGATTTGCCGTTCAGAAATCGTAATCTCTTTTGGAACACCATACAGAAGATCACGACCTTTTAATTCCATCGTACGACCTTCTCCCTCATCAGGAGCCAGAGCCGAACCAATCCCTTTTTTAATCCGCTCAGCACTTGCTTCTCCAATCAAGAGATTATGTTGGCGACGGATATAGCTGATAATGGCTTCATCCATATTATCACCTCCTACGCGTACAGAGCGTGAATAGACGATACCACCCAAGGAGATAACAGCCACCTCGGTTGTACCCCCTCCAATATCCACAATCATAGAGCCCGTGGGTTCTGTCACTGGCAAACCTGCACCAATAGCAGCAGCCATAGGTTCTTCAATAAGATAAACGCTCCTAGCACCTGCACTTTCTGCTGATTCTTGAATGGCGCGTCTTTCAACAGCCGTTGATCCTGAAGGAACACAAATAATAACACGAGGGCTTATAAAGCGGCGACGTTTATGAACTTTTTGCATGAAATATTTTATCATATCTTCAGCAATTTCGAAGTCAGCAATAACACCTTCTCTCAAAGGACGAATTGCCTTAATATTACCGGGTGTCCGCCCTACCATGAGCTTTGCTTCCTCTCCCACGGCTAGAACACGTTGCTTATCACGTGAGTTGGAAATCGCAACCACCGAAGGTTCGTTCAAAACGATTCCATGTCCTTTGACATATACCAGCGTATTAGCCGTTCCTAAATCAATAGCCATATCTGACGAAAGTTTGCCAAGTAATTTTGAAAACATCTTTTTTACTCCGTATTATCCTTTGAAATCTTACTTACTCTTTAGCATACTCTTATTCAAAAGCGCAGCTCTTTTTCTTCAAAAGAAAAGAATTTTCGTTTTAAAAGGAAGGGTATTTTATCTTTTTCACATTATGTTAAAATTGATGCAAGATATATATAAACAAATGGCCATATGCATTTTTGAAAGCGATTCTTCTTCATGGTCAACAAACTTGGTAATAAACCATTGGTCGGGATAGGGTTACGGACACCCCATTATTCTCATGTTATTCAAAACAAACCACAGATCGGTTGGTTTGAAATCCATAGTGAAAATTTTTTTATGCAGGAAGGAAACTCTCTCCACGTTTTAGATACAATCCGCCAAGACTATCCTTTAAGCCTACATGGTGTTGGTCTTTCCTTAGGATCAACCGACGAACTTGATAAGAGTCATGTGCAAAAAATAAAATCTCTCCTAAATCGCTATACCCCATTTCTTGTCTCTGAACACCTTTCTTGGTCAAAAATTGACGGAATCTACTTTCCTGATCTACTACCTATTCCCTATACAGAGGAATCTTTTAGCGTTTTTGCTCGAAATATTGATTACGTACAAACAATTTTAGGTCGAGAACTATTAATCGAAAATCCTTCTTCTTATCTTGAATATAAAGATTCATCCCTTCTTGAAGTTGATTTTCTTTCAAATCTTTGCAAGAAAACAGGCGCTAAGATATTGCTAGATCTAAATAACGTTTATGTTTCTGCCTGCAACAATGACTGGGATATTAAGATCTACTTAGATGCAATTCCACCCGAGCTTGTTGAAGAAATTCACCTGGCAGGACACGAGTTCAGATCCTTTGAAGATGGGTCAACTCTTCGTATTGATACGCATGCTTCACAGGTATGCACGGAAGTTTGGAGTCTCTTCAACTATAGTATTAAAAGGGGGATAAGTGCTCCCACCCTCATTGAATGGGACACAAACATCCCCGACTTTGAAATCTTAATGAAAGAAGCGACTCTTGCACAAACTTACCTTAACTCAAAATAGGGGACTTATGGTTAGTTTGAGGGACTATCAAAAAAAATTCTTAGAAAGTTACCACGACGAGTCGTCATTTATCGATCTTATTAAGGCGGATCAGGTATCCGCCTCTAATCGTCTTTCAGTTTATCACACATCTATTCGAGAAACTTTACGTAAAGCACTTACTCTTACCTATCCATTGACCTGGAAACTCATTGGGGAGGAATGTGCAAATGGAGCGGCTTATGCGTTTATTCAAGAAAAAGTGGCACTCCCACAAACTGGAAACCTAGATGAATGGGGAGAAACATTTCCTAAGTTTTTGAGTGTATATCCTCCTCTGCAGACTCTTTCTTATCTTCCGGAGTTTGCTCATTTAGAATGGCTTCAACATCTAGCTTATAACGCTCCAGACAAAGAACCTCTCACGATTCAAGCATTTAAAGGTCTGCCTCCTGAATCTTATGAAAAATTATCTTTAGAATTGCATCCTTCAGTCCATCTCTTTTCCTCAAGCTATCCGTTGGACCAAATTTTTGCCGTTGTGAATGAGAAAGTTGACACTATCACACTTGAAAATCGAAAGTCTTATGCCCTTATTATAAGACCTTATAAAACCGTAATCATTCATTGGTTGCCAGAAGCTTCCTTTTCTTTTTTTTCGCTTTTAAAGAAGGGGCTTTCTCTTTTACAAGTGATGAGTCAAATCGAAGATGAAACCTTTCAACTTAATCAAACTCTCTCTTTCGCCTTTCAAGCAGGCCTGTTTTCAGATCATAATTTGAAAATTCATGAATCTAAAGATTTTGTAGAGGACGAAGCTTAGCAAGAGGGGCAGGCCCAACAGACAAAACGCGATTTTGAAGGGTTACGGGAACTGTTAAGTGTTTCGTCCCATACTCATCAGATACACTAAATAAATCGAGAACGAATGAAGCGCCTGCTGCTTTTTTTTTCTTAACCCATCCAAGCTTGACCATATCTACAAGGGCATCTTGGTAGCCTGATACTTTGCTTGAAAAAGCTCCTAGCGGATACATATCCTGATCAAGAGTTAGCGTCCCTTTCGCTTCCACTATTATAGGGAGCCATGAAAATTTTAAAAAAGAGACTTCCAGAACACCGCCTCCGTCCCGCCAGTCAGCAAGTGACTTCGGGAAAAGCTCATGATTTTGATATCCAGAAAGAGAACCGTCAAGATTTATGACACAGACATGATCAAGACGCTCCATATTGAAAAGACTCTCTAAATTAAGCAGATTGGCTGAGAAAGAGAATTGAAGGTTTAAAGGATCAATAAGGTTTGTTGCTTTTAAAGAAACCTTTTGTGAAAAAACAGGTTGCGGTTTAGAATCCACAAAGGACTTTACCTGCTCAATTGTAAAATTAAGTTCTTTTAAAGCGCCTTGAGAATCAAGAGCGAATGTTCCTACTGCCCTTTCAAGCTTCAGTAATCCTATAGAAACGGGTATATTTTGATGAATTAGAAGAGACTGGTCCCCCGGAAAAGTACAAGTTAACAAATAAGGTTGCCATGGTTGTAATGAAATAAGCAATTCAGAACCATTCCATTGTAAAAACCCTTTAGGATCTTTAAGGGATGGGTTCTTAAATGAGACACTTAAAAAGAGGGGATTGCCACTTATTTCGACTTTAGAATAAGATATAGTATAGCCTTTTTTTGTTAAGTCTGTTGTTACAATTTCAATCTGTTTCTCGAGCCACCGCACTGAGTACTCAAAAAAAACAAACCAGCCCAGTGTCACAAGCGCCACAAAAATAAGAAAACTAGCAAAGAGTTTTTTACGGGGTAGAAACATATGAAAGCCCTTCACAAACAAGTTCCTTTGTTTTTGACTCAATTTTATCTTCTAGTATACGCATAAATTCATGTCGTGAAAGGCCTGGTTGAATAGGATCTAAAATTTCGAGGATTATTTGTCCAGAGTACTTTATAAATCCACGTCGAGGCCAAAAGAGACCCGCATTATGTGCAACTGGAATTACAGGAATGTTGAGATGCATATAAAGGCTCGCAACCCCACTTTTATACGTTCCTTTTTGACCTGGCTTAGATCGAGTCCCTTCTGGAAAAATGACAAGAGTTTGCTTCCGAAGCATCGCTTGATCAGCTGCATTTAAAAGGTGTTTTAAATCTTGAAGACTTCTTTTCTTGGAACGTGATAAAGGCACCGTACCTAATTTTTTTAAATACCACCCAAAAAAAGGAATCCATAATAATTCCCTTTTTAGCACGATAGACGGATCAGCAAGAAAATAATGAAAAATGATTGTTTCCCAAGCAGATTGATGTTTTACAGCAAGAATAACGGGCGTCTGCAAAAGCTTCTCTTGTCCTATAATTTTAATGGAAAGTTGTAAAATATTCTCACAAATCCAGATCACTCCCCCAATCCATATTTTAGCTATTTTTAAAACAAACTCGCGCGGCAGGATCAGAACGGGAAGAAAAATAAGACTACATAGGATAGTCCACCCATAAAAAGCTATATTAAATGCTAAAGATCTTACCCACACCATTACATTTTTACCCGAGAAGTTAGAGTGTCTTGTACATCTTCAAAAGTTCTACGCATGAGTGAAAAAAGATATTTATTATATTCATGAATCATAACTTTTAAAGCGGATGCATCAATCCACCATCTGTCTTTCAAAAATCTCTCCCCTACAACAGGATGAGGAAGAATCTGAACATGCGGGAGGAGGTGACGTAATTCAAAAAGACTACGAGGCATATGATAATTTGACGTAATAAGTCTTAATGTTTCAATATGATTTTTTTTTACCCATGCTTCTGTTTCTTCGGCATTTCCTGTCGTATCAAGAGCATCATACCCAAGTGTAATTCTTTCTTTGAAAGGCATCTGAGCCACCAGTTCAGAAAGATTAGAATCTCGATTAACACCTGAAATAAGAAGATACTTTCCTTTTTGCTGTTCAAATAGATTTAAAGCTACTCTTAAGCGTGTTTCTCCTCCCGTAAAAATGACAATCCCTTCTGTTGAGCTCGTCGTATCTAATGGTAAAGAAGGGATAAGACGCGTAAAGAGAATAAGCCCCACAAACCAAAGACTGCCTCCTATGACAATCACGAGTGAAAGCCTTAGACTATATAATAGAATATGCTTTAACATATCTCCTCATCAAGAAGATGAGATACAGCTTCATAAAGATCATTAAAAATTAGAACCGGCAATACAGAATTGGGTAAACCGTCTTTCAATGTAATTTGTCCCTTTCCTGTGCGAACAAGAATGCGTGGGCATTGAATAGCGCTTGCAGCTTGAAGATCTCGCAAAGCATCACCAATTAAAACGGCTTCTTGAGGTTTAACTTTAAAATAATCCAATGCTTCCAAAAGAAGGCCTGGGTTTGGCTTACGATGAGTATGAGTAGAATCGGTAGATGTACAAACGTAGATTTTATCAACAAACGCCCCTTGAATTGCCAACAGCTCTTTTAGATATGTATGGATATCTTCCAGCTCCTCCACGGATAGTTCGCCTCTTCCTACAACAGCTTGATTTGTAACAATCGCAATGGGGATAGAGGCTTCATTCAATAGCTTAATGGCTGGAATGACTCCCGGTAAAAACATAAATTCTTCGCGTGATCTTACCGATTTAGAGCGATCAACATTAATCACTCCATCTCGATCTAAAAGAACGAGTTTCATAAGTTAAGAGCTTTCATAACTGCAAAACGTGCCGAAACCATCATCAAAAAGGCTGTAACAAAAGGAGCCAATATAAAAACACTAAGAGCTGAAAAGAAAAAGGATGAATGCAATAACACAGAAAAATTCTCATTTTCAAACAAAGCCGAGAGCCCAAAAAAAGTTACAAAAGCAAAGAAAGAACCAATAGAACTCGCAATAAAACCATGTTTAAGAGTATTGATTTGAAACTGCTTTGCAATATAAGCATTTGTTGCGCCAATAAGGCTTAATACTTCAATAATTTGACGATGAATTAAAAGACCCGTACGCGTTGCAAACCACGTGGTTGCAAGAGCCGCAAGCAAGATAAGAAACGTTATCATAAGAGCTAAAAAAACACTCGTATGAATTAAATTTGAGACCTGACTTTGCCATGCTCGATGATCAATCACTTGGATATGAGGAGAGATGCTTTTTAGATGGGTTTCAAGACCTTTTATATCAACAATTTCTTTTCTATCAAATGAAACATCAATCATAATAGGCAACGAGAATGAATCTATGTTTACATCCTCACCAATCAAAGAACGAAACATATGTATCATTTCTTCTTGAGAAACAGTCAAAGCTCTTTGAACTCCTGGCGTTTGCGTCACAACTTGTAGGACACGCGATTCTAGAGGAGCAGAAGCAATACCCTGAAATACAGGAATTTCAATAGTTAAGTCGGTTGTAAGCTGAGATTCCCATGAGTGTGTTGAATGAAGTAAAAAAAGAGTAAAGACAAAGCAGAGCGTTCCCAAATAAACCATCAAAGCGATAATGGCGGGAACAAAACGAGCAGCCGCATCATCTTTCAAAGGTAAGTCATGTCTATTATTCATGAAACGGCCTTCTTTTTAGGAAGATTAAGAACAGGCTCCTCCTTATTAATCATTCCTTCTTTAATGAAAAGCTGAGGATAAGAAAATTTTTCGAGAATCCTTTGATTGTGCGTTGCAATAATAATGGCTGTCCCCATCTTATTCAACTCTTCAAAAAGATAGAGAAGTTTCATTGCCATATCATCATCCACATTTCCTGTTGGCTCGTCAGCCAAAAGAAGTTGTGGTCGCGTAATAACTGCGCGGGCAATTGCTACCCGTTGTTTTTGTCCGCCTGAGAGAGTCGTTGGGTAAGCCTCAAGACAATCACCAAGCCCCACCCAATCCAAAAGTTCTCGAGCGTGCTTAAGGCTCCGTTTAGTTTCAATGCCCCTCACTCTTAAGGGAAGAGAAACGTTATCCACCACCCTTAAATGATCGAGTAATTTAAACTCTTGAAAAACAACACCTATCTTTTGACGGAGCAGAGGAAGATAATGAGAGGGCATTTTATACGTATCTTTACCAAAAAGTTTAACATTCCCCCAGGTTGGTTTAAGCCCTAAATATAAAATTTTAAGAAAAGAAGACTTTCCAGAGCCACTTGGCCCCGTAAGGAAATGGAAGGTTCCTTTTTCAATAGAAAGCGTTACTCCTTTAAAAATTTCAGGGCCTTCTTCATAGTGATGACCCACTCCTACTAATTGTGCAATTAATTCGGACACAATAAATTTCCTCTTAAAAAACATCGTTAAGCCATTTAATGCCTTCACAACAAATAAAATGACATAAAATAAACCTATCGTCTAGCTTGCACCATTTTTATAAAGAGCATATAACCAAAGCAGAAGTTATGTAAGAGGGATTCCTTTTATGATTGTTGTATGTCCCCAATGTTCTAAGAGGTACATGCTTGACGAGAGCTTGCTCCCGAAAAACGGAAGGCAAGTTAGGTGTGTTGCTTGTCAACATATTTGGCATCAAGTACCAGAGACACTGCCTATGACCCCCCCACCTCTTAAGGGCATCATGGACATGGCGATAGACTCAAAAATTACGCCAGAGAAAAGAACATCTTGGCTAGGGTGGGTTGTGGTTTTGACACTCATCATTTTTACTTTTAGCTTTCTAAGTTTTGGACGAGATTATATTGTAAAATTCTGGCCGAAATCCGAGCGTTTATACAATCTCATTGGTTTACACGTAACTCTTCCCGGAGAAGGTCTGTCCATTTCTAACGCAGCTTCTTTAACCCATCAGGAAGGTTTAATTGAAATGATTCAAGTCAGTGGGGATATTACGAACACATCTCCTCAAGTACGACCTATTCCTCTTCTTAAAATTAAGGTTCTGGGATCAAATTCTCATCAAAAATGCAAAGACCTAAAGAGTGAAGCCTGTGTTTTAGATTATTGGGAGCATCGACTTTCGGAAAATTCCTTATTGCCAGGCGAGCAGATCCATTTCGAAACAGCTTCACGGCCTAAAGTAGAAGACACGCAACAAATTTCTGTTGAGTTTTAAAAATGATGTCATCTTCATACTCAGCTTCTTTTAACCTTCGTCAATTTTATGAAAATGAATGGAATGAGCATCTTCACGCAGCTCAGAATACACACCAAGCTATGTTTACGGCATTTACTGAATGTGTTGAAACAGCAGCCTTTGCCCTTCAACATGGGAAAAAATTATTATTTTTCGGTAATGGCGGAAGCGCTGCGGATTCCCAACATTTGGCTGCAGAACTTACAGTTCGATTTAAAAAAAACCGCAAGGCTCTTCCAGCCTTGTCTTTAGCCACAGATACTTCTGTTCTTACAGCAATTGGTAATGACTTTGGATTTACAGATCTATTCTCTCGTCAAATCGCAGCACTTGGTCAGGAAGGAGATGTGGCAATTGGCATTTCAACGTCAGGAACAAGCCCAAATATCCTGCAAGCTTTTGCAGAAGCTCGGAACAGAAAACTGCTAACAATAGGTTTTACTGGAGAAAGTGGAGGAAATTTTCACGGAAACGTAGATATAATTTTAGCCGTTCCTTCCAAAACAGTCGCTCGCATACAAGAGATGCATATTACTCTCGGACAAATGCTTATTGGTGCTCTTGAATATAGATTAGGTTTACATGAATGATACGCAACTTATAAATTCTTTTTCCTCAGCCCGCATTTTATGTGTAGGCGATGTTATGATTGATCAGTTCATCCGAGGAACAACTTCCCGTATTTCACCAGAAGCTCCCGTACCTGTCCTTCATATTAAAGAGGAAGCTACAGTTTTAGGAGGCGCTGGCAATGTCGTCCGAAATCTTGAAGCATTAGGATGCTCTATTACTTTCCTTTCTGTTATTGGAAAAGATAGAAATGGATCACAAGTCCAGCAATTGTTAAAAAGCATTCCCAAGGTTAATTCTTATCTTATTGTTGATGAAGATCGGGCCACAACAACAAAGACGCGTTTTATTGCTGCAAATCAGCAGATCTTAAGAACGGATTGGGAGCAAACAACACCTTTAAATGTTAATACTGAAAATGAGCTTTTAGCTCTCTTTCAAGCTCACGTTCAATCTCATGACCTTATCATTCTTTCAGACTATGCAAAGGGCCTTTTTTCTCCTGCTCTTCTTCAATCTCTTATTCATGAGGCACAAATCCATAACAAACGAATTCTTGTCGATCCTAAAGGGCAAGACTTCATGCGTTATAAAGGAGCAACCCTACTTACACCTAACCGTCAAGAATTAGAACAAGCAACACTTTCAGCTATCCAAAATCAGGAAGACTTAGTGGATGTTTCTCAAAAAATGATCAACGATCTCAATCTTGAAGCAATGATCATCACACGAGGATCAGAAGGAATGACTCTCGTTGAGGCCTCAGGTACTATCGAGCATTTGCAAACACAAGCTTTAGAAGTATTCGATGTTTCAGGTGCAGGAGATACAGTGATAGCAACTTTAGCGGTTAGCCTTGCTGCAGGTACTTCCATGTCTAAAGCTATGCAACTTGCAAATACTGCCGGAGGTATTGTTGTTGCAAAAGTGGGAACAGCTGTTGTTCATCCAGATGAATTCCTCACAACTCTTCATGCTCAAGAAGTACTCGCTCATGAGAAAAAAATTGTTTCATGTGAAACCGCTCTTAATCAGATTCAAAAATGGAAACGCCGGGGGAATCGTATTGTTTTTACAAATGGATGTTTTGACCTCCTTCATCCAGGTCACATCTCACTTTTAAGGCAAGCTAAAAAAGCAGGCGATCGTTTAGTCATAGGATTAAATACGGATAATTCTGTTCAGCGCCTTAAGGGACCTACACGTCCCATACAAGAAGAATCCGCTCGCGCTTTTGTTCTTTCTTCTCTTGAAAGTGTTGATCTTGTCGTTCTTTTTGAGGAAGACACGCCCCTTAAGCTCATTCAAACTTTAAAGCCGGATGTTCTTGTAAAAGGCGCTGATTATAAGATTGAAAATGTGGTTGGTGCTTCTTTCGTGCAAAGTTACGGCGGAGAAGTTCTTTTGATTAATCTTGTGGAAGGAGAAAGCACTTCCCGCCTCGTCACTAAAATGAGTGCCTAAGTTACTCTTTTCTTTTTTGGCAACATTGTTTAGTCTTATGTTAAGCTTTGTTAACTTTTTTCAGGGAAGCTTTGAATGAATATCTCTAACTTTAGTTCATCATTAATGACGAGCATCATTGCCTTAAGTCTTTTTACTGTTGTTGTTTCAGAAAGTTCTGTTAATTCTTCAATTGAGATTGAGAATACTCTTAAAACACCCATAGAGGTAAAGAAAGAAAGTGCTTCTCAATCGTCAACGGAACCTGTGTTAATCCATATTAAAGAGCAAGAAGAACTTCCCCCTCAGTGTAAATATTGTCACATCATACCCCCCAGGAATCCTGTACCACAAGATGAGACTCATAAAGCCTTTAAACGTTGATAGAATTAATAGTACATTCAAATGCAAGTGAGTTCAGCAAGAAGGCACCACGAATGTAAATTCGTGGAAAATCACATTGTAATTTTTTTTTAGCCTCTTGCATTTTTTTATTTCTATAATTACGTGTTCTATGTATGGAATATCTATCATTTAAAGAGATTAAGGATATTTTTTAAGATATTGTTATGGCACTTTTAGAAATTTTAACAGCTCCTGATCCTCGGCTTTTAGCGAAAGCACACCCTGTTGAGAAAGTTGACAGCGGGATACGTAAGCTTATGGATAGTTTACTGGAAACTTTATATTATAATGACGGCGTCGGTCTTGCTTCCACTCAAGTTGGGATCTCCAAAAGGATCGTGGTTATTGATTTAGGGGAACGAAATGGCATCCCCTTTAAGCCTCTTCTCATGGCTAATCCTGAACTTCAATGGTTTTCAGTAGATACACAAATAACGAAAGAAGGATGTCTTTCTGTCCCTGGTTTCTATGAGAATGTAATTCGATCTTTAGAAGTTCGCGTATCTTATACGGATGAAAACAATCAAAAACAGCTCTTAGAAGCCCGTGGGCTCTTGGCTGACTGTCTCCAGCATGAGATTGATCATTTAAATGGTGTCTTATTCATTGAGCACCTTTCAGCACTCAAACGTAATTTAATTTTGAATAAACTTCGTAAAGAAATAAGAAAAAAAAGGTAGTTTATGAACTCACACACCGCACGCGTTGCCTTTATGGGAACTCCTGACTTTGCCGTTCACATTCTTCAGGCTCTTTTGAAAACCCATTATCAAATTGTAGCCGTTTATACTCAGCCTCCACGACCCGTCGGGCGAGGGTATAAAGTCACACCAAGCCCAGTTCACTTACTTGCAGAATCACTAAATATCTCTGTTTTAACACCTGAAACATTAAGAAAAGAAGATGCGCAAAACCAATGGAGATCTCTAAATTTAGATATAGCGATTGTAGCAGCCTATGGGTTGATTCTCCCCAAAGTAATTTTGGAATCTCCACGACAAGGAGCTCTTAACATTCATGCATCTCTTCTTCCAAGATGGAGGGGAGCCGCACCCATCCAACGTGCCATACTTGCAGGAGATACAGAAACGGGTGTTACGATCATGAAAATGGATTCTGGACTTGATACAGGAGACACGTTACTCATGAAGAAAACGCCCATCTATCCAACAACGACCACCCATTCTCTCACCGAAACACTTACTCATCTCGGTGCTGAAGCTCTTTTAGAAGCACTTCCTCTTTATTTAGAAGGGAAGCTACAACCGGTTCCTCAGCCTCAAGAGGGTATCACATATGCAGAAAAATTAAAAAAAGAAGAAGGGAAGTTAGATTGGCATCTACCAGCTGTTGTCCTTGGTCGCAAAATTCGAGCTTTAAATCCATGGCCTGGGACGTGGTTTGAAATCGGAAAAGATCGCATCAAAATTCTTGAAGCAGAAGTTATTCCTGGAAAGTTTTCCGACGCTCCTGGAACAATTATAGATGATCAATTCACGATCGTATGCAAAGAAGGAGCTCTCAGACCATTGTGGTTACAAAAGGTTGGTAGATCACCTCTTTCCGTAGATGAGTTCTTAAGGGGTTATGAACTACCTTCGAAATACCTTTCTCATGTCACGTTTTAAACTTACTCTTGAATATGACGGGACTCCTTTTGCTGGATGGCAACGGCAAGAAGGGCTTCCAACCGTGCAAGGAACCATTGAAAATGCTTTTGCAGATTTTCTTGGAGAAGCAGTCACAATTTGGGGAAGTGGGCGAACAGATGCGGGTGTACACGCAAAAAGACAAGTTGCTCACCTAGATATCTTTAAGCCCTACAAACCCATTGCTATTCAAGGCGCTATCAATAAACGGCTGCGTTCTGAACCCATTAGTATATTAGCTGTCGAAGAAGTTACGTCTGAATTTCACGCCCGTTTTTCAGCGAAGTCACGATCTTATGAGTATCTTATTTTAAATCGCAGAGCACCTTCTGCTCTTGATCAAACGCGAACGTGGTGGGTCATCCCCCCTCTTTCTGTCGATGCAATGGCGGAAGCCGCCTCATATCTTATTGGCCATCATGATTTTTCCTCATTTCGAGGTAGTCAATGCCAAGCCTCTTCACCTTTAAAAACGCTTGATCTTCTTTCCGTCATGCAAGAGGGAGAGTTAATTCGCATTCATGCGCACGCACGTTCATTTCTTCACCATCAAGTACGTAATATTGTTGGAACATTGAAACGTGTCGGTGAGAACAAATGGTCTCCCCAAAAAATTAAAGATATTCTGAAGGCTCAAGATAGGAGGGCTGCAGGTCCCACGGCTCCTGCAAGTGGTCTTTATTTAACAAATATTGAATTTTAGAAGAGCGTTAAGCCTGCCCAAACTCTTCAGACAATGCTTCTGGACTCACACCCAGTTTTGCAATTGCCATTTCCCATTTTTTTTCAATAGGTGTTTTAAACAAGATATCAGAGTCAGCCTCAATTTGAAGCCACTTATTGCTGTGAAGCTCTGAATCCAACTGCCCAGGCCCCCACCCTACATAACCCATTGCAAGCAGACAATATATTGGTCCACTACCTTCAGCAATTGCCTGAAGAACATCAACTGTAGCAGTAAGAGAAATATGATTGTCTATAGGAACAGTACCTGGGTGAGAAAAGTCATCAGAGTGCAAAACAAAACCACGGCCTGTATCTATAGGTCCTCCAAAATAAATGGGAAGATCGCGTCTGATCGACTCTTGTGGAAGATTTAAGTAGTCTAAAAGACCTTTAAGTGTTAAATCTCCTAAGTGTTTATTTATAACAAGCCCCATGGCTCCATTAAGATCGTGACCACAGATGTATATGACAGCTTTTTCAAAACGAGGATCTTGCATATGGGGCATGGCTAATAAAAACTGTCCCGTTATGTACCCTGAAAGTTCTTCTTGTTTTGATTTTATCTCTTCTGTCATAGTATATTTATGCCACAAGTTAAGTTAAAAGTTTATTACAAATGCAAAATTTTATGAAAATTATCTTCAATCGTTTCATGAAAGGGCTTTTTTGCTTCTTTCTCCTTACATCGTCCCTTTATGCAGAAGAAAAAGTACCTATCGAGCTTAAACTTGTAGCCGGAGGTATTAAAGGGGAGCACGCTTTTGCTGGTCTTCTCATATCTATCCCTCATAATTGGCACGTTTATGCTCCAAGTCCGCAAGGGGAAGACGCAGCAGGTTTTGAGCCACAAATCACTTGGGAAAATTCAACAAATCTTCAAACCTTAAAAGTATTATGGCCACCAGCTCAGAAAACAGATATTCACGGGCAGCTTTCTTATGTCTATGAGGGGCAAACTCTGATCCCACTTCAGATTACACCCTATCAACTCAATGATCCTATTGCCCTTAAGGTAAAAGTTTCCCTTTTAGCTTGCTCTTCTCTTTGTATCCCTATTGAGGAAACACTTGTTCTCTCCCTACAGCCAAATGCGAAAGAAGATAGTGTTTTTAAAGCTGTTAAGAAATGGGAAACGTCCTATGAAGGGCTTTCCCTTTTCACTCTTCTGCTCATTGCCCTTTTGGGAGGCTTTATTTTAAATTTTATGCCCTGTGTTTTACCTGTTCTTTCTCTTAAGATGATGTCTCTCATCAAACAATCTAAAAAAAATCATATGGCACAAGCCAAACAAGGTTTTTTCATAACAGGACTTGGAATTTTAACATCCTTTCTTTTGCTAGCATTTATCACCATTATCTTAAAAGAATCTGGAGCTGCTTTTGGATGGGGAATTCATTTTCAAAATCCTCATTTCTTACTTTTTGTATTCCTTGTGCTCGTTGCCTTTTCCGCAAGTCTGTGGGGTGTGTTCGAAATTGATCTTCCTTCAGGATTTGGAACGTGGCTCATCAGTCACGAAGGGAAAGGGAGGGTCAAAGATTTTCTTTCTGGCGTTTTCGCAACACTTCTCGCAACACCCTGCTCTGCTCCATTTGTTGGCACAGCGCTTGGTTTTGCTTTGGCAAGACAAACAACTGATATTCTTTTGGTTTTCTTTTGCTTAGGTGTTGGTTTTGCTTTTCCATATTTCTTACTCGCTTCTCTTCCACAACGTTTTATTATTCTCCCAAAACCAGGAATATGGATGATATGGTTACAAAGAGCACTCGGCATCATCCTTGCCTTAACAGCTGTTTGGATTGGTTGGGTATTAAGCTTTCATCTTTCGTTTTGGATTTTGGCTTTAAGTACACTTCTGGCTTTTATGGCGATTTCACTTTTTTGGATAAAGCATCATAAAATCCCTTCCCTAAATGCTTGGCTATTGGCCACGCCGCTTTTCCTAATCGCGTGGAGTTTGTCATGGGTTTTACAAGATAAGACCATTGGACCAGCTCATGAACTTGCGGGAGAAAACTCCACCCTTGATATTTGGCAACCTTTTGAACCCGCAGCGATTTCTTCACTTGTTAATCAAGGCAAGATCATTTTTGTCGACGCCACCGCAGAGTGGTGTGTTACGTGTGCTGTGAATAAAAGCCTTGTCTTAAATGACTCTCAGATCACAAGCTTACTTTCAAACCCTCAAGTGATTGCGATGCGCGCAGATTGGACCAAACAGGACCCACGAATAACTCGATTTTTGCAAGATCATGGCCGCTACGGAATTCCCTTCAACATTGTCTTTGGACCACAAAGCCCGGAAGGAATTGCTTTACCTGAAATTCTCACTATTGGAAATGTGCTTGAAGCTTTTAAAAAGGCAGGGCTAAATCCCTAACTTTTCTTCAAAGCGTTTTCAATAGCGCTGCGAGCAAGAGCATCCGCCCTTTCATTCTCAGGATGCCCCGAATGTCCTCGTACCCAATGCCATGAAATATGGTGACTTTGGACGAGTTTATCTAATTCTTCCCATAATTCTTGGTTTTTTACGGGTGTTTTGTCCGAAAGGCGCCAATTGTTTTTCTTCCATTGGAAAAGCCATTTTGTAATTCCATTACGGACATATTGGCTATCTGTATAAAGATCAACTTCTACAGATCTTTTTAAAATTTTTATCCCTTCAATTGCCGCCTGAAGCTCCATTCGATTATTGGTCGTTGCGGGATCATAGCCTGACAATTCTTTTTCCTGACCTTTGCAACGTAAAATGACACCCCAGCCACCAGGCCCGGGATTCCCCTGACATGCTCCATCTGTATAAATCTCGACTTTTTCAGTCATACCATTTCCTTTCTTAGTAAGAAGTGCCACAAATGAATCAATCTTGTCGAGAGCCTCTTCATTCGATATGTTAAGAAAAATAAAGGAGATTTGAATGACGTTACCTCATCCTTATCCAGCAGATCCTTTTGAAGTTGAGCTTGAAGCAGGACAAAAGTATTTTTGGTGCGCCTGTGGACTTAGCCAAAACCAACCTTTCTGCGATGGCGCTCATAAAGGTTCAGGTCTTAAATCCCATTGTTTTACAAGTGAAACTTCAGGGAAAGTGTGGTTATGTGGATGTAAAAAAACAAAAACTCCCCCTTTTTGTGATGGAAGTCATATGGAGATTCGTTGATGCAACGCACTTTCGGAATTATTCTTAGCTTCAGTATATTCCTTACAGGATGTGGTATTGTGAGTTCTGAAAGAGTACCTTGTCCTAAAACAGCCATCCTTGCTGAATTTTCAAAAAGCGTAGAACGGCACCAAGGTATTCTTATTCGAACTGACTTAGATAGCCTTAAGCCTGAATGCACGCAAGAAGACAAGTTAAAAAACGTTAATTTCCGCCTCCGCATGACGAGTTTCAGGCCACTTGGAAGTTTTCGCACACCCATGACGATTAAGCCTTCCTATTTTATTGCTGTTATGGACAAGGAAGGAAATATTCTGTCTCGTTCTGATCACGAACTCGAAATTGTATTTGAGGAAAATCAAACCACGAAAGTAAGCTTTATAAGCGTAGAAGAGCAGGTTCCAGCGCAAAAAGACGTCACGATTTATGTCGGCTTTAATTTAGGTAAAGCTCAAATCCAACAACTGCAGAAAGAACGAGAGAAGAGCCTTCATGATTCTCGGTCTCAATCACATTAATCTTGCTGTTAAGGATTTATCTGTTTCTTTTCGTTTCTATAAAGAGATTTTAGGTTTCAGACCCCTTTGTCGTTGGATTGAAGGTGCTTATTTCTTAGGGGGAGATTTATGGTTTTGCCTTTTTCAAGACCCTAAGGCAACTCCAGGATATGGATATACTCACTTAGCTTTTTCAACAACAGCAAAAGATTTTCCCCAAATCATTGATCGTTTGAAAGAGGCAAATGTTAAATCATGGAAAGACAATAGCTCCGAAGGAGATTCATTTTACTTTCTTGATCCTGATGGTTATCAGCTTGAAATTCATGTGGGCGATTGGCGCACAAGACTTGCTTATAAAAAGAAAATTCCCTGGGATAGTGTTGAATTTTTTGAAGACTGATGGGCTCATTTCTCATACCTACAAACATTTAAATAAACCATAGCGCCCTTTCTTGAAGAGCTGTATATTGTAAAAAAATAGGGAAGGAGAGGAAAATGGATATAATTCTTATCCCCTTGCTAGCTGTTATAAGCTCAGTCATTGGAATTTACGTATGGATTGTTATCACAAGTGTTATCGTCAGTTGGCTTGTGAGTTTTAATGTAATTAATTCCAACAATAATTTCGTCATCATGATCATCGAATTTCTCTACCGCGTCACTGAGCCTGTTCTTTCCAAAATTCGCCGTTTTCTTCCCGTCATGGGGGGACTTGATTTATCTCCGCTTGTCCTCATTCTTTTTCTTTGGTTCATTCAATCTGTCATCGGCCAACTGATGTTAAGAATAGTTATGGTGCGTGGTGCCTAACCTCATTGACGGCCGCAAAATTGCGGATGATCTTAAAAAAAAACTTCTTACTCTCGCTCAACACCTTGAAGAGAAAAGAGGTGTCAAACCTGGCCTTGCAGCTTTACGTGTTGGAGACGATCCCGCCAGTCAACTTTATGTTCAATTAAAAGGAATTCAAGCAAAAGAGTTAGGATATCATTTTGAAGAACACGTCTTACCCGCCTGGACGCCCCTAAGCACATTAGAAGCTAAAATTAAAGAACTTAATCAGTCAGCTCATATTCATGGGATCATTCTTCAACTTCCCTTACCTACTGAACTCGATAAGTTTCATTTTCTTTCGCTTATTGACCCTGCAAAAGACGTAGATGGACTACATCCTTTAAATGCAGGCAAATTGTTTCAAGGGATAAAAGACGGTTTTATTGCTTGCACGCCCCTAGGGTGCCTTTCTCTTATTCAAACAGTCCATACCCACCTTGAAGGTCTTAATGTAGGCGTTATTGGGGCTTCTATACTCGTAGGTCGGCCTATGGCGATCCTTATGCTTCAGCAAGATTGCACTGTATGGATGGCTCATTCAAAAACTCAAAATCTTCCCTCTCTTTGCGAAACTGCAGATATTCTAATTGTGGCCATTGGAAATCCTCGTTTTATTCAAGGAGATTGGATTCAAAAGGGAGCAACCGTTATTGACGTTGGAATCAACCGACTCCCTTCTGGAGAATTTATTGGAGATGTTGATTTTGATTCAGCACAAGAAAGAGCAGGAGCCATTACGCCGGTACCAGGAGGTGTAGGCCCAATGACTGTTGCAGCTCTCCTCCGCAATACTTTAGAATCTGCTTTCCGCCATGAAAATCTTCCCTTCACTCTTTAATCAATTTGTGAATCTTCTTATCCCACCGCGATGTGTAAAGTGTAGCTCTATCTTAGAAAACAAAGAAGGTCTTTGCACTTCTTGCTGGCCATTGATTTCCTTTATTGCAAAGCCTTATTGTGCCTGTTGTGGACGCCCCTTCGACTTTGACATCGAAGAGAGTGCTCTATGTGGCAGCTGTAGTTATGATTCTCCTCATTATAAATCAGCTCGTTCGGTTTTTATCTACACAGCTGAAAGCAGAGATCTCATCTTAAAATTTAAACATACGGATAGCATTCATTCAGCTCCCCTCTTTGCAACATGGATGACACGCGCACTTGATGATTTAGAAAACCCCCTCTGCATCCCTGTTCCTCTTCACTGGTCACGACTCTTTATGAGAACCTATAACCAAGCCGCCCTCCTTGCGCATGAAATTGCAAAAGTGAAAGGCTGGGCATATTATCCTACACTTTTAAAACGGCAACGGCGTACGCCTTCTCAAGGGTATCTTTCGAAAAAAGAGCGGATACAAAATGTGCGCCGGGCTTTTAATGTTCCTCAAACTAAAAAAGAGCTTCTTCAAGGAAAAAAAATACTTCTGGTTGATGATGTTTTCACCACAGGCGCAACGCTTAATGCGTGTTCAAAAGCATTGTTAAAAGCTGGAGCATACGAAGTTCATGCTGTAACTTTAGGACGTGTTGTCACCCCTTAAAATTGATAAGCCGATAACCTCCCTCGGAGAGGAAGGTTCGGAAAGCTTCGCTTGGGTTACTGAAGTGGTTAGTTAATTTCTGTGCGTTCTGCTACGATAGAAATCATGTGCTCTTGGTATTTGTCATCCCCTCCAGTTTCTTTTGGAGTTATCACAAATGTCTTTATAATTTTAAACTTGTTCCCTAAAGCCTCACCCAATGTCTTTTCTGTATGATAATGCATTACACGCTCTGTAACCGCAAAAGCTTTTCTCGGAGTCTGTCGCACAGTCTGACGGAAATGTGCACTTTGTTCTTTTTTAGGGGTTCGAACTTCGACTGTCTGTGGTGCTCCAACAATACCGCTCCAATCTTCGTTCAATTCATTTTCTTGTCTATAAAAAACATAGCCATCTGGAAACGTATTTTTCTTTTCAAAACAGATGAATTTTTCAAATTTACTCCCAGGGGTTGGTGTAACGGCCGTTATAAAAAGATGTCCCCCTGGCTTTAAAAGAAACGCCACTTTCTTTACAAACGTTGAGGTTTGGGAAGGGTCAAAAAAGTGAACAACTTTGTTGGCATTTATGATTTCGTATCCACCTTTGAAAGTTTCTTTGAACTCCGCTGTTAAAAAATCTGCAGCTTTTGAAAGAAAACGGATATCTAAAGGAAAGTGTGCGTCTGCCTTACTCGTTAACGTCTGTACATTTTGTGTTAATCTCTTGGACTGTAGAGATTGCTTTTCAAAAGTTGTCACATGAACTCTTTTTGTGAGCAGCATCGCAACGGTTTCATTTCCCTCTCCTGGACCAACGTCTATGGCACGTTTCAGGTGTGGCTGACTGCATACCTCTAAAAGTTCACGTAGCGAATTCGGGTGGGGACGAAAACTCCATCCATAATCTTTGGTATCAGTGTTAGGTAGAATCTGTTGATTAACTGAGGCTCTATCATCATGAAGAATGTCTACTTGAGGAGCGTCCATAATCGTGTCAAAAACTTTGGAAGCATTTTGAATATATTCTTCTGAGCTGTCTTGAGGTAAATAAGGTCTTATCATTAGTTTAGATGGCCTTTCAGCTTCCATGCAATATGCAGCAGAAGAGAAAGCAAAAGAACTTAGAACAATTGAAGACAGTAAAAAATGACGTAATTTCATTTAGCAACTCCTATAAAGATTAATATATGTCATATTTAATTTCTTCTTTTATATAATGCAAATATTTTTAAATTTTTTGTATGATTCTCATATGTACTAAACATACGTATTTTGGCAAACAATCCTTGAAAAAAATGAATTAAGGTTTATATTAATTTTACTGTAATATATTGTATCTAATTTTAATGGAGTGTGTTTCTATGAATATCAACAGATTCCGTTTTACCATACTAGTGTCTATACTATCAGGCATAACTTTTTTTAGTGCTCCTGCTGTAAGTACGAAAAACGACGATGCAGAAAGTGTTAGAAAAGCTCCATCTTTTAAGGTAAAAGCACCTACAACGAGAGAAAAAAGTGGTTTAAAGGAATTTCTAAGTAAACAAGATTATCCAGGAGCTTTTAGTGCAACTAAGGCAACTCTCCCTCCAACTGTCTCTGAAGAAGAGATAGTGAATTTTCTTATGACGAGTAATGAGTATCCTGGATGGGCTACAGTAGATCCTAACGATAAAACGTGGGTTGTCGCTAAAATTACAAATGCGGCAAGAAGAAAGGACCTAGTGAACTTTCTAAGTAAACAAGATTATCCAGGAGCTTTTAGTGCAACTAAGGCAACTCTCCCTCCAACTGTCTCTGATGAAGAGATAGTGAATTTTCTTATGACGAGTAATAATTATCCTGGATGGAATGCAGTAGATCTTGACGATAAAACGTGGGTTGTCACTAAAATTACAAAAGCAGCAAAGAGAAAGAACTTAGTGCTTATTGCTGTAGATCATCTAGCTGCGAGCAAAGCAACGAGTCCAGCAGCAGTACCTCTTGTTCAAGATTTACTTGATCTTTCACAACATCATCCAACTAAAGCTATAAAATCTGCAGCTGCATCCGGAGAACTGGAAACTTTTAAGTATTTATTACAACAGGCTAGAATTCACGGAACCTTCTCTCAAGAGCTCTTGAATGAATCTCTAAATAGCGCCGTTGTTGGCTATTGGCTTGATTTACGTTACGATGAGGGGAAACTGCTACAGATTCGTAATGTCATTAATGAATTGCTTAATATGAATGACAATGGACCAACCCAAATGGGTGTTGACTTCGCTTTTAGGATGGCTGTTTCATCTTCAGCGAATCAATTTAGTGGTGATTTACGCCTATTGCAAATAATGCTTTTCGATCGCACGACACGTCAACTTCGTACAGGGTTACGCCCAACGAATGAGATAATCAAAGATCTCAGAGAAATCAATGTCTTTACAGATAAAAAAATTACTGAATTTCTAAAATCACTTAATTTATAATCACGACTCCTAGAAAGGATCCCCCTATGGGGGGATTTTTTTGACCATTTAAATTCTAAAAGAGAAAATTGCCTGGTTGATTCTCCTTCTTCAAAAATAATCTAATATAAAAACTTCGCCATTTGATGTAAAATTTGGATTCTTTGGTCATTTTCTGACATACTAAAATGATAAAAAATAATTCTCTTAATAAGGAGAACGGGTGCAAACTTTAGACCATTCATTAGATGAAACCACAAAAACCGTCAGAGAATCGGTTCGGCAATTCGCCTTGAAGGAAGTTGCGCCCCGCGCTCATGACATCGACCAAAGAGACGAATTCCCACGAGATCTTTGGCCGAAATTGGGGTCCTTAGGCCTTCTTGGAATTACAGTCGAAGAAAAAGACGGTGGTGCAGGTATGGGATACCTTCAACATGTTATTGCAATGGAAGAGCTCTCACGTGCCTCCGCTTCTGTGGGTCTTAGTTACGCAGCTCATTCAAATCTTTGTGTGAATCAAATTCGCCGCTATGGAACCCATGAGCAAAAAAAGCGTTTTCTTCCAAAACTTATCACGGGTGAGCATGTCGGTTCTCTTGCCATGAGTGAAGTCGGCGCTGGGTCAGATGTCCTCAGCATGCGAACGATTGCACGTAAAGAGGGCAAGGCTTATGTCTTAAATGGCACAAAAATGTGGATCACAAATGGTCCCTACGCGGATGTCTTGATTGTTTATGCAAAAACAAATACTGAAGCCAACGGAAAGGAAGTCACAGCTTTTCTCATTGAAAAAGGAATGAAGGGTTTTTCGACAGCTCAAAAGCTCGACAAATTGGGAATGCGCGGATCAGGGACATGTGAACTTATTTTTGAAGATTGTCCAGTTCCTGAGGAAAATGTCCTTGGATCTGTTAATCAAGGTGTGGCCGTTCTCATGAGTGGACTGGATTATGAACGCGTGATTTTAGCGGGTGGGCCATTGGGAATACTTCAAGCGTGCCTCGATATTGTCGTCCCTTATGTACATGAACGCCACCAATTTAATCAACCCATTGGAGAATTTCAATTTATCCAAGGAAAACTTGCAGATATGTACACGAATCTAAGTGCAAGTCGGGCTTATGTTTATGCAACTGCGAAAGCATGTGATGAAAACAAAATTACCCGCAAAGATTCTGCAGGTGTGATTTTATATGTGGCTGAAAGAGCAACTCAAATGGCTTTAGAAGCGATTCAGTGCTTGGGAGGTAATGGCTATATCAATGAGTACCCAACTGGCCGGCTTTTGAGAGATGCAAAATTATTTGAAATTGGGGCTGGTACGTCAGAAATACGCCGCATGTTGATTGGGCGCGAAATATTTAAAGAAACAATTTGAGAGGATAAAATGAAGGAAGAGGTCCTTATTATAGGCGCTAAGAGAACACCCATCGGTGCTTTCCAAGGAGAACTTTCAGCCATCAAAGCGACCCAACTAGGATCTATTGCCATTCAAGGAGCTCTTCAGGATGCGAATCTGGCTCCTTCTTCCGTTGATGAGGTCTTTATGGGCTGTGTTCTTTCTGCAGGATTAGGACAGGCCCCTGCTCGCCAAGCATCCATTGGAGCTGGTATTCCTACACCGGTACCTTGTACCACGATTAATAAAATCTGTGGTTCGGGAATGAAGGCTGTGATGCTCGCGGCTACAGAAATTCGCATGAATGATATTAATACCGCTGTTGCTGGCGGCATGGAAAGTATGAGTAACGCTCCTTACCTTCTTGATAAAGCAAGGGGTGGTTATCGAACGGGGCATCAGCGCGTTCTTGACCATATGTTTCTAGATGGCCTTGAAAATGCCTATGATGGTCGCCTCATGGGACAATTCGCCGAAGAAACGGCACGAAAATATAAATTTAGCAGAGCGGATCAAGATGAATTTGCAATTTCTTCCTCTCTTAAAGCTTCAAAGGCCATGGAAGACGGAAGTTTTTCGAATGAAATTATTCCTGTTCAAGAACAGGTTGGAAAAGTCAATATTAATGCAACCAAGGATGAATGCCCTTCTCGCTTTAAGATTGAACGTGTTCCAACCTTAAAGTCATCTTTTGAAGAAAATGGAACCATTACACCTGCCAACTCAAGTCCTATAAGCGATGGTGCAGCGGCCCTTGTCTTGGCAAGTCGTTCTTATGTTGACCAACATAAACTCAAGGCGCGAGCTCGAATTTGTGGCTATTCTTCTCATGCTCAAGATCCTGAATGGTTTACAACAGCCCCTATTTCCGCCATTCAAAATCTTCTCCATAAATTGAATTGGACAATAGGAGATGTCGATCTTTTTGAAATAAATGAAGCTTTTGCAGTTGTTGCTATGGCCGCCATCTCTGATCTTAAACTTCCTCCTGAAAAGGTAAATGTTTTTGGAGGAAGTTGCGCTCTTGGCCATCCTATTGGAGCTTCAGGAGCGAGGCTTATTGTTACTCTTCTCAATGCTCTCGAAAAAAAGGGATTGAAACGAGGGGTTGCAAGCCTCTGTATAGGTGGTGGCGAGGCAACAGCCATTGCAATTGAGCGCGAATAGGAAAACCATGGCTGTCTTAGAATCATCCATCAATCCTTCTTCTGAAACTTTTCAAGAAAACACTCAGTATATGAAAGCTCTCGTTGCAGATTTTCGAGAGAAATTAAAAGACATTCAAAAAGGGGGAGATGAAAAAGCCCGAGAAAAGCATCAAAGCCGTGGCAAACTTTTACCGCGAACACGTATTGAAAAACTTCTCGATTTTGGTTCACCTTTTCTTGAAATCGCAGCCATGGCAGCCTATGACCTTTATAACAATCATGTACCATCTGCTGGACTTATAACAGGAATCGGACGTATTCAAGGTCAAGAGTGTTTGATTATTGCAAACGACGCTACTGTAAAGGGAGGGACCTATTATCCTTTAACCGTAAAAAAGCATTTACGTGCTCAAGAAATCGCAGAAGCAAATCACCTTCCTTGTGTTTACTTAGTTGATTCTGGAGGAGCCAACCTTCCTCATCAAGATGAGGTTTTTCCCGACAGAGATCATTTTGGGCGTATCTTCTATAACCAAGCGCGCATGTCAGCTAAAGGCATTCCTCAAATTGCCGTTGTTATGGGATCTTGCACAGCAGGAGGAGCATATGTTCCGGCTTTAGCCGATGAGACTATTATTGTAAGAAATCAAGGAACAATTTTCTTAGGCGGGCCTCCTCTTGTCAAAGCAGCAACCGGAGAGACAGTCACGGCTGAAGAACTAGGAGGCGCTGACGTTCACACTAAAATATCAGGTGTTGCTGATCATTTAGCTGAAAATGATTTAGATGCCCTTAGAATTACACGAGAAATCGTTTCCACACTCAACCGTCAAAAATCCTCTTCAATATCTGTGATACCTCCTCGGGAACCTTTATTTAAAGCCGAAGAAATCTATGGAATAATGCCTTCAAACCTACGTAAATCATTTGATGTGAGGGAAATTATTGCGCGCCTTGTGGATGAAAGTGATTTCGAAGAGTTTAAAAAAAACTATGGTCAAACGCTTGTCTGTGGGTTTGCCCATCTTTGGGGAATGCCTATCGGTATCCTCGCAAATAACGGCATATTGTTTTCTGAATCCGCACTCAAGGGAAGTCATTTCATTCAACTTTGTTGTCAACGGCAAATACCGCTTTTATTTCTACAGAATATCAGTGGATTTATGGTTGGAAAAAAATATGAAAATGAGGGAATCGCAAAAGATGGAGCTAAGCTTGTTGCTGCTATTGCATGCGCAGAAGTTCCCAAAATAACAGTCATCATTGGCGGTAGTTTTGGTGCTGGTAATTATGGTATGTGCGGAAGGGCTTATAGCCCTCGATTTTTATGGATGTGGCCAAACGCTCGAATTTCTGTCATGGGGGGTGAACAAGCTGCAAATGTTTTAGCAGAAGTCCAAAAACTTGATCCCGACATTGAAGAAACAAAAAAATTTAAAAACAAAATTTTAGAACAATACGAAATGCAGGGGCACCCCTATTATGCTACCGCACGTCTTTGGGATGATGGAATCATTGACCCGCAAGACACACGTACTGTTATCGCATTAAGTTTGTCAGCCGCTCTTAATACTCCCTTTCCACACACACACTTTGGTGTCTTTAGATTCTAGGAGAAATTTTATGGAGGATAGCGTTCTATTTACGATTGATGAAGATCAGATTGCTCATTTAACGTTAAACCGCCCAGAGGTTCATAATGCCTTTGATAATGAAATGATTCAGACCATTACAACACACCTTAGAAATCTTCATGAAAACTCTTCTGTCAGAGCTCTTATTCTCACTGGAAATGGGAGTGGTTTTTGTTCCGGAGCTGATCTTGCTTGGATGGAACGAGCTTCAAGATTCACCGAAACTGAAAATTTTGAAGATGCGCGCTCTTTGTCTTTCATGTTATATTTTCTTGATACATTACCTATCCCCACTCTTACATATGCTCAAGGAACTGTCATGGGGGGCGGGATTGGTCTGATAGCATGCTCTGACATTGTTCTTGCTGACACATCCACTCTTTTTAGCTTCTCAGAAGTTAAAATTGGTCTTATCCCTGCTATTATCTCACCTTATGTTTTAAGAAACATAGGCTCACATAATGCTCGTCGATATTTCTTAACAGGAGAAAAATTTAATGCTTCAAAGGCTCTACAATTAGGTTTAATTCATGAAATCGTTAATCTTGAGGCAAAAGATTCATCTATTAATGATTTGAAAAAAAATCTTCTCTCCGCAAGTCCTTCCGCTATTACACACTCAAAAAAACTCATTGAGCAACTCACCTCCCCAATTACAGATGCACAACGTCTTATGACGATCGAACTTATCGCACAAATGCGTCGCTCAGAAGATGGCCTCGAAGGAATAAGATCTTTTTTAAACAAACAACCACCGCCTTGGATTCCAGAAAGATACCGCAATGATTAATGCTGTTCTTATAGCGAATCGAGGTGAAATCGCTTGTCGTATTATAAGAACAGCTCATCGTCTCGGCATTCGAACAGTTGTTGTTTATTCCGAAGTCGATACCCATTCTCTTGCTGTTCAAATGGCAGATGAATCTTATCTTATTGGACCCTCTTCTGCTTCTGAGAGTTATTTAAATATACCCAAAATTCTTGCTGTCGCAAAAAGTACAAAGGTGGAAGCCATTCATCCAGGATATGGGTTTTTATCTGAAAGCCCAAATTTTGCAAAAGCGTGTCGTGAAGCAGGTTTTATTTTCATTGGCCCTTCTTTGGAAAACCTTAAAAAGATGGGGTCTAAAAGCAAAGCAAAAGCGATTGCTCGAAAATTGGGAATTCCCGTCATCCCAGGGTATGAAGGTAACGAAATGGATCTTTCTGAAAGAGCGGATCAGATAGGTTATCCTCTTATGATTAAGGCCGTTATGGGTGGAGGAGGTAAAGGAATAAGGCGTGTTAATTCAAAGGCAGAATTCCAAGCTGCTCTTGAGGCTTGTAAACGTGAAGCCTCTGCCGCTTTTAGCAATGGAGAAATTTTAATCGAAAAACATATCCCCAATGCACGACATATTGAAGTTCAAATTTTTGGGGATAGTTATAGGAATGTTGTTCATCTCTTCGAACGAGATTGTTCTCTTCAAAGACATCACCAAAAAATTATTGAAGAAGCTCCTTCCTCATTACCCCCTGAAATAAAACAAAAACTTTATGACGCCGCTCTCAAACTCAGCCATACTATCCATTACGAAGGGGCCGGAACGGTCGAATTTTTAGTCGATACCGCAGGCCACTTTTATTTTATGGAAATGAACACACGACTACAAGTTGAGCACCCCGTTACAGAAGCCATTACAGGCATTGATCTGGTAGAATGGCAGTTTCGCGTTGCTTCCCAGGAAAAATTGCCTCTTTCTCAACATGAAATATCGAGTAGCGGATATGCTCTGGAAGCACGACTTTATGCAGAAGATCCCAATAATAATTTTAAACCTGTAACAGGAGACATATGGATACATAACCTGCCCAAGGATGTTCGCATAGAAACTGGGCTCCATACGCAAGATACAGTAACCTCTTATTATGATTCTCTTTTGGCAAAACTTATCGTTTCAGGCAGTACGCGCGCTGAAATTTTATATCGGGCCTGCCTTGCTTTGGAAAACTGGAACATTCTAGGACTTCAAACAAACGCTTCTTTTTTAAAATCTCTTCTGCAAAATAAGAACATCATTGAAAACCATATTGATATTGGATTTATTGATAGCCATTATGACAAGCTAACTCTATTATGTGAGGTACCAAAAGAGGTCTATGTGGCTGCCTCTTTGATACAAATCCTCACACAACAATTGGAAGAACCTACTCCCTGGAATGATAACCACAAATGGCACCTTGAAGGATTCTCCCCTCTTTTTTTTGAGTGGACTTGTCGCGGCAATGTTCAAACCGTTTCTTTAACTTTTTCTCCAAAAGGATGGATTATCGATTCGTCTGAATGTATCGAGGCTACGCTTCTTGAAAATACCTTGTTTCTCCCAACTTTCAGTACTCCATTCTGGAAAAAGAAAGATGAAATTTCTCTTGTTTATCATGGAGAAACTTATTTCTTGAAACCCCACACCAATCCTATGGCTCACCCTTCTAAAGAGCATGAGAAAGCTCACTTAAAAGCTCCTTTGACAGGAAAAGTATCTCTCATCTTTGTAAGTGAAGGACAATTGGTTCAAGAAAGCCAACCTCTCCTCATTCTCGAAGCGATGAAGATGGAGCATTTGATCTCTGCTCCTAATAGGGGAATCATTAAACAACTTTTTTATCATGTCGGAGATGTGGTGAAAGAAGGAGCAGATGTTATCGATATTCAAGCACAGGAAACTCTCCATGATATTCCCGAAAACCGTTAAAATAGTTGAAGTTGGTCCTCGTGATGGCCTTCAAGCAGAGGTTCAGAATGTTCCTGTAGACATACGCATCCAGTTTATCAATCTTCTTTCTGAAGCAGGGTTGAAATTTATTGAAACAGGAAGTTTTGTTTCCCCACATTGGGTTCCTCAAATGAAAGAGAGTGATAAAGTTTATCAGGGAATAACTAAAAAAGAAGGCGTCGATTATTCAATTTTGGTCCCCAACGTACAAGGGTATGAACTTGCTCTTACAAATAATGTCACCTCAATTGCTGTTTTTACAGCCGCTTCAGAAACATTTTGTCATAAGAATATTAACGTCTCCATTGCAGAAAGTCTTCAAAACTTTAAAACCTTTATTCCTCAGGCAAAGGCGAAAGGTCTACGCGTCAGAGGGTATATTTCATGCGCCATTGTATGTCCTTATGAGGGTCCGATTGCTCCTCATGCCGTTCACGAACTCGTGAAAAAACTTCTCTCACTCGGTTGTGATGAAGTTTCCTTAGGTGATACAATTGGTGCTGCCACGCCTTTGCAAGTGAAAAATCTGTTGAAAAATATTCCAGCTCCACTCCATAAAATTGCTGTTCATTTTCATGATACGTATGGCCAAGCAATCGCCAATATTTATACAGCTCTTGAACAAGGTATTTCAATCATAGACTCGTCAGTTTCAGGATTGGGGGGGTGCCCGTATGCGCCTGGGGCCTCTGGCAATGTCGCTACGGAAGATGTGTTTTATTTATTGAGAGGCCTTGGAATTAGAACAGATGTTCAAATTGAAAAACTTTTGAAAGCATCAATTTATATTGATACTTATTTAAAAAGACAAACAACATCTAAAGCTTCTTGTGCATTAAGGGGGTTATAACATTTCTTTGACTTGACGTCATGTCGGGGAGAGGTCACAATTAAAATAAAAATGATGAAAGGTTTTTTGTGAAAAATCAAAAAATCATTGAATTAATAAATATATCAAAATTCTACCCTGGAAACGAAAAACCAGGCATTAATAACGTCTCTCTTAACATTCAGCGGGGAGAAATCCTTGTTTTGGTCGGATCTTCCGGAAGTGGGAAAACAACTCTTCTTAAAATGCTGAATAGGCTTGAAGAGCCTACTTCTGGAGCCATTCTCATTAACGGGAAGGACATTAAATCTTATAATGTCAATGAGTTGCGTCGTGGTTTCTTCGGATATGTTTTTCAAAAAATCGGTCTCTTTCCACATATGACTGTTAAGGAAAACATTGAAATTGTTCTCCGCCTTGACAATAAACCCATTATTTTTCGTGAAAAGAAAGTTAGAGAGCTTTTAGATTTTATGCGACTCAGTCCTAACGTTTACGGTAACCGTTATATAAATCAACTCTCTGGCGGGGAACAACAACGGGTTGGTGTCGCACGCGCTCTCGCTACGGATTCGGAGTGTCTTCTTATGGATGAACCTTTTGGAGCCTTAGATGCAGTCACCCGATGTGAACTTCAAGATGAAATATTGCGGTTAAAAGAAAACTTAAAAAAAACAATTATTTTTGTAACCCACGATATTTCAGAAGCGTTCAAACTTGGCGATCGAATTGGCGTCATGCAAAACGGTAATATCGAGCAACTTGGAACAAAAGAACAATTGTGCGAGTTTCCCAAAACACCTTTTGTTGAACAACTCATGCGAACTGGTTTTAGAACTTAAAGGAGGGTGTATTTTCATTTCTTTTTATCAATTTCTAGTGGAGCATGGGGCCGCTCTTCAACAAAAAACTTTTGAGCATATCGCTCTTGCTGGAAGTTCTATTTTCCTTGCATCGACTATTGCCATTCCTTTAGGAATTATGATGGCGCATGTTCCTCTTTTAAGAAAAGTTCTTTTAAATGTTGGGAGTATTTCTCAGACCATTCCCAGTTTAGCCCTCTTGGCTTTCTTAGTCCCTTTTCTTGGTTTAGGAAATACTCCTACACTTGTCGTTCTTACCTTCTATGCTCTTTACCCCATTTTAAGAAGTACCGTCGCAGGATTACAAAGCGTTCCTCCCGAATGCAAAGAAGCCGCTGAAGGTCTTGGTCTTTCACATTTTCAGAAGCTATGGTTCGTTGAACTCCCACTCGCTCTCCCCATTATAATGTCAGGGGTGCGCGTTGCTACCGCTGCCACAATTGGGATTACAACCATCGCAGCCTTTATAGGTGCAGGAGGATTGGGAGATTTCATAACGCAAGGACTTGCTCTTAATAATTCTTCTCTCATTTTGTTAGGGGCACTCCCCACAGCATTGCTTGCTCTTGGTTTCGACTATGCCCTTTCTCAACTAGAAATCTATCTTAATTACCGAAAAGAAACATCACTCCCTTTTTCTTCCTTAAAAAAAATTTTATTTGGCATTGCCAGTATTATTCTTTTGGTGTGGGTAGGTCATTCTCTTTCAAAGGAAATTTTTTTTAAGCCATCAAAATCAATTGTCATCGCAAGTAAAAACTTCACAGAGCAACATATTCTCGCTGAATTAATGGCTCAACTCATTGAAGCTAAAACAGATTTAACAGTCATTCGCAAATTTAATTTAGGAACAACTGTTATCGTCCATCAAGCCCTCTTAAGAGGCGACATAGATCTCTATCCTGAATATACGGGAACTGCTTATATGATAGTTTTAAAAGAATCTTGGAATACAAAAGAAAAAGATATCCTTGAAAAAGTCAGGAATAGTTACAAAAATAAATTTAATCTTTTATGGCTCGGACTTTTTGGCTTTTCTAATTCTCAAGCTCTCGCGGTTAAAAAAAAATTTGCGGAAGATCATAGAATCACATCACTTAGCGAACTTTCTCAAATCTCAGACCATTTAAAAATTGCAGCTCAACCTGACACCTTAAAGCGTGAAGACGGATTGCCAGGACTAAGTAATGCCTATGGTTTGAATTTTAAAAATATCATGCAGGTTGATTCAAATCTTCTCTTTACGGCAATTGCTCATGAAAAAGTAGACGTAATTGCCGTTTCCACGACCGATGGGAAGCTTCAAGCATTTGATTTAGTAACGCTTGAAGATGACAAAAATTTTTATCCTCCCTATCAGGCTGCTCCTGTCATACGAGAAGTTGTGTTAAAAACTTATCCAGAACTTCATCAAGTATTATCTCCTCTCTTTGGTTTCATCAGTCAACAAAAAATAAGTAAACTTAATTATGAAGTTGACGTTAAGTGCTTTTCCCCAGCTGAAGCAGCACACAAATTTCTTTTAGAATTCAATTTACTATAGAACGTCATAGACAAAAGCTATGTATTTCACAAAACCAATGAAATGGTATAAGGTTAAATAAAAATTAAGTATCATCATTTATTATGACGCCACTAATCAGCAGTGGTAGTGGAGAAAATGTAAAACATGCTTAGGTCTGTAAAAGCTCCTAAAAGGATGGGTGCGGTTTTTAAAAAGATGGCCACAGTTGTGCATTCCTTATTTAGGAAAAATAAACTCATAAATCCAGAAGGATGTATTTACATATCTGGAGAACGCTATCTACTCGTCAGAGCAGATTCTTTATCCATTGATTTTTTTAAATGTGTCTTGGGGTTATTCGAGAATAAAGAGAAACGAGAGGCACTTCATCTTACCCAGCAGGTTCTTTTTGATATGGGGCACACAATTGGCCTTCGAGATGCAGCTTACGTACAAAAAACCTTAAATATTACGGATCCTCTTGAAAAGATTGGGGCTGGACCTAATTACGTTGCTCACACTGGATGGGCCTTTGTTGAAATCATGCCAGAATCAAACATAACTTCTGACGACAGTTTTTTGATCGTCTATAAACACCCTCTTTCTTTTGAATCCGAAGCTTGGATAAAGGCAGGTGAAAAAAGTGATATCCCAGTTTGTATCATGAGCTCAGCATATTCTTCTGGATGGTGTACTCAAAGTTATAACGTTCCTCTCATATCAACAGAGATTACATGCCGAGCAAAAGGAGATAAAGAATGCTGTTTTATTATGGCTCATCCATCTCGAATAAATGAATATGTGCAAAAATATCTTGAGAAACACCCAGAAATTTCTTCTGAAGTAACAAATTATGAAATTCCAGATTTTTTTAAAATAAAAAAGACCGAAAAAGCTCTCTACGACATAAATTCAAAATTGATGGCCGCTAACAAACAACTTCATGTACAGGCTGCCGCACTTGTTGAAAAGGCTCATTTAATTGAGCTTCTTAATAAATTGGTTGGACAGTTAGCTACCTGTACAACTAAGTATGAAATCTGTGCCGCATGTGCTGAATATGCTGAGAAAATATATCCACAATCGAGTGGGAGATTGTGGGTATATACGGCAGATGAAAAAGCATTAGAAGTTATTTCTAAATGGGGGGTCGCTAAAGATAACATAGATATTTCTTTGCCTTCTAAACAATGTCGCATTCTTAACAAGAACTGCATTGAAAGCGATTCCTTTTCACTGAATAATTGTTGTCCTTACCCACATAAAGAAAGAAATGGATATATTTGTCTCCCCATTACCGCCGGAGAGAAAACACTTGGTGTCATGTCTATTGCTTTTGAAAAAAAGCAACTTTCGAGTGCTGAAAAAAGCATATTCGCCCAAATAGCAAAGGGAGCAGGGTTAGCTCTTGCAAATGTCAATTTGAGAGAATCCTTCCAAGAACTTTCTATTCGAGACTTCCTCACAGGACTATACAATCGTCGCTATATGGAAGAAATGCTTATCAAAGCTATTGCAAACGCCAAACGAAAACAATCAACCCTTGGCATTATTATGTTTGACATTGATAAATTTAAGGATTTCAATGATTCCTATGGTCATGATGCTGGTGATACGATTTTAAGAACACTAGGGCAGTTCTTGAAAGAAATCTTTCGTGAAGGGGACATTCTGTGTCGCTATGGCGGTGAAGAATTTCTAATTATTCTAATCGATGCCAACGAAAAAAAGACCCTTGATCGAGCAGAAGAACTACGAGAGAAAATTCAAAATATTTACATATCTTTAGATAATAAGGTTCTAGGCAATATCCAAGTATCTGCTGGTGTTGCTATCTTTCCACAACATGGAACTACAGAAAAATCTCTTCTTAAAGAAGCTGATAAGGCTCTATACCAAGCAAAACGTTTAGGACGAAATCGTATCTATATTGCAAATCATTAACCCTCAAAATATTTATAAAAGCTGTCTTTTCTGTTCTAAAAAGGATATATTTGGATAGCTTAAAGTGGTTTATGAAAATAAAAAATGAAAACCAAAAGGTTTCAGGGAGTAGCAACTGTTAATACGTTTAAAAAAAAATAAACTTCTTCTTTTGCTTTTTATATTTGGCATTTTAGTACTCATGGGAAGTGCTTATATTGCTATACAATATAAGAGGAACGATGATCCACTCACCCTTTATGGAAATGTAGATATTCGACAAGTTGATCTTGGCTTTCGTATAAGTGGACGTCTGGCTAAAATGATTCCTGAAGAAGGAGATGAAGTTAAAACAGGAGATCTCCTAGCTATTCTCGATAAAGCTCCTTATGAAGCTGCTTTTGCTGCAGCAAAAGCCCAACTTTCTCAAGCAGAAGCTAATCTCGCAAAATTAAAACATGGAAATCGCCCTCAAGAAATAGAAGAAGCTAGGGCAAACGTTCGTGAGCGAGAAGCGAGCTTTACAAATGCCGAACTTATTTTCAAACGTGAAAGTGAACAAATTAAAATTGGGGCTTCTTCTCAACAAGCATATGATAATGCTCTTTCTCTAAAGCTTGAGTCAGAAGCACAATTAAAAAGTGCAAAAGAAACTTTAAGTCTTGCTGAAGAAGGATTCCGTGCAGAAGATATTGCTGCCGGGCAAGCTGCCATGGAAACGGCTAAAGCACAACTTGAAAGCGCCCAGATCAATTTAAAAGACACAGAAATCTATTCCCCGTCTGATGGTGTTATTCTTACACGCGTCCGAGAACCGGGTTCAATTATTGCTCCTCAATCCATTGTTTACACGCTATCTCTTCATAAGCCTGTCTGGATTCGAGCTTACATTGCAGAGCCAAATTTAGGACATATAAAGCCTGGAATGGAAGCTCTTGTCACAACCGATACTTATCCAGATTCCCCCCTTAAAGGACAAATTGGCTTCATTTCTCCGCAAGCTGAGTTTACTCCTAAAACAGTTGAGACACCCGAGCTTCGCACGGATCTTGTTTATCGTCTTCGCATTCTCGTTCACGATCCTAAAGGCCAGCTTCGTCAGGGAATGCCTGTTACGGTCAACATTAATACCTATGAATAGAGCATCACAACAAGGCGATCATAAAAGCGCCATCCATATTAATAACATCACTAAAATTTTTTCAGATATGGATAGACCGGCACTCGACCAGATTAACGCTTCAATTCGCTGTGGTATCATGACGGGCCTTGTGGGCCCAGATGGAGCAGGAAAGACAACTCTTCTCAGACTCATGGCAGGGCTCTTACTCCCAACTAAAGGAACCATTGAAGTTATGGGATTTAACACCATAACGAATTCAGAACGCCTTCATGCAATTACAGGTTATATGCCTCAAAAATTTGGACTTTATGAAGATTTAACTGTCATTGAAAATCTAGATCTTTATGCAGATTTACATGATCTCAAAGAAAAAGATAAAAAAAGTACTTTTGAACGTATGTTAAAGTTTACGTCTCTTACACCCTTTACACATCGTCTCGCAGGAAACCTTTCTGGAGGTATGAAACAAAAATTAGGATTGGCGTGTTCCCTTTTAGGACGTCCTAAAATTTTGCTTTTAGATGAACCTAGTGTAGGCGTTGATCCTCTATCACGCCGCGAACTACGAAAGATGGTCCTTGAACTCATCCAACAAGGAATGAGTGTTGTATGGTCGACTTCTTACCTTGATGAGGCAGATAAATGCCATGAGGTTCTCTTACTCAATGAAGGCAAACTTCTTTTTTATGGATCACCAAAAGAGCTATCAAAACGTGTTGAAGGACGCGTTTTTCAAATAGACGTGCCTCTTAAAAAACGCAGAAGCCTCCTTAAAGAATTTTTGAATCGCGAAGATATACGAGATGGCGTCATTCAAGGGAGTAAAGTGCGTCTTGTCGGCGCTCCTTCCTTTCAGCTTGAACCACAGGATTCTAAATGGCAATTGGTTACGCCCAAATTTGAGGATGCTTTCGTTGATTTCCTAGGAGGTGGTCCAGGAGGAAGTTCCATGTTGGCTGAAAAAATGCCATCGAAAAAGGCAAATACCATCCCTCCTATACAAGCTGAACATTTGACAAAACGATTTGGCAATTTTACAGCAGCGAATAATATTTCATTTACTGTTCAAAGAGGTGAAATTTTTGGACTTCTGGGTCCCAACGGGGCAGGAAAATCAACTATTTTTAAAATGCTCTGCGGCTTACTTCAACCAACGGAGGGGAAAGCTCTTGTCTCAGGTCTCGATCTTAAAAGATCTACCTCTAAAGCCCGCACAAAAATAGGCTATATGGCCCAAAAATTTTCACTCTATGGAGATTTAAGTGTTCAAGAAAACCTAAATTTCTTTTCAGGTGTTTATGGACTTATTGGACATGAACGAGAGAAAAAAATTGATCAGATGGTTACGGTTTTTGACCTTTTTCCTTATCTCGACAGTAACGCTGGATTACTGCCTCTTGGTTATAAACAACGATTAGCTCTCGCTTGTTCTGTTATGCATGAGCCTGACGTTCTCTTCCTCGATGAGCCAACTTCAGGAGTAGATCCTCTTACACGTCGTGAATTTTGGTCTCACATCAATGGAATGGTGGAAAAGGGAGTAACAATAATGGTCACGACCCACTTCATGGAAGAAGCAGAGTATTGTGATCGTATTTCTCTTATCTACAAAGGAATTAACATTGCAATAGGATCGCCAGATTATATTAAGGCCAGCGCTTCAACAAAAAAAATACCTGACCCTACTCTTGAAGATGCGTTTATTACTCTTATTGAAAAGATTGATTCCCAAGAGACACGGAGAGATCATTAATGAGAGGCTTTTCTTTTCGACGCTTTTTCGCTTACTTTAAAAAAGAAGGGAAGCAAATTCTCAGAGATCCCAGCACATTCCAAATCGCTTTTATTCTCCCTCTTTTGATGATTTTTATTTTTGCTTATGGCGTCTCTCTCGATGCAAAGAATATTCCTCTTGGTCTCCTCCTGGAAGACACTTCTCCAACAGCAAGAAGCTTAGAAAATGCTTTTCTCAGTACAGAATATTTTAAAGTTACAACAAGCTATAATCGAAAAGATCTTATAAACAATCTCACAAATGGACATTTGCGCGGAATCGTAACAGTCCCACTCAATTTTTCCAAAAATTTACTTCGAGGAGACCCAGCTCCTTTACAAATTCTTCTTGATGGAAGTGAACCAAACACAGCTCATTTTGTCCTTAATTATGCTCAAGGTGTTATCAAAAATTGGAACATTCAACAAGCAACCGCAGGAAACCCATCCTTAAATCTTCCCATTAACCCCGAACAAAGGATTTGGTTTAATCCATCGCTCAAAAGTCGAGATGTTCTTCTACCTGGTTCAATCGCTATTATCATGTCATTGATTGGTACTCTTCTCACAGCTCTGGTCGTTGCGCGTGAATGGGAACGCGGAACAATGGAAGCCATAATGTCAACGCAAATTCGCATTTCAGAAATGTTTTTAGGAAAGCTCTTACCTTATTTTCTCCTGGGTTTGGCCTCAATGACACTTTGTGTAACTTTCTCTGTCACCTTATTTGCCGTACCTTTCAGAGGATCGTATCTGATTCTCTTGCTCTCAACATCTATATTTCTACTCGCAGCCCTTGGTTTGGGACTTCTCATTTCCTCAACAACAAGAAATCAATTTGTTGCAAGTCAAATTTCTATTATGCTTGGATTTTTACCCGCTTTTATTCTCTCAGGATTTATTTTTGAAATTAACTCGTTACCTTGGATAATCCAAGGGCTTACCTATCTTCTTCCCCCACGATATTTTGTCACAATACTACAAAGCAGTTTCTTGAGCGGCACAATTTGGGAACTGATCCTTCCAAATTTGTTTTTTATGCTATTGATGGCTCTAATTTTATTAGGAATTTCCTCAAAAAAGATTGTAAAGCGACTCGATTAACATGAGAATAAAAAAATTTAAAAAGACTTGGTACCGTATAAAAGCTCTCATTATCAAAGAAATCCTGGCTGTCTGGAGAGATAAAAAAAGTCGCTTTATGCTCATTGCTCCACCACTCGTTCAACTGATTATCCTCTCGCATGCAGCAACCTTAGAAGTTCTCAATATTTCTCTTGGAGTTAATAACCAAGATAACGGGTGGTATAGCCATGAATTAATCCAACGAATTAATGGATCGCCCTATTTCAAGTATGTATATGAATTTCATAACCCCGAAGACATGCACTCCGCAATCGATACACAAAAAGTCCTCATTGCCATCCAATTTCAATCAAATTTTTCACGCCTTATTGCGGCGAATCAACCTGCTCAACTTCAGATTGTTTTGGATGGAAGAAAGTCAAACGCCTCTCAAATCGTCATGGGTTATCTCAATCTCATCCTTCAAGATTTCAATGTTGAAATACTTAAAAATCAAGGAGTTGTTGTCCCCGAACCGATTGATATTGAATTTCGATCATTTTTTAATCCAAACATTGATTACCTTTATTTTACCATTCCTTCCCTTGTGGCTATTTTAAGTATGCTTCTCGCCCTCATGGTTACAGCAATGTCTGTTTCACGTGAACGAGAGAACGGTACTTTTGATCAGCTTCTTGTTTCTCCTCTTCAGCCCTGGCAAATCTTAATTGGCAAAATGGTTCCTGCACTCGTCATCAGCATCGCAGAAAGTACTCTTCTTATGATCATTGCTCTCTTTTTATTCGATGTTCCTTTTACAGGTTCTCTTATCCTTTTATATTCAAGTATGATTATTTTTTTACTTTCAATAGTCGGTATTGGCCTTTTTATTTCTTCTATTTCCCATACTCAACAACAGTCAATTTTAGGAACGTTTGTTTTTGTAACACCCACTATACTTTTATCGGGATATGCAACACCTATCGAAAATATGCCACTTTGGCTTCAGCCTTTTACGAATCTACTACCCATTAAACATTTTTTTATTATTATTAAAGGAATCTTTCTAAAAAATATCTCTGCAACCGATGTTTGGCTGCACACATGGCCCATGGCTTTAATCGCTCTTTTTACTCTTTCCCTAGCGGGCTTTATGTTTAAGAGACGATTAGGGTAAGGCTTAAAATTAAACTTTTTGTCCTAAGGCATATTTTAAAGCATAAAGCCTTAATGCACTTGAGAGCGCTCTCTTACGACGTTCATCGACTTTTTGTATCAGCTGAATAAGAGAAATATTTTGAGAAAAAGCAGCGTCTTCTAAAACGTTCCAAAAATCTTGTTCAAGAGAAATACTGGTTTTATGCCCATGAAGGCTCACAGATCGTTTATGGAAATATTCTTGCTCAAAGTCTTCATTCATATTGTCCAACCATATCTTCTGGCTTTATCCATTCATGGTATTGCTTTTCTGTCAAATAGTTAAGCTCAAGAGCGGCCTCAAAAAGTGTTTTATGTTCCTTATGAGCTTTTTTAGCAATTTCAGCTGCTTTGTCATAACCAATGTGTGGATTTAAAGCAGTCACTAACATAAGGGAATGAGAAACATATTCTTTTATGCGCACTTCATTAGCGACAATACCGATGATACATTTTTCCGTAAAACTTCGTATTCCATCTGCCAACAAACATATAGACTGAAGAACATTATAAATCACGACAGGCTTGAAAACATTTAACTCTAATTGGCCATTGGACCCCGCAATTGTCACAGTCACATGATTTCCCATCACTTGAGCTGCAACCATTGTGAGCGCTTCACATTGCGTTGGGTTTACTTTTCCTGGCATGATGGACGAGCCAGGCTCATTTTCAGGTAAAGTAATTTCTCCTAATCCACATCGAGGCCCTGATCCTAAAAGACGCACATCATTTGCAATTTTCATTAATGAAACAGCCAGAACATTTAAAGCACCAGAGGCCTCCACAAGGGTATCTTCAGAAGCCAAAGCTTCAAATTTGTTTTTTGCACTTACAAAAGGAAATCCTGTGAGCTCTGCTATTTTTTTTGCAAAAGCCGCAGCAAATTTAGGATTTGCATTAAGCCCTGTCCCAACAGCTGTCCCTCCCTGGGCAAGCTCATAAAGATGGGGCAATGTATTTTTAACGCGTGTTATTCCCATTTTAATTTGAGTTGCATAACTTGAGAATTCTTGCCCTAAAGTCAGAGGTGTTGCATCTTGCAAATGCGTCCGCCCAATTTTAATGATATTTTTGAATTCAGTTTCTTTATCAACCAAGGCCTTGTAAAGCCCTTGAAGAGCTGGCAAAAGTCGATGATGAATTTCAAGTGCTGTTGCAATATGCATTACGGTTGGAAAAGTATCATTTGATGATTGACCACGATTCACGTGGTCATTGGGATGAATGGGGCTCTTGGATCCTACAATTCCATCTAAAATTTCAATACTTCGATTAGAAACAACTTCATTTACATTCATATTCGTTTGAGTTCCAGAACCCGTTTGCCAAACAACGAGAGGAAAATGATCATCGAGCTTACCATCGATAACTTCATCTGCTGCCTTAACAATCGCATTCGCCAGATTAGGAGTTAACTCCCCAAGCTCCATATTTACAAGGGCTGCCGCTTTTTTTTGTAATCCTAAAGCCCTTATAAGAGGTAAAGGCATAACTTCAACACCAATTCTAAAATTTTGCCGAGATCTTTCGGTTTGAGCCCCCCAATACTTATCCTTTGGAACTTCAACTGGACCAAAACTATCAGTTTCTGTACGAGTTAATGTCGACATCATAGAAAGACTCTCCATTGCTGTTTATGGGCTCTATAGAGTAAGTTATGCCATATGTATGATATAAAGCCAATGGAACGCGCATTTAAAGAAGCTAAAAGAGCCTTTTCAAAAGAAGAGGTACCTGTCGGCGTTGTCATCGTTGATGCCACAGGAACCATTATTGCAACAGCGCATAATGAAATGGTTCAAAGAAAGGACCCCACAGCTCATGCAGAGCTTCTTGCCATTCAACAGGCTTGCCGGCTAAACAAGAAAGGACGGCTAGAAGATTGCGATATCTATGTTACGCTTGAACCTTGCCCTATGTGTGCACAAGCCATTAGTTTTGCTCGTCTAAGACGACTTTACTTTGGAGCCTATGATTTAAAAGGAGGTGGTGTCGATCATGGTCCCCGAATTTTTAACTCATCCTCATGTCATCATATTCCCGAAACGGTTGGAGGCCTTGAAGAAGAACGATGTTCTCAACTTTTAATAAAATTTTTTGAAAAGGTACGTGGCGCATCCTCTTAGGTTTGTTAAGATAGGGGAAAGGAGAAGAACTATATTAAAAATGAATCCCTTTCGTCACAGTTATAACCGCATCGTTTATATGACAGGCATTGCCTTAGTTCTTATTACGTTAGGAATTGAATATTTTCAATATAATCGCCATCAGGAATTTCTTTTGATGGATCTCAAAAATCGTTTGGATGAACACACAACAAATGTAAATTTAAGAGCAAGAGCCATTCAAGGTTATGTCCATGGCCTTAAAATAGCTGCGGAGAATGCCCTCTTTTATGTTAAGAATTTCGGTACAGTTTCTCCTTTATTTCCTTACCTTAAAAATAATTTAGAGAATACATCTTATTCTTTGGATACAGGCCCAAAGATTGACAAAGCAAAACTTGGTAACTTGACGGGTTTAGGTTCTATTGAAAATCTTTCGAGTGATTTAAAAAACGAGCTTAATATGGCACTTGCCCTCAATTCGTTTTTTGAGATCGCCCTGAGAAGCAACCGTGGTGCTGCTTGGGTTTATTATACATCTAAATCGCATTTCCAAAATCTTTATCCTTGGATTCCCTCTAATCTTAATCCATATCATCAAGCCGTTTTAGATAAATTTTTTTTTCTTGGTGCTACCCCTGAAAATAACCCAAAGCAACGTAATTTTTGGACGCCAGCCTACCAAGATGGCGCAGGATATGAAAATAAGTATCAAAAAGGTTTTGTTGTTACCAACTCTTCACCCGTTTATGATGGAAAGAAATTCCTAGGGAGCGTCTCTTTAGATCTTAGTTTAACTGAACTTAATCGCGTGATGCAACGTTTTGACACTTTTCAAGGAGCTCTTTTTCTTATTAACAAAGAGCATCAAGTTCTGGCAACGAATGATGTTAAAGCCTCTGCTAAACCTCTAAGACAAATTCTTAAACTTGAAGATCTTGTTGAGAAAGAAATTGTTCAAAAGATTGATCACGAAATTCAGACGCCTTCCGGATGGCTGTCATTCAATAAATCTGCGATTATTTATGTAAAAGATCTGCATGAAGCACCTTGGTTTATGATTTATATCGGTTCTCAGCATGAACTTTTTATGCAAGCGTTTTGGGAGGCACTTGAAGATATTATCATTATCACCGCAATTCTTCTTTTTGTTGTTGGTGTTGGGTATCTTATGGTTATTCGGGATTTTATTTCTCCTGCGCAAAAACTTGTTGATCATATTACAAAAGAAAATCAGGGACTAAAAAGCAACCCAGAGAATCTTCCTGTCCGTTGGCGCCATTGGTTTGATATTGTTTCTCGCATCTTTAGGGAGAACAGGACTCTTTTGGCCCATCTCGAAAATCGAGTAAAGATTCGTACAAAACAACTCCAACACAAAAACTATCAGCTTGAAAAAACACTTACAAACCTTAAAAAAGCTCAAAATCAAATTATTGTTCAAGAAAAACTAGCCAGTCTTGGCGCTTTAACAGCAGGCATTGCTCATGAAATCAAAAATCCACTTAACTTTGTTATTAATTTTTCTGAACTTTCTCTTGAGTACCTTTTAGAATTGAGAGAAAAAGTCTCAAATGAAAATGAACTTTTTTCCCAGATTGAACAAAATATTATCAAAACGCGTGAACACGCTCAAAGAGCAGACTCTATCGTTAAAGGCATGCTTGCCCATGCGCGAGGAAGCACAGGGGAAATTACGATTTTTAATTTAAACAAAACTTTGAGTGAGTCTATCGAATTAGCATATCTTGGGTTTCAGGGAAAAGAGCATAATTTTACGGCAAGGGTTATAAAAAATTTTGACCCTGCGTTGACACGTATTAAAGGATCCCAGCAAGATCTTGTGCGCGTATTTTTAAATATTGTTAATAACGCCTGCTTTGCAATGTATGAAAAGCAGAAAAAGCAGGGAACAAAGTTTACACCTCAATTAACGATAACAACTCGAGAAAAAAAAGAAAAAGCAGAGATTATCTTTGAGGATAATGGAGTAGGCATTAATCAAGCTACTCTCAAGAAAATATTCATTCCTTTCTTCACCACAAAGGATTCAGGAAAAGGCACCGGTCTTGGTCTTTCCTTAAGCTATGATATTATTACCCATCAACATCATGGCCAACTGACAGTTGAAAGTAAAGTTGGGCAATATACTCGATTTATCATCGAGTTACCAAAGGAAGTTTAGAATCTCATGAGTGATGAAGAGATGAGATACGACGTCGTCATCGTAGGTGCAGGGCCAGCGGGCTTAGGAGCAGCCATTAGGCTCAAACAACTCAATCCAACCATAACAGTCTGCATCCTTGAAAAAGGAGCCGAAGTTGGGAGTCACATTCTTTCGGGTGCTGTTATTGAACCTCGAGCCCTTGAAGAGCTTTTCCCTGATTGGAAAGAACGAGGTGCTCCACTTACAACCCCTGTATCTAAAGATAAGTTTCTTTTCTTAACGTCAACAAAGGCTTTTCATCTCCCGACGCCGCCTCAAATGCATAATCAAGGAAATTATGTAACAAGCTTAGGCGCTCTTTGTTTATGGCTCTCTCAACAAGCAGAAGGCTTAGGTGTAGAAATTTATCCAGGTTTTGCTGGGACAGATTGCCTCTTTAATGAAAAAGGAGAGGTTATCGGCGTGCAAACGGGGCCATTAGGCTTGGATCGAAATGGAAATCCAACATCTCAATTTGAAGCAGGCGTTAAGATATTTGGAAGGATGACTTTCTTAGCAGAAGGATGTCGTGGTTCCTTAGCTCAACAAATCATCAAGACCTTTCAGCTTGATAAAGATTCAAATCCTCAAACCTATGGAATGGGATTGAAGGAAATTTGGGAAATTGACCCCCTCAAAAGTAAAGCAGGTCATGTCATTCATACAATTGGTTGGCCCCTTGATCACCAAACTTATGGGGGTTCATTTATTTATCATCTCAATACTTCTCAAGTGCTTATTGGATTTGTTGTTGGTTTAGACTATCAAAACCCTTATCTCAACCCTTTCGAAGAATTCCAAAGATTTAAAACCCATCCTGCCATTCGTTCTCTTTTAGAGGGAGGGCGGTGCATCTCATATGGAGCCCGTGCCCTCAATGAAGGGGGATATCAATCAATACCAAAACTTGAATTTCCAGGTGGTTTTCTTATTGGTTGTTCTGCCGGTTTTTTAAACGTTGCAAAAATAAAAGGATCACATACAGCCCTCAAATCTGGCATGATCGCGGCCGAAGCTGCCTTTGAACATCTGATGGAAGGAAAGGCTTACTCTTACAAAAAACGTCTTGAGAAAAGTTGGGTTTATGAGGAGCTTTATAAAGTTCGTAATATTCGCCCTGGATTTCAAAGAGGTATTTGGTTTGGTTTGCTAAATGCCGCATTCGAAACGTATATCACCCGAGGAAAAAGCCCTTGGACTCTTCGCAACCAGGCTGATCATATAAAACTCAAACCCGCAACTCAATGTCGCAAAATTTCCTATCCTCTCCCTGATGGTAAAATCACATTTGACCGCTCGACAGCACTCTCTCTTTCCAATATTCGTTATGATGAAAACCAACCAAATCATTTACATCTTAAGAACCCTCAAGCGGCTCTTACAATTAATAAAGAGATCTATGATTTTCCTGAAGGAAGGTATTGCCCAGCTTTAGTATACGAGCTTGTGAAGATAAATAATGGCCTTAGCCTTCAAATCAACGCTCAAAATTGTCTTCAGTGTAAAGTTTGTGATATTAAAGACCCTACTCAAAATATAGTTTGGACACCACCCGAAGGAGGCTCTGGACCAAACTATATTAACATGTAAGCCACTTTATCATTGAATCCAATAACCTTCTTTACCATTTAAAAGAATTTGCGGAATATTTGGATCATCTTCAAGTTTTTGCCGCAATCTGTATATATGGGTTTCAAGGGTATGCGTTTCAGCATCAGGATGATACCCCCAAATTTCTTGTAAAAGCTTTTCCTTTGAAAGTTCTTGCCCTCTATACTGATGAAAAAAACGAAGAAGCTGACATTCTTTTTCTGTAAGGCGTTGTTCCTCTTGATTTTTGAAGTTCTTAAGAACTTTCTCCCTTAAATCTAATGAAAAATGAGCGAATAGAATCACTTGCGTATAGGGAAGATTTTCTAAAAATGACACAAGCTCAATCAACTTAAGAGGGTGCGGAAGACTCATAAAGTTTAATGAAGGCAGAGTCTCCTTTTCAAAAGGCGGCGTATACAAAAATCCCATGCAATCATTTAAATTATCTTCCAAAGAAATTCCTGCCTGGGGTAATAGCTCTTTCAAAGCTTCACGCAAAACAGTATTATGGGTTCGAAGACATATGTTTAACATCTTTAACTGTGGCGCCTGTGTCACATGCATTCTAAAAATCATTTCTACTTAAAGTTTATCATTGAGACAGATTCTATCAAGTGTCTTTTATAGGATGTAATTCTATCTTCCATCGGAACGATATATATACGAGTACATTTTAACAAGCTTATATCTGGAGGAACAACAATGATTCGCACCCTTCTTGGATCAACCGCGCTTTTAAGTGCTGTTATTTTAACAGTAGAAGCCAATGCGGCAAAAACAAATCCAACACCTACAATGGCAACACCCCAATTTAAAATCGCGGGTCAATCATCATTTAACTCCTACTTTTTCAGGAACAAGAGGATTTTCCAAGCAGGAAATGCTGAAGATTCTTCCTGTTCCCGTAAAAAATATGGACGTGGTCAACTTTTCGCAGTCGATGATGCTCGTTTAAAGTTCCTTGTTGAAGGAAGAACAGATCCTGGCATGGAATATGGTCTCGTATTTGTTCTCGATGGTAATACAGATAAAGACAAAATTGTTCGCGAAGATTACCTTTTCTTTGGTGGAACCTGGGGTAAGGTTTATTTAGGTGATACCTATGGCGTACAAAATTCGATGGCCTTTGGTGGTTATGACCAATGGGGAGGCACAGGCTTCCTTGACGGTGGCATGTTTGACCGTGTTGTAAACCAAACAACAGGAGCTCCAGCATCGATTGACCTCGTTGGGGACACCAGTCGTGATACAAAGCTAACCTATCTTACCCCACGGGTATATGGGTTCCAAGCAGGTGTTTCTTATACACCTCGTACAGAGCACAGAGGAGAACAGACGATTGAAGCACGTAGAAGTGTTGTAACTCCAAAAGAACCATTCGATACAGATAACGTCGCAAGCGGTATAAACTTCATTCACAAGTTTGCCAATGGTTTCGAAATGGGGCTTTCTGCAACGTCTATTTTTGCACAAGCTCATTCCGAATATCGTTCAGCTCCTGTAAGGAAAAATGTAGCTTCTTATGCTTTTGGTGGAACTATCTCTTATGCGGGCGCAGGGTTCAGTGCTGAGTATGGAAACAATGGACGTTCTCACGCCTTTAAGGAAGGCAAGCACAGACCAAATGCGGGTCAATTCCTTGATTTTGGTCTCTCCTACATGTGGGGAGCTACCAAGTTGAGTACAGGTTATTATTATGGCTGGAGACATGCTTTAGCTGCTAATTTAAGCAGACGACAAGCTAAAACAAATGCTTTCTCAGCAGCTATCGACCAAAAATTAGCTCCTGGTTTGGGTGTTTATGTTGAATATGCTCATTTCAAAATGAAAAACAGAGCAGCTAGTGCAGAAGCTGCACGCGTTAATGCTGTTCTAAAACCATGTAATCAATTTATAGGACCCGTCAAGAGTAACACAGCTAACGTTTTCGTTGTCGGTTCGCGGGTTGTTTTCTAAATTTTGAGGAATGGCTAAAAATAGAAGGAGGGAGCGATCCCTCCTTTTTTATTTGCTTGACGTCATCCGTTTCAAAAGGCATATCATAAAAAAATTTACGATGAGAAGGGTAATGATATGAAGTTAAGGCTTCTCTCTGTTTTGTTTTTGACACTCGGCCTTGTAGGGTGCTCGTCTGAATATAAAGAAGAAGAGCTACAAACGGCTTCAACTGAAGATCGCCGTACAAAGGGTATGGATAAATTCTTAGGAGAAGATACGTTACATTTTGGCGGTCCTAAGAAGCGCGAACAAGAAGATACAGGTCTTGGGGTAAATAGTCATTTATGGCGCGCTACCCTTGACACAATTTCATTTATGCCAATTGCTTCTGCTGATCCTTTTGGAGGGGTCATTATTACAGATTGGTACTCTCCTCCTCAAAGTCCGAGAGAACGGCTTAAAATGAATATATTTATCCTCGATCGTCAGCTGCGCTCTGATGGTGTTAAAGTAAGTTTATTTCGTCAAGAACGTGATTCTTCCGGTCAATGGATTGATCAATCCGTGGATGCTCAAACCATTAAAGATTTAGAGAATGCTATTTTGTTGAGGGCTCGCCATTTTCGTAGCAAAACAATAAAATAATTGAGTCTAAGGATGAGCACACAATATAATTTTCGTGATAACGAAACAAAGTGGCAAAAAGCTTGGGACCAAGCTTCAATTTATAAAGCAAAAGAAACTGCACCTAAGTACTATGTCTTAGAGATGCTTCCTTATCCTTCGGGACGTCTTCACATGGGTCATGTGCGAAATTATACGTTTGGTGATGTGATTGCTCGTTATAAACGGGCTGAAGGCTATTCCGTTCTTCATCCCATGGGTTGGGATGCATTTGGCCTCCCTGCTGAAAATGCGGCTATTCAACATAATATACATCCCAAAACATGGACTCTTGAGAATATTCATTTTATGAAAGAAGAGATCCATTCTTTAGGGATTTCCTATGATTGGAGTCGAGAAATCCTGACATGTTCCCCTCATTATTATTCTCATGAACAAAAAATCTTTTTAGACTTTTTTAAGCAAGGCATCGCGTATCGAAAAGAATCATTTGTAAATTGGGACCCTGTCGAAGGAACGGTTTTAGCAAACGAGCAAGTAATTGATGGAAAGGGGTGGCGTTCAGGAGCTCCCATTGAACGTCGTAAGCTTTCGCAATGGTTTCTAAAAATTACTGACTATGCCCAGGAGCTTCTCGATGGGTTGAGCCATTTAGATCATTGGCCCGAGCAAGTGAAAACTATGCAGATCAATTGGATTGGACGTTCTGAGGGCGCTCGCATTCGTTTTCCGCTTCTTGAAAGAGAAGAAACTTTAGACATATTTACAACTCGACCTGATACTATTTTTGGAGCTTCCTTCATCGGCATCTCTCCTGATCATCCCTTAGTTGAAAGCCTCGCAAAAAAATCACCTGCTCTTCAAACATTCATTATTGAATGCCGTGCTCTTGGAACAACCCAAAAAGACCTCGATGTTGCAGAAAAAAAAGGTTTTAATACAGGGTTTTCTGTCCAACATCCTTTCCTAAAAGATCATACGCTTCCTGTTTACGTTGCAAATTTTGTGCTTATGGACTATGGGACGGGAGCTGTTTTTGGATGTCCTGCACATGATGAACGCGATTACGAATTTGCCACAAAATACAAGCTCCCAATTCTTCCTGTTGTGAAAGACTCTCATGATAAACCGCTCCCTTATCAAGGAGAAGGCATTATAATTAATTCACAGTTTCTCGATGGTCTTACGACGGAAGAAGCAAAAAAGAAAGTTATTCAAAAACTTGTCTCAGAAGAAAAAGGCGTCGCCGAAACCAGTTATAAACTTCGAGACTGGGGTGTTTCTCGTCAACGCTATTGGGGTTGCCCTATCCCCATTATACATTGTTCTCACTGCGGAATCGTACCAGTTCCAGAAGAACAGCTCCCTGTAACATTACCCCACGATGTCTCTTTTGACCAACCCGGTAATCCCTTAGATTTACATCCCACATGGAAATACGTTGATTGTCCTGTGTGTAAGAAAGCTGCGGAACGTGAAACAGATACATTTGATACATTTATAGATTCCTCGTGGTACTTTGCTCGGTATTGTTCACCCCATTCTTCTCAACCATTTGAAAAGAAAGAAGCTGAGTTTTGGATGCCAGTCGATCAGTACATTGGTGGCATTGAACATGCTATTCTTCATCTTCTATACGCTCGATTTTTCACCAAAGCTTTACGAGATTGCGGTTATTGGAATATTTCAGAACCCTTTAAAAATCTTTTGACTCAGGGCATGGTTTGCCATGAAACCTACCGTGATCAATCAGGTACCTGGCTTTATCCTCATGAGGTGGAAAAACGTCATGAACAATATTTTAAAATCGTAGATGATACGCCAGTAAAAGTCGGGCGCTCAGAAAAAATGAGCAAATCAAAATGTAATGTTATTCCAGCCGTAAAGATTGTGGAAGAATATGGCGCAGATACAGCCCGTCTTTTTATTCTGTCAGATAGCCCACCTGAGCGCGATTTTGAATGGACAGAGGCTGGTATTGAAGGAAGTTGGCGCTACATTAACAAAATATGGCGACTCGTTACATCTCATTTATCTACTCTAAAAACGGTTGAACTTTCTAATACCCCATCTCATTTTACTGAGAAAGCTTTACAGATTCGCAAATTAACCCACAAAACGATTTCCCATGTCACACAAGATATTGAGAAATTTCATTTTAATCGGTATGTCGCTCATTTAAGAGAATTTTCAAATGTTCTTGAAGAATTTAAGCCGATTGATACATCAGAATGTTGGGCCCTGCTTGAAGCCCTCACAACCTTTGTTGTAATTATTTCTCCTGCCCTTCCTCATCTTGCGGAAGCTTTATGGGCCGAGTTAGGACATAATTCTTTTGTTGCAACGCAACCTTGGCCCCAACCTGATTCGACCTTTTTAAAGGAAGAAGTGATTACTCTTGCTATTCAAGTCAACGGAAAGATGAGAGGAACTCTTGACATTTCTCCAAACTTGAAGGCTGATGAAGCACAATCTATTATTCTTGATTTGCCTTTTATTAAAGCTCATGTCCAAGACAAAACCATAAGGAAATTTATCTATGTCCCAGGGAAAATTGCAAATGTGGTCATCTAAACTTATTTCATTGAGCCTTTGTCTTTTTCTCGTAGCTTGTGGTTTCCAACCGCTTTATACCCCTATGGGTGAAAATGCGAATATTTCTTATCCTATTAAAATAGCGACAATTGCAAATCGTGAAGGACAGCTTTTAAGAAATGATCTTATTGATCTTTTAACACCAGAAGGACAACCAGCACACCCTCAATACATCCTTGAAGTAACTCTCACAGAGGTCATTAGAGATACAGGTATTAATAAGGATGAAACCACAAATAGGAAAGAGGCTATTCTCAATGCAAATATTATTTTGAGAAATAAAAAAACACAGGCAATTGTTTATCAGCACACAACAAAAGCTATTAACTCCTTTTCAGTCATAAGCCAAAATTATTATTCTGACCTCGTCGCACAAGAGTTTGCTAAGAAAGAAGCAACTCATCTGTTGGCTCAAAAAATTACTTTATTAGTTACAAATTTTCTTGATACGCAGCAATGAAGATTAATTTTCCTGCCCTTTTTAAAACGCCTCTTCACAAATATACCTTTTTCTTTATTTTTGGAAACGATGAAACCGTTTTTGAAAGAACGATTTCTTTCATACAAAAGCAATTTTCTTCTCGCTTTGAGATAAGGACAGAGGATGACTTAGCCACAAATGCTCCTAAGGCACCTTCTCTCTTTGATGAGAGAACATCTTCCTCTTTAACATTTGTGCCTCATGTAACGGATAAACTTTTAAAAATTGTAGATCAATTAAAGAAGGGACATTTTATTTTTACGTCTGAAAAAGCGCGTTCCCAATCTAAACTTGTAACTTATTTTTCTCAATCTTCTACATCGCTTGCAATTGCAGCATATGCATCCCCCCTAACAACCTCTGAATTTGAGTTTCTAGTAGAGGAAGTGAATTTACCTACATCATTTAAGATGCTCCTCTTTAAAGCTTATCAGAACGATTATATGGGGCTTATAACGACACTTGAAAAAATTAAGCTCTACGGAGAAGTTCCTGCTGATCAGTTTGAGTGCTTTTTAGAAGCGTCGCTTCCTTCTGACGAACTTACGCCGCTTATACATGGTTTTCTTATAAGAAATGTTGAAAATACAATACGTGCTTTTTCATCTACAAACCCCTCTGATCTTATTCCCTTTCTCAGAACTTTAAGTCGTTCCTTTCAAATCCTTTTTGAACTCATGCCTTTTAAAAGATCACCAAAATCTATTTCCTGGCATGGGTTATCTTCTCCTGTTTTTTTTAAAGACCAGCCACTTTATGAAACTGCTCTTTCAAAATGGCAACCTGAAGAAGTTCTCTTTTTTTTGGAAACGTTATTAATGCTTGAACGAGAGGTAAAGTTTTCAGGTTTTAGCCTACCTCAAGTTCAAGCTGAACTTGTGCAGATATTGTAAAAGTCATGCAAAATAAATTAATACCCTCCTTTGGTCGCCGAAAGGCACGGAAATTAAGAACTCAATCCCAGAAAGCATATCAAGAACTGCTCCCCCTTCTACAGCTTGATTCTCCGCAAAAATTATTTGACCAGGCATCTTCAGATGTCTGGCTTGAGATTGGCTTTGGCGGGGGAGAACATTTTTGTGAACAATTAGAGCAAAATCCTTCTATTTCGATGATTGGATGTGAACCTTTTATGAATGGTGTTGCTCATCTCTTATTGCTCTTAGCTCCAGAAGATTATGAGCGTGTCCGAATTTGGCATGAAGATGTACGTCATTTATTTGGTATTATCCCTTCTTCCTATTTTTCACGCGTTTTTATCTTATTTCCCGACCCTTGGCCAAAAAAACGTCACCAGCGTCGGCGACTTATAACAAGCGAATTTATAAATATATTACAACAAAAACTTAAAAATTCAGCTCTTCTCCATATTGCAAGCGATGACTCCGCTTATGTTGAACAAATTCAAGCCATCCTTTATCATCACCCTCACTTTGTGCTTTTAGAAGGTCCGCCTTCAGCTGATCCATTGACCTGGAGTTCTCGCCCCAAAGACTGGCCAACAAGTCGCTATGAACAAAAAGCATTAAATCAAGGGAAAAAATGCGCTTACATGGTTTTTCAAAAGTGTGAGATTTCTAAATGAACACAAAACTTCTTCGTGCTCTTATCATTGGAAATGTCCTCGAATATTACGATTTCTTTCTCTATAGTTTTTTTGTATCGATTCTTTCCCCTCTTTTTTTTCCTTCATCTGACTCTTTAACAGCTTTAATGATGGGTTTCAGCGTTTTTGCTGTAGGGTTTATCGCTCGACCTATAGGTGCCCTTATTTTTGGGCATTGGGGGGATAAATACGGTCGAAAAAATGCTCTTTTCTATACGCTTTTACTCATGGCAATCTCAACCATTGGAATTGGTTTTTTACCAACTTATGAAATGGTTGGTCTTTTGGCTCCAGCGCTTCTTATTTTTTTCCGTCTTCTTCAAGGTCTTTCTGCGGGAGGTGAAGTGAATGGAGTAGCCATCTTTGGACTAGAGCAAACAATTGAAACACGGCAAGGGTTTATAGGAGCCGTCATCAACTCTTCGGCAGGCATCGGCGCTATTTTAGCTACAACTATAGGAGCTATTGTAACAGCCAGCTTCATGCCTCATTGGGCTTGGCGCATTCCTTTTTACCTTGGAGGGCTTGTCGCACTTGTAGGGCTCTATTTAAGAAAAGCACTCAATGAGAACACAGCAAAAACTGTGTTCCCAGTGCCACTTTTGGTCGTTATTCGAAATTACCCCCTTTCCTTTCTTAAAGCCGTTGGGGTGGGAGGATTTCTACATGTCCCTTTTTACATTATTGTCGGTTATATGAATCCTACACTCCATGCAAAAGGATTGATCACCAGCACAGAACTTATGCTTATGAACATGGCTGTTACCTTGTTTGGTGTCTCTGTTATGCCCCTCCTCGGGCACTACTCAGACAAAATTAGTCCTCGCCGGATGATGGTTTGGGGAGCATTAGGGCAAATGATTTTAGCATTTCCCATTTTTCTTATTTACATCCACAGCAGCGTTCGAATGCTTTTTCTCGCCCAAATTGGATTTTTAATGTTTGCAGAAGCTTTCATTGCTCCTTCAAATGCTTATTTGAATAAACTTTTTCCTTCTGAATGCCGATATTCAGGAATTGCTTTTGGATCTTGTTTTGGTACGGCTATTTTTGGTGGTACGACACCAATTATTTGCAATCAACTTGCTCAAAACGTTGGTCCACTGTGGGGACCCACATTATACATAATAGGAACAGCATTGATGGGGCTCATCGCTGTAATCCAGTTGAAACGGCTTTTTCTTAAAACAGCAAACGTTTAACTCGCTAAACGTTGTGGATCACCAAGGCTGCCTATTGTTTTAGCAATAATGCGCATCTCTTCTTGTAACCTCTTCAAGAGTTCTTCATGATCTTCTCGTTGATGTTGGAGAGAATATACAAGAGCCTTTTCAATGTTTTGAAGACAGACACGGCTTTCTTCATCAGGATCTAAAGGAAGGCTTGTAATTTTCTGCTGCAAATTAATTTGACCTTCTGCAAGTTTAACCATCAAGTTCTGATGGTTCTTATTCTGCTCTATCATCAATGTAAGTGAGCTAAGAAGTTTATCCAGTAAAACAGTTGTTTGCTTATTATGCTTTTCAGATACCTCCATAACTTGCGTAAGCTTATCAACACATTCCACATTACGCGTTAAAAGAGCTTGAATGAAGCCTAAAGGTGCGGATGAAAGTGAAGCATTTTTATTTTTCGAATGGCAACAGGTCGTTAAATAAAGATCTGCTTCATTTAAAAACCGCCCATAAGCATGGCCTACCTGGAGTTCTAAAAGACCTACCAAAAGAGATCCTCCAAGACCAAAGAGAGAAGAGCTAAAAGCTGTCCCCATACCAGACAAAGGACTATGAAGACTTTCCTTTAAGACAGTAAAGAAATTGGCTGAATTTGAAGTATCGGATGGCATGTTTTGAATAAGATTGGAAATTGAGGCTATTGTTTGAGAAAGCCCCCAGAACGTCCCTAAAAGCCCTAAAAATACCAAAAGACCTATCAAATACCGAGGAAATACGCGTTCATTATCTAAACGATCAGAAAGTGAATCAGAGAGAGCCTTACAAAGGGAAGGATCAAGTGTTGACTTTTGGTCATTTAAAAACGAAAGGATTGTATCCAAAAAGAAACCTTGAGGAAGAGAGGAAAAACTCCACTGCCCTTGCTTCAAATCTTCCAAAACTTCACAATCACCCTTTAAACGCAAAAGTTGGTAAAACGCATAACCAACTCCGCAAAACGTTAAAGCTATGATGAATGTATTAAGCCGAGGGTTACTCAAAAGAATTGACCAAAGAGTAGAGCTGAAGAGAGCACCTAAACCTATGAGAGCTACAAGGCTTAGCCCCATTCGAAGTAAATAAGGTTGAAATTTCATCCTATGTTCCTTTCATGCTTAAAAATACACCTTACAACGAAAATTCAAAAGTGCAAGGGGCGTGGGTCTTCGATATATGTATTATAAATACGTTCATCTGCTTCAACAATATAAGGATCTTCCACAATATGAGCAGAAAGGAAGATGACAAGTTCCGTAATTTTCCGATCATCATCCTTTCCTTTCGCAAACTCGCCAAAAAAGGGAATGCTATCTACGCCTGGTACAGAAGCTGTCCTATAGCTTGAGCGATCTTCCATTAATCCTCCCATAACCAAGACTTGTCCTGATTTCATCTTTAACACAGAATTGAGCTCTCGAACCTGAACAACAGGAATTGTTGACTTAACTTTTTGGTGAGATTTAATGGCAACAGCTGGATCTTCCACTTCTTTTTGAACTCGAGAAATCGTAGGACGCAACGTCATTGTAATTTCACCATTTTGTAGATTTACCGATGGTTGAACAACCAGAACCAAACCAATGGGAACGGTCATAGCATCGCTTGAAATAGTCTCTACATCGGGTTTTCCTTCTGCTTGAAAATACCTTTCAAATTCTAAATGAAAAAAAACCTCATTCGTTGCAACTTTAAGCATGGCCGGCTGGTTATTCATAACCGTTATGCGGGGATTTGACAGAGTACGTACCGTTCCAAACTTCTTCACTAGACTTAAAACACTCGCAAACTTTTCATGATCCACAGAAAAGGTAAACATATCACGAGAAAACAACGGAGTTTTATGAGATAACTTTGGAGAAGAAATTGACCCCAGGGGAGCCGTTATATGGACATCTCCTCCCAACTGACTCCAATTAATTCCACTTTTATATTCATTATCTAAGTTTACTTCGATAATTTTAGCTTCAATAATCACCTGAGTTGAAACTGCTTCTTTAAGTTTCGTAAGATAATCAGAAATTTGTTGATGTTGACGTGCCGTTCCAAAAACCGTGACAAGGCCACCTTGTTTATGTACAGCATAGTATTGCGTCCCTTTTGAAGAATGAGACTTGTCGGATGTCAAAATCATTTTAAGATTTTGTTCTAGCTCAACCCAAAAATCCATGAGACTATTTCCAAGTAGAACACTATTTGAGCCATTATCCTTTCTTGTCTGATTCTCCATAGGAGCAAGCAAATCCGTTGAAACAGATATTCTATTTTCACTTTTACGCGTATGACTTAGAAACTGAACCGTATAGGTGGTGAGGTAAGGCTCATCTAATTCTATAAGAACGCGATTGCCTTGAATTTGAAAGCGATGCCCAGTCAATGTGCATAGGTCTTTAATGACCGAGATACAAGATAATTGATAAGCACTATAAATAATTCCTGTTTGAAGATTGAGCACACTTGGGCTGAGAGCTATCCCGACACCTGATTGGCGGCCCAACTCAAGAAATATATCTTTGAGAGCTATGTTTTCATGAAGAACGAGAGAAACTTTTTTTTTCATCTCGGGCGTTAAGACAGGCACTTTCAAATGAAGGGATGGCTTAGGTTGAAAAGAGGAAATTTCCTTTCGAAAATCTGGGGGCGCCGTAATCTTTTCATAATCCTCTTTTTGAAGTTTGAGGGCTGGGTCATGATAATCCCGATGGTTAATTAAATCACATGCGCCAAGAAGATTCATAATTACCAAAAAGAAAAATATTCTCTGTCTAGTCATAACATCCTTTTTAGCTTTTTCTGATAAAAGAAATTAATCATATTTTTAAAAAAAGAAAAGTCTTATTCATTATAATTTTTACTTTACCTTTAACTTGTTTCAAAACCTATTGTGTCGGTGGGTAAAGTTTGGCAGTCTTTACAACACGATTTACAACTGAGAAGTTAAAAAGGACAAAGGTGTCAGCTAAAAAAACTCTAATCGTCATTCCTGCTCGCCTTGCTGCAACGCGGCTTCCGAATAAACCCCTTGCAGATATCTGCGGTAAACCCATGATTGTCCATGTATGGGAAAAAGCTATTAAGGCAAATGTCGGACCCGTTATTGTTGCCTGTGGAGATCAAGAAATTGTTGAAGCCATAAAATCTTTCGGTGGAGAGGCTATTTATACTGATCCCTCTCTCCCATCAGGAACAGACAGAGTAAAAGCTGCTGCAGATGTATATGATCCTCAAAACAAATACGATTTCATAATTAATGTACAAGGAGATCTCCCAACATTAGAACCTTCCCTGATTTGTGAGGTTTTGGATCCATTTCAGAATACAACGGTTGATATCGCAACGCTTGCTACAACAATAAGCGATTTGCAAGAATTATCAGATTCTAACGTGGTAAAGATTGCACTTTCCGTAAACGCAGAAGAAACAATAGGAAGAGCTCTTTATTTCAGTAGAAACCCAATTCCTTCCGGTGAAGGTCCTCACTATCACCATATTGGACTTTATGCGTATCGTAGACATATCTTAAATCAATTTGTAGAGCTTGCGGTCGATCCTATAGAAGCACGCGAAAAACTTGAGCAACTTAGGGCTCTTGCAGCTGGAATGCGCATTGATGTTAAAATTATAGACACCCATGCCCCCTTTGGCGTCGATACACAATCTGATCTTGAAAGAGCGATTACAATAATCGGAGAAAGTTACACCTTATAAACCATCCCGTTAAATATCTCAGTCATTCAATCTTTCTAAGGCTTGCTCAAGTTTTTGACTCGAAAAAAGAGCATTCTCAAGGCGTTTTTGTTGCGTATCCACGATATCTTGGGGAGCTCGCGACATAAAATCTTTATTAGAAAGTTTTTTCTTTATACCTTCTATTTCAGAACTAATTTTCGAGAGCTCTTTTTGAATTCGGTCTTTTTCGACCTTCACATCAACGGCACCAATAAGAGGTATTAAAAGGGTTGTTTCTCCTATAACAACTTGAACAGCTCCTTTTGCCTCAGCTTGAGAAAGAGGTTCAGAAAATACTTTCACATGTTCCAATCGAGCAAGTTTTAAAAGAAGATCCTCTTGGTTTCGAATTCTCCGATGTGTTTCAGGACCCGCATCATAAAAGCTTAGCGTCAAGGGAGCGGCAGGTGGTATATTCATCTCAACCCGAACGCTTCGCACTTCTGAAATAACCTGAATAAGCCAATTAACATCCTCACGAACTGTGGAGTAAAGTCCTTCTAAACTCTCAGGCCACGATGCTCCCATAAGAAGTTCTTGTTCAGGATGCAAATTTTCCCAAAGTGATTCGGTTAAAAAAGGCATAAAAGGATGGAGAAGACGAAGGATTTTATCTAAAATCCAAGCAACGGTCTTTTGCGTTTCCACTTTTTCAGACTCTATCCCTACAAATTTTGGTTTGCAAAATTCAAGGTACCAGTCACAAAAAGTCCCCCAAATAAAATGATAAAGGAGATGAGCGGCTTCATTAAATTTGTATGACTCAAGGGCTTCTCTCACATCATAACAAAGCGAATTAATTTGCGCTGTAATCCATTGATTAATAGGAATCTGTAGATTGGTGGTTGTGAAATCTGGGTCAAATAAACACCCATTCATCTCAGCAAAACGAGCTGCATTCCACAATTTTGTAGCAAAATTACGGTTACCTTCTACTTGAGATTTAGAAAACTTAACATCCCTTCCAGGCACCGCTAAAGAAGCAAGCGTGAATCGTAAAGCATCTGCACCATATAAATCGATAAGAATCAGAGGATCAACAACATTGCCTTTTGTTTTGGACATTTTTTGCCCTTTTTCATCACGAACAAGGGCATTTATGTAGACTGTCTTAAAAGGAACTTCTTTTGTAAAATGAAGTCCCATCATCATCATACGCGCCACCCAAAAGAAAATAATATCGTGTCCCGTAATAAGAACATCGGTTGGGTAATAGCGCTGAAATTCCGAGGTCTTCTCGGGCCATCCTAATGTTGAAAATGGCCATAGAGCTGAAGAGAACCAAGTATCTAAAACGTCAGGATCTTGCGTGAGGGTAACCTCCTTTTTATAAAAAAGAGCCGCATCTTTCAAAGCATCTTCTTCAGAAAGCGCAACAAATGGTTTCTTATCAGGACCATACCAAACGGGAATCCGATGACCCCACCATAATTGACGGGAAATGCACCAGGGTTGAATATTTCTGAGCCATTCAAAATAGGTATTCTCCCAATACTGGGGAACAAATCTCGTTTTCCCTTGCTCTACAGCTTTTAGAGCAGGCTGAGCCAATGTCGCAGCATCCACATACCATTGATCCATCAACCACGGTTCGATAACAACGCCAGATTTCTCACCATGAGGCGTGGGAATGAGAGCAGGCTCTTCTTTTTCGAAGAAACCATTAATCTCCATATCTTCAATAACTTTCTTACGCGCCACAAATCGATCAAGACCACGATAGGATTCAGGCACATTTTCATTAAGACAAGCATGTGCATCAAAAATATTATTGAGAGGAAGATGATGACGGCGACCAACTTCATAGTCATTAAAATCATGGGCTGGAGTTATTTTAACAGCTCCCGTAAATTTTTCAGGATCAGCGTGAAGATCAGCAATAATGGGAAGCGAATGGCCTGTTAAAGGGTGGGAAACAAACTCACCAATCAAATGCTGATAACGCTCATCTTCTGGATGCACAGCAATAGCCACATCTCCAAAAACAGTTTCAGGTCGACTTGTTGCAATTGTAATAAACTCTGACCCACTTCCCACAAGGGGATAACGGAAATAATACATCGCTCCTTGGGTTGGAATAAGTTCTACTTCCACATCAGAGATGGCCGTTTGAAGTTTTGGATCCCAGTTAATAAGACGCTTGTCTCGATAAATAAGCCCTTGTCGATAAAGCTCAACAAAAACATGTCGAACAGCTGCACTTAACCCTTCATCTAGTGTAAATCTTTCTCGACTCCAATCTGGACAGGCTCCTAAACGACGTAATTGATGGGTAATCATTCCTCCCGATTCAGATTTCCATTCCCATACACGTTCTAAAAATTTCTCACGTCCTAATGTATGCCGGGACAGATTTTTACTCTCAAGTTGCCTTTCAACCACAAGCTGAGTTGAGATACTTGCATGGTCTGTTCCTGGTTGCCAGAGAACATCTCGTCCTTGCATCCGATAAAAACGAATTAAAATATCTTGAAGTGTGTAAGCAAAAGCATGCCCCATATGAAGACTGCCTGTAATATTGGGCGGAGGCATCATAATGGTATAGGGAACAGCGTCAAGTTTAGACCCAGCTAACATAAGACCTGAACTTTCCCAAGCCGCATAGAATTTCTCTTCAAAAGAAGAAGGGGAAAACGTTTTATCTAACATTTGTTTCATACTAACTCAATTATGATAAAAATAATGAACTTTTATGAAGTCATCAGAATTCTATGACTTTTCTTTTTCAGAACTTCGTTCATTCTGGGACACCCGTGCTTGACGCATGATTCGTTCAACTTGCTCATTCACAACCCATCGCACTAAGGTTGGCAAATTTGTATCAAGCCATTCCTTTAAAAGAGGCTTTAAACTCTCACGAACAAGGTCTTCAATGGTTTGCCCACCTATTTCTTTATTGAGAGTATATCTTGGTTCTTCTTGCGCAATCTTGTTAAGAGAATGAAAAGCTTCGGCCGTTTCAGAGGCTACTTTAGGAGAAACGAGGGGATCTTCATTAACAATTTTCTTTTCGTAAGCTGTTTTAGAATTCGTAAGATGCAAATCTTGCGCCTTAGAAGAGTGAACAAAGGAATCTTCAGTTTTTGAATTTTTCAAATGGGTTGGAATTTTCTTTTCTTCAGGAAGTACGTGGGTAAGGTCTAAAATATCTTCATCGTCTTTTGATTCTAGAAAATTACTTTTCCCATCTGGAGAATCAGTTGAAATTATCTGACGAATGGACGCCAAAATTTCATCCATGGAGGGTTCTGCTTCAGATTTATCTGTCTTCATTTCGGATCACCATCTTTTACATATCGTAAGTCTTTACCTTGCCAGAACTGAATCCAAGCATTCTTATATTCATTATAGTAGGCATCAGGATCATAGTATTTAACATTTAATCTCAAATCCCGAGCCGTTAATCTACCCATAGCCTGAAGTACTTGATATCCAGCAACGATAAGCGTTTGTTGTGCGTTAGCTAAATTAATTTGGGCATCAACAAGATTTGTTTCCAATTGTTCAACATCTAACATTGTCTTTGTACCCACATTCACTTCTTCAACTGCTCCTTCAACGGCTAACATTTGAGCTTTAACTTGAGCGAGGTATCCTTTTACACTTTCTCGTGCGGCAATCAAATTATCCCACGCCGTTTTAATAGCTTCAACAACCTGACGTTGAGCCCCCACTAAATTTACTTTTTGTTGGGCAACAGTTTGATAGGCTTCACGAATCCTAGAGTTGGGAATACCTTGTAAATAAATAGGCACATTAACTGTCGTATTAAACATCAAGTTTGTTCGTTTCGGATGACCAACGTTTCCTGTTCCTCCATTACGATTATTACCTGCAGAAGCATTTACATCAACCTTTGGCAAAAGTTCAGAGGTTTGAACATTTACGTTATACTCTGCTGCTTCAAGAGCATATCGAGCCTGAAGAATGACAGGATTGTGAGCTTTTGCAACTTCTAAAGCGTCACTATACTTCTTTGGTAACGGTAAAATGACATTAGCCGGGGCAAGGTTTCCTGCGGGACTTCCAACTTGACGTAGGTAAGTTGCTTTTGCTGATTCATACTCCCCTAAGGCCTTGCTGAAGTCTGCTTTTGCGCCTTCATATTGGCCTTTCATCGCTTCTACATCCGTACGACTTCCTTCACCAACTTCAAAACGAACCTGAGCTCTTTCCAGGCTATTTCGATAAAAATCGACCTTTTTTTTGAGATAATTTGCGATAGCTTCCGTCGTAAGAACGCTTGTATGAGATTGGATACCCGTAAGAAGTGTCGCTTGTTCTTGATTAAAAAGGCCCGCTCTTCCTCCAAGAACCTCACTTTCTCTCTGTCCTATAGTCGCTTCAGTACCACCACCTCTATAAATATTTTGGGCTATATTGGCTGAATAAGATGTAGAACTATTGTGGGCGCGTCTTCCTGAGATCGTTTCGGATCCAATAGGGTAAGATTGAGTTTGTTGTTGTGTACCACTTACAGACAGACTTGGTCGCCATTCTGCGTTCGCTTGAGATACAGTTTCATCTGTAGCCCTTAACCCTGCCCGCGCAGCATCAAGATCCGTATTTTGCATATATGTCTGTTCAAGAGTTTCTTGAAGAGAGACAGTCTTGTTCGGTGCATCAACTTCATCAGATGAGGGCAATGATCCTAAAGCTTCTTCTACAATAGCAACTTCGGGCCCTCCGTTAGGATCATTCAGCAACGCAGAGGGGTTCCCAAAAGATGGCATACACAAAAAAGTGCTAGCAAAAAAAGCTGCTATAAATTTAAAAGTTTTAGGACGCTGCATGCTCATCTATTAATTTCACTTACAAATCATCCTTACCATACACTGAATCATATAGTTTTTCACTAAAAAATAAAGGATGGTCGCTTACGAAAGTCTTTTAAGCGTTGCGCAAATGCATCAAACAAAAAAATTTCCGTAAGATTTCCGTGTTCCTTTATGTATTTAACAGCTCTTATACCTCGTTTTTTATTGTATTTGAGTGTCACAATAACCCCGCCCTCTTTCAGTTGAGCAAAAAGGGGCTCAGGAATCGTCTCTACACTGCCTTCAATAAGAATTTTATCATAAGGTGCTTCCTTTTCCCATCCTTCTGCAAGAGGGCCTAGCACAATATCAACAGAGGAAAGACGTAAATCAACCACAAGTCTTTCTGCTTCCTGGGTTAGCATTTCCTCACATTCAAGAGCTCTAACTTGAACACCTATTTGACTTAAAAGAGCAGGACCATACCCCGTCCCAGCACCCACATAAAGGATTCTGTCTGATAACGATGGATTTAAAGATTGTAAAAGACGCGCTAAGGTTGCTGGTCTTAAAAGGAAACGATCGACATGAAGGGGAAAATCCGCATCCATATAAGCAATATGGGAAAGCTGCCGAGGAACGAATCGTTCTCTAGGAATTGCTAATAGAGCCTGAAGAATAGACGGATTGGTTACATTTTCTGGCATAATCTGCCTTTTCACCATATTTTGACGCATGATCGAAAAATCAGACATGGATTCCTTAATAGGTTTTTGCTCTATTATGCCTCTTAATTGGTCGACTTAAAGAAGTCAACATTCCTTCGACGTCTCTTAAATTCTTTTTCCCATCTCAAGGGCAGATTTAATATTTACAATGCCAGCACCAAATCTTGTACGTGGAAGTTCTGTCCCATCTAAAGAAACTTTTCTTGCAGACACGAGTAACAGCTGAGCAATATCTTCAACCATAAGGTGTGGAAAAGCTTGCATCAACAAACTTGCTGCACCCGCAACCATTGGAGCTGCCATCGAAGTTCCTGATTTTTCACCAAAATCCCCACCTGTAATTGTTGAAAGAATATGTTCACCAGGCGCTGTGATAAAATAGGTTTGCGCTATTCCAAACGAGCTCTTTCCAGGATAATTACTAAATTCTGCTAATGTTTCCTTACCTTTTCTATATGAAGCAGCCCCTGCTAAAAGAAGCCGTCCATTCATAAGAGGATCGTGCGTCAACTCTATCAAGCTCGCGGTATACACGTTTTTCATCATAGGAGCTCCTTCATTTCCAGCAGCAATCACAATAAGTTTTCCACTTTCAGCTAGCTGAATAAGAGCCTTGCGAACATTTGGACTTAATTCTCTCCCCGTATGACTTAGCCGCAAGGAGATATTCACAATTCTTGCAGAGCTCAACATTGCAATTTCCAAGGCTTTGACAAAGGATTGGTCTCCACCAAAACCTCCAACTTTCACCGGAATAATTTCAACTTGAGGAGCAACACCAGAAATAATCCCACTCACATGAGTTCCATGACTCTCAAAAGCATAATGACCATTTTCAAAAATAACAGTTTCAGAAACATCACGAGATTTATTGGTTGTATTATAACGATAAGGACTCAATCGATTTCTAAGGGAAGCATGAGAGGAATCAAACCCTTCATCAAGAACTGCAACAACCACACCTTTTCCATCTAAAAGTTGTTCATAAGCATGAGGAGCTTCAATAATAGCTTGAGGTGAGAAAAAAACAGTTTGCCACATATTTTTGGCCATATAGCCCAAAAGGATGAGGCAGCATAATCCATAGAAAAAACGATTAAACATAGAAATCTCAAATACTCCTAATATTCTTATAAATGGTTATTTTTAAGGAAAAAAACAAGTGTATTTATTCCTTTATCATCTTTACGATCCATACCTCTTTCGTTATTTATAGACGTGTTAATTCTTAAGGAGGTCTTATGATTCGCCTTTATTGGGAAGGCTCCTTGCTTCAAAATCAGGAGGTCTTCCTTTCTGAAACCCAAAGCCATTATATTCAAAAAGTAATGCGTCTTCAAAAGGGAGATGAAATTTTTCTCTTTAATGGTGAGCACGGAGAGTGGAAAGCTCAAATAGAGGAAACTTTTAAAAAATCAACAAAGCTGTGCCTCATATCTCAAACACGCTCTCCCATCGATGAAGGAAATTTATGTCTACTCTTTTCTCCCTTAAAGCCTAAACGTCAAGAGTTTCTGATCGAAAAAGCAACTGAGTTAGGCGTATCTTGCCTTTATCCTGTTAAGTTTGAAAGAACATCCATTCCCCGGATAAACTTGGAAAAAATGCAAGCTCATCTGCGAGAAGCTTCAGAACAGTCTAGAAGGCTTACCATTCCGGAGATTAAGCCTATTACATCGTTTAAAAACCTATTCAAAGACTGGCCACCTGATAAACATCTTTTTTTTGGTGATGAAACCTTAGGCTCTCCTTTTTTAAGCAAAATTAAAGTTGATTCTCAGAAATCTTACGGATTTCTTGTAGGCCCAGAAGGAGGATTTACATCCCAAGAACTAATCTATCTTAAATCTCAGGCATGTGTTCAAGGTGTTACCTTAAATACCCACATTCTCAGAGCTGAAACAGCCGCTCTTGTTGGTATCTCATACCTTCAATTACAGTTGCAGTTTCTTAAATAGAGGAACGAAATGGTGGGCGTAACTGGGATTGAACCAGTGACCTCTACGATGTCAACGTAGCGCTCTCCCGCTGAGCTATACGCCCATTTCAAATATTTCTGCAGATTTGTATACACGTGATTTTTTTCACGTGCAAGGATTTAACTACCTCTGATTCGAGGGCATGTGAAGTTGCTTTCATAGCTTTTAGGAACAATAGAAACTTGAGTCGGGTTATGTATAACATAGTCAAAACCTTTCAATCTCACAAATTGCAAGGCTTCATCTAAGGATGAAAATCTAAGATCGAGTTCTTGAGACATATCCTTAGACGAAATCCAGCCCATAAGAGGTTCCGGCATCAAGGGATCAAAAGGTTCAAACCCAACTCGCCATTCGTTCGCATTTTTTTTACCCGATTGCATAGCTGATTTGCTAGGTTGATAAATTCGTACTGTCGTCATAAATCTTCTCCTATGATAGGATACCCTATAAAAGGTATAAACGTAAGTAAAAACAATGATAAAGAATATTCTCTCCTCCCCTATTGAACGCCGTGGATTTATGCTGGTTTTATCTTCTCCTTCTGGCGCTGGTAAAACAACCATCGCAAGAGAAGTTCTAAATCTAGAAGACAGGCTTGAACTTTCAATTTCAGTTACAACACGCTCCAAACGACCTTCTGAAAAAGAAGGAAAAGATTATTATTTTGTTGATGAAGCTACTTTTAACAATATGATAAATGAAGATCAGTTTTTAGAGAGTGCTTACGTATACGGTTATCATTATGGTACCCCGCGAGCTTCAATTGAACGGCAGCTGTCTGCTGGAACAGATGTAATCTTTGACATTGATTGGCAAGGAACACAACAATTAAAACAACGATCAATCAGTGACTTAGTAAGCGTTTTTATCCTTCCTCCAAGTTTAGAAGATCTCAAAAAACGTCTTCACCACCGGGGTGAGGATTCAGAAGAAATTGTAGGTTTACGTATGAGTAAAGCTGCAGATGAAATAAGCCACTGGGCCGAATATGATTATATTATCATTAATCAAAATGTTAAAGACAGCATTCTTAAGGTTAGATCTATTCTTGAAGCTGAACGATTAAAAAGACGCCGTCAAACGGGTCTTTCTCAATTTATTCATTCTCTGCGTGGAGAATAAAAAAGGACGCGTTAGCGCGACATCAAGGAAAATTCTTTAAACGAGAAAGAAGTTCTTGATGTTGTTCCAGTTCTTCTGGTGTAGGTGCAAAAGTCCTTAAGGAGCGAATTTTTTTAGTATGGTTATTTTGTTCTATGACTTCGGGTTGTTTTGATGAAAAATGAAGAGAAAGACCTGGTTGTTTACCACCGATAAGCTCCAAATAAACTTGAGCAAGCAATTCTGCATCTAAAAGGGCTCCATGTTTCTCCCGTCCTCGGTTATCAACTCCAAATCTCTTACAGAGAGCATCGAGACTTGCAGGAGACCCAGGAAACTTTTTCCTGGCAATCGCAAGCGTATCAATTGCGCGGGTAAATGGAATTTCTGAGTACTCATGCATTTTCAATTCTGCGTTTAAAAACTTCATATCAAATTTTGCATTATGAATAATAAGAGGTGAATCCTCTATAAAAGAAAGAAAAAGATCACCAACATCTCGAAAGAGAGGGTGAGTTTTTAAGAAATCGGATGACAATCCATGAACTGAAAAAGCTTCTTCTGGAACATCTCTCTCTGGATTGATGTAGGTATGAAAAACACGACCAGAAGGAATATGATTGATTAACTCTAAACAACCTATTTCCACAAGACGATGCCCTTGAGTCGGCTCAAATCCTGTTGTTTCAGTATCTAAAACGATCTCTCGTGCCATAACGGTTCCTTCTTAAATTCTTTGGCCATTTTCCTTGCCATATAGGTGATTTTTTCAGCGAAAGTGTTTCTAAGATATCTTTGATCATTTTTAGGGCACTTCCTTTTTCACGTCCACAAGGAATTATGTAGTCTGCCCATTTCCTTCTTTCTCTATCATTTAATTGTTGAGATTCAAAAGCTTTAAGCTTCTCTAGTGTCATACCCTTTCGTTTCAGGACTCTTTCCTTTCGAATAAGAGAGGGCGTTGAAGCAAGGATAACACAATGACAGTACCGATCGAGTCCTACTTCAAAAAGAAGAGGTACATCAAGAGCAACAATATCTTTATTAAGATATTGATTTTTTCTTAAAAATTCTTTTTGGCGTTCAACAAGCCTTGGATAAAGAATTTTTTCAAGCTGTGCAAGGCCATTTGGAGAAAAAAGGACAGCCTCTCCCAATAACTCCCGGTCAATTTTCCCTTGACGTATAATATTTGGCCATAATTTTATAATTTTTTCTCGAACTTGAAGATCCTTTTCAAGAAGAAGATGAATTTCTTTATCTGAAGAGTGAATAGGAACTCCAAGAGACTTTAAATACTTTGAAAGAGAAGATTTTCCTGCTCCAATTGCCCCAGTGATTCCTATAATCCACATAACAACACCCCATTCAAGGATAAACTGTGAATTCTTTGAGGATAAAAATGGATACTTCTCTCTAAAAAATGCTTCTTGGGAAAAGTCGATAATAATTCAAAAACGATTCTTCTGTGATCGTAATTATGAACGGATGTGAACAGTCTCATCTATGAACTCAATCTACAATATTATTCTGTATCATATCCACAGATAAAATAAATATATACCTTTAAGATACAATACATTTACATGTTTTCCACATATTACAAATCTTTTAGAAAACCCCTCTTGTGGAAAAAGAAAAGTTGTGGATAAAAAAGGAATAAAAATTAATCCACATGATTCAGTGGATATACTACTACTACAATCTTTTATAAATTATAAGAAAGGTAGAAAGAGAAAGAAATGACAACACTTTTAGACCTCTTTCTAAAAGGTAAATGTAAAAACTGTCCACCGATTTGGTTTATGCGTCAAGCTGGACGGTATTTGCCTGAATATGGGAGGGTTCGAGAAAAATGCAAAACGTTTCTTGACTTGTGTTACACTCCTGAACTTGCAGTAGAGGTGACTCTACAGCCTGTTCAGCGCTTTTCCTTTGATGCAGCAATTATATTTTCTGACATTTTAGTTATTCCGGATGCGCTTGGACAAAAAGTTTCATTCGAAAATTTAAAGGGGCCTGTTTTGTCTTCACTTCCTCTTGACTCATTTCAAACTATACTTTCCTATGATCGCTTTTTTGAAAAAGCTTCTTCTGTATATGAGGCAATTCGCCTCACAAGATCATCTCTTTGTACATCTAAGACATTAATCGGTTTTGCTGGAGCACCATGGACGCTTTCTCTTTATATGTTGGAAGGGGCTGGAACACGTGATTTTGCAGGGGCAAAACAACAAGCTTTTCAGCAAGAACAACAGTTTTTGGAGCTTTTGGATTTTCTTGTTGAGGTAATTTCAAATCATCTTATTGAGCAAGTTAAAGCGGGTGTTCAGGTTATCCAAATTTTTGAGTCTTGGGGAGGGCTTTGCCCTGCGACTCATTTTGAAAAGTGGATTTTGAAGCCAACACAAAAGCTTGTTTCAAAAGTAAAAAAAGTTTTTCCAGATCTTCCTATTATCGGCTTTCCTAAAGGAATTGGTCCTCATCTCTTAGAATATAGTGTAAAAACAGGTGTTTCCGCTGTTAGTCTTGATTCAAGTATTCCTCTTTCATGGGCTCAAAATAATCTTTCTTCATCTCTTATATTACAGGGAAATTTAGATCCACTGTTACTCGTAGCGGGTGGAAATGGTTTAAAAGAGGCTATTCGATCAATTCATCAGGAAATGGGGGATCGGCCCTATATTTTTAACTTAGGCCATGGAATTTTGCCTCAAACGCCTCTTTCTCATGTCGAAGAATGTATTCGTGTGGTGAGATCATTAGGATGAAAAAAACAGCCGTTGTCCTTTTAAATTTAGGGGGCCCATCCTCTTTGGAAGAAGTAAGCCCCTTTCTTTTCAGTCTTTTCTATGACCCTGCAATTATTACCCTTCCAAATCCATTTCGTTATCTGTTGGCAAAGTTTATCTCACGTCGTCGATTAAAAGAAGCTCGTGAGATTTACTCTCTTTTAGGAGGGGGGTCCCCACTTTTGAAGAACACAATAGAGCAAGCTGTCTCTTTGGAAAATGAGCTTGGTAATGGGTTTCGTGTTTTTGTTTCTATGCGCCACGCGCCCCCTTTAGTCAAAGATACACTTAAGGATATTAAGACTTATCAGCCTGATGAAATCGTTCTTCTTCCTCTTTATCCTCAGTATTCTACAACGACAACAGGGTCAGCATTAAAAGTATGGGAAGAAACATTAAAAAACGAAAACGCATCAGTTTGGAGTATTCATTCATATCCATGTGAGTTTGGTTTTCTTGAGGCAATGACTGAAAAAACACTTATTCAGTATAAAAAGGCACAAGAATTTGGAAAACCCCTGGTTCTATTTACAGCCCACGGGTTGCCAAAGCGCCTCATTAAAGCAGGAGATCCGTATCAGAGGCAAGTTGAAGAAACGATTCAAAATCTTGTTGCAAACTTGAATCTTCCATTTCTTGATTACGTTATATGTTATCAAAGTCGTGTTGGTCCTTTAGAGTGGATTGGCCCCTCTACTGAAGAAATGGTTATCTCTGCTTCTTGTGAGAAAAGACCACTTGTTGTTGTTCCTGTTTCTTTTGTTTCTGAACACTCAGAAACGCTTGTTGAGCTTGACATGACATACCGTGATCTTGCATTAAGGAAAGGATGTCCTAGCTATCAACGGGTTGAGACGGTTCAAACTCATCCTTTCTTTATCAAGGGGCTCGCTCGACTGGTTCGTGAAAACAAAGGGAAAAATTGTGTATTTTAACACCTACTTGACACTTAAGGCTCTTCATCTTTTAGCTGTTATTGCTTGGATGGCTGGACTTTTGTATCTTCCCCGACTCTTTATTTATCATTTAGATTTTGAAGTGAATTCAAAAACTTACGTTACTTTCTGTACAATGGAACGAAGACTTTTAAAAATTATTATGCTTCCTTCTCTTCTTTTAACTTTCTTATTAGGAACTCTTTTAGCTTTTGAATCAAACACATGGGAAGCTCCATGGTTCCACATAAAACTTATCTTAGTGGTTTTTTTGGCCGGGTTTCATGGATATCTTTCAAAAGTTGCAAAGGCATTTGCACGTGGAGAATATCCAAAACTCTCACGAAAACAATTAAGTGTCCTCAATGAGATTCCTTTTATTACTGCTATTTTTATCGTTTTTTTGGCCGTTTTGAAACCCTTTTAATTTGAAGTACATGATTCTCTCAAAGTTACCTCTCATATCAAGCTATAAACTTAGTAAAATAAAGCTTGAATTTTCTAAAAATATTTGTCATTGATGAAGCTATCTTTATTACAATCCCAGTGAAACATATATGAACTTAAAAACTTTAAAATCAAAAACGCCCGTTGAGCTTCTTTCATTAGCTGAAGAGCTCGGAATTGAAAACGCAAGTACCCTTCGTAAGCAAGACATGATGTTTGGTATTCTCAAAACAATGGCCGAAAAAGGCGAAGCTATATTTGGCGGAGGTGTTGTTGAAATTTTGCAAGATGGCTTTGCTTTTTTGCGTTCTCCAGAGGCTAATTACCTACCTGGACCGGATGATATTTATGTTTCTCCCAGTCAAGTGCGAAAATTTGGCTTACGAACGGGTGATACGGTTGAGGGAGAAATTCGGGCACCAAAAGACGGAGAGCGTTACTTTGCCCTGTTAAAAGTAAACACGATTGACAACCAACCGCCTGAAGTAATTAAGCATCGTCTTAATTTTGATAACTTAACGCCCCTATATCCCGATGAAAAAATTAAGCTTGAGAATGATGATCCAACGTACAAAGATCTAACCCCTCGCGTTATTGAATTAGTTGCACCTATCGGGAAGGGGCAAAGAGCTTTGATTGTGGCGCCTCCTCGCTCAGGTAAAACAGTTATGATGCAAAATATTGCGCAATCAATTGCAACAAATCATCCTGAGGTTACACTAATTGTCTTACTTATCGATGAACGTCCAGAAGAAGTTACAGATATGGCACGTTCCGTTAAAGGAGAGGTCATTAGTTCTACTTTTGATGAGCCAGCATCACGCCATGTTCAAGTGGCCGAAATGGTGATTGAAAAAGCGAAGAGACTTGTTGAGCTAAAGCATGATGTGGTAATCCTTTTGGATAATATTACACGTTTAGCACGCGCATATAACACTGTTGTTCCTTCATCAGGAAAAGTTTTAACAGGTGGGGTCGATGCAAATGCACTTCAACGACCTAAACGTTTTTTTGGTGCTGCACGAAATATCGAAGAGGGTGGATCTCTAACAATTATCTCAACAGCACTGGTTGATACTGGCTCTCGTATGGACGAAGTGATATTTGAAGAATTTAAAGGTACTGGAAACTCTGAAATTGTATTGGATCGTAAATTATCAGACAAACGAACTTTCCCAGCCATTGATATTACCAAGTCAGGTACGCGTAAAGAAGAGCTTTTAATGGATAAAGATCTTCTTAGTAAAATGTGGGTATTAAGGCGTGTTCTTATCCCTATGGGTACGACAGATGGGATGGAATTCCTCCTTGAAAAACTTAGAAATACTAAGAATAACGCAGAATTTTTTGACTCTATGAACTCTTAATTGCCGTGATTGTTTCACGTGAAACAATGGAAAAATTGAAGATTTATCAGGCTTTGCTCGAAAAATGGCAAAAAAAGATTAATCTTGTGGCTCCATCAACTACTCCCCATCTTTGGGAACGACATTTTAAAGATTCACTTCAGCTCATCTCTCATCTTCCTCAGGTACATTCATCCCTTCTTGATTTAGGAAGTGGTGCTGGTTTTCCTGGTCTTGTCTTAGCTATTTCCCAATGTCACAATTTGAGTGTCACTCTCATTGAATCAGATGTTAAGAAATGTCTTTTTTTGGAAAATGTTTCACGTGAAACAAATATACCTGTGGTCGTTATAAATGAAAGAATTGAAAATTTAGAAGGAAAGTTAAAGGGAGATATCATTACAGCTCGAGGATTAGCACCTCTTTCTCTTCTTATCAATTACGCTCTTCCTTTGATGAAACCAGAATCATTTTGTCTATTTTTGAAAGGGAAAGAATATGAGTCTGAAATTAATGAGGCAAAAAAGAAATGGGAATTTGAGCTTGAAATTTTCGAAAGTTTGACCGATTCTAGAGCAAGAATTTTAAAATTAACGCATCCTAAGAGGATAACTGCAGATGACAAAAATAATAGCCGTTGTTAATCAAAAAGGAGGTGTTGGGAAAACAACCACCACCTTAAATTTAGCAACTGCTTTTTCGACCTTAGGAAAAAAAATACTTGTTATCGATTTCGATCCACAAGGCAACGCAACAACTGGCTTAGGATATGTCGATAAAAATAAAGCTAAAGGTAGTTATGAAGCCTTGATCGGAGATATAAAATTTCAAGATGCATATCAACAAACTTCCATTCCTAATCTGTATTTAATGCCAGCAAGCATTCATCTTTCTGGAGCTGAAATTGAAATTGTCGGACTCAATGATAGAGAGAGACTTCTTGAAAAATGCCTTAGAGGGATTTATGTTTTTGATTATATTTTTATCGATTGTCCCCCTTCCTTAGGTTTACTAACCTTAAATGCTCTTGTCGCTGCTGATGAAGTCCTTGTTCCTCTTCAATGTGAATTTTATGCTTTAGAAGGACTCAGCCAAATTCTTTTTACCATTAGCCAGGTTAAAAAGAATTTTAATTCACGGTTAAACCTTCAAGGAATTATTTTGACGATGTTTGATAATCGAAGCAGTTTGAGTTCTCAAGTTGCCAATGATGTTAGATACCATCTCAAGGAAAAGGTTTATCAAACACATATTCCTCGAAATGTTCGTTTGGCGGAGGCACCTTCTTTTGGGAAACCTGCTGTTGTTTATGATTTTAAATGCCAAGGCTCTCAAGCCTATCTTCAATTAGCCAGAGAAATGTTAATTCGTGAAGGGAAATTAGCCGCATGAGCACTCATGAAGTTAGAAAACAAGTTTTAGGTCGAGGACTTTCATCGCTTTTGGAAGCTTCTCAAGAAGTAGATACAACTCCATCTTTGCCTATCGTTCTGCCTCTTGATATGATTGTGCCGGGAGTTCATCAACCACGTCAATTTTTTCCACATGAAGAGCTTGAGGCACTATCCGCTTCTATTCGTGAAAAAGGTGTTTTGCAACCTATTTTAGTTAGATCTCATCCTGAAGAGAAAGGAAAATACGAAATTATTGCTGGAGAGCGCAGATGGCGTGCAGCTCAACAAGCTGGTCTTCAGCAAATTCCTATTCTCATCAAAGAACTTTCTGACATCGAAACGCTAGAAGTTGGTCTTTTAGAAAACATTCAACGACAGGATTTGAATCCAATTGAAGAGGCAGACGGATACCGTAGATTGGCAGAAGAATTCGGCCATACACAAGAATCTTTAGCGCGTATCTTAGGTAAAAGCCGTAGCCACATCGCTAATATATTGCGACTCTTAACACTACCTAAAAAGGTTCAAGATTATATAAATGAAGGAAAGCTTACGGCAGGGCATGGTCGAGCCATTGTTAATGCTGAGAACCCAGAATTGCTTGCTGAGTTAATCATTCAAAAAGACTTGAGTGTTCGTCAAGCTGAGAGTCTTGCAAAGCAAAAGCTTGATTCGAAAAACCGTGTGTCTACATACCAGCACGTTGATCCCGAAAAGGAAATCCTATGTCAACATCTTTCAACCCTTTTGGGAACATCTATTGAGTTAATTCTTAAGGGACAGGGTGGAAAAATTATTATTCCTTTTGATAATCCAGCTGAACTCGATTTAATTTTACAAAAATTGAATATGATCTGTTAAAGAACAACATTGAAATCTAAACTTTAAGCTGAAATGAGTTATAAATAAAATCGTCGTAATTTAATGCTTGTTTCTAGATTCAAACAACGAAGTGTTGTTCTTACTTCCATAAAATTTATTTAATCGAGATGCTCACCTTTTTAGGTATTCTTAAGTCTCTCGAAAACTTCTGGAAGAACTGAAAATGTGCCTGTAGAGATACGACACTTGATTTCCTGAAATTTAGTATTAGAAACACGTGATCTCATGATCTTTAAAGCTATCTTCATACACACTTCACCTAGAGAAATCATGCTTTTAGATTGCTTTTCAATATTTTCAAATGATTTAATTCTCGAAATTCTTTGATATCGTTCTGGTAAAGGCAATCTTATACTCTTGAAGAGTTTCATAGAGGTCAAATAACAAATTTGAAAGTATACTAAGGTCATAGAAGCTGTCCAAATTTTTTCTCGCGTCGTAAGAGATCTCCATAGTCTGCGTCCTCCATCAGTCTTCCATAACCAACCCATATGATTTTCAGAAATATTAAAAAATATTTGATGACGACGATATCGATTGATTCCATAGGCTGTATTAATATTTTGAGGGATTTTTTTTGCAACGTGGCCCATTGTTATAATATATTTAGCTTGGTAAAGCTCTCCAGGAATCAATTTTTTTTCATATTCCTTAAATACAAGATCATTATTAAAATTTGTGTTTAAAAGTTCAGATCCTCTCTGTTCTAAGCCATTAAATAATGTATAGCCAAAAGATTCAGTCGATATCCCTTGAATTGCTAGTGCTTCTGGGCTGATTACAATACGTTCTCCTTTCGCCATTGCAACATTAGCTAAGTAATAGTCTGGAAAGGGAGAATGAAATATTTTTCCTTCATTTCTAATTTTTTCTAAAAATGAACGCTTGAATGTAAATGCTTGCATATTATAAGTAAAATTTCGTTGAAAGTTAATCGAACCTTCCCAGGCTTTACGTGCTTCATTTTTACTTAGCAAACAAGGATGATTTTTTCCTCGGAAGAAAAATCCATTTTTCACTATTTCTAGAGAACCTTCAAGGTAAAGGGGATGGACTCCAGGATGCATAAATACATACAGTCCGGAATAAATAAAATCAGGCTCGCTAAAGTCGTTTATTAACTTATGGACTTTCTCAAAATAACTTGGTGCTAGACCATCATCATCACCAAGGAAAATTATATAATCACCAGTTGCATAATCAATTGCTTGGTTCCAACTATCTGTAACAGATAAAAATTTTTCTGATCTTTCAAGCCGGATTCTGTTGTCACTCAGGGATTCTATATATTCTTTTATGGGTTCCTGAGAACCATTATCAAATATGATCAATTCCCAGTCTGGGTGAGATTGCTGTAGCACAGAATATATCGCATCCTTAAGAAGGCGAAGACGATTATGAGTAGGTATAACCACGCTAACTTTTGGAATATTTATGGAGTTTCTAAGGCATTCTCTCTTATTAAGCTTGTGACCTAAACGAACTATTGTTTGAAGTGAGTGCCCAAGATAGTCGCCCCAAGCTAAATAAGTATGAAGATCGCGTTCTGGCTGAGAATAGAACGTATAGTTAGAAATTTGATTATCTGTTGCAATCAAATTCTGTTGCTTTCCCAAACGGAAAGTCTGACTTTTTGGCCACTCTTCTGGAGAATAAGCAATTCCGTCAGCTCCTACAAGCAAAATAGAAAGGCCCTTTTTTAAAATACGATTCGTTATTCCGTTCCAACCGCTTTCAAACTCACAACAAGCAATTTTTGTTTTTTCTAATCCATTAAATTCTAATAAAAATTCCCGCGAAAGCATGAACCCGTTGCTTCGAATATGAGGATTTGGAAAAGGAGGAAAATTTTTTACATAGCTCAAGAGATTTCCATCATTTTTCAATATGTTCCAAGTTTCTTCGAAAGCTGCTGTTAAACTCGGATGATCATACTTTTGGAATGGTAAAAAGATAGAAAATCTCCATTTATCCATCTTAATAGACCTAACCCAGGTTACAAATCTTTCAATAAAGTTATGATTAGAGGTAAGCATCCGCCAGATATTATGAATCCTGAAGATTAAGTGCCTCAATAATATTATTATTCTCAGAACGTTTAAATTAAGGTTATGTCCTCGTTTAGGAATCTTAAGACTAATACAAAGAATCCACCGGAATTGACGTGTTAGCTCTTTATTTGGCCAAATTCCTTTCTTAAAAAATAGCCATAAAACATGGTTCAAGATTTTTTGCGAACTAAAGATGCTCTCGTAAGAGGCAGTAACACCAACCATACCAACATTTGGCTTATTCAAATGAACATAAAGTTTTTTGAGCCAATTTGGAGATACTATTTCTGTAAAGGTATTAAACAAACAAATATATTTGTATTTAATGTGCTCTGCTACATGCAAATAGGAGTGAATATCAAATCCTTCGTCTTGAATCGAGAATGATATATGAGGAATCTCTCTGAAAATTTCCTTTGTTTTTTCTTTTTCATCTTTTGTAAAATCACCCTTATAAATGATGATGAGGTCATGGGCTTGTCCTGCTTCATATTTACGATATGATTCTGCAAATTTTTCGAACCTCTCGAGTCCTTCGGCAGCACGTGCTAAATATAAAACAGCAATTGATTTCATTTTTTCTAAATATTCAAATTCTTTTATTAACTTTAGGTAGCATAGGATGTTCTACCATACAATTTTTTTTTACTTTGTATAGCCGAAATATAGGGGAAAAGGTAGATTTGAAAATAATAAGAATAGTTTTTTATGAGGATTTTAGACCTTATTAAAAACACAGGCTAAATATAATTTAGCTGTTTCTAGAGGATGTTGACGAAAAACACCTGCTTTTTGCAAAAGTCTAATCCGTTGATATAGGCCTGAATGTCGAGATTTCTTAAAATAAGCCAATGTCATTTTAGATTGAGAACTCGTAAAATCACTAAAATCCTCTAAATAACGAATATGTGCCTCATTCCAGGTTCTAAATTTACCTTCCCAAGTTCTTAACATAGACTTTAAAAAAGCTTTAATTGAAGTGTCCAATCCTATTAAATTATTTGCATGCTGACGATAGGAAAGAGAAGGTAACTCATCATAATAAACACTACCACCGCAAGCAGTAACCACGATATAAGTCCACCAATCGTGAATTGAAATATCAATAACTCCAATCTTCATAAGTAAACTTCTTGCGGGTTTGTTGAATACCATTGTGTTCCCTGCTGCAATATTTTGCACCAAAGCATTTTGAAAAGAAGGAGGGCGCTTACAAATGGGTGACTTTCCAATAAGATTTCCTTCAGCATTAATAAGTCGGGAAGAGGAGCAATATAGCGCTGGGAGAGTTAGATCTAATGTTTTCAAGGCAATAATGGCCCGTTCAAGCTTATCTGTATCCCAAATATCATCTTGATCCGCATAAGAATAAAAATCGTAATCTCCTGTCGTTTCACAGACGAGAGAAAGAAAGTTTTTTGCACATCCTAAGTGGTTTTTTTGTTGAATTGTTACTTTAGATAAGCCTATTCGTTCTTGAAAATCTTTTAAGATGCTTAATGTATTATCAGAAGAGCCATCATCGAAAACAAAAAGGTGCCAATGTGAATAGGTTTGTTTTTCTATAGAAAGAAGCTGCTCTCTTAGAAATTTTTCACCATTATAGGTGGTCATTAGAATTGCAACTTGGTTCATTCTGTCTCCTTCAAGATTAAAGAAACAATACGTTGTACTTCATTTTTCCAAGGTGGTGGCAGGATTCCTAACTTACTTTGTATCTTATCTGTAGAAAGGCGGCTATTTGTTGGGCGTTTTGCTTTTGTTGGGGTAACACCAGTAGCTGTAGGAATTAAGGATACATTATCAATATTCGCGCATTCAAGTATAAAATGAGCATAATCAAACCAATTCGTTTCTTCTCTACACACCGCATGATAAATACCACTTTCAAGGGGGTGTTTTGAAAAAAATCTTTGAGAGAGAAGATTTGAAATTTCTGCAAGCCAAGAAGCAGAAGTAGGGGATCCCCATTGATCATTAACAATGGATAATTCATTCCTTTCCTGAGCTAAACGAAGAATCGTACGCATGAAATTATGACCATGTTCTGCGTAAACCCAACTTGTTCTCAGAATAAGAAATCGTCCTCCAATAGAAACAATGTTTTGTTCTCCTTTTAATTTACTTTTACCATAAATATTCAAAGGATTTGTAATATCTTCTTCTTTATAGAACTCCTTTTTCATGCCATCAAATACATAATCTGTTGAATAGTGAATCAATAAAGCGTCCGTACTTTTTGAAATTTTTGCAAGTACTTTCGGTGCTTCTGAATTGATAATGTAGGCTGTTTCTTGGTCATCTTCTGCCTTATCGACGGCTGTGTAAGCGCCTGCATTAATAATTATATGTGGAGAAAACTGGCTGATCGTTTCTTTAAGTTGTGTAAGATTAGAAAGATCTAAAGAGGTGCGATCAGTCATTAAAATCTCTGCAGATGGGAATGTTGTGGGCAGTTGACGGGCTAATTCAACACCTACCTGTCCTTTTGAACCTGTTACTAATATGCGTTTTTGATCTTTCGAATTCATGAAAAGATTTCCGCTTCTTTGAGGAGAGGAGCATTGCCATCTTTTGGAGATAAAAGAGGTGTTATTTCGTTTGGCCATTCGATCGCAATTTGCGGATCATTCCAGCGGATTGATCTTTCGCTTTCAGACGCTCTAAAATTAGTAACTTTATAATAAAAGTCGGCCGTTTCACTTAAAACTAAAAAACCATGGGCAAACCCAGGGGGAATCCAGACTTGACGCTTATTGTCAGCTGAAAGTTCTATTCCAACCCACTGACCAAACGAGGGAGAGCTTTTTCTAATATCGATAACAACATCAAAGACAGTACCATTTAACACTTGTACAAGCTTACCTTGGGCTTGCTGGATTTGGTAATGAAGCCCTCTTAACACGCCTTTTGTAGAACGAGATAAATTATCTTGAACGAATTCCCATTTCCCACCGACAATTTCGTGGAAAACTTTCTTATTAAAAGACTCAAAAAAAAAGCCTCGTTCATCTTTATAAATAGTTGGTTCTAGAATTAAAACATCCGAAAGACCTGTAGAAAGAACATTCATGACTGGTTTCCTTCATGAATTAAGTTTCTCAGATAAAGCCCGTATTCATTTTTAGAAAGAGCTTGAGCTAGGGTTAAAAGTTGCTCTGAGCTGATCCAACCTTTTTTCCAGGATACTTCCTCAGGACATCCAATTTTATGACCATGATAATGCTGTAAAGTTTGAACGTACTTACTGGCTTGAAGCAAAGAGTTGTGGGTTCCAGTATCTAACCAGGTATATCCTTTTCCTAATTGAGTAACTTTTAAGGTTTTTTGTTCTAAATAAAGACAATTAAGGTCAGTAATTTCTAATTCTCCTCGTGCGGATGGCTTAAGTGTGCGCGCAAGAGAAGAAGCTTCTTCATCATAAAAATAAATTCCCGTAACTACGAAATTACTTTTTGGATTTTCTGGCTTTTCTTCAATACCTGTTGCATTCCCATGCTCATCCATTGTAACAACCCCATATCGTTTAGGATTATTGACGGGATGAGAGAATATCGTTGCTCCCTTTGTTTGTTTAAAAGCTTGTTGTAAAAGTTTTTCTAAACCAGCTCCAAAAAACAAATTGTCTCCTAGGATAAGAGTAGAGGGTGATTTGTTCAAAAAATCCTCTGCAATAATAAGAGCTTGAGCCAAGCCATCGGGACTGGGTTGTATGGCATATTCTAGATGTATGCCCCACTGATGCCCATTGCCAAAAAGTTGTTTATATTTAGGGGTATCTTCGGGCGTGGAGATAATTAGAATTTCCTTAATCCCACACATCATTAATGTTGTTAGTGGATAATAGACCATAGGCTTATCAAAGATTGGCAACAATTGTTTAGAGATGGCCAATGTTGCTGGATACAGTCTTGTTCCCGCTCCTCCAGCAAGGATAATGCCACGACGTGTCATGCAACCCTCATATTTTGAGATAGTTTGTTCTTAATTCCATCTAACCAAGCAGGGTTAGCCAGATACCAATTTAATGTTTTCTGTAAACCATCTTCAAAACTAAGAGAGGGTTTCCATCCAAGTTCAGATTCAATTTTGGTCGTGTCAATTGCGTAACGATGATCGTGGCCAGGACGCTCACTCACAAAGGTTATTTGATCTTCATAGCTCTTTCTATCCGAACGTGGCTTTAAAGTATCCAGCAGCTTACAAATAGTTTTTACAACTTGTAAATTTGTGCGTTCTGATTTCCCACCTATACAATAAGTTTCTCCTAGACGACCTCGCTCGAGAACAGAAAGTATTGCTTCGCAATGTTCTTCAACAAAAAGCCAGTCCCTTATAGCTTGACCATCCCCATAAATGGGTAAGGGATTACCTTCTAATGCATTCAGGATAATAAGTGGAATAAGTTTTTCTGGAAACTGAGCAGGTCCATAATTATTTGAACAATTTGTTATTAAAGTAGGAAGCCCGTAGGTTTCATGCCAGGCTTTAACAAGATGATCACTCGCTGCTTTTGAAGCAGAATAGGGGCTTCTAGGAGAATAAGGCGTTTTTTCAGAAAAAGATGGAGCATTGTTATCTAAGCTTCCATAGACTTCATCTGTACTGATATGTAAAAAGCGGAATTCGGATTGCGCAGTTTCATTTAGGTTGTCCCAATAATTTCGAGTTGCTTCAAGAAGCTTAAAAGTACCGATAATATTCGTCTCAATGAAAACTTCGGGTCCCCTGATCGAACGATCAACGTGCGATTCTGCAGCGAAGTTGATAACTGCATGAGGGGTATAGGAGTCATAAATTTGTTCTAATATCCTACGATCAGTAATGTTGCCGTGTATAAACGTGTAGTTTGGGTGGTCTTTTGCTTCAAAAAGAGAATCGGGGTTACCCGCATATGTTAAGGCGTCCAGGTTTATGATGGAAACTTCAGGATTTTTTATAAGAATACGGATAAAGTTTGACCCAATAAATCCGCAACCGCCTGTAATCAATATCGTTTTTTTCATGTTTTAGCCCTAAATCAGTCCTCTTTTAAACAAAGCTAACTTTAAAAAAGGAAGAGTTTGATGCGCATTTCCTCTTTTCATGTAATAATGCAATATCTCATCACTCTCGTCTTCGCCTGCACTTTTTAGATAATCACATATAGAACGTATTTGGGCTAAAGAATAGATATCTCGCCAAAAAAGGTCTTTTTTCAAAAAAGGAAAAGAACAAAAACGAACGCCGTTTAAGTTAAAAAAATGCATTTGATTGGTTCCTGCTGATAAATCCCGTAAGGAATTTAATATAATTTCATCATTATCTTTTAAAGATATTTCCTTCAAAGGAATTTGTTTTTCAATAAAAGAATTAAATAATTTTCTATAAAAGTCATTTTGAGGGAAGAGAGTTAATTCCTTTTCTTTCTGACAGTGAATTTTTTTTATGAAATAAGATGCAGGATAAAATATGTAAGGAGTATACCCTGCTTTTAGTATGGTAGAGGTTAGTTTTACCTCTCCTTTTCGGATACAATGTTGTCTAAATTTTAGAGGAAGATATCTATCCCAAAATTTTTTAATCTCTTTATTTTTGAAGACTTTCCCTGCTAAGGCAAAAAGCCAGGCTGTCATATGATATTGAATCAGCGTCGCTTCTGTCATACCAATGCAATCCTTTTTTAGCTTTGCAATCGTTTCAAATAAATGGGGAGATCTTTTTTCTAGATAAAATATGGAATCATTCATATACAATACTTGGCCATTATCAGGAACATTAGCATTCTCATAGAGCCATTGAGAAGCATATTGATAGAGGCCAAAATCACTTCCAGTGTTAGGGTGTTCTATGTAAAGATCCACAGGCGTTTTTCTTATTTCACTTAATTCAGTTTTTCCATTATTAGCTAATATAATAAAATATCCATTTTCAGATAGTTTTCTGAGAATAGTTTTATGATTGTTTGTAAGTGTATTACAATACACAGCAAAAATTGCAAAATGTGTAAAATTGCTAGGAGAACGATTTCTTGTATGGGTTATTGTTGTTTTTTTAAACTTCTTAATGAGATACATAACAAAACTGCATGCATAAAAAAGTATTATGATGGCGTAAGAAAATAACTTTTTTAAAAAAACTTTCATTTATGTAAACATCTCTATTATTCAAATTTAATTTTACACACCTTAGAATTTTGTGAAAGAGATAATTGATACTTATCTTTAAAATATTTAAGAGAAATATAAAATATAAAAGGAAGTAAGATCAAATTTCGAAAAATCAAGGAAATACAAAGAAGTTATTTCAAAAAATCTATATAACTATTTAAGCCCTTGTCGTGATCGTACTGTCTTTGAAAATGTGGTAAACTTAATAGCTTATCCGTAGAAGCCCTTATTTTTGGTTGCTTATTATTATTGGATTCAAATTTTATAAGATGAGGGCAATTTAATATAGAAGCTGTTTTTTTTACAATCATTTCAATACTAACGGATTCACCAGAAGCAATATTAAAAGCGCCGGTATCTTTAGACTCCAAAGCACATGCTAATGCAAACGCAACATCCTTTACGTGCATTAAATCAATCTCTTTATTGGGATCTTTACAAACGAAAGCTTCTTCTCTTAGTAAGGTATTAATCAAATTAGGAATAAATCTCTGAGAGGACTCTCCCGGTCCATAAAGCCAAAATACACGTCCCCACATCATTTCAAAATTTAAAACCTGGCTTAATTTTTTGAGACCAGCGTGTGTTGCGATCTTTGCATAGGCATATAATGTGTCATCTTGTAAGGATGTGACGTCTTCTTTTAAAAAGCCTTCAGACCAATTGTACTCAGCACATGTTCCTACAGAAACGCATCTTTTTCCTCCATTTTGGGCAAATTCTTTATAAAGATCTATGGAGGCATTCATCCAATCGATATTTTGAATGGAGTGTAAATAGTCCTTTGGATTTACGTACCAGGCTGTGTGGATTAAATGAGAAGGCTTTAACTCCCTCAAGAGACATCTCCTTTCGTCTTGATTAAGAATGTCAACTTGAATGGGATGGGTATAGCTTGGGAGGTCTAGGGAATTTTGATTGTAACAAGGAAAAATTTCATAATCCCTTTCTTTAAGGAAAGGAAAAAGATGACGACCTATAAAACCACTGGCACCTGTTACAAGAACTTTCTTCATTATTATTCCCTTTAAAGGTAACTAAAATTCTGATCTCGAACAGACATAGTTTTTTCTTCGATAGGCCATTTAATGGCTAACTGGGGATCATCCCATCTGATACCACCTTGAAGGTCCGCTTGATAAAAGTTTGTCATTTGATAAAAAACGTTACAATTATCTTCTAGACATTGAAATCCGTGTGCAAATCCAGCGGGAATGAACAAAGACTTTTTATTTTCTTTGCTTAGTTCAACACTTATATGTTGTAGATAAGTGGATGAGTCTTTCCTTAAATCAACGATAACATCAAGAATTCTGCCTTCCACAACTCTAACAAGCTTACCTTCTTCTAAGGGTAGTTTTTGAAAATGTAACCCTCTCAATGTTCCCTTTTTGTAATTATAAGAAAAATTACATTGAGGAAAATGCGTCGGGATGCCCTCCTGAGAAAAGGCTTTTTCACAATAAGAGCGAAAAAAGTAGCCACGCTCATCTTCAAAAGGGGTTGCTTCTATAATAAATGCGCCCTTTAAAGGGGTAGATGAAATTTTCATTTTAAAACACCTTGAGGTTAGGAATAGCGGTGACGAATTTAGCGCCCCAGTCTTTTATGTAAGCCAACTGTTGAGAGATTTCAGGTGTAAGATTCCAAGGGAGGATCAATACATAA
>JAFECQ010000005.1 GCA_018242065.1 Pseudomonadota bacterium | reverse complement strand
CGGGCGCGGCGGCGGGCGGCGCGGCGCGGCGCGCCTGCGCCTCGGCGGGCGCGACGGCGGGCAAGCTCGTCCCCAGCAGCGCGATCGCCGCAACGGCCGGAACAAAGGAGAAAAAGCGGGACATGGTCGGCAAGATCCTGTGGTCGGTCACGAATCGGCGGTCACGATTCGTCGCTCAAATGGGCGGGCATCGCCTGCTTCGGTTTCCCCAGCCTGATGCGGGCGAGGGGGTGAATTGCGGGTGAACTGCACGGTCGCAGCGATGGAGCGCGACGGCGGGGCGTGGCGCGCGTGCGCTCAATCGTCGTCGTCGCGCGCACGCCGCCGGTTCCCGGCCTTGTCGACCAGCACCTCGCGCCGGCCCAGATGGTTGGGCGGACTGATGATCCCTTCCGACTCCATCCGGTCAATGTGGCGCGCGGCGGTGTTGTAGCCGATCCGCAGGGCCCGCTGCACGCTCGAGATCGAGGCGCGCTGGCTGTCGATCACCACTTGCGCCGCCTGATTATATTGCCGGTCCTCGGCGCTGTCGGTCATGTCCTCGCCCGCGTAAATATAATCGCCGCCATGTTCGGGCTCTTCGGTGACGCTTTGGACGTAGTCTGGGGATCCTTGCGCGCGCCAATGGTCAGCCACCGCACGCACCTCGTCATCCGAGACAAAGGGGCCGTGGACGCGGATCGGCGCCTTGCCGCCAGACATCCACAGCATGTCGCCCTTGCCCAGCAGCTGCTCTGCGCCCTGCTCGCCCAGGATGGTGCGGCTGTCGATCTTGGAGGTGACATGAAAGCTGATGCGCGTCGGCAGATTGGCCTTGATGACGCCGGTGATGACGTCGACCGAGGGGCGCTGTGTTGCGAGGATCAGGTGGATGCCTGCCGCGCGCGCCTTTTGCGCGAGCCGCTGGATCAGTACCTCAACCTCCTTGCCCGCAGTCATCATCAGGTCCGCCAGCTCGTCGACCACCACCACGATCTGCGGCATCGGTTCGACGTCGAGCTGCTCGTCCTCATAGATCGGCTGGCCGGTTTCCGGGTCGAAGCCGCACTGCACCTGCCGCCTGAGCGACTGGCCGCGCGCCTTGGCGGCGCGCACTTTCTCGTTATAGCTCGCAAGGTTGCGGACCTGCATATTGGCCATGGCGCGATAGCGATCGTCCATCTGCTCGACCGCCCATTTCAGCGCGCGCACCGCCTTGGGCGGCTCGGTCACCACTGGCGCAAGGAGATGCGGGATCCCGTCATAGACGCTGAGTTCGAGCATCTTGGGGTCGATCAGGATGAGTTTGCACTGGTCGGGCGTCAGCCGATAGAGCAGCGAGAGGATCATCGCATTGAGGCCGACCGACTTGCCGGAACCCGTAGTGCCCGCGATCAGCAGATGCGGCATCGGGGCGAGGTCCGCAATCACCGGGTCGCCCGCGATATTCTTGCCGAGCACGATCGGCAGCTGGCCCTGCTGGTCCTGAAACGTCTCGCTGGCGATCAGCTGGTGGAGCACCACCGGTTCAGTACGCGCATTGGGCAGCTCGATGCCGATCACGGTGCGTCCCGGCACCGGCGAAATGCGCGCCGACTGGGCGGACATGTTGCGCGCGATATCGTCCGCAAGGTTGAGCACGCGGCTGGCGCGCGTGCCCGGTGCGGGCTCCAACTCATACATCGTGACCACCGGCCCCTGCCGCACCGCCGTGACCTGTCCCTTGACCGCGAAATCCTCCAGCACGCCTTCGAGCAGGCGGGCGTTGCGCTCCAGCGCCGCCTTGTCGACCGGCAGGGCGCCGGCGCCCGACGCGGGGGCGAGCAGTGCCAGCGGCGGCAACGCCGACCCTGCAAACATATCCCCCTGCTGCGCGGGGCGGCGCGGCTGCGCCTGCTGCGGCGCGGCGGCGGCTTCGCTGATTTCGGGCGCGGCGGCGGCCTGCGCGCGCACCGCTCGGCGTGGACGGACAGCGCCAGCCGGGGCGGCATCGTCGATCTCGATGACCTCATCATCGTCGATTTCCTCGACCGGGAAGCCGATCGCCGGCAATGCCACGCGCGGCAGGCGCAATTGCAGGCTGCGCCACCACAGCACCACGCCGGAGCCAACCAGCGTGAGCGAGAGCAAGGTGCGCACCGCGCGCGCCACCTGCTCGCTCAACGGCGCGAGCAGGCTGTCGAGCGGATGTTCGACGACGAGGCCGATGATCCCGCCGCTGCCGGCGGTAAGGTTGAGCGCGGGCTCATTCTCCCAGATCGCAAGGCCGATCGCGACGAGCGCGACGCCGATCAGGCCAATCCACAGCCGCCGTTGCGGCCCCAGCCGCTCGGGGCCGACGATCATCCGCCACGCCAACCGCGCGAGCGAGCCGGACAGCAGCACCGCCGGCCAGCCGATGACGAGCAGGAGCACGCTTGCGACCCACGCGCCGGGCACGCCGATCCAGTTCTTCGGCTCACCCGCCGCCGCCGTGGTGAAGCTTGCATCCGAGGCGGAGAAGCTGAGCAGCGCGATCAGCAGCAGCAGCGACACGAAGGCGAGCAGCAGCCCGCCGACCAGCTCGCTCGACCGGGCAAAGCTGCCCTTGAACAGCCCGTCCCATTGCGCATGGGCGCGCGCCGCCGGGCGCATCGTCGCGGGGGTTCGGCTGCGGCTGGCCATGCTGTCGTGCTCGATCCTGTGGTGGGGCAAGGCGTGTCGCGCGGCGCGCGGCGCCATCGCTGCCCCTCGCCTTGATTATGGCGGAGCGGGCGACTCGCCGTCAAGCACGGCGCGCGCTGCCCCGCTTGAGCTTCGGTGATCGCACGCGCATAGCGTGGCCCTGTCCCTTCCCTGCCCGGAACCCGCTTATGCCCGCCGCCCATCCCGCCAGCCCCGCCCGCAACGCGCACGCCGATGTGCTCATCACTGGTGGCGGGTTGATCGGGCAGACGCTGGCGGTCGCGCTCGCCGCACATGGCCTCTCCTCGATCGTCGTCGATCCGGCCAGCCCGGTGACGCAGCTCGCGCCGGATTTTGACGGGCGCGCCTCCGCCATCGCGTCCGCCAGCATGGCGATGCTGGGCGCGATTGGTCTCGGCGATGCGCTCGACGGCCATGGTTGCCCGATCGAGCGGATCTGGGTGTCGGACGGGTTGCAGCCGGGCGAACTCGATTTCGCGCCGCCCGCGGGGGATGGCCCGCTCGGCGTGATGTTCGAAAACCGCCGCCTGCGGCTGGCCCTGTCGGCGATGATTGCGGCGACCCCGCTGATCGACCTGCGCGCGCCCGCACGGTCCGCCAGCGTCCAGCATGACGCCGCCGGCGCGCGCATCACGCTCGCCGATGGCAGCATCGTCACCGCGCCACTGCTCGCGGTATGCGAAGGGCGCAATTCGCCGACGCGCGAGGCGGCGGGCATCAGCTCGGCGCACTGGGGCTATCGCCATGGCGCGATGGTCGGCGCGATCGCGCACGAACGGCCGCACGACAATACCGCCTACGAAATCTTCTACCCCGACGGCCCCTTCGCCATCCTACCCCTGCCCGATCTGCCGGCGGGCGACATGAGCGCGCCATGGCCGCACCGCAGCGGCTTCGTCTGGTCGACGGGCGAGGATGACGCCCCGATCTTCGCCAGGCTCGGCCCCCGCGGCTTCAAGGCGGAAATGCTGAAACGCATGGGCCATATCCTCGGCGACATTCAGGAGATCGCCCCGCGCGGCCTCTACCCGCTGTCGTTCCAGCATGCGGCGCGGATCACCGCAACGCGCATGGTGCTGGTGGGGGATGCGGCGCACGGCATCCACCCCATCGCTGGTCAGGGCTTCAACCTCGGCCTGCGCGACGTGGCAACGCTGGTCGAGGTGCTGGTGGATGGGGCGCGGCTGGGGCTGGACCTTGGCGATGCGCAGCTGCTTGAACGCTACGAACGCTGGCGCGGGCTCGACAATCTCTCCGTCGCGGCGGCGACCGATGGCCTCACCCGCCTGTTCGGCCTGCCTGGCCGCGCCGCCAGCGCCGCGCGCCGCTTCGGCCTCGCCGGGGTGCAGAAAAGCCGCCTCGCCAAACGCTTCTTCATGGCCGAGGCGCGCGGGCAAAGCGGCGATCAGCCCAAGTTGCTGGCTGGACTGACGGTCTAGCGGCTCTACTGGAGGGTCGCGCGCGTCTCGCCCGGGTCACGACCGGAGCTGGCAAAGCGCATCAACTGCATCGCCAGTTCGGCGCGCGCGGAAAGGTCGGTTGCTTCCAGAAGCGCCTGCTTCGCTGCAGCGTCGAACGGCGCGATCTGGGCGATGGCGTTGGTGAAGGTCTCGTCGTCGAGTTCGGCGACCCCCTCCCAATCGACGCGATAGCCGAGCCACACCGCAAAGCGCCGCGCCTCCTGTTCGAGCGCCGCGCGCTCGACGGCGGCGAGCACCGGGTGCGGCGCGGGCGCGATCATCTCCGCCTCAACCTGTCGGAACAGCGTCGGCGCATCCAGTTCGCGCACCACGCGGAACAGCCCGACCCCTTCGAGGATGATGTTGAAGCGCCCTTCGTCGAGCGCCTCGACCTCGGCGATGCGCCCGAGGCCGCCGACATCGAACAGCGGCGGGTGCATGCCCTGCACCGCTTCGCCGCGCGGCTGGATCATGCCGATCATCCGGTCGCGCGCCAGCGCGTCGGACACCATCGCGCAATAGCGCGGCTCAAAGATATGGAGCGGCAGCTGCAAGCCCGGAAACAGGAGCGCGCCGGGCAGCGGAAAGACCGAGATGCGACGCCGCGCCATCAGCCGAACAGGATGTCGGACAGGCGGCGGCGCTGCGCGCGCGCCCACGCATCCTCCAGCCCGACTGCCTCGATCAGTTCCAGCAGGCGGGTGCGCGCCGCGCCATCATTCCAGCCGCGATCGGCGGCGATGATGTGGAGCAGGCCATCCGCCGCCGCGTCGCGATCGCCCGCCGCGATCTGCGCGCCCGCCAGCGCAAAACGCGCGCCATGATCGTCGGGATTGGCGGCGACCGCCGCGGCCAGCGCCGCGCTTTCCTCCGGCGCAGGTGCTTCGTGCGCAAGTGCCAGCGCCGATCGCGCCTGGCCGATCGCCGCATCCTTGGCCAGATCCTCGGGCACAGCGACGAGCGCGGCATCAGCGGCGGCAAGGTCGCCAACACCGATCTGGGCGCGGATCAGCCCGGCATGCGCCTCCGCGCTGGTCGGCGCCATCTCGATGATCTGGGAAAAGATGTTGGCCGCGCGCGCATGGTCCCCGCTCGCCAGCACCTCCTCGGCCATCGCGAGCAGCGGCTCCACCTCATGCTCGGCCTTCGCCTCCGCGCCCTCGACGGGCAGCTGGCGCAATATCTGGTCGAGCATCGACTTGAGCTGGCTTTCGGTGCGCGCGTTGGTCAGGTCCGCAACCGGCTGTCCCTGAAACACTGCATAGACCGTGGGGATCGACTGGACGCGAAACTGCGCGGCGATGAACGGCTGCTCATCAACGTTGATCTTGGCGAGGATGACGCCCTTGCCCGCATAATCGGCGGCGACCTTTTCCAGCACGGGCGTAAGCTGCTTGCATGGGCCGCACCACTCGGCCCAGAAATCGACGATGACGAGGTTGGTCATCGACGGTTCGGCCACCTCGGCGCGGAACCGCTCCACCGCCGCCTGCTCGTCCGCATTCAATCCCAATGTCGCCACTGCATCGTCCTTCATCTGTCCTGTGTCGCCGGTTCGCACCTGTCGCCGTGCCAGCCGCCGCGACCATCGCTATGTCGGGTCTCGCAACGGAAATCCAACCCCCAATCGAAACGGGTCCGCGCCCGACACAACGGAAAGCACCGCTGCCCGTCGCCATCGCACGGCGCTGACAATAATCGCCAAGCAAGGGCTTGCCGAGTCCACCAACCAATGCTAACCGCCGCGCCTCACCCGCCCGGAACCAGCCGGGCAAGCGCCAGAGCGGGCGTAGCTCAGGGGTAGAGCACAACCTTGCCAAGGTTGGGGTCGAGGGTTCAAATCCCTTCGCCCGCTCCAGTTGGCAGTGGTCAGAAAATTCTGAGTGCTGAGTTACTGAGAACTGACGCTTCTCTCCTAACTTTGCTTTCCTACACCTTTTTTGACATACTGAAAAAAAGCAATTGAGAAGGTACCATGTCTGACAAAGACCATCATCAAGAAAAGTCTAAACAAGCAATTTTAGATCAAATTATTACTAAACTTCTCCCTCAAATTCCTTCCTCTTTGAGACAAGCCGCACAAACATTTGTTGAGCTCTATTATGCCAATGTATCATTTGAAGATTTGATGGAAAGGTCGATTGACAATTTACTATCATCAGTCCAGGGTATGTGGGACTTTAGTTTTGAGCGAACACCAGGACAAACTAAAATCCGTACGTTTGTCGAAAAAAGAATCATTCAAGAGAACTCTGTTTCTGAAACAGTCGTAGAGATCGTGAATGACAATATGCCATTCCTTGTAGACTCGGTCACAGGAGCTATTAATAGTCTGGGATATTCCATTCATCTTGTTATACATCCTGTCATACAAGTTGAGCGGGATCATAATCACTGTTTGAAGAATGTTCTTAAACGAACAGCTGGAGTTCAAGATGGCCAATATGAATCATTAATTCATTGTGAAATTTTGGAACCATGTTCTCTTGATAAACTTCAACTGCTAGAGACAGAGGTTGCGCGAGCTCTAGAAGAAGTGAGGGCTGCAGTTGAAGACTGGATGCCCATTCGTATGCGCCTTCGAGAAGTGATCAAAGGCTTAAGAGAACACCCTCCTCGTATTTCTCAAGAAGATTTAGAAGAACAGATACATTTTTTGGAGTGGATTGAAGATAACCATTTTACGTTTTTAGGATTTTGTGAATATTCTCTTGTTCCAGAACAAACAACCATTAAACGTACTCTTATCCCTCAGGAGGGATTAGGGATTTTAAAAAATGCTGTCACGCAAGAAATTACAGACATATTTGAAGAAATTGATCTAACTCCAACCAATCGTCGACTTATTATTGAACCTGATCCCTTGATTATTACAAAAACAACTCAAATCTCTCTTGTTCATCGTCGAGATCCGATGGATTCAATCACGATTAAACGATTTGATGAAAAAGGAGCAGTTGTTGGCCTTTACCAACTTATAGGCCTTTTTACATCAGTAGCTTATAATCAAAGTGCACGAGAGATTCCTCTTTTGAGAAGGAAGATATCCCGCATTCTGACGCGGTCAAATTTCTCTGAAGACTGGCATGATGGAAAGACGTTGGTTCATATTCTGGAGTCTTTCCCACGAGATGAACTTTTCCAAGCATCTGAAGAATGGTTGTTTGAAACTTCGATGGCAGTTCTTCAGCTCCAAAATCGGCAACGTTTAACTCTTTTTATTCGCTCAGATAAATTTGAAAGATTTGTATCTTGTTTAGTTTATGTGCCACGCGAAAGATATGATAGCGAGTTACGAAAAAAGATTGGGGACATTCTTGAGACAAATTTAAATGGAAAGATTTCAAATTGGCAAACACAACTTGGCGAGTTGGCCTTTGCTCGGATTCACTTTACCATTCAATTATCACAAAAAGGAAGCTTAGCTTATAATGTTCAGGCAATTGAGAATGAGCTTGTTGAAGCCTCTCTGACTTGGCGAGATCGTTTGCATAAAAGCCTCTTAATAATAAGGGGAGAAGAACAAGGTCAACGATTATTTGAAAAATATGGAACGGGTTTCAGTCGGGGTTATCAGGAGCGTTTTACACCTGATGAAGCTATTATTGACATTTCGGAAATTGAACATGCGTTTGCGAAGTCACGTTTGAGAACCCATTTAAGTCGTGGACTTGGACAAGAAGAAAATAGACTTAAATTTAAATTATACTCCTTAGAGGGACCCGTATCTTTATCAGATATTCTTCCTGTCTTGGAGAATATGGGTTTGAGTGTCCTCAATGAGATTCCTTTTGTTATTAGACTTTCAGAAACTGAGAAAGTGTGGATCCATGATTTGGAAATGCTAAATCGAGATGGGGGTGCTATCGATTTAGCTCATATTCGTAATAATTTCTTAGAGGGATTTAGTCGAATATGGCGTGGCGAAGTTGAGAATGATGGATTTAATCGATTAATTCTTTGCGCTAATTTTGACTGGCGGGAATGTCAACTTATCCGTTCTTATGCTAAATACATTCGCCAGCTTAATGTCACATTTAGTCAAGCGTATATGGAAGAAGTCTTGGCAAAATATCCTCACATTTGTCAATTTATTCTGAAACTTTTTCACTGTCAGTTTTCTCTTGATTGCAAGGAAGATCGAACGAGTGTCCGAAACGAAATCTTGAGTCGGATTACGATGCTTTTAGAAACTGTTGAAAGTTTAGATGAAGACAGAATTTTAAGAAAATTTGTGAATGTGATAAGTGCTTCACTACGAACAAATTACTATCAATTAAAGGACGCACTTCCAAAGCCTTATGTATCATTCAAAATTGATTGTAAGGCGATTGATGAGATGCCTTTGCCAAGACCTTTATATGAAATTTTTGTTTATTCTCCTCGGGTAGAGGCAATTCATTTGCGGGGGGGCAAAGTTGCTCGTGGAGGAATTCGTTGGTCGGATCGAAAGGAAGATTTTAGAACGGAAGTTTTAGGATTAATGAAGGCACAGATGGTAAAAAATGCTGTTATTGTTCCTGTAGGTTCAAAGGGAGGATTTGTTGTAAAGCGCCCCCCTCTTCGTGAAGACAGAGCTGCTTTCATGGAAGAGGTGATAGCCTGTTATAAGATCATGATTCAAGGACTCTTGGACCTTACAGATAATATGGTTGGAGGAAAAATTATTACTCCCCAAGATGTTGTTGCACGCGATGAAGAGGATCCCTATTTGGTTGTTGCAGCAGATAAGGGAACTGCGACTTTTTCAGATTATGCGAATCAAATTTCGGCACAATATAAGTTTTGGTTAAGCGATGCTTTTGCTTCAGGTGGTTCGGCTGGATATGATCACAAAAAGATGGGGATTACCGCTAAAGGGGCATGGGAATCCGTTAAGCGTCACTTTAGAGAAATGGGTATTAATGCCGATAGAGAGAATATTACTGTTGTAGGCATTGGTGACATGGCTGGGGATGTTTTTGGAAATGGTATGCTCCTTTCGCGCCATCTACAACTTTTAGCTGCTTTTAATCATATGCATATTTTTATTGATCCCCAACCAGATCCTGAAAAAAGTTTTCAAGAACGTAAACGTCTTTTTGACATGCCTCAATCCACTTGGGCTGATTACAATCCAGCTTTGATTTCGACAGGGGGAGGTGTTTTTGAAAGAAAAAGTAAGTCCATCTTTATTTCTCCTGAAATGAAAACTCTTTTTGACATTCGAGAAGATCAACTCACACCTTCTGACTTAATTCGTCATATTTTAAAGGCTTCTGTTGATCTTTTATGGTTTGGAGGTATTGGTACCTTTATTAAAGCCAAAGATGAAACGCCCAGCGATGTTGATGATCGTACGAATGATGCACTTCGTGTCAATGGGGTCGATATTCGAGCAAAGGTCATTGTTGAAGGAGCCAACTTAGGTGTGACGCAGTTAGGTCGTATTGAATATGCTAAAAAGGGCGGACGTATCAATACAGATGCGATTGACAACTCAGCTGGGGTAGATTGTTCAGATCATGAAGTAAATATTAAGATTCTACTTGGGCAAGCTATCTCAAAGAATGAACTAACAATTGAAAAACGCAATCTTCTTTTAGAACAAATGACAGCTGATGTATCTCGTTTGGTTTTAAAGGATAACTTCTGGCAAAATCAAATTATTAGCTTAGTGAGAGCGCATGGGGTTAATCTTTTGGATGAGCAAGCCCGTTTTATACGAGATCTAGAGAGCGAAGGGATTTTAAATCGAACCTTAGAAGGCCTTCCAGATGAAACAGAACTTGCTCGCCGCATGACAGAAAGGGTAGGCTTAACTCGTCCTGAGCTTGCTGTTTTATTAGCTTATTCTAAACTTTATCTAAAAAACCAACTCATGCAATCAGAACTGCCAGATTTGTGTATTTTGCAACCACGTCTTTTGAGTTACTTCCCTGAAAGACTGGAACATGCTTATAAAGAAGAGATCATAGTTCATCCTTTGCGGCGAGAAATAACAGCAACCCTTTTCACCAATAGTGTGGTCAACAGGATGGGAATAACGTTTGTCCATGAGATGAAACGTCAAGCTGGTGTTGAAGGTGTTGATGTTGCCCGTGCTTATTTAATTGTGAGAGATATCTTAGAACTTGTATCGCTATGGCGAGAACTCGAGACGATGGAAACGCTTGCCGTAAATTTCCAAACGGAGCTTATGCTCAATATTTATCAAAGCGTTAAGCAATTCACTGATTGGTTTTTGAAATATATGATGGATCGACGGGACATTGAAGAAACGATTGCTAAATTCAAACCCGAATTTGAGATTTTGCAGGAAGAACTACCAACCCTTTTTACGCCGCAACAAAGTCAGGATTATGACGCAAAGAAACAAGAGTATGAACAATTAGGTTTATCTGGCTCTTTATGTGCGAAACTTTTGGCCTTAGATCCGCTTATCTCGGCGCCAGATATCATAATTCTTAGTCAAGAAACCAACCAAGAAGTTCGGCTGGTTGCAAAAGTTTATTTTGCTTTGAGTCAGCAATTGGGATTTGAATGGCTACGTAAAACGGCTCGTTCTCTTGCTGGTGAGACTCATTGGCAACAAGGGGCTGCAAATGCATTTATTGAAGATTTATATCAGAATCAAAAAATACTGGCGCATCGTATTCTTACAAATGGAAAGAAGGATAATCAGCTCTTTAAGGAAGATGGTACCCTCGTGATGGAGAGTCTTCAACTTTCTGATATTGAATCGATTCTTAGTGATCTGATGAATGCAACCACGGTCGATTTTGCTATGATGACCGTGATTAATCGACGTTTAAGAATGCTCGCTTAAATGTCTACGAGCCCTTTAGGCATTTATATTCACTGGCCTTTTTGCCTCTCAAAATGCCCTTACTGTGATTTTAATAGTCATGTTCGGGAAAAAGTAGATGACAAAAGATGGGAAAAGGCTCTTCTGCAAGAGCTTGCAAACTCCCTTCAGAATCAAGAAAAATCAAATTTGGTTAGCGTTTTTTTTGGAGGGGGAACGCCCTCCCTTATGGCACCGGAAACCGTCCATTCTCTTCTTGAAAAAATAAGATCTTTATTCCCTCTTGCAACATCATTTGAAGTGACGCTCGAAGCAAACCCAAGCACGGTAGAAGCAGATCGTTTTAAAGCTTTTTCAGAAGCAGGTGTTAATCGGCTTTCATTGGGAATTCAATCTCTCGATGATACAGTCCTCTCTTTTTTAGGACGCCGTCACTCGGCTAAAGAAGCTCTTGCAGCGTTGGAGATTGCTGCAGCATATTTCCCTCGATTTTCATTTGATTTGATTTATGCACGACCAGATCAAACAGCAGCTTCTTGGAGGACAGAACTTTGCGAGGCTTTATCCTATGCCAAAGGCCATCTTTCTCTATATCAACTGACTATTGAGCCACAGACGGCCTTTGCAACGCGTCTTGAGCGTGGAGAGAAGATGACGCTTGAAGAAGATCTTGCCGCAACTCTCTATGAGCTAACAGAAGAAATGATGATCCACCATGGTTTACCGCCCTATGAAGTTTCAAACTATGCTTCACCTTTGCAAGAATGTTGCCACAACCTTCTTTATTGGAACTTTGAAGATTATATTGGAATTGGGCCGGGAGCTCATGGGCGAATCACACAAATGAATAGTAAGTATGCTACTTCACGCTATAAAGCGCCGGAAACGTGGCTTGAAGCCGTTGAGAAGTCTGGCCACGGTCTTCAGGTGTCTCATCCTCTTTCGGTTAATGAAAGAGTTCAAGAGCTGACTTTGATGGGGATGAGGTTGACCTCAGGTTTGGAAATAAAACGTCTTCTTGAGGAAACAAAATTAACGGTTGATGAAGCCTACTCCGCTCAAAATCTTCAATTACTAGAGGAAGGGGGGCTCTTACAAAGAACGTCCACCCATCTTGTGCCAACTTTTGAGGGGAGACTTAGATTAAATGGACTTATTGCCTTTATGTTTCAAAAGCCTGAAGGAAAAAAAACTTAACCACCAACCATTGTCGTTCATGTGATATGTCCTAGCGATCCGTGTGCGGAAGTTGTACCTAAAACTGAGTAACACAGTTAGGCTGGCATTCACTAGTATATTGTATACATGCATAAGAAGTATCTGGATAATTATCACAACAGGAGTCGCAACCATCTTTAAGTGTATTCTGTTGAGAAACACAAATTTTTCGCTTGCTGTGAGACAAACCACCACAGAGATCCTCGATGTTCTGTATGGTGGCATATTTACATCTCTGATGACATGTGTAAAATTTGTCACCCAGCGTGGGTGCGGACATAGTCATTCCAGCAATGATGATAATCACTGCAAAAACGTGGAAAATCTTTTGACCCATGATAATTCCTCATTATGTTCGAGGTTGAAATTACGTCCTACAATATCCGTAATTTTCATTAAAATATCATTAATAAGCCATGATAATCTCGGATATGTCTTTCTTTAAAAAGTTGTTGGAGCGGGACTTAGTTTTTTAAAGCCTGAAGGGGTAACCTCAAGAATTGCAAGACCTCTCTCATTCAACCCTGCAGAAGTTAATCGGAAAATTCCATCAGTTCCGGAAAAACCTTGTGAGAAAGTAATGTTTTGCAGGGTGTAACCCTTGTCAGCCAGTGCAACAGCAAGTGCCGTGGCATCATATGCAAGACTTGCAATTCGAGGCGGTGTATATCCATATGTTTGTTGGAAGCGTGTTTCAAAATTTAGATGTTCTTGGGGGTCGGGAGAGGCAAAAAAGCACTCTTTAAGTGTTGAAGCAATACGAAGTGTTTCAGGCGTGTCCCATTGACCACTTCCAATTACTTTTAAAGGCATTTGAGAGTGAAATAGTTTTGTTAGATGAGCTAAGTTTTCTCCTCCTTCTGGGATGAGAAGGGCTTCAAGACCTTTTACTTTATAACCTTCTATTTCTTCGATTAAGCGCGTATTTCCTGGATTTCCTTCGAGAAGATCACCTTTCGTATAATGAGAAATGCCTAAAAGTTGAATTTTCCCCTGAACTTCAAGATATTTTAAAGTTTGATCAATAAGACGCCCATACTGATCATCAGGTGTTAAAGCAGCAAGTTTGGTAATGCCTTTTTCTTTTGCGAAGCTGGTTACCCGTTCAATTTGTTGCGAAGGTAAAAATCCGAGGATAAAAGATCCATTTCCTGCGACACTTTGATCTGTTGAAAACGAAAGGAGATTCACTTTACGTGAGCTCAAAAGTGGCTTTATTGCTTCAACCTCAGCTGCAAAAACGGGGCCCAATAAAAGCTCAGCGCCCTCATCAAGGGCTTTAAGGGCAGCTTGGTGTGCCCCAGGGTGTGTGTCTTCTGGTACAAGAGTAATCGAAGACGAACCGGTTTCAAAAAGAGCCATTTCTGCAGCCTCTAAGAGCCCCTTCCCAATGGTTGCTTGAGGACCAGAAAGAGGAAGTAAGAGACCGATTTTATGTGTGCTTGGCTCCTGGGGCATCGGAACAGGTTGGAGGGATGGAAGAGGATTTACTTTAAGAGCAGGGGTGGAAGGACGTGTTTTTACCGTAGGCTCAGGGCTTTTTTTGTGACCACATGATGTAAGCCCACCTAAAATAATTCCCCACATAAAAAATCGTAATATCCTTGCCATTCAGATTGCCTCATGATGAAATGTTATTTGAGTTTAACCTACCCTTTTCTTTTACATGAGTAAATAATGCTCTATCTTGTGGCAACGCCTATTGGCAATTTAATGGATATCACCTTAAGAGCCATCCAGGTTCTAAACGAGGTAGAAATTATTGCCTGTGAGGATACAAGAATCTCATCGAAGCTTTTGAATCACTACGGCATCTCGAAAACGCTCTTCCCTTATCATGATCATAATGCAGATCAAGTTCGTCCACGTTTATTGAAACTTTTGAAAGAAGGAAAGAATGTTGCCTATATTACAGATGGTGGAATGCCGCTGATTTCAGATCCAGGCTTCAAACTTGTTCGAAGTTGTCAAAAAGAGTCTCTTCCTTATACAGTTATTCCTGGGCCTTCTGCTCCTCTGATGGCTATTTGCCTTTCAGGTCTTTCACCGGATCGATTTTTATTCTGTGGTTTCTTGTCCGCAAAGCAAGCTGCGCGCAAACTGGCGCTTGAAGAAATTATGGACATTAAAGCAACTCTTGTTTTTTTTGAATCACCAAAAAGATTAGTTGGATTTTTAAAAGATGCTCATGAAATTTTGGGTAATCGCGAAGGGGTCGTCTGCCGAGAAATGACAAAGCTTTACGAAGAAGCGCAAAAGGGATCTCTTACCCTTCTGATAGATCATTATGAAAACTATCCACCTCGAGGAGAAATCGTTGTTGTTATTGAGGGTGCATCCTCTGTTTCTTCTTTCTCCGAAGAAGATCTTGATGCACAGTTGGAAAAAGCACTGGCCACTTTCTCCGTTAAAGAAGCGGTTGATATTGTAGCAAAAATTTGTAGACGTTCAAAACGTGAGGTTTACCAACGTGCACTTACGATCAAATCCCAAGAAGCGCGCATACCTTAGAGGACGCTGGGGAGAAAAAATTGCAGCTTTTTATTTGCGGATGAAGGGGTATTCAATTCTTGAAAATCGCTTTAAAACCCCTGTTGGGGAGATTGATCTTTTAGCTCGCAAAGGTAAAATACTCGTTGCAGTTGAAGTGAAAAGAAGGTCTACTCACGAAGAAGCGGCGTTTGCACTTTCTTCTTTTCAAAAAAAGCGTATTGAGAGAGCTTTTTTATATTATTTAACACGTTATCCTTCTTCCCTTGATTTACGGTTTGATGTCGTCTTAATCTCTTCATGGAAATGGCCCTGTCATATTCAAGGAGCTTGGACTTCGCAATAAATGGAGATTTATATGTTCAGAAAATATTCACTTTGTCTTTCTCTCTTGCTTTCAGGATGTGCTCCTCTAGCCGTTGGTGGTGTTGGAAGCCTTGGGATGAGTGCGGTTGAAGATCGTGGTTTGAGTGGCGTTACGAGTGATCAAATTTTGCGGATGAAGCTTAATGTTGAACTTTCGAATGAACTCTCAGATTTTACGGGTATTACACTAACAGTCTATAAAGGACGTGTTCTTTTAACAGGTGTAGCAGGAAGCGAACAAGTTAAAGCTGATGCTGTACGCATTGTTAAGAATGATCCTGATGTTGTCGAGGTTATAGATGGCATGAATGTCCAAGGAGAAGATGGTTTTTCAGAATATACACGGGATGGTTGGATAACAACAAAGTTAAAAACTGCTTTGTATGCAGATGAAGATGTTATTGCTCCTAATTATCTTGTCACGACCTTTGATAAGGTCATCTACATTTTTGGAACTGCAGAAACACCATCAGAAATGAAGAAAGTTATTGAAACTGCCTATGACATTACAGGAGTTAAAAGGGTTGTAAATTTGATTGAGGTTAAAAAAGAATCACCAAAATAAAGTTACAAAGGGGGAGGCATGTTTTCACGACTTAATACGGTTTCCTTTCAGGGAGTCGAGGTTATTACAATTGATGTCCAAGTTCAAATTTCGTCTGGCATGCCTGGCTTCTTTATTGTGGGTTTACCAGATAAAGCAGTTGGTGAGTCAAAAGAACGTGTGCGGTCTGCTTTTCATGCGATGGGTCTCTCTCTTCCTTATCGAAGAATTACGATCAACCTTGCTCCTGCTGATGTTCAGAAGGAAGGAAGTCATTATGATTTGCCTATTGCCTTAGGGCTTTTAGCGGCTATGAAAGTTATTCCATCTGATATCCTTTTGGAATATGTAGCCTTGGGAGAACTTTCTTTAGATGGGCGGCTTGCTCCGGTTTCGGGTATTTTGCCAGCGGCAATTCATTCAGCTTCTCTTGAAAAAGGTATTATTTGTCCAAAAGCTTGTGGGGGAGAAGCAGCCTGGGCAGGAGAAATATCGATTTTAGCCGCAGATCATCTTCTCTCACTGATAAACCATTTCAAAGGAACACAAGTTCTCTCGCCTCCTGATCCTCTTATGGAGGATGAAAGCCTTCAAGATGTTTTGGATTTACGAGATATAAAGGGTCAAGAATCAGCTAAACGTGCCCTTGAAGTTGCTGCTTCTGGAGGTCATAATATGTTGATGTTGGGTCCCCCTGGCGCTGGAAAGTCAATGTTAGCGTCTCGACTTCCTGGGATCTTGCCGTCTTTAACACCTGCCGAATCTTTAGAAGTAACGATGATTCAAAGTTTAGCGGGCAGACTTAATGACGGTAAACTAATTCGCACGCGTCCTTTTCGAGATCCGCATCATTCAGCCTCCATGCCTGCTCTTGTCGGAGGAGGGCTAAAAGCACTACCCGGTGAAATTTCACTCGCTCATCATGGCGTCTTATTTTTAGATGAATTACCTGAATTTGCACGTGCGGCTCTTGAAGCTCTTCGTCAGCCTTTAGAATCAGGGAAAACAATTGTAGCAAGAGCAAATGCTCATGTTACATACCCCTCTCGTGTCCAACTAGTTGCTGCAATGAACCCCTGCCGTTGTGGTTATTTAGCCGATGCGAGTCGTGCGTGTTCTCGTGCTCCAAAATGTGGCATTGATTATCAATCAAAAATTTCTGGGCCTCTTTTTGATCGTATTGATTTGCATATTGAATTGGGGGAAGTTTCAGCAGAAGATCTTACGCGAGCTACGACAGGTGAACAGAGCTCACTCGTAGCTAAAAGGGTTAAGAAAGTTCGAGAGATTCAAGAAGAAAGATATAGTTCTTTAGGAACGTCTATTCGTCTCAATGCTTATATTGATGGAGAGCTGTTAGAGACAGTTGCAACGCCAGATGAATCTGGGCAACGTCTTTTGAAAGAAGCTACTGAAAAATTTAAATTGTCTGCACGTGGATATCGCCGTGTTTTGAGAGTCGCTCGAACTCTTGCTGATATGTCAGCGTCTTCAATTATTTCGAGTGACCATCTTGCAGAAGCCTTAAGTTATAGGCGTCTTCATTTTTCTTCTTGAAAAAATAAAAACTCCACAATGTATCCTTAGGGAGGCTAAAGAACACACTGTGGATTTTTATGTGAGATCAGTATTAAAAAAATAAACTATACTAACAATACAAACAAAAATACAATATAATAAATATGACGACCTCTAATTTTTAAATTCTATTCTACGAGTGAAAAATTTTAAAGCACCATTTTGACATAGATGGCATCTCTTTTACGAATGGGCAGTTCAACAAATGAGAATGCTGAAAAACATCAAAATTAAGCTACAGTGATGTTGAAAGAAATAAGATGCGAAATGAATGTGAAGAAATAGCACCTTAATGACCTTTTTAAGGGGAGTTAATCATCGTTTAGAAAGAGATGTGTATATGTCGAAGATTATAGATTCTGTTAACGCGTTTACGCAATTTATCGCTACTCCTCTCGAGGAACAGAATGGTCTTTTAAAAGAATATCAATTCGCTGTAAAGGACGTGTTTGACATTAAGGGGTTTCGTACTCAAGCAGGAAATCCAGCGTATTTTGATCAAGCAGATGTTGCAGATATGACAGCACCAGCTGTTTCGATTTTGCAAGATGCTGGTGCGAAACTCGTTGGAAAAACACATACTGATGAATTAGGAGGAAGTCTCTTTGGGCTCAATGTGCACTACGGTTCTCCCCTTAATTCTTATTCACCTGAGCGTGTACCTGGGGGGTCTTCAAGTGGCTCTGCAGCAGCAGTTGCGGCCAATCTCGTTGACTTTGCATTAGGTGCTGATACCAGTGGATCGGTAAGAGCACCTGCAAGCTTTTGTGGGATCTATGGACTTCGGCCTACTTTTGGCAGAATTTCAACAACTGGGGTTTTACCTATTTCTCATCACTTAGATACTGTTGGAGTTTTTGCCAGACATCCTGATGTCATCGCTCAAGTGCTTGATGTTTATGGGATGAAAGAGCAAAGTGAATTTTCACGGCTTAGAATTATTCCAAGCTTAGTGGATCGCTTAGAGAGGACTCTCCACAACACATTTTTAGAAAAACTAAATTCTATCAAAATGTTAACTTCTTCTGAAACACAGCTGCTCATTGATGAAGAGACCTTAACTCAATGGAGCGCTGTCATTCGAACAATTGCTATGTATGGCCTATGGCAGGTTCATAAAGAATGGATTTTGAAGTCAAAGCCAGTTTTTGGAGAGCTTATAAATGATAGGTTAAAAATGGCAAGCTCTGTGCAATATGAAGATTATAAGCTTGCTCTTAAAGAACAAAATGAAATTAGAAAATTTATGGATGATAGCTTAGAACCTGGTGATGTCGTTGTATTTCCGACGGTTCATGATATTTCTCCTCTCTTGTCTAGTACATTGGCGGAGCTCAAAGATTTTGCTCTTAACGCTTCCCGCCATACCTGCATTGCAGCACTAACTGGCTTTCCAGAGATTACTGTCCCTCTCAAAAATATCAAAAAGAACTGTTCTCTTGGGATGAGTTTCATAGGAAGGGCAGGAGAAGATGCTGCCCTTACTTCCTTTGCTTCAAGAGCACATTCAATGCTAAATCTCTAAGTCTTCCTCTTAGTTTGCATAAATAGATCCTGTTGATTCTAACTCTAACGAAATTTTCTTCTGTGTTTTTGCTGATGCAAGGACAGATATTCCCCCTATAAGAGCTCCGAAAATCATCCAAGTAGCGGGCCACATGAGTATGTGCGTTTGATTGATAACATAAACAAGCAAAACGGGGGTAAGTCCACCAAATAAAGAGATGCCAAGGCTTAAGCTAAATGAAACACCTCTACATCTTCCCTTAACATCAAATAGGCTTGCTGTTAAACCATTTGCCGGCCCAACAAACATGCCTGCGAGTACAGAAAGAATTAGTTCGCCTTGGATAACAAGAGATGCTTGACCTGAACTTATCAACCAAAAGGCGGGGTATGCTAGGATAACTGTCGAACAAATCGTTACCAACATTACTTTTTGAGGGCCGAGTTTATCTGCCATAAAACCGGCTAAGCATATACAAAGCATATATACAACAAGCCCTAACGTGATCACGAATAATGTTGTTGAAGTGGAAAGTGATGTAACAAGTGTATGATAATGTCCCATAAATACAAAGGGGACATAATAGAGCACACCTATAAAGCTTCCGATTCCAAAAGTTATTAAAAGTGAGATATAATTATTTTTAAAAATGGAGGCTAAACTTTCGGATCCAATTTTATGATTTTTTTGTGCGTTATTAAAAGCTGCTGTTTCTTGAGTATTCTTTCTTATATAAAAGCCTAACAAACCAATCGGGATGCTCAATAAGAACGGAATTCTCCATCCCCACGTAGGCATTGTTTCAAGCGCGCAAAAAGAAGCCATGCTAGAGGCTGCTAACATTCCAACAACGGATGAAGCTGTCACGAGGCTTCCGGAAAAGTACTTTCTCCTTTCTTGAGCATGTTCAATGACAAAGATTGCAGCGCCACTAAACTCTCCTCCAGCGCATAAACCTTGTAACAAACGGCAAAGGGCTAAAGATATGGGGGCCAAAAGTCCAATCTGGCCATATGTAGGGAGGAACCCTATTAAGCTCGTTGGAACCATCATAGCGATTATAGAAATTACCATCGCTTTTTTTCGTCCAAATGTATCGCCAACGTAGCCAAAAACAACTCCACCCAGAGGACGGATTAAAAATCCTGCCGCAAATATGCAATAACTTGCAATAAGGGCTGCTATAGGATCTTCTTTCGGAAAAAATAGCTTTGAAAAAACCGGGGCTAAAAGCCCAAAAAGAGCAAAATCATAAAACTCTAAAGCTGTTCCAATAAAGGCAGCAGCAAAATTTTTCCCTTGTTTTTTCATACAATTGTCTCCTTGTGGTTATGTATGGTTCTATATTTTTGTTTAAATTTTATCATTTTTAATTTCATATAAGTCTCCTGCTGAGCTTGGGCTAATGAATTTTTTGTGATGTTCTTTGACATATGCTTGAAGGTATTCTTCTAATACCTCAATTTTTTTTATACCTTTTAGCTGGATGGGATACGTAAAGTAAATCTCAATGCTTGGACCTGTAATCTCAGGAAGAACCTCAACAAGATCAGATCCTTTGAGTAAAAGGGATTCTTGTGAAAATGAGATAATACCAAAACCTGTATTCCCAAAATGAAATAAAGCGCGTAGAGAATTAACACTGATATAGGGCTTTTGCATGGCACTATTATCGCCGTTCAATTTTAAATGCCAATTAATGTTATCGAAAAGATGAATTCTTTCAGGACCGAAGCCAATCAAACGATGCTGTTTGAGGTCTTCTACTTTCTGGGGAACCCCGTACTGTTGAAGGTACTCTTTGCTAGCATATAATCGGCGATTCCATCTCGTGAGTAAATTTTGAATTAATTCAGGTTGATCAGGAATATACGGTTGAAGAGCTACATGAACTTCTAAAGATTCCACATCTAGATGCCCATCTTTAGAAAGTATTGATAAATTGATGTTTGGATAAAGTTTTAAAAAGCCAGGCAAAATCGTATAAAGCCATGTATCGACAAGACCGACATTTGCACCAATGTTTAGTTCACCTTGAGGCTCTAATTGTTCGTTCTGAATTTGAGTAATGGCAAGCTCTGAAAACACAAACATTTTTTCAGTATTTTGGAACAAAAGTTGCCCTTGTTTGGTGAGTGCCAAACCTTTTGGCAATCTCTTAAACAATTTATGTCCTACTTGATATTCAAGATCAATGATCTGACGACTAATAGCAGACTGAGAAATGTTAAGATATTGTCCTGTTTTCGTAAAACTCTCCAATTTTGCTACGTAATAAAATGTTTTGAGCTTATCCCATTGCATAGTCCCTCCTTTTTGAGGAAAATACTGCATTCATCTCTTTTTAGACCTAATTCTAAAAATGGTAAAGTAAAATAAAATTCCCATTCATTATTTTGTGATATGATCAAAAATATAAGCTCTAAGTCAAGTGTAAGAGGAGAGTAGATGAAAATTTTATGCATAACGCACGCTGATTTTGAATCCCCAGGGGTCATTGAATCTTGGGCACAGAAGCGAGGCTACGATTTTTTGATATGTTGTCCTTATAAAAGGAATCTTCTTCCACCTTATAATGAGTTTGATTTTTTAATTATTATGGGAGGGCCGCAGAGTCCTCTTGAACTAGAAAAAGCACCCTATCTTCGAGATGAAATTGTTTTGATTCAACAAGCCATTGAACAAAACAAACTTGTTCTTGGTTTTTGTCTTGGAGCTCAGCTTATTGGTGAGGCATTGGGGGGCAAAACAATGAGAAGTCCCGAAAAGGAGGTCGGTGTCTATCCGCTAATGTTAACGAAAGAAGGATTAAAAGATGACCTTCTTCAAGGTTCGCCTCAATCATTTCCAGTTATTCATTGGCACAATGATATGCCGGGTATGACAGAAGAGTCTCGAGTACTGGCTTATAGTAAGGGATGTCCGCGACAAGTGATTCGCTATAAGTCAGGTGTTTATGGGTTTCAATGCCACTTGGAAATTACTCTGGACGGAATGCGTGGAATGATAGAAGCCGTTCCAGGAGATTTAGCCCCCTCTCAGTATACACAAAATGCTGATGAGCTTTTAAGGCAAGATTATCTCTCCATTAATCAAAGAATGGAATATATTCTTGATCGACTCATTGCGTTAGGTGAAAATTTGAATGAAAAAGTTGCCATTTAAGTTAATTGATTTAACCCACGAATTAAGACATGAGATTCCTACATGGAGTGGGGGTTGTGGTTTTGAACATGACCTTAAACAAGATTATGATCTAATGGCTCCATACAAGTTTCGAACTCACAAAATTTACATGGAGGAAGGAATTGGAACACACATGGATGCCCCAGCTCATTGTTTCGTAGGGGGGAAAAACATTCAAGAAATTTCCATCCAAGATTTCTTTGCGCCCTGTGTTATTCTCGATATATCACCGAAAATTCATCCCCAATATTCCTTGTCTACTCAAGATATTAAAGCCTTTGAAGACCGATTTGGTAAAATCCAAGAGGGGAGTTTTGTGATGGTTTATACAGGGTGGGAGAAATTTTGGCATGAACCAGAAAAATACAGAAATAACCTTATGTTTCCCAATGTATCATCTAATGCGGCTGAACTACTCTTAGAGCGAAAGATTGTAGGACTTGGGATTGACACCTTATCGCCAGATCGCGCTGAAGAGGGGTTTCCTGTTCATCAACTTATTTTAGGAGCAGGTCGATATATTGTAGAAAATGTTGCAAATGCAATAAGTATGCCATCTGTTGGTGGATATAGCTTAGCGCTTCCTCTTAAAATAAGAAATGGAACAGAGTCCCCCATACGACTTGTTGGCTTTGTCAATGCACCTGAAATTTGATTGGAAAGGGTTCTAATATTATGCTTCCTGAGTGCTTGGCAGCTCGCCATCCACGACTTTATCATGTTACCGAACCTGGAGCTTGGTCAAATATCAAGCGACACGGGCTTCTTTCTACAAGTCGTTTGCTTGATTTATTTGAAGCCGAAAGCCATGAACGTGATGGAATAGAAAAAAAGCGCAGAGATTCCTCAGTAAAAATTAACCATCCACAATATGGTTATGCTGTTATCAATGATAATTTGCCAATTAGTGAAAAAGCACTAACAAACTGCCTCGATGATAACTTGACTCCTTCTGAGTGGTTCCAACGACTTAATTCCCGTGTATTTTTCTGGGCGAGTAAAGAAGGGGTGAACCGCTTGTTGAATGCGCGGCTTAATCGGAACCGACTGAGGGAGCTAATTGTGGTAGATACCCTCAGCCTTGCAAAGGTGCATGCGGAAAAAATTGAGCTTTGTCCGATTAACTCAGGAGCAACTTTTCGCAAAGCGGCAAGGCGTGGTGTTGATACTTTTACGCCGATGTTAAAATATAACTTCAAGGATTGGAGTAAACTGCGGGGTCAGCAAGATCGCATTCTTGAAGTGACTGTTCGAGAACATGTGCTTGATATTGCGCAACATACACTTGAAGTTTTGTTGATTGAAGGTGGAAAAACATTCGATTAGTTGGGGGACTAATATCCATTCATTTGGTGCCCCCGGGGAGACTCGAACTCCCACGTCTTTTGGACAACAGATTTTGAGTCTGCCGCGTCTACCAATTCCGCCACAGGGGCCTGTGGCGGGTATCATACCGTTGCGGTCTTTCTCGTCAATAGGAAAGTGAAGAATGTGAGATTTTATGCCTCAAAGTTCTTTTGAGCGAAGTCCCAATTGGCCAGGTTATTGAGAAAAATATCAACGTAGTCAGGACGACGGTTCTGATAATCAAGATAGTAAGCATGCTCCCAGACGTCACACGTTAAAATGGCGCGTTCACCATGAATAAGAGGCAGGTCAGCGTTAGGCGTTTTTGTCACTTTTAAATGACCATTTTTGTCAAGCACTAACCAAGCCCATCCACTGCCAAATTGTCCAACTCCCGCTTGCTTGAAAAGTTTGACAAATTCATCAAAGTTCCCAAAGTCTTTTTTGATTTGATCTCCCAAACTTCCTTGGGGCTCACCCCCTCCTTTTGGTTTCATAGAATGCCAATAAAATGTATGATTCCATACTTGTGCGCTATTGTTGAAAATTCCAACCTTGTCAATATTATTGGCGGAAGATCGGATAACTTCTTCTAAGGATTTATTTTCAAGTTCAGTTCCTTGGATGAGATTATTTAAATTTGTGACATAAGCCTGATGATGTTTAGCATAATGAAAACTCAGCGTACGTGCAGAAATATGAGGTTCAAGAGCATCTTCGGCGTAGGGGAGAGGGGGTAGTTCAAAAGCCATTTTTATTGTCCTTCTTGAGATTTTTTTATGAGGTTAAAGAGTTTTTCCATTTTTGGGAAGAGTATAATCAAAGAGAATTTACTTCGTAAATTGAGTGATAGTCTCTCAAATTGTAAGTTAAAAGTATCGCTAAATTGTTAATCTCTTTCCCCTCCTTTAAGGTCATGGTATAAGCCTGAAAATGACACTTGTGCAGTTGAAAAATATGTCCCTTGAGGGCCAAGAAATTTTAAATCCTCATTTTCTAGAGCAAGTGAGCTCTTTAAATGCTGCACAGCGTCAAGCTATTGAGATAACAGAAGGGCCTCTGCTCGTTTTGGCAGGTGCAGGAACAGGAAAAACGCGTGTTCTTACAACGCGTCTTGCGGGTATTCTGTTGGGTCGAAAGGCTTGGCCGTCCCAGGTTTTGGCGGTGACCTTTACAAATAAGGCTGCTCATGAAATGCGAGAAAGAGTAGCAAAGCTTATTGGAGGGCCAGCTGAGGGCTTATGGTTAGGAACGTTTCATTCTGTGTGTGTTCGTATATTAAGACGTCATGCAGAACTTTTGAATCTTCAAAGTTCATTTACGATCTTGGATGCAGATGATCAGTTGCGTCTTATTAAGCAAATTGTAAAAGCTGAAGAAATTGACGAGAAAAAGTTCACGCCTCGGATTTTGGCTTCTATCATTAGTCGTTGGAAAGATAGAGCTTTAACCCCCGAAAAAGTATCCATGCCGGCTTCTGAGTTTGAAAAAGCCGCATATCATATCTATGGACTTTATCAAGATCGGCTCAGAGTTTTGAATGCGGTGGATTTTGGCGATTTGATTCTCTTATGTTTGAAACTTTTTACAGAGCATGCAGATGTTCTGGCTCAGTATACCACTCAATTTCATTACATTCTTGTTGATGAATATCAAGACACGAACGTTGCGCAATATCTTTGGCTTCGTCTTTTAGCTCAAGGGTCAGGAAACATTTGTTGTGTTGGTGATGATGATCAATCCATTTATGGATGGAGAGGCGCTGAGGTTGGCAACATTCTACGTTTTGAAAAGGATTTTCCAGGTGCGGTTATTATTCGTCTAGAACAAAATTACCGTTCAAATGCTCATATCCTCGGTGCTGCCGCCGGTCTTATCGCGCAAAATGCGGGTAGATTTGGGAAAACTCTCTGGACGCAACAAACGGGGGGAGAGAAAGTTCGCATTCAAGGTGTATGGGATGGAGAAGAAGAAGCCCGTCTTGTGGGAGAAGAAGTGGAAACTCTCCATCGTAGAGGTCAATCACTGAATGAGATAGCTATTCTTGTGCGGGCTGGCTTTCAAACCCGTGAGTTTGAAGAACGATTTATTACCTTAGGCATTCCGTATCGTGTTATTGGGGGGCCCCGTTTTTATGAGCGTCTTGAAATACGAGATGCTCTTGCTTACATGCGTATAGTTGTCCAACCGAATGACAGTTTAGCTTTTGAACGTATTATGAATACGCCAAAGCGGGGGATCGGCACTAGTACGCTTCAAACTCTGCATCAAGTTGCACGATATGAAGAAATTTCTTTGACGGAAGCAGCTCTTCGTTTGATGGATACAGACGAATTGCGGGGTAAGGCTAAAACAGCTCTTCAAGGGCTATTGTTCGACATCAATCGTTGGCGTAGACAACTTGATACGATTCCTCATGGAGAGTTGGCTCGTATTATCTTGGATGAATCAGGGTACACAGGAATGTGGCAAGCGGATAAATCCCCAGAAGCACCTGGACGATTAGAGAATCTAAAAGAATTTGTAAATGCTATTGATGAGTTTGAAAGCTTACCGTCTTTTTTAGATCACGTGAGTCTTGTGATGGAAAATGCAAGTAATACGGGTGCCGAGATGGTGAGCATTATGACACTTCATAGTGCTAAAGGGCTCGAGTTTAATTCAGTTTTTTTGACTGGTTGGGAGGAAGGGCTTTTCCCTCATCAGAGAGCTCTTGGAGAATCAGGAGACGCTGGGCTTGAGGAAGAAAGACGTTTAGCATATGTGGGGTTAACCCGGGCACGCGAGCGGGCTATTATTACCTTTGCGGCTAATCGACGCGTTCATAACCAATGGCAGTCAAGTATTCCCTCTCGTTTTGTTGAGGAGTTACCTTTCGAACATACAGAGCGGACAAATATCGGAGGACGTTCTCATGCGTTTGTGCGCCATAAAGTTCCTTCTAAATTACAAGCTGAAGAGGCTTCCTCTCGTTCCTTACATGAAAAGGACTTTCAGTTAGATCAAAGGGTTTTTCATGTTAAATTTGGATATGGTCGTGTTATTGCTTTAGATGGCGATAAGCTCGAGATTGATTTTGACCATACAGGTGTAAAGAAAATCATGAAGTGTTTTGTGGAGAATGCACAGTGAATTTAGGACAACTAGAATGTTTACTTGATTTGAGTATGGCCGAAGACCTTTCATCATTCTTAGAAGATGAAGATATCTCCATTACATGGTATGAGAAAGAATCTGATAAGTGGATTTTTCAAGTGATTTGTGATTCTGTTCTTGAATCCTCTCTTAAAGCTAAAATGGTATCTTTTTTTAAAGAAAGAGGACTTTCTGTGCCTGACATTAAAGGAGGTCTGCTTCCTCAAAAGGACTGGGTTTCAGCAGTTTACCGAGATTCTCCTCCCCTTACTATCGGGAAATTTTATATCTACGGGTCTCACATTCAAAAGGATGTGCCTTCAGGTCACTTGCCTCTTCAAATCGATGCAGCGACAGCCTTTGGGTCGGGGCAACACGAATCAACAGAAGGGTGTTTAAAAGCATTGAGTTTACTTTCCGAACAGCAATCTTTTACTCATCCTTTGGATATGGGATGTGGATCGGGAATTTTAGCACTTGCCATGGCGCGCCTGTGGAAAGTGCGTGTTTTAGCTTGTGATAATGATCCTGAGGCTGTACGTGTGACGACCGAGAATGCGCAGATCAATCATTTAGAAACTCTCATTGAAGCCAGCGTCAGTGAAGGTTTTAAAGATATAAGAGAAGAGAACTTCGACATCATTACGGCCAATATCCTCGCAGGTCCATTGTGTCAGATGGCTGGTGATGCAGTCCAAGTTTTAAGACCAGGCGGCTTTATTGTTCTTGCTGGCCTTTTGAACCGCCAAGCTGAAGATGTAATCGATTCTTATAGAAGTGTTGGCGCCAGACTCGTTGATCAACTTTTTATTGGAGATTGGTCAACCTTAATAATGCGGAAATAACATTATGGATAAACTCAAGGCTCTTCGTGACTTTATGAAAAATGAGGGGCTTGATGCGTTTTTGATTCCTCGTACAGATGAATTTCAAGGAGAGTATGTTGCACCCAATTCAGAAAGACTTAAGTGGTTGACAGGATTTTCAGGGTCAGCAGGTTTTGCTGTCGTTACCAAAGATAAGGCTGCTTTTTTTACAGATGGTCGATATATACTTCAAGCAAAAAATGAAATACCTACAGGATATGAGCTTTATAATATAACCGAGAAGACGGCTGTTGAATGGGTTGGTGAGATTCTCGCTTCACATGAAAAAGTGGGGTATGATCCATGGCTTTTTACAGAAATCCAACTTCAACGCTATACTCAGCCGCTTGTCCCTGTATCATCGAACCCCATAGATACATTATGGTTAGAGCGGTCTGGACCACCTCAAGATTTTATTCGACTACATACTTTGAAATATGCAGGTGAAAGTAACGAGAGTAAGAGGAAAAGAATAGGTGCTACGTTAAAGGCTGATCAAGTATTGATTACCTCCTGTGATTCTATAGCGTGGCTTTTAAATATCCGAGGAAATGACGTGCCTCATACACCTATCGTGCATAGTGTGTGTTTACTTCATAAAGATGGGACTTATGATCTTTTTGTGGATCTAAATAAAATCAATGGAAAAGTTTTTAATCATCTTCGTGAAGGGCAAGGCCGAGCGATAAATATCCATCAACTTTTAGATCACTTAAAGTTGATAAAAGGATCATGCCAAATTGATCCACAGACGTGTCCTCTAAAAATTATTGATACTTTAAAGACTGCAGGAATCCCTCTTATACGAGAAAGAGATCCTTGCCTTTTTCCAAAATCTATAAAAAACGAAGTTGAACTTCAAGGAGCTGTCGAAGCTCATATTCAAGATGGAAAGGCTCTTTGTCGCTTCTTTAAATGGCTTGAAGAACAGCCTTTGCAAGGAGAAACAACAGAACTTTCAGCGGCTCAAAAGCTTTATGAATTTCGCAAACAAGGTCAACATTTTGAAGATGTTAGTTTTGGGACAATCTCAAGTTTTGGCTCCAATGGAGCTATTATCCATTATCAAGTTACACCTCAATCAGATGTTCCTTTGTCCAAAGATGGATTATATCTTTTGGATTCTGGGGGGCAATACTTAACGGGGACAACTGATGTTACCCGTACAATAGCCTTGGGCATACCAACAGTTGAGCAAAAAGATCGATACACACGTGTTTTGAAAGGTCACATCGCGCTTGCAACGGCCATCTTTCCAGACGGAACAACAGGAGCGCAACTTGACAGTTTGGCACGACAATATCTATGGGATGTTGGCTGTGATTATGATCACGGGACGGGTCATGGGGTGGGGAGTTATCTTAGTGTTCATGAGGGCCCTCAAGGTATTTCTAAACGTGGGACGGAGATTCCTTTAAAACCTGGTATGATTCTTTCAAATGAGCCTGGGTATTATAAAGAAGGCGAATATGGTATTCGAATTGAAAATTTAGTGAGAGTGATTGAGATTGTCGATCTTAAAGGTTTTTATGGATTTGAAACATTGACCCTGGTGCCTTTGGATGTAAATCTTATAGATGAAGCTCTTTTAACAGAAAAAGAACAGCTATGGGTAAGGTTGTATCATGAAAGAGTTATAAAAGAGGTAAGCTCTAGAGTTTAATCTTCCACATCTACATCAATGTGTATTGATCCTATCAATTATCGTATTTTCTAGGAAACTTAATCAGCTTAATATCTCTAAACTCAGGCAGCGTTTTAGATGATATTACATATCCTTCTTCTTTGGCCTTAAAAAGAAATTCCTTCGCATCTCTCAAACGGTCAGCTTCTTTAGTCCCTTTTGTTCCCCATCCCTTTTCAAGACATGCTCCTGCATAAAATGCGGCTTCTCTACATCCTTTTAAACTTGCCATGAACCATTCCTGAAAAGCTTTAAGGCGGTCGGCTTTACGGTCAGGTGTCCCTCTTCCAGTAAAGTAAAGCTTACCTAATTCAGATGTTGCTTTTGGATGCTGTCCGCCTTGTCTTGAAAAGTATTTAAAGGAGAGTTCAGGGAAAAAGGTGACCATTATTTTGCCAAATTTGTAGTCGCCTGTGGAATATCCTATGTCACCAAGAAGTCGACTCCATTTAACTGTAGTAGGTAGATAGTGGCATTCGTCATCAGTAGTTTGATCAACTTTTTGTTGATTTTTTTTACTTTCTATTCGCCCCTCAAAAATTTCTGCAATCTTCTTTTCCCAAGATTGTGAAGAAAGAGGACTGTCTACAGCCTCAAAAAATAGAGCTGCTTTTTTCACGCTTTTTTCTCGCCACCATCCAAAAAAATAATAATAACCAAGAAGTCGTCGACATTCTGTAATACCTCGACACGCACCATCATACATGTGTCCAAAACCAACAGAATCAAGCGTTATTGCCTTTTTTACAAACTCTCTTTTCACTTTTACAAGTTTTTCAAGTACTTCATAAAATTCTTTGAAGCGTTTTTCGTTCTCATTTATAACCAAACAGGAAATTTGTTTTAAAAATTCAGTAAACGCCTCAGCTACTTTTCTTTTTTTTACACTCGAATCTGGGTCGGATAGTTGTTCATCTATAATTTCTTGGTAGAAAATAGGGTAAAGAGTATCAGTAGATTCGGAATCTATACTCAAGTATCCGATTGCAAAACATAGAGCAGCAGAATAGTAAGCTTGGGTTTCTCTTAAAAAGTATTTGCCTAAAGAATGATATGCGTCCTGATCTCCTTGAGCAATCCTTGTAAGGAATCGAGCATGGTCTTTTTGTTTTGATTGTTTATCTATTGACGTTCCATAAGACTCAATTTGATCATTCCTAAAGGGTGTCATACTTTTATCTAGTCGTATGAGTGCTCTTAGAGCGATAGGATTGTGTTTTTCTGCTGCCGTTTTTAATTGTTCTAGGGTTTGTTTTGGGTTTGCTTTAACGCCACACCCTGTGCGATAGCTGTGAGCAAGGAGTAAAAGTCCATTACTATCAGTTAGAGAATATCGCTCATAAGCTTTGAATGCGTCTTGGAGAGATTTCTTTACTCCAAAGCCCCCTGCCAGCATATGGCCTTTGGCTTCATATGCTCTTGGATGTTTTTCTGTAGATGCAGCTGCTGAAAAATGTTCAAAAGCTATTGTAAAACTTTGATTGCATCCCCACCCCCAAAAATGACAGTGTGCAAGGGAGTGTAAGCTTTCTGCAAATATCTTTTGATCTTCTTCAGATTTACTATCATGTCGTTCAGTAACGTTTTTCTGTAATTTAACAAACTTCTCTTTCATATAAGCTTCAAGCTTGCCTGGCTCTCTTATAAAAAGAAGTTCTTGTTTTTGAGTTTCAGAGAGTCCGTGTTCTTGATCGGCACAAAGGGAAAACCGTTCTTGTATGGACTTCTTTTTTTCTTCTAAGTTTTTTATGTTTTCCTGAATATCTTTCTTTTTTTTTTCTAGTGTATTTATTATTTCTCTTATACTTTTTGCATTTTCCTTCGAAGACTCTTGGAATTCTTTCAGAGATTCTCCTCTGTTTATGGTTCGACCTTCTAAATGAGCTGCGGCCATTTCTTTTTTTCTTATTTTTTCACACACTCTATTGAGTTTTTCCTCTAATCTTTTTTGTGTTTCAGATAAGTTTTCTATGTCGGTGTCTAATGGTCGGGTTAACTCTATACGTTGTCTTAAATGCAATAACGAAAGAGACAATTTGGAAAGAGCCTGCCTTAAAAAGTCATCAGGATCATTGAGTTCTATAGCCTCGTTGAGAGAAGGAAAATGGGTATAAGCAAGAATTTCGTTGGCCATGAGGTCTGCAAGAGGATGAACACCGCGGGCGTTTTTCAATAACAAAACCCACACTCTTAAGGGAGTCTCGTCTTCTATATACCAATAGGTAAGGTGACGAAGATTTCCTATATCTTTATCAGAATCTATATGATGTTCCCACGAAGCATCTTTTGTTTTTACGTCACTCTGAACGGTTCTTTTTGAATTCATTTCTCTGTTTTTCACCGAGTCTAAAATAGTGAAATCCGAGAGATCGATTACGTCTTCTTTAGGTATCACAGGTTTCTTTGCTAGAGTTCCTAAGGAAAGAGGTGGGAGTGTGAGTTGTAAGGTGCTTAATTGTTCTCTTTCAAAATCATCATCTTCTTCTTTGTCATTTCCGCCGGCAAATGCAGATATGGGAAGTAGAAAAAATGCTAGAATTAAGAAAAAATATATCATAAAGAATCTTTCTTTCTGCTCAAGTTTTACCCCTGAGTTTATTTAATTTATCAGTATTAAACTAAGCAGTTTACTGTTTGATAAAAATACATCCTGGAGGAAAATCCAACGAAGAGGAAGGTATATCAAAACAATGATGGCCACGACCTTGTGAACTATTATGTAGCCGTATGTGGCAACCGCCGCCAAGGCAAAGATTATTCTGGTTAAGTGCAGGAGGAGACGTTGTGCCTGCAAATAGATAAGTGCCCCCAATGTCATTTCGTCCAAGAGTCACTATTGCTTGGTCTTGTGGATTAGCTGATTTTCCACGATAGGTGCATTGAAATTTATATGGATTTTGAGAAGTTATGTAAATCCAGGATTCGTAGGCAAAGTAAGGGCCTATTGGCTTTTCTCCATTTGTTTGGATGACTTTCCATCTATCAATATCTGATTTTCCATCCCAGTTGGAAGGAATTCTGGGGCATTTAAAGCTAATGTTGCCATAAGCGAGGGTGCTTCCCAAAAAGACTACGAAGAGCGTTGCTATGAGGGTTTTTATTTGCATACGTATTCTCCCTTTTGATACGTTATGATATCTTTAATTATATAAAAATTCGTAAACTTTCATTGGGGGATATGCAAAATTTTAAGTATTGTTATTTACCCTTATCCATTCTTTCCAAGAAGTTGAGTTTAAGCCATTTGGATCAGTTACATACTGATAAAATTTAGTTATAAAAGAGCTTCTATTTTCCAAGGCTTCTTTTGTATAGGTTCCATTTGGCCAAACAACCGTATCAAATAAGTCAACACCCCCAAGGCTGTATTGACGCTTTATGATATCTTCTAGGGATACGTTTTTACTATTTTTTAAAATATCATACATTGCCATCGCTATTGTCGTACGCCCTTGTCCAGCTGAGCAATGAAAATGAACCCAGCTACCCTCTGGAATGCCCTGTAAATCTTTAATAAGTTGATCAACTTGATCATTACTGGGGGCGTCTCCTCGTGTAAAGTTGGCTTGAATATAGTGATAGCCAGCTTGTTCAATCATTTCTTTTTCGGTTTGAGCATCTTGGTTTGTATGATGTAGTTTCCCTGTTCTCAAAAGGCGACGTAACATATGTCGTATATGAAAAAATCCAAGCTTTCCTGGAGTATTTGCGATTAATTGATCCGGCTTGTAACCATACCAACGAGCAGGTAAACCTTGAATAAAACAATGAGGTTCACCGAGTAAATCGACGACATAGATAGCTTTATCAATGTCTCCTATAGCTTTTTGGAGAGAGGGTTGGCTTATACGTGCGCTTCCTGAAATATAAAGATGATCCAAACCTTTACGAGAGGGCGGCACTGGAAGATCTTTAGAGAAAGCATGATCAGTTCTTCTAAATCGTCTTAAGTCGGTAGGACTCTTCACTTCCAGGTAGATAAAACCAATAATACAGAGAAAAAGAAGCCCACCACCGTATTTTAGGATAGTTGCCAGTTTTATCTTCACGTGACCTCACTCTTCATACAAATTTAAAATCAACATATAAAAAACAATTATAAGTGTTCTGTAAATCGTTTGTTCAAAGCTTTTGCAACGTTATTAGAAACGAAAGGAGACAAATCCCCCTGTAACCGAGCAATTTCTTTAACCAAATTTGATGCAATGAATTGATAATTTTCTGATGCAACAAGAAAAACAGTTTCAAGTTCAGAATTTAGTTTTCGATTTGTACCTGCCATCTGAAATTCGTATTCAAAATCTGAGACTGCTCTAAGCCCACGGATAATAACACGAGCTCCTTCTTGCTTTACAAAATTGATTAGAAGTGAATCAAAAGATTTAACAATAATTTCCACCTCTTTTGGAAGGGGTAAGGTTTTAAGTTCAGCTTCAATTAGTTGAACGCGATCTTCGAGAACAAAGAGGGGTACTTTTTTTACATTTGTGGCAACAGCTATAATAAGACGATCAACGAGACGTGTTGCTCTTTGAATAATATCCAAGTGGCCAAAAGTAATAGGGTCAAACGTTCCAGGATAAACACCAACGTGTAAGGGGTTAGCCATCTTGACTTTCTTCGTTTCCTTCACTGCCATCATCTTGAATGCGAGCAACAGAAACAACGACTTCTGCCTTATCTACCCGAAAGAGGGTTACGCCTTGAGTTCGACGACCCGCAATGCGAACATCATGAACAGGACAACGAATTAGTTTACCTGTATTTGTAACTAGCATCACATCGTCTTCATCTTTTACCGGGAATGAATCGACAACTTTGCCAGTTTTGGCTGTGACTTCCATCGTTGTAATGCCCTGGCCCCCACGGTTAGTACAGCGATATTCATAAGCTGATGAACGCTTCCCAAAACCATTTTCACTGACTGTAAGAATGAACTCTTCGAGAGAAGCCATTGCTTCAAAACGATCTTCTGGAAGGAGAGCTTCATTGTCACTTGTTTCTTCTTCGTCCTCTTGTCTGCGGAGGCGCATCGCTTGTTTAAGGTAAGAGTCGCGCTCTTCAATCGTAAATTCAACTTGCGCAAGAATGGTCATTGAAACAACTTCATCTGATTTTCCAAGCCGTATGCCGCGAACACCAGTTGATGTTCTACCAACAAATTCGCGTATGTCTGTAACGCTAAAGCGGATACAACGACCGGCGCGTGTTGTGAGGAGGACATCATTTGTTTCATCACAAGAACTGACAGCAATAAGGCGCTCTCCTTCTTCAAGTTTCATGGCAATCTTGCCGTTGGCTCTAATGTTCGTGAAATCGGAAAGCGCATTTCGTCTGACGTGTCCAGAAGATGTTGCGAAAAGAATATGCATATTAGCCCATTGAGCTGTGTCTTCAGGCATAGGCATGATGGTTGAAATTGTCTCTTCTGCTTCAAGAGGGAGAAGATTGACAATAGCTTTCCCACGCGCTTGTGGGGTACTGAGCGGAAGCCTATAAACTTTCATGCCAAATACACGACCAGAAGTTGTAAAAAATAACATTTGAGTATGTGTATTTGCGACAAAAACTTCAGAAACAGCATCTTCTTCTCGCGTGGACATACCTGAACGGCCTTTTCCGCCACGCTTTTGAGCTCTATAAGTACTGATAGGAACGCGCTTGATGTACCCCCCAAGACTGACCGTAACAACCATGTCTTCGCGTTGGATTAGATCTTCTTCATCTGCATTTGTTTCCATCTCTTCAATTGTTGTGCGCCGAGGTGTCGCATAGTTTTCCTTTATTTCAAGGAGTTCAGCGCGCAAGATTTCAAGACGTTTATCTCGAGAACCTAAAATATGGAGGTACTCTTTGATTTCTTCCACAATATCCTGAAGCTCTTGAGCGATTTTTTCGCGCTCAAGGCCAGTCAGTCGATGAAGTCTTAAATCTAAGATAGCTTTAGCTTGAGTTTCAGATAGACGATAAGTTCCATCGACAACAGGATAGCCGGGCTCATCGATGAGACGAATGAGAGGTTCGATATCTTGGGCTTTCCAGGAGCGAGATAAGATCTCATTTTTTGCAATTTGGGGATCTGCCGCTTTGCGGATAAGAGCAATCATTTCATCTAAATTGGCAACTGCAATTGCAAGTCCGACTAAAATGTGTGCGCGTTCTCGCGCTTTTTTAAGCTCGTAAAGTGTTCTGCGAGTGATGACTTCTTCGCGAAAAAGAATGAAACATTCGAGGATCTCCTTGAGACCCATTTGCCGTGGACGCCCTCCATTTAGGGCCAACATGTTTACACCAAATGTTGTTTGGAGTGGTGTCATGGCATAGAGACGATTAAGAACGATGTCAGGGATTGCGTCTTTTTTTAATTCGATGACAACTCGATCTCCTTGGCGGTCAGATTCATCTCGTAAGTCTGAAATGCCTTCTAGTTCCTTATTATTGATAAGCTCAGCGATACGTTCGACCATTTTTGCTTTGTTAACTTGGTAAGGAATTTCTGTAACAATGATAGCTTCGCGGTCTTTTCGAAGAGTTTCAATATGAGTACGGCTTCGGATTGTGAGAGAACCACGGCCGGTCTTAAAGGCATTATAAATTCCACGACGTCCCATAATAAGAGCGCCTGTTGGAAAGTCTGGCCCAGGAATGTACTCCATGAGTTCTTCAACAGTTAAATCAGGATTTTCGATGAGAGCGCAACAACCATCAATAACTTCTCCAAGATTGTGTGAAGGAATATTGGTTGCCATTCCGACAGCAATTCCGCCGGCGCCATTTACTAACAGATTCGGAATTCGACTTGGAAGAACCGTAGGTTCTTCAGTTGATTCATCATAGTTTGGACGAAAATCAACGGTTTCCTTATCAATATCATTCATGAGGTAATGGGCAGGTCGCGAAAGGCGCGCTTCTGTATACCGCATAGCTGCCGCTGGATCACCATCCACTGAGCCAAAATTTCCCTGTCCGTCAATAAGAGGGAGACGCAATGAGAAGGCCTGTGCCATACGCACTAAGGAATCGTAAACTGCTTCTGTGCTATGCGGATGATATTTTGCAATGACACCTCCCACGATATGGGCGGATTTGCGGTGCGGACGATTATAGTCAAATCCAGATTCATACATAGCATAAAGTATACGTCGATGAACGGGTTTTAGCCCATCACGCACATCGGGTAATGCACGACTTACAATGACGCTCATAGCGTAGTCGAGATAAGAATTTTTCATCTCATCTTCGATATAAACAGAAGGAATCGCTATATTTTCAGTCAAAGGGGGCTCCTCTTAAAGTACGTGCAAGGCTTAAAATGGGATTTCATCATCAATGTCACTCATAGCGGGTAATGCTTCTCTTGCATTGTTGCTAGGGGCGTCAAAAGAAGCCATATCCCCGCTTCCTTGGCTACGGGCGCTATCGAGCATGGTCATTTCTCCCCGAAATCGAGGAATAATAACTTCCGTAGTATAACGTTCTTGACCGCTTTGATCGGTCCATTTGCGGGTTTGAAGTTGTCCTTCAATATAAATTTTAGCGCCTTTACGCAAGTATTTGTCTGCGACTTCAGCGAGTTTTTCATTAAAAATGACAACTCGATGCCATTCAGTACGCTCTTTGCGCTCTTGAGTTTCCTTGTCGCGCCACTGTTCTGAGGTAGCTAAAGCAAGGTTTACAATTTTTACGCCGTCTTGCGTCATCCGAACTTCAGGATCTTTTCCCAAGTTCCCGACTAAAATGACCTTATTAACGCTGCCTGCCATAGTTTCTCCTCACTTTTAAGGTTACCACTCTTTTATAGGCTATCTTTTTTTAGAGCGCTATAGATTTATATAGATTCCTCAAAGTAATTCTAATCTTAAAACGAAAAATCTTACCACTTTGATAGTGGTAGAGGGCTTTCTTTTAGTTTCGCGCGATTTGGTTGGAAAATTATATAGATTTTTATAAATTTATTGATATATTTAATTCAAAGATTACTGTTTGGGTTAAGAAGTTAATGGATGTTTTAAATAAGTATAAGTTTTTTAATAATACCCTTCTGCTTTATGTTACTATGGCGCACTTCCTTATTCTTCCTGCCTATGGTATGAATGCTTGGGATGTCGTTTATGATCCGTCCTCTAGGCTTTCCATCTACCCACGATGGGATAGAGAAATTTACGAAGATCATAGAGGAGATTACGCGGTTTGTCCTGAGACTCGCATGCCTAAAATTCCTATATTAGCCCGTTATTTATACACCAGACATTCATTTTTTATTCTGGTGCCTTCCTTGGTGGCACATATTCCATTATCTTCGTTTTTAAAACTTCCTGAAGATATTCGAAGAGAGATGGAACTCGATGGGGTAGATCCTCGTTCTATAAAGATATTTGCTGTGGGTCAGGCTGCTCCTTTTCAGGAAAAAAATTCTTTTATTGGGTTATATCCTCACCCCGCTACCGACCCTAGAGCTCCGACTATTGGTGATTATGATGTTTGGAGACATCTTAAGCTTATGATAGCAGGTAGTAGTCCTGGAAGAGTGAAATTTGATCGTATGCCAAATGAAGGAGAGCCTTTAGATATTGAGAATATTGAAAAAGATGGCGGCGTTGTGAAAAGTACTGTCCAAAAGAAATTGGTCATCACTCACCCTGGTAAAGATGCGGATGGGGGCGTTTCAGTACATTTTTCTCCGGCCCCAATACGTATTGCAGGAGTAGAAAATGCCGACCAAAGTTTTTATACCTATGCTTCTTATGCAGAAGCCGGTGCCAAGAAAGCGATAGTGACATTGCACATGCTATGGAGTTCCCCACAAGCTCGTGCATTCTTGAATTGGAAGCGTAAAAATTTTGGGTTGAGCGCAAATAAAGCAACTCGATCCACGGAAGAATTATTGAGAAGTTTTGATGATTTAATACGTTCCCCTGTATTCGGGGGTGGTAAACATTTTCAAAGGTTTGCCGATCTTCTTCAGGGCGTAACATTAAAAGAAGCTGTGAGAAGCTCTGAAGCTTTCGGAGCGACATTCGATCCCGCTGAACTTGCGAGAGCTTATGACTTTTCAACCGTCCATTACGTAGGGATGTCGGTTAAAGATAGAGTAAAAGATATTTTTATACAAAGAGGATATAAGGATTGGGACGCACTGAGCGAAAGAGAGCAGGATTGGGTTGTTGCGAGAGTAAGATCTCAGGCTGAAAGAACAAATTTAACAGAATTTCTAAAGAAACAGGATTATTCTGGAGCTTTCAATAAACTAAAAGCAACAACAAGTGAGTCTGATGAAGGGGTCGTAAAATTTCTTCTGAGCAGCAATGGGTATGAAAAGTGGGATATGCTCCTTCCTGAAACGCAAAAGTGGGTTGTTGCGAGAGCAAGATCCCAGGCTGAAAGAAAAAAGTTAACAGAATTTCTAAGTAAGCAGGATTATTCTGGAGCTTTCAATAAACTAAAAGCAACAACCACCGCTTCAGATGAAGAGGTTGTAAAGTTTCTTCTGAGCAGCAATGGGTATACAAGCTGGGCAGAATTAGATTCTGATAATAAAGCATGGGCTATTGCTAGAGTCGCATCAAAGATATCTTTATAATACTGAATAGATTTTGGGGCTGTCCTAGATAACACG
>JAFECQ010000004.1 GCA_018242065.1 Pseudomonadota bacterium | reverse complement strand
AGATTAGCCCACAAGGGGAGAGGTCGTCGCATAGCGACGAGTGAGGGGTGCCAATCAATTCCCTTGGTGTTAGATTCTCTTTTCTGGCATAATAAATATTAAGATTAAAACACTTTTTAAGAACGGTTTTTTATAGAGAATGGAACTAGACCCTAATAAAATATATTTCTTGCCCTTGGGAGGCTCCGGGGAAATTGGAATGAATCTGAATCTTTACCATTACCGTGGTAAGTGGCTCATGGTAGATTTGGGTATAACATTTGACCAAACACCTGGCATCGAAGTCCTCATGCCGGATACGAATTTCATCGAAGAACATGCCCAGAATTTAATTGGTATCGTTTTGACCCATGCGCACGAGGACCATATTGGTGCTGTTCCCTATCTTTGGTCACGGTTAAGATGCCCCCTCTTTGCAACGCCTTTTACTGCTTCTCTTGTGCGACATAAACTTCAAGAAGCTGGCCTCACGGCACCTCTGCACGAAATTCCACTTTCTGGTGGTGTAGATATTGGACCTTTCACTGTTGATTTTATTCAAATCACCCATTCGATTCCCGAACCAAATGTTTTAGCGATTCGTACAGCTGCAGGAACGATTGTCCATACAGGGGATTGGAAGATCGACCCCCATCCTTTAATCGGAAAATCAACAGATGTAAAAGCTTTGAAAAAGCTAGGTGACGAGGGCGTCTTAGCCCTTGTATGTGATTCCACAAATGTGTTTGTTCCTGGCCATTCGGGATCTGAAAAACCAATTCGTAAAAATCTGATCGACCTTGTGAGCCAGTTTCCTGGAAAAAGAGTTCTTATTGCTTGTTTTGCCTCAAATGTCGCTCGTGTTGCGAGTTGCGCTGAAGCAGCCAAAGCGAATGGACGTTTTGTGGGGCTCGTCGGTCGTTCTCTCCATCGCATTGATGAAGTCGCCCGTAAACTAAATTATTTTAAGGATTATCCGCCTTTTCTAAATCATCATGATGCTGGTTTTTTAGATCGTTCCGATTCACTCATCATCTGTACTGGAAGTCAAGGTGAACAACGCGCAGCCCTCTTACGCATTGCAAAGGGCGAAGATAAGCATATTTCTTTAGAAAAAGGAGACGTTGTTATTTTCTCTTCTCGACAAATTCCTGGAAATGAAAAGGCAATTACATCCCTACAGAACTTACTCGTACGAAACGGTATTCAAGTTGTTACAGCCAACGATCACGACATCCATGTTTCAGGGCATCCCTGTCGCGATGAATTGATTCAGATGTATTCTTGGATTCGGCCCAAAATTGTTGTTCCCGTCCACGGGGAAGATCACCATATCCAAGAACAAGCCCAATTGGCTTTAATGAATAATGTTCCTTTCGTCATAGCTCCTCATAATGGAGATCTTATTGCTTTAACTGAAAGCGGAGCAGAACTTGTTGATCAAGTCCCCCATGGCCGACTTGCTCTCGATGGGAAAAAGTTGATTCCGTATAGAGGTTCTATCATGCATGACCGCCATCGTTTGATGAGCACAGGTCATGCACTTGTAACCCTTCTCTTAAAAAAGAAAGGGACGTTTTCACATCCTCCTTCCGTTCTTTTAATTGGTGTTGCTGAAGGCGAGCAATTAGAAACCCTCGTTGCGCATTGTATCGGAGCGATTGAAGAAGCCTTTCTTGGACTCCCCTTAGAAGAAAGGATGAATGATGAAACCATTGCAGAAGCGACTCGCATAGCCACGCGACGTATTTTATCAAACTATTATGGGAAAAAGACGCTAACCCACGTTCAAGTTTATCGCGTTTAAGGGAGGCCCTATGATCGGAAACTTAAACCATGTTGCAATCGCCGTTCCAGACTTAGATGCGGCCATAAATCAATATCAATCAACCTTTGGCGCTTTTGTAACCACACCTCAAGATCTTCCAAATCATGGTATTCGTGTAGCGATTGTAAATCTTCCCAATACTAAAATTGAACTTATAACGCCTCTCGGAGAAGCCTCTCCCATACAAAATTTCCTTCAAAAAAACCCTCAAGGAGGGATTCACCACCTGTGCTATGAAGTACCCGATATAGCTGCCGCACGTGATAAACTTGCCGCAGCTGGGATGGAGGTTATTGGAGATGGAATGCCAACATTAGGATATCATAATAACCCTGTGCTTTTCTTTAACCCGAAAGACTGTCTTGGTGCACTCATTGAACTCGAAGAAGTGGCATCGCTTAAATCCCAAAGCCGCGTCGAAATCGAACTACTTGCCACCCATAAAGAGCCCCCTTCTTCTCATAATACCTTAGAAGGGACGCGGGGGGTCGGAATTCGCGTTGAGGTGGATTATAAACGCTCAACTCCTCAGGATAATAAAGAGGATAACTAGGAAAGCTCATGACTTTTACGATCGGCCTAATGGTTTATGTCATGATTTGGGTTATCGTTCTTTTTATGGTGCTTCCCTGGGGTATTCGCATTCCTGACAAAATTGAACCAGGCCATGCTACGAGTGCTCCTGAGAAAGCTAACATTGGGATTAAGCTGCTTACTACATCCTTTCTTTCAGCTTTATTGTGGATTGTGGCCTATCTTATTTTGAAAAAATAAACTTAAAAAATTGAAGTTTAGAAAGTTATTGAAAAAAGTCTGGATTGCTTCGGAGCAAAGCTCCTCGCAATGACGAAATTGAGGCACATTTTTGCTTCTACTCGATCGTCATTGCGAGGAGGAACAAAGTTCCGACAAAGCAATCCACCTTTATTATTCCCCCGAACACCACTGCGCGTAGGCGGGGATCCAATAATAGGGAAATAAAAACACTTAACCTTCAAATAAAAGCGTGAGGAAAGAATTTACAACGAACAACGCTTCACAAAAAACAAATGGAAGCTAAATTTTTCATTAGCTTCCATTTGTTGCTTTTTCTAGGCTAGCCTTACTCAAAAACAACGGAATTATGCCCTATCTTTAGGATCCCTCTTCTTAATAAGTGTAAACTGAGTCGTCGTAGCGTCATGCTTACCTTCACGTTCACCAGCTTGTTTTGCCCACTGTTGGAATTCCTCTAGCATAGTTTTAGGCGCAGCTGCAGCTTTTTCGCGACGACTTAACTCTAAAGCTCGTTCGAGGTCTGCTTCATAACCTGCAGGAGTCCCTACATCCTGAAGACTTAACTCCAAAACTCGTACGAGGTCCGCATCATGTTCATCCGCTCGTAAGGCTGCAGGACCGCCTGTATCTAGACGACTTAATTCTAGAACCCGTGCGAAATCTGCATCATGTTCCGCTGGTAAAGTTGCAGGCCCGCCTGCTCCCTCTATAGCCCATGCAAAGTCCACATCTCCGTCATCGTCTGATAGAGCTACAGGTGCGCCATCTAACTGAAGGCTTAACCGTAGGGCCTCTGCTAAATCCTCATCCACTTCATCAACTGCCGGAGCTATATGCGCTGCTTCTGGTAAAGGCTGTTTACCCACAGCTACAGGAGAGAGTGAAGGGGGAGGAGCAAATTCCTTAATAGATTTTCCTATAATTCGAACAGCAACCCATGCTTTAGTCTCATGATCTAACTCCGCCCATCCCGGATACTTATTACTCGTCATAAGAAAATTCACGATCTCTTCAGCAGAAACATGTGGGAGAGCCGCCTTCGTTGCACTAAAAGCGCCTGAATAATCTTGTTTGCTTAGAAAATTCTCTAAATCTTTTCTCTTCGCTTCCTTTGTAATTTTAGCAACAACCCATCCTCTAATGTTAGGATCTACTGTATCCCATCCCGGGTACTTATTACTCGTCATAAGAAAATTCACGATCTCTTCATCAGAAACGTGGGAAAGACTCGCCTTCATTGATCTAAAAGCTCCCGGATAATCTTGCTTGTCTAGAAAGGCTTCTAAATTTCTTCTTTCTGTTGTTAAGGGCATTTTTGCTTTATGAGGTACTATCCCTGTAGGCCCTTTTTCATCTTCGCCCCGCATACTGAGGACAGGATCATTTAGTAACGTTATACAGGATAACAAAGACAACAAACCAATACTACGAAATTTCATAACAACACCTTTTCAAAAAATAATAAAAAAATTTATCCCTACTTACAAAGTAAGTAAGAATGGTAGCATTAACATACAAGTATAAAATGCGCGTTTTTCATCAGTTTTTATACTTTACTGAAAAAAGAAAAACAACAACTGTGTAAGATATAACACAAAACAAATAAATTAACCCCGGGAGCAAGCGAACTCTATGCAAATTTATGAGCATTAGAGTTTCTTACTACCAAGGATTTAAGTGAAATTTTTAGAACGGTGCCAGCCATTTGTTTAACTGATAGAACCACTCTTCTATTCTTGACACCTTAAACGAAACGAATGTTACTTCCTAATATCAATGATCTCTTCCATATAACCTTCTCGCAATGCATAGGGCCCCCGGGTAACACACTTTTTGCCAACTTTACTAGACATATACAATTCTCGCACAGTATAAGGATTAGCTTCATGATTAACCGACAGGAAAACGTTTGCATTGCGTTTAGCATATTCCCAATAGTCCATCGCGACTTCTCGCGTCATTTCAGTAAGACCATCAAAGTTTACAACAAGGTGAAATTTCTCCTCCTCACTAAATAATTTTGGAGGCGTTATTATACGTATACGTCCATCAACAGCAGCTTCTTCAGGAAGCGTTATTGAGTCCGAGCTCAAAACAGTCCCCAAAAAGTGTGCTTGGGCTATGCTTGTCATAGGGATATCAACTATTGTATAATTCTTGAACCCAAACTTATGTGCATAATACGCAGCACGTCCTAGCCCAGCTCCAATCTCCAATACCTTACAGTTCTCACAATTTTCGACGAGTTGTGAACATCTCCACGCTTGGTAGAGCGCGTGGATAGATCGATAGCTTGCAATTCCACGGGAAGTCACAAGACCAACTTCGCCTGGATACGGGTTTGGAAAATCTATTCTAAATCCAAACTCAATATCGAGTGCGTCAAGCATCTCCTCCGCACTCGTTGATGTAACAGAAATTAGATTTCTAACATGAGTGGGATCGCATTCAGGATTCATAGATCGACGAACGCCTACTACAGCAGCTAGTTTTTGAAGAAGAGTAAACACTGTAGCAGCTCTAAGTTCTGTTGGATCTTCAATATAAAGAGAGGACGTGGATGGTTCGTCTGGATCAGCAAATCCGTAAAAAAGATTTGAACGCATAGGATCATTAAGTAAAGCGACAAGGTCTTCCTCACGTCCCTCAATAATAGCATGATGAACAGCTGGTTTCTTCTCAAATATAGCTTTTAGCCACATATTCTCGGCCTCACCCAACATCAACCCAAGGGTGCTTCTGTAAAAAGCAAAAATACGTCGTGCAAGTGCTTGTTCTTTGATGTCCTCCAAAGGTTTTCTCACAGATACTGATCCTAAAGGATTATAACTTGCTTTCATAATCCTAGAAAGAACCCATTTTTGATCAATTTGAGTTAAGTTTTTCCAGAGTTCAAAGCCATTACTCTTTAAAAGAAACAGGGCTATACCCTCATCAGGAGCTTTAGTTCCGTCCAACTTAAGCTTCTCAAGTGCTCCTTTATAGTTCTGTTTCGATAGGAACTCATCTAGCTTTTCCCTCGCTGCGCTCATTTTAAACTCAGTAGGTTCACTCATGCTTAAAACAGGAGAAGAGACAACTGACAAACAGCATAGCAAAACAAATATAGGGCTAAAAACTCTCATAAATTCACCTCATTATTAAATGGCAGGAGAGAACAAGCAAAAAAATCAGAATGTCAAATATTTTTAAGTAGGTATTGCGTTTACTTGATTTCATAACTTATCTGGGCCACGCAAGACTGGTGCCGTCGGAGAGGATTGAACTCTCGACCTCACCCTTACCAAGGGTGTGCTCTACCACTGAGCTACGACGGCAATCTCACGCGCAAGATGCCACAGCTTGGCCTGTCAATCAAGAGGATGAGATTTGCAATCAGAAAAAATATATAACGCAGTGTGTAAATTTCTTAAAGAGCGGGAGTCATATACCTGTCCATCGATCCTGGAAACAAAAATGCTTTCTTTCTCATTGAGAAACATGAGCATTTTTAGCCGCAGATCCAAACAATCAAAAAAACTTACACATTGCGCTATATATAACGCGCGTGATAAAGAAAAGGAAAAAGAGTAAGTTATTTTTATGGTTGAATTTTATGGGTATCAATGTGCTACAAGATGTTTTTATGGATATTAAGATACTGACATCTCCACTTAAGAAGGATAGCAAAGAGCACCCCTCTACCCTTCAGCGAAAGAAGCTCGCTGAAGCAAAAAAATTGCGCCTTGAAAAGGCCTTGCGAGATAATTTAAGGAAGCGCAAGGAACAGTTGCGGATACGGCAGGATATAAAGTGAAATTTTATCACTCACGTAATTGACTTGTAGATCCCCTTTCCTATTATTTCTTAAAAACCTCTAGAAAAAGACCATAGCCTAAAAGTATCTTCCAAGCATCTTGAATTTGTTTGTGATGGTGATCATTTTACCATTGACCCTTCAAGGATTTCCGGTATTTTAGAAGAATTCTTGAGGGCCTGTAGTTCAGCGGTTAGAACTCTCCGCTCATAACGGAGCTGTCGCAGGTTCGAGTCCTGCCGGGCCCACCATCCGCCGTCGCGCGCCATGCGCGCTGAGGCGTGATGCCACACCGAAGCCCCATGGGGTCTAACGAGTACATAAACTACATTTATCCCGGAGTTAAAATGACAACAAACCAATATATCTACGTTATGAAGGGGCTCACCAAAGTTTATCCTGGTTCACGTGAAGTTTTTAAGGACATTTGGTTATCATTTTATCCAGGTGCTAAAATTGGTATTATCGGGGTGAATGGCTCTGGTAAGTCAACGTTGATGAAAATCATGGCAGGTATAGATACAGAATTTAACGGAGAAGCGTGGGCTGCCGAAGGTACAACTGTAGGTTATTTATCTCAAGAACCAGAACTCAATCCAAATCTAACGGTTGAAGAAAATATTCTTGAGGCGCTATCAGAGACAAAAGGGCTTTTGGATCGCTTTGAAGCCATTAGTGCTCGTTTTGCCGAGCCCATGAGCGATGACGAAATGAATACCCTTCTCAGCGAGCAGGCCGAACTTCAAGACAAAATTGAAGCCGTTGAGGGGTGGGATTTAAATCGAAAAGTCGAAATTGCTATGGACGCTTTGCGTTGTCCTCCAGGAGATGCAGACATCAAAATGCTTTCAGGTGGAGAAAAGCGCCGTATCGCCCTTTGCAAACTTCTCCTTCAACAACCCGATATTTTGCTTTTAGATGAACCTACAAACCATTTGGACGCTGAATCTGTTGCATGGCTTGAACGGCATCTTCAAGAATACAAAGGAACGATTATTCTTGTTACCCACGATCGCTACTTCTTAGATAATGTCGTAAGCTGGATCTTAGAACTAGACCGAGGCCAAGGAATTCCCTTTGAAGGGAATTACTCAGCTTGGCTCGAGCAAAAGCAAAAGCGTCTTGAGCTCGAAGGGAAGCAAGAAGGTTCTCGTCAGAAAACACTGGCACGAGAATTGGAGTGGATTCGTCAATCTCCTAAAGCGCGCCAGGCAAAAAGTAAAGCGCGTATTCAAGCTTATGAAGAGCTTTTAGCACAAGATGCGCGCAAATCCCAAGAGACGGCCCAAATCATTATCCCTGCAGGCCCTCGTTTAGGGTCCACAGTCATCGAAACTCAGAATCTTTTCAAAGGGTTCGGCGATCGTTTGCTGATTGAAGATTTAAACTTTAAACTACCCGCGGGGGGTATCGTGGGCGTTATTGGGCCAAATGGCGCTGGAAAGTCAACGCTCTTCAAACTCATTACAGGCCACGAAAAGCCAGGTGATGGCCTTATCCGTATCGGTGAGTCCGTTGTTTTAGGCTATGTCGATCAATCTCGCGACAATCTCGATCCTCAGAAGACTGTCTGGGAGGAAATTTCTCAAGGACATGATGAAATTGAGCTTGGAAAGCGTAAAATGCCCAGCCGTGCGTATTGCGCAAGTTTTAATTTCAAAGGAACAGACCAACAAAAGAAAGTGGGCCAGCTTTCCGGAGGAGAGCGTAACCGCGTTCATCTTGCCAAAATCCTTAAATCTGGTGTGAACGTACTGCTTCTCGACGAGCCTACTAATGATTTGGATATTGATACGCTTCGAGCGCTCGAGGAGGCTCTCTTAGAGTATGCAGGATGTGCCGTTATTATCAGCCACGATCGCTGGTTTTTGGATCGCATTGCAACTCATATCCTAGCTTTTGAAGGAGACAGCCATGTGGAATGGTTCGAAGGTAACTATCAAGCTTATGAAGCAGATCACAAACGGCGCCTCGGCATGGATGCAGATCAACCCCATCGGGTGAAATATAAACCACTGGTCCGAAAAACGGCGTGAATATACAAGATGATTAGATTTATGTGGGTCCCGGGTAGCAAGTAAATCTAAGCTCTCAAGAGAGCAAGATTTCCTAGCTCCCGGGATGACGGTATTTTATCGTTGAATTTTCGTCATCCCGGGATTTAGAAAAGCACAGTGAGCGAAGTGAGCGCTTGCTTTTCTTAATACCCGGGACCCAAAAACGAATTCTCCTTATCCAAAGCCACGTCATGTATAGATTTAACAAACGAGATTTCCTTTGAAAAATATAATTTAAAAATTTTTCTTGTATTTTCATCAAAAAAAATATTACTTAAGGTATAAATAAACACAATATTATTGAATTGGAGAAATATAAACATGAAAACTCTTATTACATTTTTTGCACTGGCATTACCTCTCGTAACGACTTCCTCAATTTGCCACGCTATGGCACATGACGAAACGACACGATCAAAGCTTCTTACCTCCTTTAAGGAATTGGAAAATCTTCCAAGAGGCAGCGTGCTTGCCGTAAATATGCGCAGTACCCTTTTTGCTGGAAGTGGAACCTTACCAGACAAAATTGCGACAAGAGAGATGTTACAAAAAGCCCTACAATTTCTCGACGCAGTAACACCAGAAGATGCAATCATATTGGCCAATGCGAAAAGAAAGTGTGAAGGCCCCACAGAATATTTTCCAACCGAAGTAGACTTAAGCCAAATTATGGATGAGCTTAGAGAGAAGGGAATATATTGCATCCCTTACACAAAAGCGGCCCCAGCTCAATGGCTGAAGGATGTTCTAGATGCCATCGGTCTTAGAAGCGTAAAACAAAATGCAACAGACTTGGGAATTTCTCCTACTTTTACGACGGAATTTGAATTCCAGGACGGCATCTATTTTGGTTGTAAAAAGCACATTGATATTGCTCAAGCCATGCAGGATCTTTTAAGAGAAGCAACTGAAAAGCAACTTACCTTTGCTGGCGTGGTAGACAATAGTGAAGGTAACCTTTATCAAATTCCATCTTCCATTCATCGATATCTCTTTAAACCAGATGCTCCATACATTAACACTCCTGAACGTGTGATAGAATTTTACACAGCACCTACAACTAAACCCGCAGGAGTAGGAGAAGTGTTTGAACGAAATAGAGAAATATTTAATCGTATCTTCTTTGAATAGTTATAAGGATAAAAAGGACTGAGTCTCGCTAGGGCTTTGGGAAAGGGTTCGCCTTATAAAGGCGACTCTTCTCCGGATGCGAAATACCCACCTTTTAAATCCTGCTCAAATTCCTCAAGCCAAGTTCCCGCCCCAGCTTCACTTCGATAGATTTTAGATTTTTCGTGACCTACATGCGTCGCTTTTACTTTCACGATGATAACATAGTTAAGGTCATTCATATCCATCGTATCTTGATCTTCTTCAACTTCTAAAACAAAATGATGCGATTCATGGCCGTGGAGGCGTAAAAGATCTAGGTAAGCTGCACGTTCATCCTCGGTAAGGAGATCATTTTCATCGAGAATTGCCATGAGATCCTCCTTATCTCTTAACAATTACCGTACACTCAATCTTCTTAAAAATCGTTAATAAAATGTCTTTGGTATTGGAGGGATATTTTTAGGATCACAAGGAGGGGTAATTTTAGGAAGATCCGCTTTTTCAGAAGAAGTCTTTATATCCGTTTGCGTTGCTTTAGATGAATCATCTGCTCGTGCCACAGAAATTAAAGATAGTCCGATAAAGATAAGAAATATGATACGCATGAGCCCCTCCCTATGAATATTTATATGTATTATTAAAACACAAATTCTTTCTTTTAACAATATTTAGTTTGTTTAATTCTATAAGTATTTTCCCGCCCATAAAAAATAATTTATCTCCGCACATGAGGAAAGAGACCATTCCCCTGTTAAGGGTGAAAAGGAAAGCCCACGGATGTCTTGTTCTCCCAGACCCAAAGCGGCTAACTTGTGAGACAATATTTCTGGCGCCATAAATTTGTCCCACGAATGGGTTCCACGTGGGGCCCACTTAAGAACATATTCGGCAGCCAGGATCCCAAGCAGATAAGACCGGAGCGTTTTGTTCAACGTTGTAACAACCATCCCTCCACAAGGCGCAAGATGTTTGACACAAGCTTTTAAAAATTGATTAGGATTAGCCACATGTTCAATAATTTCAGACGCCACAACTACATCAAATAAATCTACTGTCGACTCTAAATCTTCAATTGCATAAGGAAGATAGGTAATTGAAAGTCCCATTTCTTTAGCATGAGTTTTTGCAACATCAATATTTTCTTCAAGAGGATCTATACCTGTTACATCTGCCCCGAGACGCGCTAAGGGCTCACATAAAATCCCTCCTCCGCAGCCCACATCTAAGATACGCAGACCTTTGAAGGGTTTAGTCGACGTTTCTAACATACGGAAATGAATCTCCACCTTTTCTCGAATAAAGGCCATTCGCAAAGGGGTTATTGTATGCAAGATACGATATGGTCCTGCCTCATCCCACCAATCAGAGCTGAAGTTTCTAAAATGATTAAGTTCGGCCGTATCTCGCGTATTAGATATCATATTTTCTGTATACCTTGTTGTTCTTGTGAAAACAAGGTATAGAAACGACTTCAAGAGAACAACAAAGCAAGGTATATGGCGTATATTGTTCAAAAATTTGGTGGCACCTCGGTTGCTACTCTTGATTTAATTAAAAAGGCCGCCTTGCGCGTAAAAGCCGAAGTTCATGCAGGTCATCAAGTTGTCGTTGTTGTCTCGGCAATGGCCGGAACGACTAATTCGCTCGTCAGATTTGTACGAGATCTTTCTGCAACTTATGATCGAGCAGAATATGATGCAGTTGTTTCCTCAGGAGAACAAGTAACAGCAGGACTTTTAGCACTTGCCTTACAAAATATAGGAATTCCTGCCCGTTCATGGTTAGGATGGCAACTTCCGATTTATACAACTCCCCATCATACACAAGCAAAAATTGATCATATCGATACAATAGCTCTTAAGGACGATCTTAACAAAGGTAGAGTAGCCGTTGTCGCAGGATTTCAGGGGCTCAGCACAAATGGAAGGATAACAACCTTAGGTCGTGGAGGCTCAGACACAACAGCTGTTGCTCTTGCCGCTGCTTTAAAGGCAGAGCGCTGCGATATTTTTACGGATGTAGATGGCGTTTATACAGCTGACCCCCATTATGTCACTGCAGCAGGAAAGCTTGAGCATATTGTTTATCAAGAGATGCTGGAACTTGCTGCACAGGGAGCAAAAGTTCTTCAAAAAGACTCTATCGAACTCGCTATGAAGCATAAAGTTCGCCTTCAAGTTCTTTCCAGTCTGTCTGAAACACCAGGAACCTTAATTACGAACGATTCTGAAGCACAAACAAATTACAAGCACATCCGCGGTCTTGCTCATTCTTTAAACGAAGAAAGGCTTACCTTAACAAATCTACCGCAGAATTCTTCTAAACTTGATAAAGTAAAAGAACTTTTAGACACGCATCATATCGCCATTGACATGCTGCAGCAAAATTTATCTCCATGCGGAAATCATCTTAATTTATCTTTTACAGTTTCTGAAATCGAAGTAGAACGAACACAGGGTATTTTACAGAACGCTAAAAGAAAGCTTCAATTTAACGATTTGTTAAGAGATCCTCATGTAGTAAAGATCTCTGTGATTGGGTCTGGGCTCCAAACAGAGCATAGCCCTTCTCATAAATTGTTTCAAACTTTGCGAGAAGAAGGAATTATGGTGAAATCAGTATCTTCTTCAGATATTAAGTTAAGTGTGTTAATTCCATCAATAGATGCGGAGCGAGCGATTGCAAGCTTACACACAGTGTATCAATTGGATGTAGAGGAAAGGCAATGACATCAGTTGAAAAAAGATTAGATGAGTTGTGGGCAGTAGGAAAAGAATTTTTAGGCGTTTCTCACGCTATACTCGGCGGTGCTATGACATGGGTTTCTGAAAGGACACTTGTTTCCTCGATTTCAAATGCGGGTGGTTTTGGTGTTATAGCCTCAGGAGCCATGCCACCAGATCTTTTACGCAATGAAATTCAAGCAACGCAGGCTCTCACGCAAAAACCTTTTGGCGTCAACCTCATCACCCTCCATCCACAGCTTATGGACTTAATTGATGTTTGCGTGAAGGAAAAAGTGAGTCATGTCGTCCTTGCAGGTGGTCTTCCCCCCGCGCAAGCGATTACAAAGTTGAAAGATAAAGGACTGAAAGTTATTTGTTTTGCACCGGCCTTCATTCTAGCTAAAAAGCTTTTAAAACTTGGCGTAGACGCGCTTATCATCGAAGGTATGGAAGCAGGAGGGCATGTTGGTCCTGTCTCGACAAGTGTACTCGCTCAAGAAATTCTTCCCTATATTAAAGAAATACCTGTGTTTGTGGCCGGAGGTATTGGACGCGGAGAAGCAATCGTTTCCTACCTTGAGATGGGAGCTGCAGGATGCCAGTTAGGAACTCGTTTTGTATGCGCAAGGGAATGTATAGCCCATCCCGAATTTAAGAAAGCGTTTATCAAAGCCCAAGCACGCGATGCTGTTACTTCGCCTCAACTTGATCAGCGGCTTCCTGTAATTCCCGTTAGAGCAATTGCAAATCAAGCGACAAAAGATTTTATGAACTACCAAAGAGAACTGATAGAACAAGTTGACCGTCAACAAATTGAGCAAAAAGAAGCGCAACTTAAAATCGAACATTTTTGGGCAGGGGCACTTAAACGTGCTGTTCTGGAAGGCGATGTGGAACGCGGATCCATTATGGCAGGTCAAAGTGTTGGTATGGTAACACAAGAGCAACCCCTCCAGGACATCATTGATGAGCTTATCTCTCAAGCAAAACAATCTCTCCTTTCGCGTACTTTTTCAACAACTGGAACAAATTATTTATGTTAACACCTCCACGTTCACAGTCTCCGCTCCAGGATTTACTGCATAGAGTAGGTGAAATTCTTGCAAAACCTCAAACCCTGCCCACACGCTTAAACGCTGCTTTAAAAATCATCGCTCAAGAAATGGGAGCAACAACCTCAATTCTTTACTTACTTACACCCGATCGTTATTTAGAAGTCTATGCTGTTTATGATGCAATAACCCCACACCATAAAAAAGTCAGGTTCCGCGTTGGAGAAGGAGTTGTCGGCTTTATCGCTGCAATCGGTAAAAGCGTTATTTGCGATAATATCGCGCGTCATCCTAACTTTCTTTTCCGTCCGGGTGTTGCAGATCATGTAAATTTATCCCTTCTTGGAGTCCCCCTTATCTCTTCACAAGGGATTCGAGGTGTTCTTACACTTCAAAATCCACCTTCAAACCCTTTTGAGAAATGGCGAGAAAAGGCTTTAATGGAGATTGGTACCTTTTTTGCTGAACTTCCTGAACTAAAGCGTTTCCCTTTTCTTAATTCCGCCGAAGGAAAAGTCTCAGGCACTCATACTCTTCAAGGAATTTCTTTTAATCCAGGAATTGCAATTGGAACAGCCTTTCTTCATCAACCTTACTCATGGAAAGAAACTGACTTTTCTCTTAACATAAAGGACGAAAGCCTGCGTCTTAAAACAGCTATTCGCGAAATGGTTGAAGCCATTGATCGTCTTGTGGAAAAAACCCCAAACCTTGAGAAAAACACACAAGATGTTTTGACTTCATATCGTATGATTGCCTCTGATCGAGGTTGGGTTCGAAAAATCCAAGAATATATTCAAAAAGGTTTTACAGCAGAAGCAGCTGTTCAAAAAGTTCGTCGCCACACACGCGAAAGGTTTGCTCAAATTGGAGATCAGATTTTAAAAGGACGCCTGACCGATCTTGAAGATCTTGCAAGTCGTCTTTTAAAGTATTTATCAGGAAAAGATTCTGTCTCTGAAGAATTACCTGAATCTGCAATTTTGGTTGCTCAGAACTTAGGTCCCGCTGAACTTCTTGACTATGATCGTCGCTTTATAAAGGGGCTTATTTTAGAAGAAGGTGTTCACACTGCACACGTTGCTATTCTTGCGCGCGCATTAGATATTCCCGTTGTGGGACGCATTCCACTTCTTTTAACACATGTCGAAGCTGGGGATAAACTTATTGTTAATGGAACAAAGGGAACGGTTATCGTCAACCCAGATGGGGATGCTTTTCAAGAAGCCAGAAAATCCATTACACAAATGAAGAAATGGCAAGTTCTCAATAAAGAAGGGAGCGACAAACCTTGTAAAACCTTAGATGGCACTTCCATAAGCTTAACCTTAAATGCGGGACTTCCAATTGACTTACATCACTTAGAAGAATTTGACTTTGAAGGCATAGGTCTTTATCGCACAGAAATCCCTTTTATGATGCGATCCTCTTTCCCTGATGTAAAAACGCAGACCGATATTTATCGAGATATTTTTGAACATTCAAAAGGCCAGCCTATTACCTTCAGAACACTGGATATTGGTGGGGATAAGATCGTCCCCTATATGTGGCGTGTTCATGACGAAAACCCTGTATTAGGCTGGCGCGCGATTCGTGTGTCTCTGGATAAGCCCGCTATTTTACGTCAACAAGTGCGTGCTTTGATTCACGCAAGTCAGGGGCAACATTTACGCATTCTTTTTCCTATGATTTCTGAACTATCTGAGTATCAAGAAGCGCGTCACCATGTCGAACAAGAATGGGCGCGCGCTCAGCAAAGCCACTTGACCCTTCCTTCCTCTCTATCTTACGGGGTTATGTTAGAGGTACCTTCAATCGTTGACCAACTTGAACCGCTCCTTAAAGAGGTTGACTTCATCTCAGTCGGAACGAATGACCTCTTTCAATTTTTCTATGCTTGTGACCGTACCAATCCAAGCGTCTCTAATCGTTACGATGTTGTTTCTTCTTCATTCCTAAATTACTTAAGAAGAATCCGGATTGCTTGCGAAGAGGCAAGAGTTCCTGTCAGCGTTTGTGGAGAAATGGCTGGAAAACCGCTTGAAGCCCTTGCGTTACTAGCAATTGGTTATCGCTCCTTATCCATCTCAGGACCTGTGGCAGGATATATTAAAAAAATGATTTTAAATTTACCTCTTAAAGAAGCAGAAGCTTTTCTCTCAAAGGCTTTAGAAACTTATTCTCCTTCTTTAAGGTCTTCTCTTCTTACCTTCGCAAAACAGCATAAAATTGATCTTTAAGGACTATAAAGAACTCTTCTTATCAAACCGTTCTTCTGCAATTAGATCTGCAGCTTCACTGGTAGACACTTTGCGTTCTTCTGCTCGTTTAAACACATCAAGAAGTGTATCGTGAATACCTTGAACATGAATTTTTACGATCTCAGCATTATAGGCTGGACCATCATAGTAAACATCAATCAAGCCACCGGCATTCACAACATAATCTGGTGCATATAAAATTTTCATTTTTGCTAATATCTCGCCATGCGCATGACTTTCCAGCTGATTATTAGCAGATCCTACGATAATCTTACATTTTAATTGAGGTATTGTTTCATCATTAATGATTGCACCAAGTGCGCACGGCGCAAAAATATCCACGTCCCCACCATATATATCTTGAGGAGCAACGGCCATTGCTTTGAATTCTTCTACAACTTTCTCAACAAGCATGGGATCTAAATCTGTCACAATCAATGCCGCTCCATCTTCAACCAAGAGCTTACATAAGTGATAACCAACATGCCCCAACCCTTGCACAGCAACTTTAAGCCCCTTAAGCGAGGATTTACCAAGGCGATAGGCAACAGCTGATCGAATGCTTTCATAAACCCCAATTGCTGTAAAAGGAGAAGGATCCCCACTCCCACCAGGGAGTCCCACAACGTGAGTTGTCGTTTCACGAATAGCAACCATATCTTCAACTGATGTACCAACATCCTCGCCAACGATATAACGTCCATTAAATTGATCAACACAGCGCCCGATAGCTCTAAAAAGTTCTGGAGTCTTGTCATGATGGGAGTCACCAATAATAACCATTTTTCCACCTCCTAAGGGGAGGTTAGCCATAGCAGCTTTGTAAGTCATTGCACGCGAAAGGCGCAACACATCTGTAATAGCTTGCTGTTCATCTGCATAAGGCCACATGCGACAGCCCCCTAAAGCTGGCCCCCGATTGGTGTTATGAATCGCGATAATAGCTTTTAAGCCTGTTGCGTTATCACAAAAAAATGCTACTTCTTCATGCTGGTCAAAATCTATAGCGCTAAAAACGGCCATTCGCATCTCCCTTACGATTTGTTTCTATAATAATTTGAACACAGCGCTGCTGGAGATGCAATCTTTTATCAGGCCATTGCTGGCTCTTCTTCTGATGCTTTCGGAAAAGTTTCCGGAATAAGAGGCATTAACAGAAGTGATATAATAAGGCAAAAAGGAATACTGAGTAACGCAAATCGATAATCTGAGACTGTATAAAAAGGAATACCATTATTCATAATACCATCCCAGATCCAATCTAGAAACCATCCGACGAGTGGTTGCAAAACAAGACCAAGCATCATGACAATCATATTGGTAAAACTGATAGCCGTTCCATTGCTAGCAAGTGGCGTTAATTGGCAGACGGATGAAAAAATAAGGGGTTGTGCTGAAAAAACGAATCCAGAAGCGAACAACAAACCATACATTGCCGAAAAAGGAATATCAGGCATATAAATAATAACGCCGTTACAAAGAATCGAAAGAGCGGCCCCAATGATCATCGGTAACTTACGAAGACGGATATAATCAGAGATAAGCGCTACGACGGGAGAGCCGATTCCTGCTCCAAAATAAAACATCGTTGTAATAGATCCCGCTGTCGTCTTATCAATGCCATAGAGTTTCATTAAAAAAGGAACACCCCACAAATCAACAAAAACAAGCATCGGCGCGTACATCAACGCTCCATATATGCCCAAAGCCCAAATATGCCGATCAATAACGATATCCTTAAGGTGCACAAACAATGTCCGAATCGATGTGTCGGGAGCAACAGCGGGCTTGTAAGGGCCTTCAGGCGGTGTATCTTTCACGAAGTACCAGATCCCAACTGACAAGGCAAATCCTATTGGAACAATGACATACAACAACGCATTTCGCCATCCAAAGGCATTGATTAAAAATCCAAGGGGAGCTTGACCAAGAGAAGCCCCTATTTTCCCCGCAAGCAAAGTAAACCCAACGACCAACGCCAATCTTTCAGGATGAAACCATAAGGTCGCAAGTTTTAATGAACCTAAAAATGCACAAGTTGAGCCTGCACCAATCAGAAGTCGACCAAAAACAGCAACATAAAAAGAATCTGAAGTAGCAAAAATGACTGTTCCGATTGTACACAAAAGAACAGCCCCTTTTAAAAGTCGTGTAGGCCCGAATTTATCCATTCCAAGTCCGACTGGAATCTGAAGAGCCGAGTAAGAAATAAGGTATACAGAGCTTAAAAAGCCTAAAGCACATGCCTCAATTGTAAAATCCCGCATGAGATCTTCTGTCATCATGCTGGGCGAGTTGCGAAGGACAAATTGATAGAGGTAAAAAAGACCAGCAAAACTCCAGATAAACCAAGCCCTTATGTCTGCGAACAATCGGGTCGAAGATTTAGGGGACTGTGTTCCCTGACTTAAAAGTGAAGACATCCATACACTCCATACCTCAAAATTTAAAAAAATTTCAGCAAAATATGAGGCATCAAAACCAATTTGTCCAGCAGAACAAAAATAATTGAATTAATAGACTTTGGCTTCAGGGTTTTTCTCCATACATATTAAATCTTTTTTAATCTGACCTTCCCTAAACTTTAAAAAATAAAAGGAGCTTAAACACGAGCAATAAAATTCTTTCAATTATTATAGTCGCTGCAATAAGCTACATCATAAACTCAGCAAGTTTCGCTACCGGCGTATCTTGCATCGATGCTTGTATCAGTGAAAAAAATGCCCCTCATCAGAGGATTGTAATACCTATTGCATTACAGGATCTTGCTCTTCCGTAAATCCATAGGCCCAACGGTTCGACGCATTAAAATTTAACTTCAGCAATGGACAAACCGCTCTCCTTATTCTAAGAAGGGAAAAGGGGCAGCAGCTAATTTCTTTGTTGGAGAAATCATATGGTTAATTTCAGAGCGTTTTTGTATACACTCCTCATCATATGCACGCCTTGTCTTTCTTTAGCAGCCCCAACGACAATAACTTCGGTTAAAAGTGTTGAAGACACAGTATCTTCTCTTCTCAGCACTGGAATAAAGCCGAGAGATATTCTCGTTGTATGGGACTTCCATGGCGTCATTACAATTGAAAAATCCCAGAAAAGTCATCTAACTTTAAACAAAGATATTCCAGAAGTACTGAACTATCTTCAGCAGGCGAAAGTTTCGAACATCATAGCAACAGCATGGGATGATTTTAATGCTGTTGCCCGAAGCGTCGATTCCCTTGGATTAGCCCTTTATTTTGATGTAGATCTCACTGAAAAACCATTAGAGGAAGTAAGCCTTGGGCGAAATGGTGCCGTTGCCCTACAAGGATACAAAAACGGAAGAGTTGTCGCTTTAAAAAAATTAGATGATTTCACTCGATATTTTCGTCACAAAGCTTTTGCTTCTGAATGGTGTTTTCCTAACAGAGATTTTAAACATATCATTTTTGTTGATGACAGCCCTGAAAACACAAAATTATTTGAGAAAGACTTCAAAAGAACTATTTATTATGATAAAAAAAATAAGAAGAAATTAATAATTTATTATTTTTATCCTTCTCAAGGTAAACCTGCAATCACCACATATCAACAACCCAAAAGAAGCTCAAGCGCCAGTGATGGAGAGCTGTAATAGGTGATTGTTTTCATGAATTAGAATTTTGCGACTTTTGAATAAGTTCAGACACAAGTGAG
>JAFECQ010000045.1 GCA_018242065.1 Pseudomonadota bacterium | reverse complement strand
GATTTGGCATTTTTTTTTGCTGACAAATCCTCAGCGAAAAAAAATGAGCCACCAAATTGGTTTCAAAAGCATATGTGAACTATCTAGTAATAAATTAAATTTGCACACGATTTGAGAAATTTTAATTTTAAACACAAAGGCTCAAAGACACAAAGAATTAAAAATCAAATCTTTGTGTCTTTAAGTCTTTGTGTTTAAAATTTTTCATAACATTTTTGCATTTCGAAGTGCTGAAATGAAGGAGAGGAGCGTAGCCAAAAATCTTAAATTTCGCCATCATGGAAATGTCGAGAAATATCAAGATGAATTCAAATTCTTTTGACTATAAAAGGCAACAAGGATAAAAGAAACCCCATTAGAGATGACTTAGACTTTCTCAATTTGTTAAGGTTTAGTTCATCACAATCAAAGGAGATTAGGAATGACAAAAGACAAAAAAAATTCTGCTTTTATGAGACCTGTGCATGTGAGCGATGCTCTTGCCGAAATTGTCGGACCGGGGCCTATGGCACGTACAGAGGTGACAAAAAAGGTTTGGGAGTACATTAAAAAACACAAACTGCAAGATCAAAACAACAAGCGCATGATTAATCCGGATCCAAAATTGGCTAAAGTATTAGGCTCTCCTCAACCCATTGACATGTTTAAAATGACAAGCAAAATTGCCAAGCACATCAAAGAACCAGAAATGTCTAGCAAGCGCTAAAATTTTTTAGGTATGTTTGCCCAAGCTGTTGGGCAAACACCTTTCTTAAGATCTTTTCTTTATTCTGTGGCTTTCTTTTGTTTTTCGTCTATAATATCTTCTTCTTTTAACGAGAAGATAAGATAGGAGTAGAATGTCGAAAAAACAATGGACGGAATGGGCCTGGGATGCATGGTGCATTGCTTCTATCATTGGCATTTGGCCGCGATATATTGAACCGCGCTTATTAGAGGTCAATCGCCTTTCTCTGCCCATTGCCCATTTACCGGCACAACTAGTCGGTCTTAATATATTGCATTTCAGTGATTTGCATTGGAGTGCACAGTTTTCTTTTTCTCTTCGAAAGAAATTGATTCGGAAAATCAATGCACTTAAACCCGATTTAATTCTTTTTACAGGAGATTTTCTTTGTCGTTCTCAGCTTGAAGATCGGGAAGGTTTAAAAAATGTCTTAGAATCTCTGAAAGCGACAATAGGCTGTTTTGCTGTTTTAGGTAATCATGACTATGCGCGTTTCGTGACAGTGAATGAACAAGGGGATTACGATGTGGAGGCACCTTCTTCAGCATCGAATATTAGCAAAGGGTTCAAGCGTCTTTTCCGACAGGTTTCTTTGACTCAACAGGTGACTCCACAAGCTCGACAAGTGGATTTACATGCAGAATTAATGGCGTTGTTAAAACAGACGCCTTTTCAGATTCTCAATAATGCGACCAAGCAGATTGCTTATAAAGGGCAAAGGGTGAATATTTGTGGTTTAGGGGAATATTCATTGGGAAGATTCAATCCTGAGATCGCTTTTAAAGAGTATGATGAACGCTATCCGGGGATTATTCTCTCTCATAATCCAGATGCACTGGAAATTTTAAAGCATTATCCTGGAGAGATTATTTTATCGGGACACACGCATGGAGGACAAGTGAATTTGCCTATTTTTTGGAAGCGCTTTACTCGCATTGCACATTTACAATTTAAACATGGATTAAAAGTCATAGACAAAAAATGGGCTTATATTAATCGAGGAATTTCTAGTGTTATGAAATTTCGTTGGTTTGCAGCACCGGAATTAACATTGTTGACTCTTCAAAAAGGATAATTATGGAAACACTTATTCCTTTTAGTGTTGTTTTTTTGGCGGGGGGAACGGGGACGCGGATGAAGAGTTCTGTCCCTAAACAATATCTTTGCGTTCACCAAAAACCCTTAGCACTTTATTCTTTTGAAGTACTGGCTTCACTGCCTGAAATTCAAGATTTTGTCGTAGTTTGTGAACCACAATATGAATCTCTTTTTCAAGGCAGTGCCAAGGCTAAAGAAGTGAACCTGCGATTTGCTCGCCCGGGGTTGCGGCGTCAAGACTCGGTTTTGAATGGTATTCAAGATTTGCAACATAATCCTTTAGTTTGCATTCATGACTCTGCCCGTCCTTTAATCGAACACTCGGTTGTGCGCCGTGTGGTTCAAGCTGCTGAAAGTTGGGAAACAGCTGTTGTGGGAGTAAAAGTAAGGTCGACAATCAAAATTTGCGATGGAGCTCAAATTGTCGTAGATACGCCAAATCGCGCCTCTCTTTGGGAGGTGCAAACACCGCAAGTCATTCGTTTGGATTTACTCAAAGAAGGCTTTGCACATGCCCAAGAACATTATTTAACAGTCACAGACGATGTTTCTCTTATCGAAGCATTAGGCAAGCCTGTCAAAGTAGTAGAAGGCTCTTATTCGAATATTAAGGTGACGACGCCGGAAGATTTAATTTGTGTGGAAAACTTGATGAATCTATTCCATAGCAAAACATGAACTGCTATAAACTCACAATAGCTTATGATGGCACACACTATAGTGGATGGCAAATTCAACCTAATGCGCCTTCTATTCAACACTGTCTACAAGAGGCATTAGCCGATCTTTTTAGCGGACAGCGTGTGGTTGTGATTGGTTCAGGTAGGACTGATGCCGGTGTGCATGCCTTAAATCAAATTGCTCATTTTAAAATAGAGCATGAGATGACACCCAATCGTTTGCTGTTAGCTCTCAATGGCCTTTTGCCGCGGGATATTCGCGTCAAGAAGGTGGAAATCGCTCCCTTGCATTTTCACTCCCAATACAGTGCAATAAGGAAGGAATATCATTATCATCTCTATTTAGAACGGGTGATGGATCCTTTCCGCCGCTTGTACTGTTGGCATCTCTTGCGCAGACTAGATCTTTCTCTTTTGAAGGAAGCGGCTGTTCTCTTTGTGGGAACCCATGATTTTACCTCCTTTGCCAATGAACCGCATGCAGGTGCTGTCTCTAAAAATCCAGTGAGGACTCTTTATCGCTTAGATCTTTATCCGGTTGAAGGGGGAATGCGTTTGGAGTTTGAGGGCAATGGATTTCTTTATAAAATGGTGCGCAATATTGTCGGTACTTTAATTGACGTTGCCTCTCATCGCTTGACTTTAACAGAAGTCTTATCCATTTTTGAAGCCAAAGATCGACGCCGTGCAAGCCGTGCAGCTCCTCCGCAAGGTTTATTTCTAGTTAAGGTCATTTATCCGGAGGAAAATTTTGATCATGAATCGCATTAAAATTGGGATAGTAGCGTACGTGAGGATGAAGATGCAGTGTTTTTTCTAGATAAGGAGAATCAGGCGGGCAAATTAATACCGACTTGGCATTGGTTTCAATCAAAGCTTGCAAACCGCGAGGAGAATCTTCAAAACCAATGATGCGATCATAGGGTTGAGCATATTTGGCAATGGCAAGCTGATAACATTCAGGATGAGGCTTTGGATGTGTATAATCTTCGCGCGTTATCCAGTGAGGAATGGTATCTAGAACGGGGTTTTGTTGACGAATGCGCTTAATCAGTGATGTGGGAGAATGGGTGACTACACAGCGTTTAATCTGCATTTTTTGAAGGGCAAACAAGAGATCTGCGACGCCAGGCAATAGAGGAACAGTGCCATGTTCAATTAACTCTAAGAAGAAGTGCTTTTTCTCTTCATATAAAACTTGCCAATCAGGTTCTTGAGCTTTAAGATCAGGAAATTCAGCATAGATTTGATCGCGTAAATCGGTCGATTTATGATGAGCCGCTTCTGAATAGCGATGAAAGCTCCAATTTAGCTGGAAGCCCCTTTGAGCACACATGTTGAGATAAGCTTGATAGTGAAGACGTTCTGTATCAGCAAGAAGGCCATCGAAATCAAATAAAAAAAGTTGATATTGAGAAATCCATTGCATGAGGAATGCCTTTGAAAAGAGAAATGTTGAGATTATAAAATATCGGCTTTTAAAAGGATAGATGTTTTCATGAAAAAGGTGACGTATGCATTATCTTTATTGATGGGACTATTGCTTGGAGGATGTTCATCATCACCTTCTCCTCCCTCTAATCCACCTAAAGGGGAATATCTCTTTCGTCGTCATGATGAGCAGCTTGTGCAAATCGAGCCCATGACTCCTTTTAAGCGAGCTTCTTATCCTTGGGAGGAAGATTGGCAATGCAACTATCCAAAAATCACTAAAGATTTTTTTCGCTGTCAAGGAAGCAGTTTAAATCCTGTTCATCTTATGGAAAAGAACAAGGAAGTGCTTCGCTTTTACGATTGTGGAGGTTCTCAAAAGCATAGTCTTCCTTTACGCGATCAAAAAGAATTTATCTATCCCATTTTGATAGATCTGCTCAATTATGTTCAAACTAAGACAGGAAAGCGAGTGGTTGTCACTTGTGGGCATTGCTGTCCAGATCACAATGCCTATTTGGATTCTTCGCCCGCCAATCAAGCTTCAAAGCACATGTTGGGAGCTGAAGTGGACTTTTATGTTCAGGGGATGGAACAGCAGCCAAGTGAGGTGATCAATCTCATTTTAGCTTATTATCGCGAGCAACCTAAATATAAGGAATCAAAAGATTTCGAAGAATTTAAGCGTTACGAAAAAGAAGATAAGAATCTGCGTACACTTCCGTGGTATAATAAAGAAATTTTTGTAAAATTATTTAGAAAAGAGGAAGGGAGAGATTTCGATAATCGCCATCCCTATCCCTATATTTCCATTCAGGTCCGTTATGATTGGGAGCGAGACGAACCCGTCACCTATTCCTGGGATAAAGCCTTTCGCAATTTTCATCGCTGGTAAAGATTTGAAGAAAATCGCCAGCAAAAAAAAATGCCAAATCGATAGTAGCTGACAAGTATTCTAGAAAAGGATATCGTCTCGGGTGATCAAACCCAAAATTGCACAACCATCCGACCGACATTTCTAGACTGCAAAGCAGTTTTTTTGAATTA
>JAFECQ010000044.1 GCA_018242065.1 Pseudomonadota bacterium | reverse complement strand
CCTTGCGCTTCATGCGGGGCTTCCCACTTTCATCGCTCCGCGAAATATAGCAAGAAGCTATGAAGCATAGCTTTTTATCATATTTTAATTTACATATAAATATTTATTTTATATCCAAACATTATTTTTTAAAAAGCGGTCAACTTGACCACGGGGCGTATAAATGACTAAAGTGAGTAAAGTAGATCCAATCATCATGTCTCTTATGTCGTTTATGTCCCTTCTGTCGTTTATATCTTTTGTCAACCTACATTTTTAATTGCGCCTACCGATGCGCAACAACGCGACTGTAATTTAAAATCGATTGATTTTAATTTGCTTTTATGATAAATTATTTTTTTTTAATAATTAAATATTAGGAGATGTTAACAATGACAATGATAGATGCAATTCGTGATAGTTTTGATGATTATGTTCGTGAGTTACCTAAAAATATTTCAAAAGCAGCATTTGAAAGTGGTGTTTATTCATTTGCCGCTTCAGTTTTATTTTCTGGAGGAGATATTCACATTGGATTGGCAACTGCTGCTTTGGCTGCCATTGTTTCTGTTATTAGCGGTTTAACCATGCCTTTTTTCCGAGAATCTTTTGCAGATCATCTTGGGTTTATAAAATGGTATCACCAAGCGGTTGGCTTCGTTATCAATTTAGCCATTGCACAGGTAGCCATCAATTTTTTGACACCTTATCGCGTCGATTTATTGGCAGGATCCTTTTTTACTATTGGTTTAAACTTGATGGTACATGGGTTGCGTGATCGATCGACATTTGTAAGTTCTACCTATATTATGGTTTAACCCTAATTATGGTTTAATCCTAGGGCGCTATCATTTTGAGGACAGCCCCTAGTATTTCAAAACAGATTTAATCTGTTTTAAATTGAAAATAACCTTATTTTAATAGCATTTCCCTTTTAAGGAGAGCTCTTGAGTGGTAGTAGAAGTGGCATAAGCGTGGGGAGTGGGTGATTCGCCTTTGATTTGTTGCAAGAGATCGACCATCTCAAGAGCTGTTTGTGCAGCATCGAATCCCTTGTTGCCTGCTTTGGTTCCAGCCCGTTCAATAGCTTGCTCTATGGAATCTGTCGTTAAAATACCAAAAATGACAGGAATTTGAGTTTCAAGAGAGACATTTGTGATACCAGAGGCTACTTGACCTGCAACATAATCAAAGTGTGCGGTGGCTCCTCTGATCACAGCTCCTAAACAAATAATTGCATCGAGTTCTCCTGTTTGAGCGAGTTGTTTGGCAACGAGAGGGATTTCAAACGAACCCGGAACCCAAGCAATGGTTACGTTGTTTTGAGGAATTCCAAATCTTTCAAGCGCTTCCAAGGCGCCACTTAAAAGACTTTTAGTCACTAACTCATTAAAACGAGCTACAACAATTCCAATGCGGGCTTTAGGTGCAATTAAACGTCCTTTGTATTCTTTCATATTGACTCCTGTGGCTTATCTTCCTTTCGGTTAAATTGGCTAGAAAGGGTGTGATTAGAGAGAGAGGGGGCATTTATCAAGTCCAATAGATGTCCCATTTTATCTTTTTTAGTCTGTAGATAACGGCGATTTTCTTCAGTGGGAAAGGGGGGGAGGGGCACCCGTTCGACAATGGAAAGATCATAGCCCGCCAATCCACCATATTTTGCAGGATTATTGGTCATGAGGCGAATAGTTGAAAGTCCGATATCAGCTAAAATTTGAGCACCAATTCCATATTCCCGTGAATCAATGGGAAAGCCTAGTTCTAAATTAGCTTCTACTGTATCTCGCCCTTGATCTTGAAGCTGGTAGGCACGCAATTTATGCCCGAGTCCAATTCCCCTTCCTTCATGTCCTCTTAAATAGATAATGACTCCTTGCCCTTCTTGGGCAATTTTCTTCATGGCACAATCCAATTGTGATCCGCAATCACAGCGTTGAGAGCCAAAGACATCGCCTGTTAAACATTCAGAATGAACGCGCACTAAAATGTTAGACTTGCCTCTTACTTCACCCTTCACGAGAGCCATATGCTGCATGCCATCTAATTTAGATTCATAGACAAAAGCAATAAAATCGCCATAAGCAGTAGGCAAGCGAGCTTGAGAGAGGCGTTCGACTAATTTTTCATTACGCCGCCGGTGGCGGACAATATCGGCAACTGTAATCAAGGGAATTTGATGGGTAGCGGCAAATTTTTCCAAATCAGGTAATCGCATCATGGTGCCATCATCCTTGATTAATTCTCCAATCACTCCTGCAGGATAAAAATTGGCCATTTGAGCAAGATCGATAGCAGCTTCTGTGTGGCCAGCTCTCTTGAGCACTCCGCCATCCTTATAGCGTAAAGGGAAGATATGACCTGGTCGGCATAAATCTTCCGGACGGGTGGCTGGATCAATTAAAGCTAAAATGGTTTTAGCGCGATCTGCTGCCGAAACGCCGGTTGTCGTTCCATGCCGGCTATCGACAGAGACCGTAAAGGCTGTTTGTTTGCGATCTGTATTATCTGAAACCATTTGTGGTAGGCGTAATTCGTCCAGTCGCGATCCCTGCATAGCCAAGCAAATAATTCCTGTTGTATAACGAATCATAAAAGCCAATGCTTGAGGAGTTGCTTTTTCAGCAGCTAAAATGAGATCTCCCTCGTTTTCTCGATTTTCATCATCGGCAACAATGACAAACTGACCTTTTGCTATAGCTGAAACTGCTTCTTCAAGAGTATTAATCATGATGATTTCCTTTCGTTAAGAAAAGGGCTAATAAAACGCTCTACATATTTTGCCATTAAATCCACTTCTAAATTCACTTCATCTCCATTTTGTTTAAAGCCAAGCGTCGTGATCTGAGCAGTATGTGGAATCATGGCAAAGGAAAAAGAACTTTCCTTTAAATCGGCGATTGTCAAACTGACTCCATCCACAGCAATTGATCCCTTGTAAATGATATAGCGCATAATGGCGGGAGAAGCATGAATGGTCACCCACCAAGAGCTGTCCGATAAAGGATGCTTGTCTAAAATTTTTCCTGTTTCATCGATATGTCCTTGCACGAGATGGCCCCCTAAACGATCTTGATAGCAAACCGCTCGCTCTAAATTGACAAGGTCTCCTACTTTCAAGAGTTTGAGATTGGTTCGATTTAGAGTTTCTTGTACAACGTCACAAGTCCAATGATTGGATTGTTTGTTGACAACCGTTAAACAGCAGCCGTTTACAGATAGTGAGTCGCCTATTTTGACATCTTCTAAAACAAGGGCTGCTTGAATAGAGAATCGCGCTCCTTGTTCGTGCCAGTCAATTGCTTGGATGGCGCCCAATTCTTCTACAATTCCTGTAAACATTATGATAAACCTAACTTTACTTGATTTGTTAATAAAGTTTAAATGAGAATTCTATTTTCGCCCATTGAAATCATGAATCTATCCATATTCTAATGGCCTAAATTCGGATTCTTTGGTTGACAATAGGGGCAAATGTGTGTACTCCTTTGAGCCACTACCAGGCGTTCAATTAAATGTCCGCAACGAGGGCATGGCTCCCCTGTACGACGGAAAATGTTGAGAAGCGTTTGGTGCTCTCCACGTGTTCCATCTAAACGGTAATAATTGGAGCGGCCAGTGCCCAAGGTGGTCCCTTGACTTTCAATGCCTCTTTTCAAGACATAACGAATAGCTTGATAGAGATGCCTTGCTTGTTCTAGAGTCAGTTGATGTGCAGATTGAAGCGGGTGAAGCTGAGCTTGCCAAAGAGCTTCATCGACATAAATATTTCCAAGTCCAGCTAAAAAGGTTTGATCGAGCAAAAGAGGCTTCAAAGCCCGTGAACGTGGATGTAGACGATTCCAAAAGTTTTCAAAAGTAAAATTTGGTGATAGTGGCTCGGGTCCAATTTTGCCTACAACTTCCTCTAAGTTTTTAGTCAAATGCCAACGGCCGAATTTGCGCGTGTCATGATAATCAAGAGCTTTTCCACGATCTAATTCTAGACGCAATCTGACGTGGGGAGCCTCAGGAGTTGCCTGATCGACAAGCAATAACCTTCCAGTCATGCGCAAGTGGATGCAAAGATAATAACCTTGAGATAAGGATAAGATTAAATATTTTCCACGTCGATCCAATCCTATGATTTGTTTATGGCGTAATAATCGACAAAATAAAGAAGCAGCAGGCTGGGCAACGGTTTTTGGCCAATAGAGGAGGACCTTCTGAATGCTGCATCCCAAAAGTCCAGCTTGTTTAAGATCTTGCAAAATGGTATGAACTTCAGGTAATTCAGGCATAGATTAATTTTTATTATTAGTAGGTTAATTAAAGAATGATAATTATAGCTAAAAAATCAAAAAAAGGAAGTTTTTGTCGCGATCAGGTGCAAATGCACTTTTTTTTTGATATTATACTAGACTAAAATGAAAAATGTGTTATACTCAAGCTAGTATATCAATCGAGGTAATTGCACGGTCAAATGACATACCCTTTACGCATACAAGTTTAGTGTAGCGAAAAGAGGTTCACACGTATACTTTTGAGGGTTGTAAGATTAATTAGAACTTCGAGTTTTTCTGCAATCGATTCTCTATCACTCAAAGTGAGATACTTTGTTTCCCTTGCTTCTTACACTATTGAATGAGTAATTTTAACAGTATTGAGCATTTTTTGGCGTGTTCTCAAAATGCTAGCATTAATGCATGTGCTAGCTTTTTAAGAATAAATCCTGGCTTGGTCTGTTACGATTGTCCTTAATCGGTGTCGAGGGGAACCGGTTAAGTACAAATGAGACCCCTTGTTAACTTAATTCTATGGAGAATTTTATGAAGAAAATATTTGTTGGTAACTTATCTTGGAAAACAACGGAAGAGCAATTAAAGGCTCATTTCGAAGTCTATGGCCAAGTCGTGAGTGCCAAGATCGTTACCGATAAAACGACAGGAAGA
>JAFECQ010000043.1 GCA_018242065.1 Pseudomonadota bacterium | reverse complement strand
TTCTTCCTCACTTTTAAAGTTATTAGATCGCATAAATTGCTCAGGGTATCTTGTCCCTGAAAACGACCCTATTGGAGCAATTTCGTCTAATTTGCGCAAATCTTCAGCCGTTAGCTTAAGCCCAGTCGCTGATAAATTTTCTTCCAAATATCCAACATGTTTAGTGCCTGGAATCGGAATAATGTTGTCCCCTTGCGCTAACACCCAGGCCAAGCAAAGCTGAGCTGGAGTACACGCCTTTTCAGTGGCCATTTCCACAATCTGCCGAACAATTCTCTGATTTCTCTCCATGTGCTCTCTTTGAAAACGTGGAAACATTTTTCTACAATCACCCTCGTCATAGGAATCAGAGGTCTTACCCAAAGCCGTAAGATATTGACGCCCAAGCGGCGCGTAGGGCACAAAAGCTATCCCTAACTCACGACACACTTGCAGGGTTCCATCAATTTCCGGTGTACGGCTCATTAAGGAATACTCTGTCTGTAGAGCTGCAATCTGATGTCTTCCTTCAGTAAACCGCAACAAAGCGCTATTGGCTCTTTCTATAATTTCTTTACTCGCCTCTGAGAGGCCTACATAATGGATTTTGCCTTCTGCTAACAATTCAGCCATAGCCTGCATGCTCGCTTCAATATCTGCTCCATTCCGTGCAATGCGATGGAGATAATACAAATCTATATAGCCGATCCCCAGACGGGCTAAACTATCCCTACAACTTTCTTTAATATGCTCAGGGCTATTATCTACAACTCGTTTAGTCAAATCCCCTGGATCTCTTCTTACACCGCATTTTGTCCCAAGGAAATACGTTTCTCTCGAGATTCCATACAAAAAGGTACCCAGCAATCGCTCATTGTGCCCCAACCCGTATATGGCCGCGGTATCAAAAAAATTACATCCCAATTCTAAGGCTCTACTCAACGTAGCTATGCTATCAGACATGTTGACCCGGCCATAAAATTCTGACATGCCCATACAGCCTAACCCAATCATAGAGACTTCGGGTCCATTTCTTCCCAATTTACGTCTCTCCAGCCCAATTGGCCTTTCTGAAAATGAACGATGCATTGTCTCTCTTTTCCCTCTTATCAAGGGTTTTCTTAAATTCTTAAACCGATCGATTCCATTCCAAAGAGTACCTTGTATGAGTAAATCGATTCCAATCAAAAGTTCTGAATGTCTCTCTAAGGGCCTCAGGCTTCCTGAAGCCTTTTGTTTTTATCGAAAGCTTAATAGAATAAAGCTTATGAGAAAACAAGCTCCAATTCATTCTGGATTTGATAAGACATCGACAGCCTCCCAAGTGATCGCTGGCTTACCATTGGCGGGTAAAACAGCGATTATTACTGGCGGGCATTCTGGCCTTGGTCTTGAATGTACAAAAGCACTAGCGACAGCCAAAGTTAATGTAATTGTAGCAGCTAGAAACGTTGATGCTGCGAGAAAAAGCCTACAAAGCATACCGAATGTGAAGGTAATGCCTTTAAATTTAGTTGATTTAGCAAGTATTGAGCATTTTTCAAATGCCCTTGTAGGTTCATCTGTTCAGGTAGATATTCTTATTTGTAATGCCGGTATTATGGCTTGTCCCGAACAGAGGGTTGGTAAAGATTGGGAGTCCCAATTTGCCACCAATCATATTGGGCATTATGCGCTGACTAATCAAATTTGGAGCACCCTTAAGCCAGGGGCAAGGGTAGTTTGTGTCTCTTCTGCGGGACATCACAATTCATGCATACGTTGGGACGATATACATTTTCATCATAGCCCGTATGATAAGTGGATAGCCTATGGGCAATCCAAAACAGCGAATGCCTTATTTGCATTGCAGCTCGATGAATATGGTAAAGAGTTCGATATTCGAGCTTTTTCTCTGCATCCTGGAAAAATACGCACTCCTTTGCAAAGGTATCTTTCAATGGAAGAAATGTATGACGCTGGGTGGACGGATATGGAAGGCACTGTCATTGATCCTACCTTTAAAACTCTTGAACAGGGCGCCGCCACTCAGCTCTGGGCAGCAACGTCACCAAAGTTAAAGGGTTTAGGTGGTCTCTATTTAGAAGACTGTGACGTTGCAAGGCCTGCAACCTCTCAAGGAACATTTGTAGGGGTTTGTGATTTTGCTGTTGATCTTGACGAAGCACAAAAACTCTGGGACTATACTGCAAAGATAACGCATATCAATGCTTTCAAAACCCCCTGCATTTAAGAGAGCATTAGTGATCATCTGTAGAGGCGTTACTAGTAAATTTTCCATATGCCCGGTGTTGCCAATTCAATGAGGTGTTCGTCAGGGTCATGAAAATAAATGCTCACTCCGCCTAGGGGCCAATGAACTTTACTTATAATATCTACTCCATGATGTACTAATCTTTGTTCCCAATAAGACAATTCATCGAAACTAATAGCAAATGCCATATGTGTTGACCCAGAACCATCATGTGGAGGAATTATTCCACCAGCAATGTTTTGAGGCATAAGGCTTGCTCCTTGGAGGAAGAGCAAAAATACACTTTCAGAATTTACATCAAACGCACAAAATCGATCATCCTGCAACATGGGTTCTAGCTGCAAAATTTTTGTATAAAATGCGACAGCGGTTTCTAAATTTTTACAATAGATAGCCGTTTCAATGACCTTTTTCAGTTTTTTCATCTTGTTTCTCTTATTTTCTGGCTTTGCTGCCCAAACAACTATGAATGAGGATTTTATTGGTTTATGAACTTGGATGACGTCTATAGGACAACGCCACGAGCAGGCATGGTCGCTCCTCTTCAAACCTTAGACCTTTAAAATAGGATGCTAGGAAAAATCTTGAATCTTTCCCAGAAAAAAGTTCTGAATGCGCCAAACCACTTTATAGAGCTATAGGAGGCGCTCCGTACACAAAAGGTAGACTAGAAATGGTGGCATTGCTTCTAGATCATGGTGTGGATGTCAATGGCATTGTAAGTAGCAAAGAAAAATTACCCCCCTCTTGTTGGCTATAATACGAAGGGAAAAAGAAATCGTGAAAATCCTTCTTGCTTGTGGGGCAAACCGCAAAGCGGTAGATATCAATGGTAAGACGGCTTTTGATTGGGCTAAGAATGACCCCGAAATAACAAAATTATTACACAAGGCTTATTGAAATAACAACCATTTCCAAATTGGCGTTACTGAAATTCTAAACTCTTCTATTTCAATGACACCACTTTCGTTTTCCGTAAGGATGATCCCTTCCTCTAAATCATAAGCTCTCATCGCTTCGATCAATCCTTCGATCTCCCGTTCTTTTACTTCGGGATCAGAAAGACTTGTCGTCACTTGAATGGCTTGAACAACCCGATTCCCTTCTCTCAACACGAAGTCACATTCTTTCTTATCCTTATGGAAATAGATTTCCTTCCTGTTCATCCTAAGATGGAGAAATACTATATTCTCTAAGAGGCGTCCTCGGTCTTCGCTCACTCGGAATCCAGTCGTTCGAACCAGAGCTGAATCGATCATGTAACACTTCTTGTTAGATTGAATTTGCTTTTGCAAAGAATGACTGTAGCGGCAGATAAAAAAGCAGAGATAACACTGCTCTAAGTAATCACAGTAATTTGCAATAGTATGAGGACTGCTCACACCGACAGTTTTGGCTAGATTTGTGTAACTAAACTCTTTTCCTACATTACTTGCTAAATAATACACTGTTTCTCTTAACGCCTTTTCGTCCTGAACTTTATAGCGAACAATGATGTCTCGATAAAGAATCCCTTCGAGTAAATCTTTAAGATATTCTGTTTTTTCAAACTCTACGTATTCCGGGATTCCCCCATTTTTTAAATAATTAGAAAAATGGTGCAAGATCATACCAACATCCGTTGTCGATAGAGCTTTTTTAGAAAACGCTTCGGGGTACCGATGCTGCACGATTTCGAAAAAAGAGAGTGGAAACACCTCCAATTGAATATACCTGCCTGTCAAATGCGTCCCTAATTCCTTACTTAAGAGCCTTGCATTCGATCCTGTGATGTAGATCTTTTTTCCCTGCTCATATAGCCTTCGGATAAAACGCTCCCAACCTTCAATATTTTGGATTTCATCAAAGTAAAATCTAGGCTGGTCTCCGAATAACTCGATGAACACCTCTAATAATGTTTGGAAATCGCTTACTTGAAACTTCACAAGTCGTTCATCATCAAAGTTAAAGTAGTAATCTGAATAGTTGTTTATTTTGAGTAATTCAAGCTGCAACATGCGTTGGATGGTCGACTTTCCAGATCTTCGGATGCCACTGAGGATGATGATATTGGGATCGTTTTCAAAACCATGGATTGTTTCAGTAACCGTCCGACGATAAAAATTTTTGGGGGATCGATACTTGAGTTGATCCATGATGATCTGTTTCAGAACTTCCCGATCCATGTTTTGCCCTCTTTTCCTTGATTGTATCACAAAACCGTGTATTGTCAATGCACGGTTTATGCACTAACCGTGCATTGACAAATAGATCAACCGTAACATATTGATTATTAAATGGTTGTAAATCTAAAAATTATTTCGATATAATCCGTTTTCAAAAAACCTTGTTTCTGGAACGATGCGAAATAACACAAAAAGAGACTCATTATGACGACTTTCTCCAGAGCAAAAGCGCTATTTTCCGTCTACTTTATTGCATCGATTGACAATATTGGCTTTTGCATGGTTTTCGTCCTTTTCCCCCCATTGCTTCTCAACCCTGAATATGGCTTTCTGGCCCAGAATCCCAGTTTGATAGCAAAACTGGTTGCTATGGGCGCACTTTATGCCGCATTCCCGATTGGCCAATTCATCGGGGCTCCCGTGATCGGCGAACTAGCGGATAGATTTGGAAGGAAAAAGCTTTTTTTAAGCACGATCTTCTGTACGATTCTGGGTTATCTGCTCACTGGATTGTCCATGAGCCTCAAGAGCATTATTCTTATTTTCCTCGCTCGGTTTCTCACCGGCCTCTTTTCTGGCAACCAGGGGCTTTGCAATGCATCGATTGCTGACTTGAGCCCCAATGAAAAAGAACGGGCAAAAAATTACGGTATTTTAACCGTGGTCTGGGGGATCAGCTTCCCTATTTCACTACTCCTTGGGGGTGTTTTTTCCGACCCCTCCCTTTCCAGCCATTTTAGCCCTGCAATTCCCTTCTATATTGCTGCATTTTTTACAGTTTTAAATCTTGTGGCTGTAATTTTCTTTTTTCCTGAGACCTTCGATCGTATCGAGAAAAAGGTACAGCTCGATCTTATCAAAGGGTTTCACAATGTCAAAGAA
>JAFECQ010000042.1:622-5238 GCA_018242065.1 Pseudomonadota bacterium | reverse complement strand
GCTGTTCTCACAAAAAAACATACTCCTCTTTCGATAAGACCTAATGCGCCCAGAGAAAAGCCCCGAGATCCTAATGCCCCACCGCTACCTCCACTGCCACCATTTAGGGGCAAAACATAATGATTACCCCGGGTGATCGTCGAATAGAGGTTTCGCTAGCTGCTGACGCGACGATACGTGTTGGAAACAAGCACTTTAAGGTTGTTCCCGTACCAGGGTCTATACAGGCTACTACTCACGATCTTGCCCAGATGGCCCTCCAAAAGCTTCAACAGTGCTCTCAAGGTCAGCTCAAGGCTACAGCTGATGCTAAAGATAAGCTTAAACTGCTCTTTACAGATTCTGGCACCCAGGTTTGCCGCATGGATGGCAGAGTCATTACCTTGGGAAGATCATCAGGCAGATCGAAACCACTTTTTGAGCTTCACGAAGTTCCGCCTCCAGTACAACGTAGAGCCGATTATTGGGTGAAGTCTCTCACCCATCACATGCAAGCAAAAGGGCACTCTCAAGATGCGATTTCTCAGGTTGTCGAGAGCATCTTTTCAGAAAATCATCTATTACTTACAGATGTGATGCAGGGACGTAAATCATCTGAGTGGGGAGAAAAAACCATTGCAGACCTGCTTCAGGAGCCAGGTAATGAGGAGCTTAGAGATGGCCTTTTGCAGCTTAAGCAACCACGAGAGGGTGAAGTCTCTTCCACAGAGTTTAAACAGTGCTTTAATGACCTTAAAATTCAGATACTTAAAAATATCCAACGTACGCCCAGGGTTGTGGAGTTGCCAGATGGTCAAAAGATGGTGCAGCAGTTTATCCAGGGCGACAAGCATCTTGCCGATAAAATTGCCCGTGAAGCAATTATTTCTCCAGAAGATATGGGCCAGCGTAATAAAGGCTATCCAAGCGAAGCTGACAAAGGTGAGTATAGACGCGAGATTATTAATAACAATACCAACCTCGGCACCGTAACAACTTTTGATGCTGACAACATGCCAAAAAGGGTTGTTGTTGTACGATCTGGAAAGTCTGATACGATAGAGCGCCTTCAGGAACATGTTTTAGAAGCCTGTATGCAGCAGCTGTCATGTAAAGAGCCTCGAGGGCTTGTTATGACGGCACCAGGAACCTATGAATTTCAGCATGCAATCACTACCTATCTTGATCCGAGTCGCCTCAAAGATCTGGGAGAGACGGTTGTAACAGGATCTGGTGAGGCCAAAAACCTGAAAAAGCTTTTAGAAGAGGTTGAAAAATGGCCTGTTGGCGGGATTGTGGTACACCTTGCGGATGATAGCGGGCAGCTTATTCAGGTGACACTGAAGAGGCCCTTAATTTTTAGCCAGCTGCTTTCGTCTACTGTTCGAGGTGTTGGCACCTCATTTGCACGCTTGGCACCCATGGGACAAAAAGAGTCTGATGAAATAAACGATAAGGCCAATCTGGAGCTTCTAGCACGCTATCCTACAGATAAAAAGATTGTCGATATACGTCAATTTTTGTTGGATGAGATGAAGGGAGACAATGCTATGCTTGCACATGCGCTCTACGCGATATTTTATCGCAAGGGTATGCATGCCGCTGATTTAGAAATTTTGCGCAATGTAGCACTTGATCTTCTCAATATCTCTAAGGGTAAAGAGTGTAAGAGCGGCACTGACCGCACAGCTAATGGTGTGGCTCTAGCCTGTGCACAAGAGAAGTTTCAGATAACCTTTAATAAGACGTTTAATCCTTTAGAAAGCCATTCTAAATATGAACTTCTCTCCTTCAAAACCTTCTTTCGAGAGGCGTTGAAGGAGATGGGTATTTCGATAGTTTGCGAAACAAAGGGATACTCGGGAATCAAGTGGGGTGGAGGAATACCGCTTATGGGAGGTATTGCCAACCCTAGTGCCTACAAATATCTCTACCTCGAGGAAGATTTACCGCATTTACGCCCACTTGGTATTGAGAGAGCAGAACCAGACGTAAGGGGTCTTACCTATGATGATCTTCAAAAGGCAGGCCCGCAGCAGTATAGAGGTTCACTTGTTGATCCCAAGGGATTTTATGGCAAGTCTTCTAAAAAATATGCAGAGGAGCTCGAGGGCACACTTGAGAGACTATCTGATTCTGAGTCTGTGCGAAAGCATGCGGTAAAAGAGGTAAATAGCTTTTTTCAAGAAAAACTTGGCCTAAAAGAGGTGCAGGCGGTTTCAGACAGTTTAGAGCTTGCTGTACACGTGCGCGAGCTAAAATTGGATGAACCAATTGTTGAGGGGGCAACGAGAACGCGTGCTGAGATCTTAAAGGCCTATATCGAAGAGCTTCAGTCTCGAGGAGAGTCGCTTGAGATACTGCTTGAACTCTATGCTTTGAAGCAGATTAACAGTCTCTGGGAGCTTGTACATGGAGCTCATACCATTACAGTGCTCAAATCGGCGCCCTTTAACCTGACACCGCCAGGAAGTCCGCGGGAAAAAGGTTAAAATTGTAAATAATATATTTAAACAGTATAATTAGGTTATCAAAGAGGGTGTATTTATGACAGGCGCTGTTAATCAAAATCAAGGTGCTGGTGCTGCCTCTGGAGAGCATTATGAGGTAAAGCAAAATGCGGCTGGGGAGTATAAGCTGCATATTGGCGGTAAAGCGTGCACAGTGACCATTGGCGGTCAGATAGTGATAGATCGCGACCAGCTTGAAAAGCTTGCCAAAACATTCAGAAAGACTGTAGAGCAAAAACCGATCGAGCAAGGCGAAACCTGGAAGCTCACCCCAAAGGGTATAGAGGTTTCTGGCAGCGCTCAGCCCAAATCTGTCAAAGTCCTTTCTAACGATATCTTTACCCGCCGAATGGAAAAGTTTTTGGCAGCAAACGACCCTGCGGCAAAGACTGCCAAGAAGGCAGACGATATTGCTCAAAACACCCCTCCAATTGCTCCCGTTCCAGAGGGTAGTTCTCCACCACCTAATCGACCACCACCACCTCCACCTCCAGGCGCCCATAAACCGCACGGTGATGCAATAGATTTGGGAAGTGAAGAGGCAGAAGTTGCTAAAAAACCTGTGGACGAACCGCTTCCGCACGCCGCCGCTCATGATGTAGACGATGACAGACCCGCAGTGCCTGTGCATGATGAAGTGCCTCCAGAACCACCTCCTCGAGATGATGAGTTGCCATCAGGCATTGTCATACACGTCGATGATGCGCCACCGCCCCCACCGGATGACGAAATTCATTCCGCAGGAACACCACCACCAGCTTCATCAAAGGCTGAAAAAGCAACGTTGCCGCTTCCAGAGGTTCTAGAGCATAGTGCCACTGAAGAGGTTCATGTTGAAGAGCTTCCAGCGGGTCACGAAGACGAACTTGCTGAAAAACTGAATGATCGAGCTGCAAAGGTGGCTGATGATCTTCCAAAGGTGAGTGATGATATTGCAAATTTGATAGGTAGCAGAAGAGGCTCACTGGAAGATGAAGATGAAGTTGAAGTGGATGAAGCTATTGATGAACCTCCACCACCTCCTCCTCGTGATGATGATGTGATGGCTACACCCGAAGGTGCAATGTCTGCAGAAACGGCCCATCCAGCAGCTGCGCCTCCACCACCACCTCGTGATGATGATGCATCTGTAGCAGGAGCACCGCCACCACCACCTCCCGCTGCTCAAGCTCCGAAATCGACGGGCGTAGCAGCGCCTGCAGGATCGCTTGCGGATCAGATAGGGTCAGTCAAACTCAAGAAGACACCAGATGTTGAAAAGACATCTAAACCAGTTGAGAAAGAGGGTGAAGATTCTGGAATTGTAGATTCTTTAGCTAAGGCTTTAGGAAATATGAGAGGCTCACCGCCTACTCAACGTAAAGCTGATGAAGGCAAAACGCCCGATGCTACCAAAGAAAAGCCCGCTGTGGATGATGATGAATGGAAATAACCCTTTCAGAAAAAACGCTCTTTGGTCAATAGATAGGGTATGAAGAAAACGCTTTTTATTGACATCGGCGGGGTAGTGCTTACAAATGGATGGGACCGTGTAGCGCGAGCTGAGGCTTGCCACACCTTTGGACTCGACCAAAAAGAGCTTGATAATCGCCATGCGCTCATGTTTGACACCTATGAGCTTGGCAGGATTTCTTTGCTAGAGTATCTTAAGCAGGTTGTCTTTTACACACCGCGGGACTTTTCAGAAGAGCAGTTTATTCAGTTTATGTATGATCAGTCAAAGCCCTATCAAGAGACTATCGACATGCTTATTGAAATGAAAAAAGCGCATGGTCTTAAGATGATAGCCCTGAGCAATGAGGGGAGGGAGCTTACTGAATACCGCATCGAGACATTTGATCTTGACCGTATCTTTGATTTTTATGTCTCTTCATGTTTTGTCGGTCTTAAAAAGCCCGATAAGGCAATCTATAGAGTTGCACTCGATCTTGCCCAAGCTCGGCCGCAAGATGCGATCTATATCGAAGATCGAGCGCTCTTTTGCGACATCGGCCGCTCTCTCGGCCTCAACACGATCCAGCATAGGGATGCCAAATCCACTCAAGAGCAGCTCCTTCAATTTTTTTCTTAATCTAGATCCTGGTAGCCCCTTGCAAAATTCGAGTTATCCGTTTTCAGGCCAACGGC
>JAFECQ010000042.1:0-565 GCA_018242065.1 Pseudomonadota bacterium | reverse complement strand
CTGCATTATAGTTATGTAACTATAGGTTATAACGCAGGCCTACAGCCTGCAATATACTGCGCATCGGTCCAATCACCATCATAGGTAACAATTAGTTCACCCACATAGGTAACACCTTTTGTTAAAAATGTTTCAGTTTAGGCGATTTAAACTGTCCCATTAGGAGCGGTTACTCCTAATGGTGATAGTGGCCATCCATCACTCGTCACCCTTCGGTCAGTGGGATCGCCTTTTCCTTGGTGCCAACGATTGTATCAGTTTCAAGCCAGCGGCTCAAGTCTCTAGTGTCTATCCAGAACTTATAGCCCTGAGAGAGGTTTGGATCGCCTTTTTCTTGGTCGGGGGTTTGGGGGCAGAGCCCCCATATATCTGATTGTCATTTTCGATCATTCTCCCTAACTTCAATCTTAGGCTTTGCCATACCTCTTTTAGTCAATATCCCCAAATATATGTCGCAGTAGTAAACTTCATATTCCTCATTGTCAATAGGTTTTAGGCCAATATATTCCCCTATAAGAGCTTCGCCGATAAAGTGGTTTTTCCCTTTTATCGTTATAATGCCATT
>JAFECQ010000041.1 GCA_018242065.1 Pseudomonadota bacterium | reverse complement strand
GCAGAAAGGGAAGAATCTATCCTATGATGACACTAGTATGTGCTAGGTCATAGTGATCATGAACCGCCGTATACGGTTCCGTACGTACGGTGGTGTGAGAGGACGGGAGCTTTAAAACTCCCTCCTACTCGATTTACCTTTTCTTCAACAAAAGATCAAGATCTATCAAAGTCTCGCAGCTTGCGTAAGGTGAGTTAATTCGTCTAAAATTTGTTCTAATTTCCTGTGCCTTATTTACTCAGGTTGTTTGCGTTGCAGGTACCAATTCGGGATGTTGTTTCATCATGAGCCCCCCATGAAGCTCTACAATATTGGTCGGAGTTGCAATTTCGGCTCCTTCTTGTGAGACAATGTCTGCAATTTTCAATAAGATATCTTGCCTCACGGCTGGAAAGCGTGCATTTGCAGTAATAGAGACATAAGCAGAAATTTCAATATCGAGAGCTGAAGCACCGAAATTTTTGAAAAAAACATCGGTACTGAGTTGGTGGTCAACGGATGGATGTTTGAGTAGCATGAGCTTGATATTATCAATGATGGGCTTGACAACTTTGATATCGCGATAACGCAGGCCTATAGTGTAATGAAAGCGTTCATGGCTCATACGAGAAGGAGTAATGACGATGGTTTGGGTAAAAACAGAATTTGGGACATAAATAGGTCTTTTGTCAAAGCTGCGAATGCGCGTCAAGTACCAGCCAATCTCTTCGATGTGACCTTCAATTTGACGTTCGGGTAAATTGACCCATTCTCCAATGGTAAAAGGTTGAGTGATGTAAATCATCAGCCCACCAAAAAAATTAGAGACCACTTGCTGCGAGGCAAAAGCCAAGGCTAAGCCTCCAATTCCTCCAAATGCAATTAAAGTTTGCATATTTCGGCCCGTGACATCCATCAGAAGGAAAATGGTCACAAAAATGACACTGATTGTCGCGATCTTTCCTATCAAATCTAGTTTGCTAGGAGTCAAAGAAATTTTTTGGCTTTGGCTCATCTCCATCATATAATGGACAAGTTCGTTATTCAAACGAAGCAAAAACCAACCAAATGACAAGATAGCGCCTATGCTCAAAATAAGATGGATGTTGGCTAAATGGAATGTAAAAAGACTAGAAATCACGGTGTCGAGGGCGCAAAGCGCTGCAACAAACCACACAAAGTAGGATAAAGGTTTATGTAAAGCAGAAACAAAGCTTAAAGCCCATACCTTGTGTTGATTTCCAAATCGCGTTCGTAATTTAATGAGCAGGGCTTTAATAAAGAAATTGAAAATCAAAACGAAAAAGACAATTCCCAATGTTTGAATCAAAGGACCATAACTGCCTTCCAATGCCTTAGAACAAATGTTTAAGAGAGAGAGAGGATTATGAACTTCTGTTTCATTTATTGCTGACATTACTGATTTTTCCTTCTTAATTAACGCGATGTGCGATTTTTTTAAAATTTCTATCGTTTTTATCATTATATCATTCCAACCGTTAATTTGCCATCTCAACGATCAGAACGATATAACGGTAAGAGCGATAGAAATTTTAAAAAAATCGCATATCGCGTTTGTCAATCTTATTCTTTTGCCATTAAAGTTTGCCCCTGACGCTCTTCCCAAGCTTTCTTCAGTTGATACAGGCGTTTATTGGAAATGCCCCCTAAAAACTCTATCGCCTTGAGTAGGCGGGCTCTGGTGCGATCTTTGCCCAAAATGCCTACCGAATCAAAAAGAGGGGGTCCTTGAGTTTTACCCATTAAGCTGGCAAAAAGAAGGGGCATAATCACTTTTTTGTGATTGACGCCAAAGATTTCTGCAACTTCGCGTGAGGCTTGATTCACTCCCGAGCCTCCCCAGTTTTCCAGTTCATCCAAGCGCCAGATCATCGCCTGCAGAAGGTAGCAGCGCTGTTCTTTGGAGAGTTCCTTAACTTCAAAGAGAGCGTCATTGTAGCGAATGTGATTGATGAAGAGAAAATCAAATAAATCCATGAAATCGCCAAATGTTTTAATGCGTGCATGGCATAAAGGCATGAGGCGTTCCATAAAGGCATCATTAAAGCTCCACTCTTTTAAGCGGTTCCAGAGCTGATCAACGGGAATATTTTTAATTAAATATTGCTGATTGATCCAATCGAGCTTTTGGACATCAAAGACTGCTCCTGACACGCCAATGCGCTTATAATCGAATTCTTTGATGATCTCGTCAAGAGAGTAGATTTCACGATCGCCCACCATGCTATAGCCCATAAGGGTCAAAAAGTTGATAAAGGCTTCTGTCAAGTAGCCACTATCGCGATAGAAAAAGATAGAGGTGGGATTTTTGCGCTTTGAGAGCTTCTTGCCATCGCGTCCTAAAAGCAGGGGCATATGCATAAAAACAGGGGGTGCCCATCCAAAAGATTCATAAAGCAGAATATGCTTGGGCGTCGAACTCATCCATTCATCGCCGCGAATGACGTGGGTGATGTGCATGAGGTTGTCGTCGACGACATTTGCCAAATGATAGGTTGGAAATCCATCGGATTTCAACAAAACTTGATCGTCTACATCTGCCCATGGAAAGGTCATGCGTCCTTTGATCGCATCTTCATACACGCACTCTCCCGTCAAAGGCACTTTCAGGCGAATCACATAAGGCAAGCCCGCGTTTTCTCGCTCCTGCACTTCGGTGGGCGTTAAGTGACGGCAGCGACGATCATAGCCTTGGCGACTCCCTTGTTTGGCAGCAAGCTCGCGCATCTCATCCAGCTCTTGCTGCGTGCAAAAGCATTTGTAGGCCTTGCCTTTTTCTAAAAGGATTTCCGCATATTGTTTGTAGATATCAAAGCGCTCTGACTGGCGATAGGGACCATACGGTCCTCCGACATCTGGACCTTCATCCCACTGAATGCCGCACCACCGAAGAGAGGTATAAATATTTTGCTCATATTCAGGGCGGCTGCGCGTGCGATCTGTATCTTCAATGCGTAAAATGAATTGTCCTTGATGATGGCGGGCAAAAATCATGTTAAAGAGCGCCATATAGGCTGTTCCGACATGGGGATCGCCTGTTGGAGAAGGTGCTATGCGAACGCGAACTGACATAAACTATTTATCCTTATCGTTAAGATTCTTAACTCGTATTATGAAATAAAAGCTTTTCAAAATCAATCGCTAATAAAATAAAATGAGGAGCAATTGTCTACTATTGCTGGATAGATTTCAAGGGAAAGCTTAGTGCATTTCTTGGTATGGGTGTGTTTGCAAAAGGCTAGCCTTTTGCAAACACCCAACATCTATTAGCTGTTCTATCAAAGATTATCCTGACACTTCAGCATTGGGAAAATTTTGACGCACCGCATCAATGAATGCCCTATCGCAACGGGATAAATAAAGATTCCTAAGATTTTTAGGTAAATCTTTGGCTGCTGCATCGGTTAGATTATTGCAATGTGTTAGAGTAAGCTTCTCCAGATTTTGAGGCAAAGCCTTGATAGCTTCATCGGTTAGTTGATTACAGTTAGATAAGCAAAGCCCCTCAAGATTGCCAGGTAAAATTTGGATTGCTGCATCGATGAGTTTTTTGCAATTTGATAGATTAAGCTGCTTAAGGTCTTTTGGCAAACCCTTGACCGTTGTTAACTGATCACAAGAGCCTAAATCAAGTTCTTCAAGGTTTCGAGGCAAATCTTGGATGGTTGTGCCGGTTAAATGAGTTGTAGATAGATTGAGCTTTTTAAGGTTTTTTGGCAAATCCTTGATCGCTGCATCGGTTAGATTCTTGCACCAAGATAGATCAAGCTCTTCAAGGTTTTGAGGCAAATCTTTTATCGCTAGATCAGTTAGTTGATCACAACATTTTAGATTAAGTTTTTTAAGATCTTTTGGTAAGCTTTTAACCGCTGCATCAGTTAGCTTCTTGCAAAATCCGAGATTAAGTTCCTCAAGACCTTGAGGCAAATCTTTGATCGCTGCATTAGTCAGTTGGCACTGCCATAGATTAAGCTTTTTAAGACCTTTTGGCAAACTCTTGATCGCTGCATCAGTCAGGTTGGTGCAATAAGCTAGATTAAGTTCTTCAAGGTCTTGAGGTAAATCCCTGAGTGCTGCATTAGTTAGATCCTTGCAGTTTAGACAAAGTATTTTAAGGCCTTTGGGCAGTGAATATTTCATCTCTGCACCAGTTAGCTCACCGCCAAATAGAGAAAGATTTTTAAGATTTTTAGGCAATTCCTGAATCATTGCATCGGTTAAGTATGGGCAAACATGCATAAAAAGCTCCTCAAGATCTTGAGGTAAATCCTTTATCGATGCGTCAGTGAGATTTTCGCACCAGAAGAGAGTAAGTTTTTTGAGATTTCTGGGCAAATCTTTGATCGCTCCATCAGTCAGATTCTTACAACTTAGAGAGAGTGTCTGAAGATTTCTGGGCAATTCCTTTATGGCTGCATCAGTTGGCTTATCACACCAACTGAGATCAATCTCCTCAAGATCTTGAGGCAAAAGTTTGATCGTTTCATCGGTTAGGTCGTCTAGATTAGTTTTCTTAAGCCCTTTGGGCAAACTTTGTAGCGCTGCGCCTGTTAATTTATGGAAATCTAATAAAAGTTCCTCAACATCTTGAGGTAAATCCTTGACTGCTGCGTCGGTTAGATTGCAAAATTGTAGATTGAGCTTTTTAAGACCCTTGGGTAACTCTTTTATCGCTGCATCAGTGAGCTTCTTGCAATGAGAGAGGTTTAGATCTTCAAGATCTTGCGGCAAATCCTTTATCGCTGCATCAGCAAGCTTATCGCACCAGGAAGAATTGAGCTTCTTAAGCCCTTTGGGCAAAGTCTTGATCACTGTATCGGTCAGCTGATTGCAC
>JAFECQ010000040.1 GCA_018242065.1 Pseudomonadota bacterium | reverse complement strand
TTGCAGTCTAGAAATGTCGGTCGATTCCCATACAACCTTGCAGCAAAGACAGTGATGATTTCCAATACATCTTGAGCAAGTTCTTCTTCAAATGAGACTTCGTCTCCTTTGTTAAGGAAGCGTCAAAAAAGAAAGAATTAGCTGTTAATGCAGCTTAATACTGGAAGCCCGCTCCTTTAGGGGCGGGTAGTTCACTTACATGAGTTAAAGAAATAGTCTGTAATCAGTATGAAATAAGTCTGCTAAACGCTTTGCAATTGCCTTGCCGATTGACCTTTTGCCTAATTCCATTTGGGAAATATTTGTCTGAGCAATCCCAAGTAAATTACCGAGAGCTGCTTGAGTTAATCCCTCACGATTACGTAATCCGCGAAGAGTAACAGCCCATTCAGGAAGATTACCGCAGATTTTACGAATCATTTCATCTGCTGACAGAGAATCTTCCTTGTTAGTTCTTACAACACGCTGAGTTAAATGCTCAATAGGGGGCTTTCTCGTGTGTTCCCGCATAATATACCTCTATAATTTTGTCTTTTTTATTCACTATACGCCAGCAAACAATATAAGTCGGACGGCCTTTCTCAATGTGACAGTGATAGTTTTCATGTGGCATTTTGGTGTAATTAGGCCATGAAAATCTATAAGGTCCAAGTAGTTTTAATTCTCTTAATAGGAGAACTAAAGATTTAGCGGCATCCTTTGAAAGATTCTTATCTGCCTTTTTCGCTTGGCTTATAATCTCAACTGTCCAGATGTCTTGCTGTGTCATATTATTATGATAGATCAAAAAATGATCTTTTTCAAGTTATTCTTAAATGATGTTGAAAAAAATTAGAAATTGGGTTTCTCTCAATCAAAATTTATTTTCGCTTATACCTGCAAAATCCTGCAAAATCCATTTGTCCTGAGAACTTTTTAAATAATTTCCTATCTTTCCTTTTTGATATTAACTTCAATTTTACGCTACACAAGATTGCCGCTCAGATTGGCTGCAATAATTCTCAAATGTACTTTTTAGACTTTCTTTAAAAAGCTCCTCTGGTAGGTTGTAGTAGAATTTTTTACCAAATTCTTCAACTTGGCAATATTTCTCCGTTATCGTTAAACCGCTCCATCCTAATTGTCCCTTAAATTGCTCTGCAAAGGCTTTATTCTTGTGATCAAATTCGCGATATGGTTTTGTGCCTTTATTCAAAGCTTCTGTTACATAGGTAACTATACTTGCCGGCATGGAGACTTCCGAATCTTTCTTTGCTTTGTCTACTTGTTGCCAATACACTTGCAGAGCTATTTTAATCTTGGCAATACCGAAATGTTTAAGCCAGTCAGTTGCATGCTCTTCCTTAATTGATTCTCCTATTTCTGGGTCAATGTTCAAAAGATAGGCGAGATAATTTCTTTCTTCTTTTGTGAAAAATGCCTTCTCATTGATAGGAGAGTTCTTCTTCTGATAAGATGCTGGATGACTATGAGTTAGCTCATTCGCCTTTTGCTTTGCTTCTTCTTTTTTTGATTCCTCTTTGCTTGCAGCTTGAATTTCTTTTTGAAAGGTTATTAATTCCCTTTCATTGTTGTCATGCTCGCTTTTTTCAATCTTCTCTTGAATAGTCTGTATTCCATCGTTTAAAACCACACAAGTTTGCCACTCACGCTCAGATTGGCTACAATAATTCTCAAATGTACTTCTTAAGCTTTCTTGAAAAAGCTTCTCTGACATGCTGTAGTACCACTCTTTACCAAGTTCTTCAAACCGACAATATTTTTCCGTTATCGTCAAGCTGTCCAAACCTACTCGTCTATTAAATTGCTCTGCAAAGGCTTTATTTCGTTGATCAGCTTCACTAAAAGGCTGCGTTCCCTTATTCAAAGCTTCTCTTACGTAGGCGCCTATACTCATTGGCATGGGAACTTTCGAATCTTTCTTTGCTTTCCCTACTTGTTGCCAATACACTTGTAGAGCAACGTTAATCGCAGCAATACCGAAATGTTTAATCCACCAAGTTGCATGCTTTTCCTCAATGGATTCTCCTTTTGCTGGAATGATGCTTAAAAGAAAGGCAAGAAATTTTCTCTCCTCCTCTGTGAAAGATGCCTTCCAATCAGGTGATGTCCTCTTCTTTTGGCAAGATGCTTGATGATTAGAAGATGGTTCATTCAGCTTTTGTTTTGCTGCTTCTTCTTTTTTGGATTCCTCTTTGTTTGCGACCTGAATTTCTTTTTGAAAGGTCACCGATTCCCCATCATTGACCTCATTTACATTCATAGATATCATTGATATATCTGTATATGTAGTCGAATTTTTCTTAGGACCTGGTACAATTTTTTTGACCACCTGGTTCGATTTTTCTGAACAGGGGGGGGCTTTACTCTGAGTCTCTTCTTTAATAGCAGCGGGAAATGGAACGGGGAGAGTGCCATCATTTAGAGCTTTTCGAACGTATTTACCAATGTGTTTCGGCATAGGGGACGTAGAATCTTGCTTTGCTTTTTCAACGCGCTGCCAATATACCTGAAGGGCTATCTTGATTTTTTCAATACCATAGCTTTTGATCCACCAAGTGGCATGATCTCTCTCAATAGGATCGCCAACTTCCGGCTTAATATTTAGTAAATAATCAAGGAAAGCTTTTTGTTCATCTGTATATTTGGTTGTCCAATCTTTTTCCTTTGCTTTGGGTTTTGGCATTAAGAGGGGTTCTGTTTTCTGTGTTTCTGGTAATTTCAGAGGCTGTTGAGGTGCAGTTGTATCAATTGAAGGAATGGGAAGATGATCGGATTTCCCAGTAATTTCTGCAATTTTTTGTGGATAAATCCCAATATGCATGACATTGTTAAGTGAAATTCCACCAATATCGATATCGTGGAATTCGCGAAAAATAAGACCTTTTTCTTCTAAAAAGATTAAAGCGCTTCGGCTTTGGGCTTCAGTAAATCCGAATTTGTTATTAAAGTACTTGTAATTAAGCTGTAGTAAATCACCTTTAAATCTTTTGCCGAGATCAAGCAATTCACTTGTTTTGATGTCGTAAATAGGGATTGGACTATACCAAAAAACAATGTCTGCTAGTATTAAGGCTGCATTGGTTTGAATCTTACCTTTTTCATTCTTAAGATGATAGTACCATTCATTGGGTATAATGTTGCCTTCGGTTACAATTTCTCCAATTTCTCTAACAGTCGTATTGATTGGATAAGACATGCTCCTCCTATTCTTTTGTAAAGAACAAAGAGGACTAAAAAAATTTGCGATAGTATAGACGAAAATTAAGACTTATGATATCTTAAGCCTAAAGAGTGTAATTTAGCAGAAAGAGCTTTATACAATCTTTTTGAAAGCGTTGTCTGACTTTCCGTTTTACATCGCTGTTAGTCCTACTTTGTTGGTTTGTTAGATACTTGGTCGGTGGTCCAACAAACCTTGTTTATGTTATGGCCCGAGTTAACTCGGGCCTTGTCATTTTAAAATTCAGAAAAAATAAATTATTTCAGTTCATCTATCCCACTTTACATTCGTTTAGCGGTTTATTTGTTAAATCATTTTCTTTAGGCATAGGATAGCATTTTTTTAGAGCCATTCGCATTGCTTCCGAAGGTGTAATCAAGCGATCCTCTTCGACGGATAATTGAATAGCTGCTTTTTTCACATATTCATAATGTTCTTCTTCAAGAACTAAACTGATACGAACAGCTTTTTTAAATTCTGATTTTCCGCGATTCATTAAAAATCCTCTGTTTATGGTAGGATGATATGGATAAACATTTACCACTTTTTTTTAATTTTTGTCTATGTGGAAATGTTGGTAACTTAAATTTTTTTATAAATCTTTATAAATCAAAGGTAAAGGATGAAGTAAATGGAACCAATGAGGGAAATAAACACTTTTTGGATGGAATATAAAATTTTTTTTTTATTCAGTTTTAGCTTGTGCTATGGAATCAAGCATATCTTGCATTAGTTTTTTTGCTTCTTGCTCTTCTTTTTCAAGTTTTGCATAGATTGCTTCGATCATCCATTGTTTTTTAGAAAAATTGCGAAATTTTTTTATAATATTTACCCTTTGCTCAATTTGTTCATATAGCTGGGTATTGATTTGAAAATGGAGGTATTTTTCCGTTGGAATGCTATCCGGAGTAAGCTCTCGCTCTGTTTCTAACTTTTCAAAAAAAGCTTCTTCAATCCAATTTTTTTTAGTCTTAGAGGATTTTTTTACATATTTAAGAAGTTGAAAATGCTTAGAGAAACGCTTATATAAATATTCTCCAAGTTTTATTGAAAAGCCTTTCAGACTTATTTTAGAATTGATTTTTTCATTTTTATTTATAGTGCGCCACGAAGTGCATAATAACTAATCGCTGAAAGAGCGATCAGGAAAGATCAATCCAGATCATCCTGTACTGAATCTTAGATTCAAAGAGGTAACGAATTGGATCAAGCGTAGATAAGGAAATTATAGGCCGTAAGGCGAAAGCCGAGCGATTGAGCCTCGACAAGAAAAAACTGATGAGAAGGCCGATGGTGTTGTAATATCAGAAGGCAATATTATCTAAACCGCTAGGGGGAGGAATAGATAACACTCCGGGGTCGAAGAGCACGGCATGTAATTAAAGCTATTATGTAAACGTGGGATATCCTAACGGCCCTTACCGAAAGGAAGTATTCATCAACAAGCGTAAAAGCAAGAAGATGGAAAAGGCTTTCAAGTTAGGAAGTCAGATGGATCAAAGTACCGAAGAAGCAGAGTAATGACTGTAGAGGGAAGGATCCTGGGTAGAATATCAACCTAAGTAAAGGAAATGTCATGGGAACAACAGAGACCCTACTAATGACGAAAACAAAACTGAACAGGATAGCCTGGCTGTCGAAACAGGATAATGAGAAAGAATTCGAATGCCTAATGCATCTTTTCAATCACGAATCACTGATCGATTGCTTCCAACAACTAGATAAAAATAAAGCTGTTGGGATAGATGGCATAGACAAAACGACATATGCTGAAAACCTTGAGGAAAACATTAAGGAACTAATCCATAAGATGAAACAAATGGCTTACAGGCCGGGACCAGTGAAAGAAGTTCTTATTCCGAAGGATGGAAAACCTGGAACCACAAGACCTCTTGGGATTAGCAATCTGGAAGACAAAATCATACAGAAAATGATGCAACAGGTACTAGAGAACATCTACGAACCACTCTTTCTTGACTGCTCCTATGGGTTCAGACCAGGAAAAAGCTGCCACGATGCCATCAAAGACCTACAAAATCACCTGTATAATAATGATATTCAGACAGTCATAGATATCGATCTTAAAAATTTCTTCGGAAAAATCGATCATAGCCTTCTGGAAGATATCCTTAAAAAGAAAATTAAAGATACCAAGTTTATAAGATACATAAACCGTATGCTTAAAACAGGGATATTAAAAGATGGAGGCCTAAAAGTAAGTGATGAAGGTGTAGTTCAGGGCAGCATTTGCAGTCCGATTATGTCCAACATCTTTGCGCACTATGCGATAGATACATGGATCGAAGAAATGGTCAAACCAAACTGTAAAGGTAAGGTCTCTCTATTTCGATATGCCGATGATGGTGCGCCACGAACTTCGGTGAGCGAACAGCGAATCGAAGATGCTGCATGAAAGATTGGGGTAGGCCCCCAGAAACCGACGATTTAGGCGTAGGTTTCAAACCACCTTAAGCTGCATTGGTAAAGAGTCAATGTGGTGAGCGTTAAGGAAAAGGTATAACAAGATTATATCAGGTGAGTGTTAAGGAGACGAATGAAAATGAACCACTGCTGACGTGTCGAAAGCGTATGGACGATGTCAAAACTGGGGGGAAGTCGTTAATCCAGGACAAATCTAAGGGACACCTAATGATAACTGCTTAGATGGCATCCGGCATGGAGGTGGCGTGAACTTAATACAGGCTTTTATGTGGAACGTGGGAACCTGTCGCCTTGATGATAAGGGAGAAGTTCAAGTGGAAGCCCCACAAGAACCAGAGTACCGATGCAAGGAACAGGGACGGAATAACCCGTAGTAGTGAAGAAGCCTCTGTAATGGAGGTGGAGCGAAGGGGTCTATATTATTCAGCGAGTATTGATTGAACAACCGGAAACGGGAGGAATTAATGAGTACAGCAAAACCGTATTGTATTTCTAAACAAATAGTATGGGAAGCATACGAGAAAGTGAAAGCTAACAAAGGAGCAGCGGGTGTAGATGAAGAGTCGATAGAAGAATTTGAAAAGAATCTTAAAAACAATTTGTACAAACTTTGGAATCGAATGTCATCAGGAAGCTATTTTCCGCCTCCTGTCAAGATTGTCGAAATACCAAAGGGAGATGGCAAAACGAGAAAATTGGGAGTGCCCACTGTCTCGGATAGAATTGCACAGATGGTGGTTAAGCTATATCTAGAGCCAGAGATAGACCCACACTTTCATCCGGACTCATATGGGTATAGACCAGGAAAATCTGCAATAGATGCAGTAGGAGTAGCAAGACAGAGATGTTGGCACTATGATTATGTCATCGATTTGGATATAAAAGGTTTTTTCGACAATTTGGACCACGACCTTGTCATGAAAGCCGTAAGGAAACACACC
>JAFECQ010000003.1 GCA_018242065.1 Pseudomonadota bacterium | reverse complement strand
TAGTTATCTAGGACAGCCCCAAAAGATTTTTTTATCGTGAGGGCTCGGAAGATTCAAAAATTATCTTAGAGAAAGGTTGTTATAATATGAATTCCGTTCCACAGTCTAATTTTTATCTCTCTGAGTCTAAGCGATTCAAGATTAAAGTCGGTGTCTTTCTCGTCCTTATCCATAACGGTGAGCTTTTGTGTCTTCGTCGTTATAATACGGGGGTGGAAGATGGGCTCTATGTAGTGCCGATGGGAGGACTACATGAAGATGAAACGCCCCTTCAAGCAGTTGTTCGCGAAGCTTTGGAAGAAGTTAACGTCACGCTGAAAGTGCAAGATCTAAAACTTGCTCACGTTATGTATCGAAAACATACGCAACCTGACGGGTACTATTTTTATCAGCAAGATCTTTTTTTCGTTGCTAACCAGTATACTGGGATTGTTCGAAATCTTGAGCCTCATAAAGCTGATGATGTTCGTTTTTTTCACCTCGAGAATCTTCCAGACAATCTCTCTCCGTTTATAAAGCAAGCGATAAGCTGTCTGTTGTCTGGCGTTCAATATTCTGAATTTGGCTTTTAAGTGATATTAGAGAGGCTTGCGCTTTAGTCGTATGATTGTATTTTCTCCCATCACGTCTCCCGGGACGACGTTTGTAATTGTGTATGTACATTTCCCATTATTATAAGTCCCTTCAGATACTTCTAAGTCTCCTGCAGAGCAATTATCAAGGCACGTAAGGCCCCATCCCACTTTATCCACAACCCAATTAGAATGGATATCATGAAGTTTGTCTTCATCGTTTGTAAGGATAGCCATAGCTTCCTCACTTCCTAAAGGATAGCACTCTGCATTATTTTCTAAAACTTGGGCCTCTGCCCTCTCTCCGCATAGAAATGACAATGTAAGGCAGCAGATTCCGATTGTTAATGGGTTCATTTGAAGGCCCTTTTTTAAGGTTAAGATCATGCTTTACTGTCACATTAAAAGAAAAAAATTAAGATGTTGTTAATGTAAAGACGATTCATGATAGCTTATAGGGTCAAAAAATGTTAAATTTTTCTTTGAAAAACAATACATTCATTATCCAAAGGCATCGCGTTTGGAGTGAAGGCCCACGAAAGGACCGATATCTATGAATATGACAAAAGCTTTCTCTACTTTTGCAAGATTTGTTGCTCATGCATCAGGTCAACCAACAGCTTTTGTTCTTGCTTGTAGTGTTGTGATTCTCTGGCTGGTGACGGGACCCATCTTTGGTTTTTCTGATACCTGGCAATTGGTGATCAATACGGGAACGACAATCGTTACGTTTATGATGGTATTCTTAATTCAGAATACGCAAAACCGCGATGGAGAAGCTATTCAAATAAAGCTTGATGAATTAATTCGAGCGCATAAAGGAGCCCATAATGCCCTCTTAGATCTGGAGGAATTGACGCAAGAACAGCTTAATCATATCAAAATGAAATATGAAAAATTGGCGGAAGATGCACGAAAAGAGCTCTCTCTCGGGAAAAAAGATACGAAATCTGTGAGGGTTTAGAAGAGTTCGATTAACGAAGTGTGAATTATTTTTTGGTAAGCTTTAGCTAATATCGTTGTTCTAAAACCAACGAAGGAGATGTATCATGAGAGATGATATAAAGGTTGGCTCCCTCTTTCCGGATTATGAATTGCCAGATCACACCAATGTCAAACGAAAACTCTCCCATCTTCAGGGGCGAGACCCAATGATTCTGATGCTGGGACGAGGAATTTATTGTCCTAAAGATCGTCAGCAATTGCATCAACTAGTTAAGTTTTCTTCCCAATGTGACGTTGGATTTACCCGTATTGTTACCATTAATTGCGATAATTTGATTCTCATCAATGATCTTCGGCTTGGCGTTGGAGCTCATTGGCCTTTTTTATATGATGAAGAACGAATTATTAAAAATGATTTGGATATTGAAGAATATACGGATCAACATAACAAGCCAATGATCCCTCATACCTTTGTCTTAGAGCCAGGACTCAAAATCTATAAAATTTATAATGGATATTGGTATTGGGGACGCCCTTCTACAGCCGAACTTCACCAAGACTTAAGAGAGATTACAAAAAAGTATCGCCCTGATTTTAAAATTGATTCTCCTGAAATGAGACAAAAGTGGGAAAGCGGTGATAGAGATGACTTCTATCCCTATGGCAAAACCTGGGAAGAAGTTTTCATTCGTATGGCGGGTGATGTAGAACAGTTTTAATTGCTTTGGGCTCTTTTAGAAAATTCTGTAATGTTTCTTCTGATTCAAAGCGCTCGAGAAACCATTTTAGCGTAGGACTGACAGAATTAAGTTGCCAGGCTATTTTAAAATAGGCCTTCTTTTTAACATGATGAGTTAAGTCAAGTTCCACTAAGTCTCCCGTATTGAGAAAAGGCTGAGCTTGAAGACGGGGAAGGTATCCAATTCCAAGCCCAAAGATTTGAGCTTTTATTTTCTCAGCCATGGTTGGAACAATAATTTTGGGTTGATATGAGACAACACCGGATGATCGCTTGGAAATGGATTGGGAAGTATCGGAAATTATAATTGTAGGATAACTTTCAAGCGCCTCTGGACGAATGGGTGGTTTGAGTTGGGTAAGAGGATGGTCTTTAGCAACTGCAAAAATAAATTCGATTGTACCTAAAGAGCGTTGACCAAAGGTGGTATTTTCAGGAGGTTCTCCCGTAACGCCAATAGCAAGATTGGCTCGCCCTTCAATTAATGCATCCCAACAACCGTTAAGAACTTCTCTTAAGACTCGAATGGTGACGTGAGGAGCTATTTTACGAAATTTCTCAATGAGATGGAACAGCTCATCGGTTGGAACCACATCATCAATAGCAATTGAAAATTCTGGATCCCAACCTTGCTTGATATGACGCGTTTCCTGTTTAAGTCGTTCTAAATGCCTTAAAAGAGGGCGCCCTCGTTCCAAAAACAATCTGCCTTCCGAGGTCAATATGGGGCGATAATGAGAGCGATCAAACATCAAGAAGCCAAGTTGATCTTCCAATTTTTTTATATGCTGTGTGATAGCAGATCGTGTGCGATAAGCTTTTTCCGCGGCTGCTGAAAATGAGCCGGTTTGTTCGATAGATTCGATCAAAGCTAGGTCTTGTATATCAAAGTTCATTAAGACTCCAACATGTTAAATTATTTTAAACATGTTGATTAAAAGAATCAAATTTAATTTTGAAGCGTCTAATGATACCTTTGATTCACAAGCCTATTTCAATGTGAAAGGTCTTGAAAAATATAAGGAGATAATATGAGTCGTCTTTTAAAATCATGTGCTTTAGCCCTCGCTGTTACCTCAGGGGCTACTGCAGCTTGTGCAGAAAATGCACCCGCACAACAACAAGTTAATCAACACGCTTGGGGCGAGATTGGTATTCAAGAATTAGAGGCTTTAATCCAATCTAAAACGCCGATGCAGCTTGTAGATGCCCGTACGGATAAGTGGTTTGATGGAACACTGATTGCTGGAGCAAAACGCCTTCCGGCCGATGCGACAGAAGAGACTATTGCAAAAACACTGCCGCAGAAAGCTGAGCTTGTTGTGGTATATTGCGGTGGAGCGCAATGTCCTGCCAGCAAAAACCTAGCCCAACGGCTCGTTGATGCCGGATATAAGAATGTTATTGATTATCATGGCGGGATTAGTGAGTGGAAGGCGAATGCAAAGCCAACTGAAAACATTTCAAGCTGATGTCCTCAAAAAAAGTGATTTCAATGGTTCTTTCTTTTTGGTTTGGAGAGCAAAGCTCTCCAAACTATGGAGAACAAAAGTCGTTTTGGTTTCAGAGTACGCCTGAGTGGGACCGGAAAATTCAACATCAATTTGAGATTGTTTATCATGACGCCATGCTTGGAAAGCTGGACGATCTTTCGGAGACACCCGAGGGAGCGCTTGCCTTGATCTTAATCCTAGATCAATTCCCAAGAAATATGTATCGAGGCACCCCTCTCGCCTTTGCATCAGATCAGAAAGCGCTTGAAATTGCTAAAAATGGGCTCATAAAGAAATTTGATCAATCTTTAATGCCTGTGGAAAGATCATTTTTTTATCTTCCATTTGAACATAGCGAGAATCTTGGTGATCAAGAAAAGTCAGTGATGTTGTATCAAACGCTAGGAGATAAAGAGTATCTTGAATACGCCAAGGAACATCATGACGTTATTGCTCGATTCGGACGTTTCCCTCATCGTAATGCTATTCTAGGACGGACGAGTAGCCAAGATGAAATCAATTACCTCGCCGTTCATTAAAAAAAACTTAATCTTTTTCTTTTATCCTTTTCTTAAGAAACAAATAAAAACTCATTGGATATGAAAATTTGCGCTCTCCTTTAAATTGGCATATTTGGATTTTTGTCTTGCTCTTGTTTATTCTTCTTGTCTCCGTGGGCATAGACTTTACAAATATAGGCCCAATTTTTTCACTGTCAGTTTCAGATTTCCTTCTTCTGCTTGTAATTGTGATTTGCGGTGTTCCTCTTCTCTTTGAAATATTTTTAAAGCTCTTAAAACGAGATTTAGGAGCGGATTTCTTAGCAATTCTTGCGGTGGTTACTGCAACTATCCTAGGTCAATATCTAGCTGGAACGATTGTTCTCTTGATGCTTGTGAGTGGACAAATTTTAGAATCCTACGCCATTCGACGAGCATCCTCAGTGCTTTTAGCATTATCGAAGCGCATGCCTTCAATCGCCCATCGTAAAATTGGAAAAATCATGGAAGAAATTTCTATTGATCAGATCCAAGTCGGAGATGAGATTGTGATTTTTCCTCATGAGATTTGCCCTGTAGATGGTACTGTTATTGAAGGTAGCGGTTCTATGGACGAATCTTATCTTACAGGTGAACCTTACTTTGTTCCTAAAGTTTCTGGGGTAGCTGTTCTTTCGGGAGCTATAAATGGCGACAACATGATTACGATACGTGCAGATAAACTGCCTCATGATTCACGTTATGCAAAGATCATGAAAGTTATGGAAGAATCTGAGCAAAAGCGTCCTAAAATTCGCCGACTGGGAGATCAACTCGGGGCTATATTTGCTCCGCTTGCGCTTGGTGGAGCTTTATTTTCCTGGGCCATCTCAGGAGATCCTATTCGCTTTTTGGCTGTTCTCGTTATTGCAACGCCGTGTCCTTTACTTATTGCCATTCCGATTACGATTATTAGTGCGATTTCACTCGCTGCAAAGCGAGGGATTATTATTAAAGATCCAGTGGTTCTAGAGCGTTTGCCAACGTGTCAAACAGCGATTTTCGACAAAACAGGAACCCTTACTTATGGACGTGCGGAATTAGAGTCGATCATTCCATTCCTTGATTTCACAAAGGAGGATATTTTGAAACAAGTTGCAAGTATAGAACGTTTTTCGAAGCACCCATTATCAGAAGCTGTTTTAAAGGCTGCAAAAAGATTACATTTGGATTTTTCTCATGTTGATCATGTATCTGAAATCCCGGGAGAAGGATTAATAGGCTCTATTAAAGAACAGAAAATTGAAATTACAAGTCGCAAAAATCTTTTTATTAAGGCTCCAGAACAGGCTGTAAATTTGCCACCTGTAGCTCCTGGTATGGAAAGTATTATTCTCATAAACAATGAGCTTGCAGCTGTCTTGCGCTTTCGAGATACCCTTCGTGAGGAAGGCTATTCATTTATTAGTCATTTGGCTCCTATCCACCATTTTAAAAAGATTATGATTGTTTCTGGAGACCGCCCCTCTGAAGTTGAATATTTAGCAAGCCAATTGAATATTAAAGATGTATATGCCAGCCAAACACCTGAAGAGAAAGTAGCCCTTGTTCGTGCAGAAGCAAATAAAGCCCCTACCCTCTTTATGGGAGATGGAATTAATGATGCACCTGCTTTGACGACGGCGACAGTTGGGATTGCCTTTGGAAATCAAAATATCATTGCGACAGAAGCTGCAGGGGCTGTTATTTTAGAAAGTTCACTTTCAAAAGTGGATGAGCTTATGCATCTCAGTAACTTATTACGCCGCACAGCATTGATGAGTGCAGGTGGGGGGATGTTCTTAAGCATTGTTGGTATGTATTTTGCTGGAATCGGTATAATTTCCCCTGTTGCAGGTGCATTGCTGCAAGAAGGTATAGATGTGATTGCGATTCTTTATGCTCTTCAATTGACTTGGAGATCAAAAATTTTTGTAGATATAAAAGCCTCAAATACGACAACTGCTTAATTAAATCTACGGCATGACAAATGCAGTTGTTGCTGTTTCTAAAGAATAAATCGGTGTCTTACTATCTTACTTATTTGCTGTAAGCAATTTTTGTGCCGCTTTTTTTTGCTTTATACATAGCCTTGTCAGCATTTGTAAGCAAATCTTCGATACTGTCCGCATCCCCCGGATAAAAACTTATCCCGATACTAATTGAAATATGAATTGTATACTCATCAATTAAGAAAGGTTTCTCTATGGTTTCTAATATTCTTTGGGCAAACTGAGTAGCAGATATTTTATTATCTACATTGGTTAAAATTGCAGTAAATTCGTCTCCTCCAGCTCTTGCGATTGTATCTCCTTTTCGGACTGTTGATGCAAGACGCTTACCTGCTATGGCTAATAATTTATCTCCAACACAGTGCCCATAGGTATCATTAACTTGCTTAAACTTATCAAGGTCCATGTAAAAAACAGCAAGAGGTATCTCAGGTTTGCGTTTGTTTTCAACAAGATGAGATATGCGATTAAGATATAAGTTTCTATTGGGGAGATGGGTGAGAGGATCGTAAAAGGCTAAATGTAAGTTTTTCTTAAGATCTTTTTTTAAAAAGCTAATGTCAGAAAAAACACCGATATAAAAAATATGAGTTGAATTAGCGGGTTGAATTTTGGAAATTGTTAAAAATTCAGGATAAATTTCTCCAGATTTGCGTCTGTTCCATATTTCTCCCTCCCAATGCCCCTGAGTTAGAATCTTTTTCCACATGCTTTTAAAAAATTTCTCATTATGGCGCCCAGAATGAAGAATTCCCGGGTTTTGGCCTTTTGCTTCCTCTTTCGAATAGCCTGTAATTTTTGTAAAAGCAGCATTTGTATAGATAATAGAAGAGTTTTGGTCAGTAATTGTAACACCATTGCTAATGGCATCAAGCAAGACGGAGTCACGCTCTAGATCGATTAAGAAATTATTACCAATATGGTTTCTGATCTTCATTATCTGTCTGGTTCTCTTACGTCTTGATAAGGAGGTTTGAAATATGCCGCCCTGTTCTAGTTTATAGATTAAGAATAACATAGACTTAGTTCAAAGACAAAAAAGAAGGGAAAATTTTTCAATAGCTACTTAAGTCTAATCATGGTTTAATATTTAAAAGGAATTGTTGGGAGAAAAATGTGGAAACGCTTCCTTTAAAACTATCAAATGCGATTGATCGAGAACTGGCGACTTTAAATCCTGATAAGTTAAGAGAGGCTTGTTATGATTTAACAAAGCGTTATGCTCAGGGAAAATTCATTGAGACGCAAGCCCACAGGCAGGCCTATATTGCAGCCCGGCTTCCAGCCACTTATGGTGTTGTACGCCAAATTTTTCGTCGTATTGAGCCAACCCTCACATCTATCAAGACCATTCTCGACTTAGGAGCTGGGGTTGGGAGTCTTGCTTGGGCTGCCCAAGAGTCTATTCCTGCTCTTCACCGTGTAACTTTATTTGAAAAGGATATTGAGCTTTTACGCTTGGGCCAACATTTAACTCAAAATAATCTTCATCCCCTTCAGCTTGCTTGGTGCCGTGATGACATTACAAAGGAAGAAATTTTTCCTTCCCACGATGCCGTTGTTATGTCTTATGTTTTGAATGAACTCTCGTCTAAAGATCAGGCACAAGTTTTAGAACAGGCTTTTGGGGCAGCTGACAAGCTCTTAATTATAATAGAACCTGGAACACCTGAAGGATTTGGGCGTATTTTAGCGGCCCGTCAATTATTAATAGATTGGGGAGCACACATCATTTCTCCTTGTGCTCATAATGGGCAGTGTCCTGTTGAGCAAGTTTTTAAAGAAGACAAAGATTGGTGCCATTTTAGTGTCCGCATTCCACGGGGAAAATATCATCGACGGGCAAAAGAGGGAGTTTTGCCTTATGAAGATGAAAAATACACATATCTCGTCGCCTCTCCTCAATCTCACCCTCTGCCTGATGCAAGAATTATTAAAGCCCCTATTCGAAAAACGGGACATGTCATTTTAGATCTTTGTACACGTGAGGCCCAGCTTGAACGTCGCATTATTGCCAAAAGTGACGGGGAGGCTTATGCAGTTGCACGAGATTGTGAGTGGGGCGATGAATGGGACAGTTAGCTCGAAACATTGACGCCGAAAAAGAAGAGGAGTAAAACCATAAAATTATTAAGACAATAAGGACCAATGATGCTCCAGCTTGATACAAAAAAACGGCCTCTCTCACCTCATCTTCAAATTTATAAAATTCAAATCACTTCCCTTCTTTCAATTCTTCATCGCGGGACAGGAATCGTTCTTTATGGCGGATCTGTTATCTGGGCCTTATGGTTTTTTGCTCTTGCTATGGGGGTTGAAAGTTATAAATTCATGCAAAGTGTGATGCTAAGTCCCTTGGGCCTTATTATTCTTTTTGGGTGGTCCTTTTCTTTTTTTTATCATCTTTGTAATGGGATTCGCCACCTTTGTTGGGATATAGGCATTGGCTATGATCTTTCGTCTGTTCGATTTACAGGTTGGATGGTCGTTACAATGTCGACTTTATTGACAGGTGTAGCTTGGATATTAGGTTTTTTGTGGGGGAGAATTTGGTAATGAAACTCGAATCGAATCTTCGCCGCGCTCAAGGACTAGGGGCTGCCAAAAGTGGTGTTTATCATTGGATTGCGCAACGGATAACAGCGATTGCTTTGATCCCTCTTGGGGTTTGGTTTGTCGGAGGGTTTATTGTCCTTCTTACCGCTCCTTTTGAAGAAGCACGCGTCTGGTTTTTATCTCCCTGGGCAGTTACGTTAGCAATTTCCTTCATTCTTGTGTTGTTTTATCATGGCGCTTTGGGAATGCAGGTCATTTGGGAAGATTACATTCCCCATGACTTAACGAGATGGTGCTTTATTGTTGCGACGAAACTTCTCAGTTTGTTGATGTCCCTTTTGGCAATCGTCTCTATTTTTAAAGTATTTTTAAGTTGAAAGAAAATTCATGACAAAAGAATATCAAATCATTGATCATACCTATGATGTTGTGGTGGTTGGTGCAGGCGGCGCTGGTTTAAGGGCGACACTAGGGATGGCGGCACAAGGACTTAAGACAGCTTCAATCACAAAAGTATTTCCAACACGAAGTCACACGGTTGCAGCCCAAGGTGGCATTAGTGCCGCTCTCAATAATATGGGAGATGGTGATAATTGGCGTTTTCATATGTATGACACGGTAAAAGGTTCTGATTGGCTAGGGGATCAGGACGCCATTGAATACATGTGTCGGAATGCGGTTCCAGCGGTGATCGAACTGGAGCATATGGGCGTTCCTTTTTCTCGTACAGATGAAGGAAAAATTTATCAACGAAAATTTGGGGGTCATACTCTGAACAGCGGCGAATCTATGGCTCAGCGAGCTTGTTCAGCTGCTGATAAAACAGGGCACGCGATTTTACATACACTTTATCAGCAATCTCTTAAGCATAAGGCTCAGTTTTTCATTGAGTATTTTGTGATAGATTTGATTATGGATGATGAAGGGATTTGCCGCGGCGTGGTTGCCTGGAATTTAGAAGATGGAAGTCTTCATCGTTTTGCAGCGCATATTGTTGTCCTTGCCACTGGCGGGTATGGACGAACCTACCTTTCTTGTACTTCTGCTCATACCTGCACGGGAGATGGCAATGGAATGATTCTGCGTGCAGGTCTTCCGCTGCAAGATATGGAATTCGTTCAATTTCACCCCACAGGCATTTATGGGGCAGGATGTTTAATGTCCGAAGGAGCGCGCGGTGAAGGTGGTTATCTCACGAATAGTGAGGGGGAGCGGTTTATGGAACGCTATGCCCCCCATGCAAAAGATCTAGCATCCCGCGATGTTGTTAGTCGAGCAATCACCATTGAACTCAATGAAGGACGAGGCGTAGGGCCTTTAAAAGACTATGTAAATCTTCATCTTGAACACCTTGATCCTAAAGTCATTCATGAGCGCTTACCAGGTATTACGGAAACGGCACGTATCTTCGCAGGCGTTGATGCAACAAAAGAACCAATTCCGGTTTTACCAACGGTGCATTACAATATGGGAGGTGTTCCGACGAATCACTTGGCGGAAGTGGTTAATCCGACAGATCAAAATCCCGAAAAAGTTGTTCCTGGTTTGATGGCTATTGGCGAGGGGGCCTGTGTTTCTGTCCATGGAGCAAATCGTTTGGGGACCAACTCACTTCTTGACTTGGTTGTTTTTGGGCGTGCGGCTGCTTATCGAGCAAAAGAAGTCATTTCCAAAGAAAAAAATGTGAAGCCTTTGAGATCTCAAGATGGAGACGAAGCCATTGCAAAGCTAGATCACCTTCGTCATTCAAAAGGCTCTTTAAAGACAGCGGAAATTCGTCTTAATATGCAACGAGCGATGCAAAATCATTGTGCTGTTTTTCGAACTCAAGAGCTTATGGAAGTTGGTGTTCATAAGATTAAAGATATCGTTGCCTCCTACAAAGATATTCAATTGAGTGACCGATCCATGGTTTGGAATAGTGATCTTGTGGAAGCGCTGGAGCTTGAAAATCTGCTTCAACAATCCCTTGTTACGATCAACTCAGCGCTTAACCGTACGGAAAGTCGGGGAGCCCATGCTCGAGAGGACTATCCAGAACGTGATGATGTAAATTGGATGAAACATACGGTGGCGCGCCTTAAAGAAGATAAAGTTTCATTCACTTATCGTCCCGTTCATCTGTATACTTTAAGTCCTGAAGTTGATGTTATTCCACCCAAGAAACGCGTTTATTAAAGGGAGCTTATTTATGGTACAACTTCGTCTTCCTCCTAACTCACGGATTCAAAAAGGAAAAACTTACCCATCTCCGACAAAAGGCCCTCGGATGAAGGTTTTTCAAATTTACCGCTATGATCCAGATAGTCAGGAAAACCCCCGTTGGGATATTTATGAAATTAATTTGGATGAATGTGGGCCGATGGTCCTTGACGCCCTTATTAAGATAAAAAATGAAGTTGATACCACCCTCACCTTTCGAAGGTCTTGTCGTGAGGGAATATGTGGATCTTGTGCTATGAATATTGATGGCACGAATACGTTGGCTTGTATCAAGCATATTGATGAATGCAAAAGTGATATTAAAGTGACTCCCCTGCCACATCTTTATGTCATAAAAGACCTTATTCCAGATTTGAGTTTTGCTTACTCTCAATATGATTCAATTAAACCTTGGCTTCAGTCATCAGAGGATCCTCCTCCTGACAAGGAACGTCTTCAAAGCAAAGAAGAACGCGCAAAATTAGACGGACTGTGGGAGTGTATCCTTTGCTTTTGTTGCTCAACAAGCTGTCCGAGCTATTGGTGGAATGGGGATAAATACCTTGGCCCTGCAACCCTCCTTCAATCCTATCGTTGGATTGCAGATAGTCGGGATGAGGCGACGGGAGAACGTCTGGATAATCTCGAAGATCCTTTTAAGCTTTATCGCTGTCATACAATTATGAATTGTACCAAAACTTGCCCGAAAGATCTGAACCCAGCCAAAGCGATTGGTGAGATTAAAAAGAAGATGGTCGAACGGGTGGGGTGAAATGAAGTTCCGTATAATAATCAGATAAATTAACCTTATAAACTTTCGTCATCCCGGGAGCTGGGAAATTCAATGTTCACTGACGTTCGCTGGTCTTTTCTCTTTTTTTGTCATCCTCGCGAAGGCGAGGATCCAACCATTATGGGGTTTCGCACAAACCTTTTCGCGTTGGAGTTGCGTTTGAAATTAACTTCGACTTCAACCTTCGATAGACATAATAAGACATTATCAAGGACACCATTTGTTGGATCCTCGCCTTCGCGAGGATGACACAGAAAACTGGCTTTTCTAAGTCCCGGGATGACGGAACTTTTTGGAAAGTTTATAAAGCTATTTCTTTAGAATGGATCAATTATAGAAATTCTACGCTTACGTTTCATGAAGATCAATATAGTCGGTTCTTGGCTGGTTTATAGAGATTAACCCAGCCAAAATGATTGGTGAGATTAGAAAGAAGATGGTGAAGCTTATGAAGTTGGGTGGTGGTGACAACAGGTACATTGATTAAATTTATTAGGTTCACACCTATCAATATCACCTGGTTGAAGTTTGTTGAGTTCATGAGCAGGAGAGCACTCTTCTTTACTACAATATGATTTTCCTGAAGAACAAACTTTCGTAGGAACTTTTAATGTTTTTGTGTCCTTAGAAAGCGACTGGCCTTCAATCATACAACACGCATAAGGTGTGGAAGACTTTTCATCACAGGCTTTTGCTACGTTTGAAAACAATAGGACGAGAGCTATTAAAATACATTGAACAAAGCCTTGCCTCATGAATATCTCCTCGTTTTAATCCCTGTTTAGGAAATTATTTAATTATTATAATTTTAGTATAGAAACATTTTTTCGTAAAGAACTTAGAACCTGCTGCAAAAGTGAGGCATAAGAAGAAGGAAATATAGTTGAAAGCGCGGTGGAATTTGGATAAAGGTTCAGTAGTATCCGGAGAAAATTATAAAAAAACTTTGTCATCCCGGGATTTAACAACCCTTTGCGAGCTTATGCGAGCATTAGGGTTGATTAATACCCGGGACCCATCTAATTTTTTGATACAAAATATCACATAGGTCCCGGGTAGCAAGAAAATCTAAGCTCTCAAGAGAGCAAGATTTCCTAGCTCCCGGGATGACGAAGTTTTTATAATTTCCCCCGGACACCTGTGCGCTTTCGCAGGAATGACAAAAAAAGAGCTCTAAACATCTAAATCTCTAACAAATTGAGCATTCTCTTGAATATACGCAAAGCGCTTTTCAGGACTACGGCCCATAAGATCATCTACGAAAGAAGTGATGTCTTGCATATTGACATCGGATGGAATGAGAACTCTTTGCAAAACCCGCTTTTGAGGATCCATTGTTGTTTCTTTGAGTTGAATAGCTGGCATCTCTCCAAGCCCTTTAAAACGACTCACATCCACTTTTTTAGCTCCCTTAAACTCAGTCGCTAAAAGGCGTTCACGGTGGGCATCATCATGCGCATAGATGCTTTTTCCCCCATAGGTTAGGCGGTATAAGGGAGGCTGGGCTAAATAAAGGTATCCCGCCTCAACAACAGGACGCATTTGTTGAAAAAAGAAGGTGATTAAAAGAGATGCAATGTGAGCACCATCCACATCTGCGTCCGTCATAATGATAACGCGTTCATAACGTAGCTTCTTTGGATCGCAATCTTTACCAACGCCACATCCAAGAGCAAGAATCATGTCGGCGATTTCTTGGTTCGCCTTCATTTTATCAATTGTTGCGCTGGCGACATTCAGAATTTTCCCACGTAAGGGAAGAATTGCCTGTGTTTTCCTGTTGCGGGCTTGTTTGGCTGATCCCCCTGCTGAGTCCCCTTCGACCAGAAATACTTCCGTTCCTTCTGCAGATTCGATACTACAGTCTGCTAATTTTCCTGGGAGGCGTAACTTTCGAGTCGCTGATGCGCGGCTGATTTCTTTTGATTGTTTACGACGCAAACGCTCTTCCATTTGCTCAATGACATAATCAAGTAAAGAGTGCCCTGCTTCAGGATTTGCGGTCAGCCAGTGATCAAAATGATCTTTTAAAGTTGACTCGATGAAACGAGTTGCTTCCTGCGAAACGAGTTTTTCTTTTGTTTGACCTTGAAATTGGGGCTCTCTCAGAAAAACAGATAAAACGCAGGCCGCACTTCCAAAGCAATCTTCCGCTGTTAATCCTGTTGCCTTTTTATTTCCAACAAGCTCTCCATAAGCGCGCAGGGCTTTGACAATGGCTTGGCGAAAACCATTTTCATGGGTTCCTCCTTCGGGGGTAAGAATGGTATTGCAATAAGATGTGCAAAACCCTTCCCCTTCTAATGGCCACGCGACGGCCCATTCTACACGCCCCTCCCCTTCAGAAAAGGCTGATTCTCCTGTGAAAGATGTTGGGGTAGCCAGAGGAGCTCCTTGCAACACTTCATCTAAAAAATCCGAAAGCCCTCCGGGGAAATGAAAGACAGCTTGTGCAGGCGGCGCGTCGTGATTACTCACTTGATAGCATTGCCAATGAATTGTAACGCCTTTAAAAAGATAGGCTTTTGATCGTGCTATCTTGTAAAGGGTTGATGGTTTAAAGCGCGCCTCTTCTCCAAATATTTTAGAGTCAGGATAAAATGTAATTCTTGTTCCGCTACGTTGAGAACTTGGGCCTTTATTTTCAAGAGGTGTAACTGGGTGCCCTTCAACATATTCTTGCTTCCAAATCTCACGTTTTGAGAATACCTCAACAATCAATCGAGTAGAGAGAGCATTAACAACAGAAAGCCCGACGCCATGAAGCCCGCCTGAGGTGCTATATGATTTTCCACCAAATTTAGCCCCCGAGTGAAGGGTTGTTAAGATAACTTCTAATGCTGATTTATTGGGAAATTTGGGGTGAGGATCAATGGGAATGCCTCGCCCATTATCTTGAACAGAAATGGATCCATCTTCGTTTACAATAAGATCGATGCGGTTGGCATGCCCGGCTACGGCTTCATCCATTGCATTGTCAAGTAATTCAATGACAAGGTGATGAAGGGCCCTTTCATCAGTGCCACCAATATACATCCCCGGACGCCGCCTGACGGGTTCCAATCCCTCAAGAACCTCAATGTCTTTAGCAGAATATGTCTCAGGTGTGGGTGTTGATTTTGCAAAAAGTTCATTCATGAGCGCATTATGGTCAAGATACGGCATAAACGCAAGTCATCTGAATAGTTTTCTAGTTTTGAAAAAAATCTCACTACCGGACAGATATGCGGAATGGGTTGTCTTTTTATTAAGATGAGAAAGAAGTTCCACGTATGGTTTATTGCTTGAGTTTTGGATTGGATCAAGAGTTTTCTAAGGAAGTCGAACCCTCTTCTGAATGTTGAGTGTGGCGTTTTTCACCAACTTTTAAGTGTTTAAAAAAGACACCGAGATTGTAAGTTGGGGTCAAGATCATTGGAATGCGGTCTGTAATCAAACTTATCCAAGCATGTGCAAAGGAAATTGCCAGTGGGTGAATAATTCGGAAGATAAAGAAAAGAATGAAGACAGCGATAAATAACTTCTTATTAAGCTCTGATTAGGGGAGCATTTGCTAAAAAAGATTTTCTGGTACCAAGCCCCACCTAAATACCACAATTTTTAAGGACCCGTCTTTGCTCAGGTAATAAGAGATAAATCTACTCTTAGATGATCGAAAGTGACTTGAGGACAGATTTCACCACTTTTCTAACGTTGCAATTTTACCAGAATTTTTTTGCTATTTTTTTTGTTCACTAATTTTACAAGAATCCGAGTCCTCATCCCAGGTAACTATTCTCTCATCCATTTTTGTAATATCTGTGTCTTTATACAACAAAAGAGTTGGGGTGCACTCGTGGAGTCCCTCAGCACTAATATAATATATTGCGATGCTAATAAACCTGTCGGGAAAATATTTATCTTTTTTAATCTCCAATTGTCGATCCTCAAGGTATGATGCAATAGAATAAGTAACTTTGCTTTCTCCAGGAAGAAAAGCTACTTTATGGTTGTGTACGTCATAACCCACACGTTCTGGTATTATAAAATATTCGGTTTTCTTCAGATTTGTGGCGTTTTTTACAAAAAATAATGCCTCTGCCGCTGATCCAGCTAATAGCCCCATCAAGCATACAACAAGCGTCTTTTTCATGATATTTACTCCCTTTTATCTCTTTACCTAATCAATTATCATTTTAATGATTTAAAAAAAAGTTAATTTATCTCGCTACCGGACAATTTTTTGAAATGAGGAATGGGTTGTCTTTTTATTAAGATGAGAAAGAAGTTTCAGTGGAATAGGCTTTAATATTGATTGAGAAGGGCGTTGAGATCCACAGCATTTTCTTTCTTTTTATTTATAGCTAAGCTAAAGATCTAAAGCCTTTCTTCAAATCCTAAAAAATTGTCCGGTAATGAGGAAAAAAATCCAAAATTAATTTTTATATTAACGTATTATTATTATTTTTAGTTATACAATAAAATAAGTAAGTATATTTTATTAAATGGGAGGAAATTATGAAAACTATAATTGGAACAGCGATGGTTCTTGGGGCTGTAATTACGCTTGGAACCAGTGCATCAGTGGGAGCGATAGTTACTCAACCGACCGCACAGAAGAGTGATAATTCGGGGGTTATTCTTGCTAGACGCGGTCATCATCACCATGGTGGCGACGGCTGGGGCTACTATGGTGGCCCAGGATACTTCTATGGTGGGCCAGGATACTATGGTGGCCCTGTATTCTACGACGACTCACCAAGTCTATGTGTAGGCCCGGTCTGTATATTCTAATATAAAGGGGATGGTTGAGATATTTTCTCAGCCATCTCCTTTGTAAGAATGATGCTGATAAATTAATATTTATGGAGGTTTCTATGAAAAAATTAATACTTGCGACAGCGATGGTTACAGGGGTAATTGCTCTTAGCTCAGGTCAAGAAGCAAATGCTTCGACGATACAACCTGTTCCAACTGTAAATGAACAAAGCCAAATCACTCAGGTTCGATGGTGGGGACATCCTTATTGGGGACATCGTTGGGGACATCCTTATTGGGGGCATCCTTATAGGGCTTATCCTCGTCCTTGGTTTTGGTGATCTTAAGGTTTAAATGATGTTTTCGCGTGAATGCGCAACAATTCTTTTAGTGATGATCGCGTGCTCCTTTGGGGCACGCGCAGAGCTATCTGATACTTCTAATACTCACAAGATATCTCTTTTTTCACCTCATAATCAAAATGAGTTTCGTAAAAAAAGAGAAAAAGATGAATGGTATAAAAGACGGCATCAAAAAGACTTATTGAGAACCGAAAAACAGCGTTTCCGTTCCTCAGTCTTATTTGACGACAACGCCACCTTTAATCTTTTCACAAACGCCATAAGGTAACAAAAGCCATGCGCTTGGATCACCCTCAGGATTACTTCCTGAACAAGAATTGCCACCCCCGGCACAGTCAGCTTTCCCTGCCTTTATCAAGCTTTTTCCATCTGGGCCATTAATTTGGCATTTTTGGGGTGTTTCTTCTGCTTGACTTGCTTCTGTCATTACAAATGTAAAAGCCGCGATGATTGAGGTCGTGAGATGTTTATTTTTCATTGTTCATTATCCTGTTAATAGAAATAAGCTTTTTACAAAGCTTAACTTGCCTTAGATCCTCGGGACAAGAAAAAACTTGTTTTTCGAGGAAAAACAAGTCTTTCCTAGCCCAAGGATGACACCTGGGAGGCCTGTTTCCTGTCATCCTTGGCAAGAAATTCTTCGTTTCTCGTAGAGAAACATTAGAATTTCTTGGCCGAGGATCCATCAACCAAAAATAATTTTGCAAAGGATCCAGATGTCTGTTTAAGAAATGTATCCAAAATAAATTTGTTTCAATCTTCTCACTGCTCTTCTTTATAATTCCTTTTGGCGTTTTCGAGGGCTAACCAAAGTTCCTTATCTTGTTTATACTTGTCTTCTACGAAATTCATTTTGTTATTTTCATCCTGAAAAACAGTGAAATAAGTAATGAAGACCGCAAGAGATTGATCAAGTTTTACACGTTTGGTTGCTGTTGTCGATGTTTCAGAACTAATCCTTTCAAGCGACCATTTCGTTGGGTCTTGAAAAACGAATTCAGCTAACTTAGTAGGGTCTTGAACACGAATGCATCCATGACTAAGGGCTCGGTTGGCTTTTAGAAACAATTTAGGATTAGGCGTTCCATGTAAATAAACTGAAAAGGGGCTATCAATTGTAAAACGAATTCTTCCGAGTGAGTTTGCAGGGCCAGGACTCTGAACAATTCGGACAGAGCCTCCTTCATTTTCTACTCGGTAGCCTTTCCTGGCGTATGTTTCTGGGTTTCTTTGAATCTTAGGGAGAATTTCTCCGACAATGCTCGCAGGGACGTGCCAGGAGGGATTAAAAATGATTTCCGTCATAGAAGCATTAAAAATGGGTGTTTTGGTGTATTCTTTTCCCGTAATAATTGGCATATAAAAAGTAGGGGCTCCTCCCTCAACTGCTTTTAGATAGAAACCAGGAACATTGACTTGAATGTAACGTGCAGGCAGAGGTCTTGGGAACCACCGTTGCTTTTCTAAACTGACGATAATTGACCGAATGCGCTCTTCGACGGGAATGTTAAGAGCGGTTAATGTTGCTCCTCCTACCTTGCCATCTTCTTCAAGTCCATGTGATTTTTGAAAATCTTTGACCGCAGTCTCTATGGTCTCATCAAAAATATCATTTTCTCCTCCGTGGTTAGGGAGGGCATCTTGAGTGATTAATTGAGTTTTTAGAATTTCAACGAGAGGCCCTTTATCTCCTTTTGCAAGCTTTGTTCCTTTTGGCAGTTGTGGCCAGCCTCCTTGGGTTTGCTTTTGACGATAGAGTACGAGAAGCTGTTTGAGATGTTGATATTCAGGAATAGAAGGTGAAAGTCCATGAATCCAGCCACATTGGCTAGAGAGAGAAGCATAACCTTTTAATAGTTCGACTTCATCAATTGAGGGTTGTTTCACATAAGTATTCTTATCTACTGAGTGAGGTGTTAATCGTTCTCCATTCATATCAGAGATATAATTTAAAGCCGCTAGTGTAAGAAGTTGATCCGCATGACTTTGCGCTTCAGGGGTGCTTAAATCTGCTTTCTGGAGGGCTTCAAGAAAAGGAGTGTAATCCTGCTGCCATAACCCTTCATCTTCAACATGTGAAAAAGTATCTAAAAGAGTTTTTGCACAATCATTCCAGGTACCATTTTGGACCCATAGCTCTTTTCCCTGAAAATAATCGTATATTTTTTTTACACGTGGATCTTGTAAAGGATCAGGTAAGGCTTGAAGAGCGCTACTGAAACACATTCCAGTTAGGGCAAAAAGGCAAAGTTTCTTTATCATTTTCCCTCCTTGATAAGAGTCTAAGGCTCCTGTTGACGGTGCGCTAAGAGTGCGTTATAACTCTTAATCAACACTGTGGATAATTTTAATTAAGGATCATTATGGCACAACATAAGTCAGCAATGAAGAGGATTCGGCGAGATGCGAGACAAACTCTGCTCAATCACTCCCGGCTCGCTCGTTTGCGAACGTTTATTAAAAAAGTAGAAATGGCCATTGCTTCAGGTGATAAAAGTTCTGCTCAAACAGCGCTTAAAATAGCACAGCCTGAAGTTATGCGGGGCGTTACAAAAGGCGTTCTACACCGCAATACGGCAGCACGCAAGATATCGAGGCTCAATGCGCGTGTATCAAAACTCGCGTAATTAAAAAAGCGGAACTCTATCTAACGTGTATTAACATGAGCTTTTAAGCTTCATGAGGATTTTTTACGTACTCAAACCAGGACATTAGGTCTATACGATGGGATATTCACTATCAAGAACTACCCTTGAAGAACAGTGGAGAAGCGTCCAAGCGCAGCTTATTGAGGAATACGGAGAAGCTACATATTCAAGTTGGCTTAAACCTCTTACTATCGTGGATCATTTGGAAGGTTGCCTTCGACTCTCTGCTCCTAATAATTTTATGCGGGACTGGGTCAAGAATCATTATGCTGACCGTGTGCAAGCTATTCTTCAAAGCGTTAATGATCACATTCGTCAATTAGATGTTATTGTTGACAATTCTAAAAGTGACAAAGAATTTGCAGAACCACAATTATTAGAAATACCCGAGTTTGGATCAAATCTCGACCCGCGTTTCACCTTCGAGAATTTCATTGTGGGAAAGCCCAACGAACTTGCTCATGCTGCTGCACGAAAGGTTGCTGAATCACAAGCTGTTGCTTTTAATCCTCTTTTTCTTTATGGAGGCGTTGGGCTAGGAAAAACACACCTTATGCATGCAATCGCTTGGCAAATCAAAAAATGTTATCCTAAACGCAAGGTCATTTATCTCTCTGCGGAAAAGTTTATGTATCAATTTGTACGTGCTTTACGTTTTAAGGATACGGTTTCCTTTAAAGAGCAGTTTCGCTCTGTAGACGTTCTTATGATTGATGACGTCCAGTTTATTAGTGGAAAAGACTCCACTCAGGAAGAATTTTTTCATACCTTTAATGCTCTTGTAGATCAAAATCGACAAATCATTATATCTGCGGATAAATCCCCTTCTGACCTTGAAGGAATGGAAGAGCGGTTAAAATCTCGACTTGGGTGGGGACTTGTTGCGGATATTCACCCAACCACCTATGAATTACGTCTTGGGATTTTGCAAGCTAAGGCAGATCAAATGTCTGCTAGTGTGCCACAGAAAGTTCTAGAATTTTTAGCCTATAAAATTTCATCGAATGTGCGAGAGCTTGAAGGCGCCCTTACACGTGTTGTGGCTCATTCAACTCTTGTGGGGAGGGATATCACTCTCGATACGACCCAAGATGTGCTGAGGGACTTATTGCGTGCAAATGACAGGCGCGTCACAATAGATGAAATTCAAAAAAAGGTTGCGGAATACTATAGAATCCGTGTTTCTGATATGCATTCCCCGCGAAGATCTCGCTCAGTCGCTCGACCGCGTCAGGTTGCGATGTATCTTGCAAAACAATTAACAACACGTTCTCTTCCAGAAATTGGCCGTAAGTTTGGAGGACGTGATCATACCACAGTTCTTCATGCCGTAAAAAAGGTTGAAGAATTGATGGGACAAGAGAAAATTATGTGTGAAGATATTGAATTACTTCGACGAACATTGGAGAGTTAAATGATAAGTGCTGAATCTTTGCCTATTTCCAGTCAGGAACCTTTACACGTTATTGTGGAAAAAGGTCCTTTGTTAAAGGCTCTTGCTCATTGTCAAGGTGTTGTAGAAAAACGAAATACCATTCCAATTTTGGCTCATGTCCTTCTTGAGGCTCAGGGGAGCACACTTAAAATTACGGCGACAGATTTAGAAATTTCATTTAGTGAGACCTTTCCGGCGCGCGTTAATCTCCATGGTAGCACAACTGTTTCGGCTCACCTTCTCTTTGATGTTGTGCGTAAATTACCAGAAGGCGCTGAGATTGAGCTCAAAACATCAAAAGATGGGGCCACGCTTAATTTGAATTCAGGTCGATCCAACTACAACTTTGCGTGCTTACCTGCCATTGATTTTCCTTTTATGACCACTGAAAACCTCTCTTGCACTTTTAAAATTCATGCGGCAGAGCTTGCGCGTCTAATTGATAAGACACGCTTTTCCATGTCTACAGAAGAAACGCGTTATTATTTGAATGGAATTTGTTTTCATGGGACTCCGGATGGCTTTTTAAGAGCGGTGGCTACGGATGGCTTGCGCCTTGCTCAGGCACAAGTTGAGCTTCCTCCCGAAGCTTCCCGAATGCCACAAGTAATTATTTCTCGAAAAACGATTTATGAGATTCGAAAATTGATTGATGAAGTGGCGGATGAGATCACCGTCTCCCTATCTGAGAATCAAGTTCGTTTTACAGTTGCCTCTTCGGTGCTTATCTCGCGTTTGATTGAAGGTAAGTTTCCTGATTACGAAAAGGTTATTCCTTTTGGGAATGATAATATCTTGGAAGTTAATGCAAAGATGTTTGCTGAAACGGTTGACCGTATTTCTATTATGTCGACAGATAAACTACGTCCTGTAAAAATGCGTGTAGAGAACGTCACAATGACTATTTCTGCCCATAGTAGTGAAACAGGAAATGCTGTAGAAGAGCTTGAGATTAAATATTCGGGTCAGCAACCGATTGATTTTGGCTTTAATGCGCGTTATATCCTTGATGTAACACAACAAATTCAAAATGAAACTTTACAGTTTTTGATTGGAGATGAGACACAGGCAATTATTGCTAAAGATGCCACTGATAGTTCTTCTCTATATGTTTTGATGCCCATGCGCGTTTAAGGAAAGGTTACTAAGTTCTTTTTTATATTTAAGGCCCTAGAGAAAATTAAACTCTTTTATCCTGTGGAGCGCTTTGTAGCGCCAATGGGTGATATCCTTTTAGGTGAGACAGAGAAGCCCAAGCGTTTTTTAAGATTTAGTTGTTTTACTGATATTATCCGCCAATATACGAATACAAGAGTTTTGGCTATTGGTTGTATTGCTTATGCCAGTGGGCTTCCTCTCCTTTTAACCTCAAAGACCCTTGGAGTTTGGCTGGAAACCTATGGTTTAACATATACATCTATTGGGCTTTTTGGACTTTTACATATTCCCTATACGTGTAAGTTTTTATGGGCTCCGATTTTAGATCAAGTCCCCCTTCCCTTCCTGAGTAAATTTTTGGGCCAACGACGTAGCTGGCTATGCTTTACACAGTTAACGGCAATGGCAGGCCTTTTTGGAATGGCATTTCTTGATCCTCTTCTTAATATGTATGCCTTTGTAGCGTGTGGGCTTTTAGCGACTATTTCTTCCGCAAGCCAACATATCCTTCTTTTGACATATCAAATGGAATCTTTAAGCGCTGAAAATTGGGGCATTGGTGAAGGGATGGGCGTTTTTACTTACAGAATGGCCATTCTGACAGGGGGAGCAGGTGCTTTATATTTGGCTTCATTCCTCTCTTGGCAAGAAGTTTACTTTTTTCTTTCTTTTCTTATCGTCGTGGGATTGGTCGCCGTCCTTTTTATGGAAGAGCCAGAAAAAGTTAGAAAGAATCATTTTCGCTCATTTGCTAAATACAGGGACTGGTTTAAGCATGCCTTTTTCAGTCCTTTGAAAGACTTTATGCTACAAAAGGGTTGGCAAGCAATTCTTCTCTTTATGTTTTTATATCGCATGCCTGAAAATCTTTTTGGAATGATGCAGACGCTCTTTTTACTCGATTTAGGGTTCACTTATATTGAAGTGAGTTCAGCAGCAAAGGTTTTTGGTCTCGGAGCAACAATTTTAGGAGGCTTTTTTGGCGGATATTTCATCCGTCTTTATGGATACAAAAAGACGCTCTATTGGTCAGCCTTAGCACATTGTGTTTCCTCCCTTCTCTTTATAGGACAAGCACAAGTTGGAGCCAATCTTCCTTTTTTATATATGACAATTGGTATCGAGCATTTCTTCAGTGGAATGGCTCTTACGGGATTTTTTTCTTATCAATTAACATGCTGTACACTCAGCTTTGCTGCAACTCAACTCGCCCTTTTAACATCCCTTGCGGCTCTTAGTCGAACGCTGACTTCTCCTATTGCAGGAAAATTAATTGACTCTTTCGGGTGGGAGCCCTTTCTAATTGTTGTTACACTTTCCTCCATTCCTGGAATTTGGTTGGTGAAGAAAATTCCATTTTCTCGACCCTGATGTCGAATTAGAGAGTTAATTTCAAATTATAAACGCCTAGCTTTTTTCCATAAGTTTGGTATACTACTTCTCAAAAATTGGATAAATTTTCATGCGTTGTCTTGCGATCAGTACGGCCGAAAACTATGATTTGCATGGTCTAGCGTTAGCGCTAGATGATGTTGAATTTATTAACTTTTATAATGATGCTCTCCATGCCTCTTACAAAGAAGGGGATATCTTTATATTCTCTTATGGATGCGTTGTCTTATGGAACGTTCCTTCAGAAGACGAATCACGTTTCTTTGACGCCTTGCAAAATTTTGCTCAGATCCCGATTAACTCCGTTCATGAGGAATTTGAGTTTTCATTTGCAACCAAGCCTCGCTTTTTTCAAGATAAAATCACACTTGCAAAAACACGTTCTCATGCTTTGCAAATGCTCGCTGTTTCTTATGGGCTTTCTCAAGCCCTCAAGCTAAAGGCTTTTGAGGTGCGAATTGATAATACAATTGAAATGACAAAAAATGTTCCAAAAGAACTTGCGCTTCGTGGCAAAATTTCCTTAGCGCGAAAAGAAATCTCTCGGCGAATTGGCGAACTTTTCATCGAACGTAATTCTGTAAATTTGCATAGTGATATCCTGGATGCCCCAGTTTTTATCTGGGATCATCCGGAGTATGAAAGTCTCTACACGATGACAATTAATGACTTGGAACTTCATTCGCGAACAGCTGTTCTCAATCGACGCCTTGACATTGTTAAAGAGCTTTTTGAAATGATGCGTGATGAGCTGAATAATCGTCACTCTACAATGCTTGAATCTATTATCGTTCTTTTGATTATGATTGAAGTTTTTTTAACGTTGGTAATACACGTTTTTCATCTTGCTTAACGAGTTCTTTAACTTTTCATTTCATACTAAAAATGGATACATATTATGAGGGAGTTGTCTAATGCGTAAGCCAAAAAAAACATGGATTCTAGTCGCAGATGGTGCACGGGCTCGTATTTTTATCAAGAACCATAAATCACTTAATAATGTAATGGGGCAAGATTTTGTGGGAGAAAACTTAAAAGATAGTGAAGCTGGAACAGATAAGCCCGGCCGTGGTTATGAAAGTAGCAATCCTACCCGTCATGCTTATCAACCTCGCACTGATTGGCATCAATATCATAAAGAGCTTTTTGCAAAAGAGCTGTGCGAAATTATTGAAAAAGCAAATGAAGGCGCTGAATTTGATGAATTAATCATCATTTCACCTCCTAAAACTCTGGGGGACATTCGGGAACACTTGGGAAAGCAAGCACTTGCCAAAGTTACTGCTGAAATTACCAAGGACATTACAAAATTATCAGAACACCAATTGATGCATTATTTGGAAAAGGAACTGTAGTTCAATCTCCTCATTTCTTTTTAAATCAGGTATAATGGGTCCAGATAACTCAAAAAAATGAGGGCCCTTTGAAAGTTGTGATTTGTGGTGCAGGAAAAGTGGGCTTTAGTATTGCTCGCTATCTTTCAACCCATGACAATGACGTCACTGTCATCGATCATTCGGAAGAGTTGATCAGTCATATCTCTGGCACGCTTGACGTTCGAGGGATCGTAGGCCCAGCCTCTCATCCTGATGTCCTTTCACGAGCAGGCTTAGGGGAAGCGGATATGCTTATTGGCGTTACCTTTGCTGACGAAGTCAATATGGTGGCCTGTCAAATTGCTCACTCTCTTTTTAATGTACCAATTAAAATTGCACGCGTTCGAAGTAAAAGTTACTTGAACCCTGAATGGACGGCTCTCTATAACCCCGATAACATGCCCATTGATTTAATTATTTCACCAGAGTTAGAAGTTGCGCGGGCTATCGGAAGAGGACTTGATTTCCCTGGTACATTTGAGGTGATTCCATTTGCCGAGCAAAAACTTCAACTTGTGGGGATTCGTTGTAACGTTAAAGCCCCTATTTTAAATACGCCTTTACGTCTCGTGGAAAGTCTTTTTCCGAATCTTAATGCAAGCATTTTGTTTGTTGTGCGTGGGGATACAGGATTTATTCCTACGAGTACGGATCAACTTCAAGAAGGCGATGAAGTTTATCTTCTTATTCCTCAAGAAAATTTTGTTTACGCGATTGAAGCTTTTGGATTTAGTGAACAAAAATCACAACGCCTCTTGATTTTGGGTGGCGGAAATGTTGGGCTTTGCCTTGCTGAAGAGGTTGAAGCACGCCATCCAGATATTTCACTTATGTTAATTGAGAGTGATAAGGACCGTGCAACTTTTGTAGCTAATCAACTTTTGAGAGGGGTCGTTTTACGAGGAGATGCCCTCGATCGTGAGATTTTACGAGAAGCCAATGCAAAAATTACAAATAAAGTCGTAGCTGTTACATCCGATGATAAGGTTAATATTCTTGCCTCCCTCTTAGCAAAGCGGATGGGTGCAGATCAAACGATGGCTCTTATCAATAGCTCCTCATACTCAAGCTTGGTGTCCTCTCTTGGGATTGACTCATTGATTAGCCCAAAAGCTTTAACCGTTTCGAGTATTTTACAATACGTACGGCGTGGAAAAATTCGTACGGTTCATTCTATTAGAGATAATTTTGGAGAAGTGATTGAAGCCGAAGCTATGGGAACGTCAAGCGTTCTCGGAATGACCGTTGATGAAATTAATATGTCCCGTAGCTTAATTGTTGGCGCGATTGTTCGAGAGGATCAAGTTTTACTCCCCAAAAATGAGACAGTTATTAAAGTGCATGATCGGGTTATCTTGATGGTGACAAATGCCGCTGTAAAACGTTTTGAAAAGTTATTTTCAGTACGTCTTGAGTATTTTTAATTACGGTTTTGTACGCTATGTCAGTTCCCGCTATTCTCTGGTTACGACAAGATTTAAGGCTGGAAGATAACCCTGCTCTTCAAGCAGCTTCAAGCAATCCTCTTATTGCCTTATACATTTGGGATGAAAAGGACCCTCGATCCCCAGGCGGCGCTTCACGTTGGTGGCTACACAAAAGTCTTTATGTTCTTAAACAATCCTATGAAGAACGAGGGGTTCAGTTCATCTTTAGGCGTGGTAACCCTTTAGATGTTTTAAAAAAGCTTGTTGATGAAACAAAAGCTTGTTCAATTTATTGGAATCGATGCTACGAGCCATACGCTATAAAACGAGATCAAGAAATTAAGTCATATTTCAAAGAAAAAAATCTTCTTTGCCAGAGTTTTAAAGGGGTTCTTTTAATTGAACCTTGGGAGGTTCATACAAAATCAAAAGAACCTTATCGCGTCTTCACTCCTTTTTGGAAATCTTTGCAAAGCTCTAGCTTTTCTCGACCTCTTCCTACACCACGGCTTCAGGGATGGAAAACTCAGGTTGCTTCTGAATCTCTTGAAGAATGGGGGCTTTTGCCCATCTTATGGGGAAAAGGCTTAGAGCAGATCTGGCAACCAGGAGAGAAGCAGGCGCATGTAAAACTGAAACAATTTCTAAAAGATAAAGTTGAGGATTACGCTTGTAAGAGAGACTACCCCTCAGAAAACATCACTTCTCTTCTATCACCTCATTTGCATTGGGGAGAAATAACCCCTTTGCAAATTTGGAATTGTGTTTCCTATGCCCATGGTGAAAAGGCTATTCCCTTTTTAAGACAATTAGGATGGAGAGAGTTTTCCTATCACCTTCTTTTCCATTTTCCTGAGTTGCCATCTAAACCCATGCGATCTTCTTTTGTTCATATCCCATGGGAAGTGGATTTAGAGGCTCTTAAAGCTTGGCAGAAAGGGCAAACTGGGTATCCTCTTGTCGATGCAGGGATGAGAGAGCTTTGGCAGACGGGGGGGATGCACAACCGTGTTCGCATGATTGTTGCTTCTTTTTTGGTAAAAGATCTTCTCCTTCCATGGCAGCTAGGAGAGGAGTGGTTTTGGGACACTTTAGTTGATGCAGACCTTGCCAATAATGCTGTAAATTGGCAGTGGGTTGCTGGGTGTGGAGCAGACGCAGCTCCTTATTATCGTATTTTTAATCCCGTTCTTCAAAGCCAGCGTTTTGATCCTCAGGGAGCTTATATAAAACAATGGATTCCCGAACTCAAAGATCTTAACCCTCCCCATATTCATTGTCCTTGGCAAGCTCCTTCAGAGATCTTACATAAAGCAAAAGTTAAATTGGGGGTTACTTATCCTTTTCCGATTGTTGATCATGCGCTTGCTCGGAAAAGAGCATTAGCCGCTTTTCGTATTGTTTCACCATAAATATGGTTCATAGTTCCTTCTTACCATATCTATTCAGTTGAATACGATGTTGCCCGTGATGATGCTCAATTATTTCATAAGTTTTTTTATCTTCCCATTCTGAAGTAAGAAAAGAAAATCGAGACAGAAAAAAGCTCAGAAGATTTTCATGGAACGCTTCAACAATTAAAGCGGTTCCCCAGACAATAAAAATATATTGAGGCCAAAATGTTCCTCCTTTGTCAAATAGAAGCCAGATGAAGGTAAAGAGAGCGTTTCCTAAGACAAACCATAGGATGTTCATATAAAGGCGTTTTAAGGCTTTGACTTTCTTACGAACTTCTTCTTCTGTCATTTTAAAACTCCTCTTGGCTTTTGAAGGATCCATCTGATAAGCTTTCCACATCCTATTCATATTTTACGAGAGAGCACTTTAAGAATGGTTAACAACCCGAAAATTTTTAACGTTTCGCTTCAAGAAGCAGACAGCTCAATTTATACCGCCATCCAAGGTGAGCTAAAAAGACAACAAGATCAAATCGAGCTGATCGCATCAGAGAACATTGTTTCAAAAGCGGTTTTAGAGGCGCAAGGCTCTATCTTAACGAATAAATATGCAGAAGGTTATCCTGGAAAACGGTATTATGGAGGATGCGAGTGGGTTGATGTCATCGAGCAGAAAGCCATTGATCGTGCGTGTTCTCTTTTTGGATGTTCTTATGCCAATGTTCAGCCCCATTCAGGATCTCAAGCCAATCAGGCAATCTTTTTAGCCTTTTTAAAGCCAGGGGATACTTTTCTCGGCATGTCACTTGCTGCCGGGGGCCATTTGACTCATGGTTCAAAAGTGAATCTTTCTGGAAAATGGTTTAATGTTGCGAGCTATGGGGTCCATCCGGAAGCCCATCTCATTGATTACGAAGATGTTCGTGCGCAAGCGCTTACCCATCGTCCGAAACTTATTATAGCCGGTGGTTCAGCCTATCCTCGCACGATAGATTTTGCCAGATTTCGTGAAATCGCTGATGAGGTCGGCGCTATCCTTATGGTTGATATGGCCCACTTTGCAGGCCTTGTGGCGGGCGGGGTGTTCCCCTCTCCTTTTCCGCATGCCCATGTTGTCACGACCACAACGCATAAAACCTTGCGTGGTCCGAGGGGAGGAATGATTCTAGCGAATGACCCAGAGATAGGGAAAAAAATTAACAGTGCTATTTTCCCTGGCCTTCAGGGTGGCCCTTTGATGCATGTGATTGCCGCAAAAGCCGTTGCTTTTGGAGAAGCTCTTGATCCGAGTTTTAAAACCTATACGCAAAACATTATTCAAAATGCACAAGCTCTTTCGACTGTTTTATTAGAGCGAGGATTAAATATCATTACAAAAGGAACCGATTGCCACTTGCTGCTCGTTGACTTGCGGCCTGTTGGCATAACCGGGGCTGAAGCTGAAGAGAGATTGGAAAAGGCGGGCCTTACCTGTAATAAGAATGGCATCCCTTATGACCCTCTTCCTCCCACCCAAACGTCCGGTATTCGCCTCGGAACGCCTGTTGGAACAAGTCGCGGGTTTGGTGTTAAGGAATTTCAACAGATTGGTCATTGGATTGCAGACATCCTCCAAGATGAGGCATCCGTTAAAAGTAATATTCGAGAAAACGTGAAAGAGCTTTGTCATCGTTTCCCGATTTATACTGGATAGGTTTCAGAAGCAAAACTTTTCTTAAGAGAAAAAAATCGTCATCCCGGGGTTTAGAAACCCTTAACGACCCCTGACTTGATCAGGGGGAGCGTTAGGGTTGGTTAATACCCGGGACCTAAGTGAAGTAGTTAACCTAAAGAACATGGGTCCCGGATCCTAAGAAAACATGATTCCTCACTACGTTCGGAGAGGTTTTCATAAGGTCCGGGATGACGATTTCAGGGTAAGTTTTCATCACCCCTACGAAACAGCTCTTTCTAAGGGAGGCGATGGAGGATCGGATAGGATTTCACTCGAATCCCTCAAAACATACCCGCGTCCCCAAACGGTTTCGATATAGTTCTCGCCATCTAATGCATCGCATAGCTTTTTTCTAAGTTTACAGATAAACACATCGATGATTTTAAGCTCTGGTTCATCAATGCCGCCGTAAAGATGGTTTAAGAACATTTCTTTGGTCAAAGTTGAACCTTTGCGAAGAGATAAGAGTTCTAATATGGCATATTCTTTGCCCGTTAAGCGGATGGGGCGACCATCGATTTCGACAGTACGGGCCTGCAAATTCACAACCATGCGACCTGTTCGAATGGCTGATTCCGCATGACCCTTTGACCTTCGAATAATAGCCTGTACGCGGGCAGCGAGCTCATTTTTATTAAATGGCTTTGTCAGATAGTCATCTGCTCCAAATCCAAGTCCTTTCACTTTATCAGAGATCTCACTTAAACCTGAGAGGATAAGAATAGGGGTGGTAATATGAGCAGCCCGAAAGCGCCTTAATACCTCATATCCATCCATGTCAGGTAGCATAAGATCAAGGATGATCAGATCATAGTCATAGAGTTTTCCGATTTCTAAACCATCTTCACCCAGATCTGTTGTGTCAATAACAAATCCTTCTGCTCGCAAAGCTAACTCCACAGTTTTAGCTGTAGATGAGTCATCTTCCACTAATAAAACGCGCATTTGGTTCTCCTCCCTGTAAAGACACCGATATTCTCAAAATGTCTTTATGAACATTAAGCTGCATTTATTAACTTTTAGCAAGCTTTCAGTTAATTTTTCGTTAAATTTTTACATTCTATAAAAATTTATCTTTTGAATAAGTTTATCACTCTTTCGTTGATTCCTCTTGTCGTAAGGTCCTATTTTTATGCTATAAGTGTTTATATTATCGATAAAGGAATTCCTGTGGATAAGTTAGGTCAATTAAATCAGCAGCTTGTGAACGATATCGAGAAGGCTGCAACGCTTCAGGAGGTCGAAGACCTTCGCATAAGTGCTTTAGGGAAAAAAGGCACCTTGACTCTTTTGATGAAAGATTTAGGTCAGATGTCACCCGATGAAAGGCGTGTGATGGGAGCTGAGTTAAATGCTCTTAAAGACGTTCTTTCAGCTGCATTGGATCAGCGAAAGGCTCAATTAGCAAATGAGGTTCTCGCATCTCGATTGGCCTCTGAAACACTGGATGTGTCCCTGCCTCCAAGGCCATCTCCCTCAGGTAAAGTTCACCCCTTGAGTCATGTCTTGGATCAAGCAATTCACATATTTGGGCAAATGGGGTTTGCCCTTGCAGAAGGCCCGGATATTGAAGAAGATTTTTATAATTTTACGGCTCTGAATATTCCACCGGAACACCCTGCACGCCAAGAACAAGATACATTTTATCTTCCAGTAGCTTCTGATGGTCAGCCACTTGTTTTGCGAACACATACATCTCCTGTACAAATACGGACAATGCAAAATACGCCGCCTCCTCTCCGCATTATTGCACCGGGGCGCACCTATCGTTCTGACGATCTTGATGCAACACATGCCCCCATGTTTCATCAGATCGAAGGGCTTGTTATTGATAAACAAACTCATATGGGGCATCTAAAAGGTTGTCTGGAGGAATTTTGTAGGCTTTTCTTTGAAGATCCAGAACTCAAGCTTCGTTTCCGACCGGGTTACTTCCCTTTTACCGAGCCTTCAGCTGAGGTGGATATTTTATGGAATAATACAACGTGGCTTGAGATTTTAGGATGTGGCATGGTACATCCTAACGTTTTGCAAAATTGTGGAATTGATCCGGCTATTTACCAGGGATTCGCTTTTGGTATGGGACTCGAGCGAATCACAATGCTGAAATATGGAATTGAGGATTTACGCCTCATTTATGAATCAGATCTAAGGTGGTTGAATCATTATGGGTTTGCCCCAGAGGCGCGGGAGTAGAAGATGCGATTTACATTGTCTTGGCTGAAAGAGCATCTTAGAACTGACGCTTCACTTGAACTTATTTCCGAAAAGTTAACGTCTCTTGGGCTTGTTGTTGATAAGATCCATAACAAAGCAGAAGAATTGGCCCCCTTTAAAATCTGTGAAATCATTGAGGCAGATAAACACCCTAATGCAGATCGATTACAAGTTTGTCGGGTTAATACGGGCGATGAGATTCTTCAGGTTGTTTGTGGCGCTGCAAATGCACGTAAAGGTTTAAAAGTTGTCCTCGCCCGACCTGGTGATCGTATTCCGTCAAATAATCAAATTCTTAAAGTTGGGAAGGTCAGAGACGTTGACAGTTTTGGTATGTTGTGTTCAGCGCAAGAGCTTCTTTTAGAAGAGAATTCTGAAGGAATTATCGAAGTAGATCAGGAAGCACCCCTGGGCGAGTCTTATGCGGCATGGCTCGGGTTAAATGATCCACTTATTGAAATTGAAATTACGCCCAACCGTGGAGATTGCCTTGGCGTTAATGGTATAGCGCGTGACCTATCCGCAACAGGAATTGGGGCTTATGTTCCTTTAAAAGCTGAGACATGCAAAGGGCTTTCCCCCTCCCCTATTTCCTTAAAACTTGATCGGGAGGCTTGTCCTCATTTTACGGGTAGGGTTATTCGGGGTGTAAAGAATGGTCCAAGCCCTGAGTGGCTTCAGCGGAAACTGAGGTCTATTGGCTTGCGCCCTATTTCTGCCTTGGTGGATATTACCAATTTTTTTACCTACGATAGAGGTCGTCCTCTTCACGTTTTTGATTTGGATAAACTTAAAGGAAACCTGACTGTACGTCTTTCTCACCGAGGGGAGAGTTTTAAAGCATTAGATGGAAAAAGCTATGCACTTGCTGAAGACATGGCTGTTATTGCAGATGATTCTGGTGTCGTTTCCTTAGGCGGCATTATGGGTGGAGAAAGTACGGGTTGTGAGGAAACCACACAAAATGTCTTTTTAGAGTGTGCTTTTTTTGATTCTATTCGAACAGCACTTACGGGTCGTACCCTTGGGATTTTGAGTGATGCTCGTTATAGATTTGAACGGGGTGTTGATCCTACTTCAACATTACCAGGTCTTGAAGCTGCAACACATATGATTCTCGAAATTTGTGGGGGAGAAGCAAGCGATATAGTTGAAGAAGGTAGCATTCCATACGAATTGTCTTCTATCACGTTCAGTTCATCTCGTGTCGAGACATTGGGAGGAATGAAAGTTAATGCGGAGAGAGTTCATGAAATTCTTAAGAGTTTAGGGTTTGATCTTCATAATAAACAAGACCATATAATTGTTTGCCCCCCTTCTTGGCGTTTTGATATAGAGCATGAAGCTGATCTCGTTGAAGAAATTTTGAGAGTTGAGGGATATGATAAAATTCCGTCAGTTTCCTATGGAGAACGTCCACAACAAAAACCTTTAGCTCCTTTTCAAGAAAGGCGATTTGAGGTTAGAGATCGACTTGCTGCAAGAGGATTAGTTGAAGTTATTACGTGGTCTTTTGTTTCTCAAGAGGAAGCGAGGTTGTTTGGAGATGTCCCTGATAACCTTACGCTTCTGAATCCAATTAGTCAGGATTTAAGTACCATGCGTCCGAATGTTTTGCCGCACCTCTTAAGTGCGGCGCGTTATAATCAAAACAGAGCCCTCGAACCGATTGGCCTTTTTGAAATAGGACCTCAATTTTCTGATCCGACTCCTCAAGGGCAGCATATGATGGCCGTTGGCTTAAGGGTAGGTTCATTGCATTCTGGACATTGGAGTGAGAAGAAACGCTCCGTAGATATTTATGATGTAAAAGCAGATGCACTATCTATTTTAGAAATGGGCAGACTCACACCCCAATGGGATCGGACGGCTCCAAACTGGTACCATCCAGGACGTTCAGCAGCTTTAAAATTAGGACAACATGTTTTGGGTTATTTTGGAGAAATTCATCCTCATGTTATTAAGGCTTTTGACTTAAAAGGTCCGGTTGTGGGTTTTGAACTTTTCCTAGATCGCCTTCCTCTATCAAAGAAAAAGTCAACAGCAAAGCCAAAATTAGACCTGTCGCCTTATCAATCGGTTGAACGTGACTTTGCTTTCGTTGTCGATCAGAAGGTGGCGGCAGATAGTTTGCTCAAAGCAGCGACAAAAGCCGATCCTTCTTTAATTGATCAAATCAATCTTTTTGATGTGTTTGAGATGGGAGATGGGAAGAAATCGCTCGCTATTCGTGTTCGACTTCAGCCAAAAGATCACACTTTAACAGAAGATGAAATTCAAGCTGTTTCTCAAAAAATTATTTCTTTAGTTGCCCAAAATACGGGCGGAGTATTACGTCAATGACGGATTTAAATCATATTCGTAACTTTTCGATTATTGCCCATATTGATCATGGAAAGTCGACTCTTGCCGATCGCCTTATTCAATTGTGTGGGGGACTTACTGAAAGAGAGCTTAAAGAGCAAGTTCTCGATAGCATGGATATAGAAAGGGAGCGCGGGATCACGATCAAAGCGCAAACCGTTCGTTTGAAGTATAAAGCAAAGAATGGCGAAACATACCAATTAAATCTGATGGACACGCCAGGTCACGTAGACTTTGCCTATGAGGTGAGTCGCTCGTTAGCTGCTTGCGAAGGTTCCTTACTTGTTGTTGATGCCAGCCAAGGTGTTGAAGCACAAACCTTAGCTAATGTTTATCAAGCTATTGACAATAACCATGAAATTATTCCTGTTCTTAATAAGGTTGATTTGCCTGCGGCTGATCCGGATCGAGTAAAAGAACAAATTGAAGACGTGATCGGTCTTGATGCAAGTGATGCCATTCTTGTATCGGCTAAAACAGGAATTGGCGTTCCAGATGTTTTGGAAGCACTCGTCCATCGCCTCCCCCCTCCTAAAGGCGACAAGGACGCCCCTCTGAAGGCTCTTTTGATCGATAGCTGGTATGACGCATACTTGGGCGTTATCATTCTTGTACGGATCGTAGATGGGCTTTTAAAGCCAGGGATGAAGATTAAGATGATGTCGACAGGATCGATTTATCCCGTTGATCAAGTCGGTGTGTTCACACCAAAGCGTGAAACGCTCACAGCTCTCCATCCGGGTGAAGTGGGTTTCTTTACCGCGGGTATTAAGGCTGTAAGTGATTGTAATGTGGGGGATACAGTAACAGAAGAAAAACGTTCAGCGGCTGAGCCTTTGCCAGGTTTTAAGCCAAGTGTTCCAGTTGTCTTTTGTGGCCTTTTCCCTGCGGATGCAGCGGAGTTTGATCATTTACGGGAAAGCCTTGGAAAATTGCGATTAAACGATGCGAGTTTTATGTTTGAGCCGGAAAGCTCAGCTGCGCTCGGATTCGGGTTTCGCTGCGGTTTCCTAGGTCTTTTGCACTTAGAAATAATTCAAGAACGCCTAGAGCGTGAATTCAACTTAGATTTGGTTACGACCGCGCCAAGTGTGATTTATAAGCTCTATATGACCAATGGTGAGATAATCGAGCTTCATAATCCAGCGGATATGCCTGATGTTATGCGCATTGCGAAAATGGAAGAGCCATGGATTAAAGCAACCATTCTTGTCCCGGATGAGTATTTAGGATCTGTTCTGACCCTTTGTACTGAAAGACGAGGTGTCCAGCTTGACCTTACCTATGTTGGTAATCGTGCTATGGTCGTTTATCGCCTTCCTCTAAACGAAGTTGTCTTTGATTTTTATGATCGTTTGAAATCCGTGAGCCGAGGCTACGCAAGTTTTGACTATCAAATGGATGGTTATGAAGAAGGACAACTCGTAAAACTTTCCATACTGGTTAATAATGATCCTGTGGATGCGTTGTCCACTATCGTTCATCGGAGCCATGCTGAAGGTCGAGGGCGAGCGCTTTGTGAAAGGCTCAAAGAACTTATCCCGCGTCAGCTTTTTAAGATCGCCATTCAAGCAGCGATTGGGGGAAAAGTCATTGCGAGAGAAACAATTTCAGCTTTACGCAAAGATGTAACGGCTAAATGTTATGGTGGGGATATCACGCGTAAGCGCAAGCTTTTGGAAAAGCAAAAAGCAGGCAAAAAGCGGATGCGTCAAGTAGGAAACGTCGAAATTCCTCAATCCGCGTTTCTCGCGGCTTTAAAAATGAATGATGATTAGACTGAGAAAGGATGTAAAATGAAACTACTTACCGCTGAATTTCCTCAATCCCGTCTGCGCCGTAATCGTCAAGATGCCTGGTGTCGTGACCTTGTTGCTGAAACTCAGTTATCAGTTAAAGATTTTGTTTTACCTCTTTTTATAAGAGAGGATGATACACCTCGCGAAATTCCAGCAATGCCTGGAACTTTTCGATATTCTTTAAATGAACTTGTTGCTATTTGTAAAAAGGCGCAAGATTTAGGAATCCGTGCTGTTGCTCTTTTTCCTTATACAAAAGATAGTTTAAAGTCTGAAGATGCAGCTGAAGCCATAAACCCTGATAATTTAGTCTGCCAAGGTACGCGGGTTATAAAGGAAGCCCTTCCCGAACTTGGCATTATCGTTGATGTAGCTCTTGATCTCTACACAACCCATGGTCACGACGGTATTGTACGAAGAGGGCAAGTTGATAATGACGAAAGTATTAAAGTTTTAACAAAGATGGCTTTAGCGCAGGCAAAGGCAGGCGTCGATGTCGTTGCACCTTCTGATATGATGGACGGACGTATAGGAGCCATTCGTACAGCACTTGATCAAGCGGGATATCAAAATGTTCGTGTTTTAGCGTATTCAGCTAAATATGCCTCCGCTTACTATGGTCCCTTCCGTCAAGCATTGGGGTCGTTTTCTGCCCTAGGGAAGGCTGATAAAAGAACATATCAGATGGATCCTGCTAATGCCCTTGAAGCACTACGTGAGGGAGCTCAAGATCTTCTTGAAGGCGCTGACATGCTGATGGTTAAGCCAGCCCTCCCCTATTTAGACATCATCTACCGGCTAAAGGAAGCTTTTCCTATTCCTATTTTCGCCTATCAGGTTAGCGCTGAATACAGTACCTTAAAAGCAGCTGGGGAAAGGGGCTGGATTGATTATGAGAGCGCAATGTTGGAAAGCCTCATTTCAATTAAAAGAGCGGGCGCTTCAGCTATCTTCACTTATGCAGCCCTTGAAATGGCTGAGCTTATTCAAAGGTAACTCGTCGTTTACGGCTGGAAACTTGACGATAACTTTTAAAAAATGTTATCTTCTATCATTAAGTATAAAAAAATTTATATGGGAGGCCTGATGAGAATATTAATAATTATAGGTCTATTATTACAATTTTCATCCCAAGATCTGGTGGCATCTCAAAACCCGCTTACACCTCAACAAATACAAGCTATGCTTCCATCAGGATGTTGCGGTTGTTATCATTATTGGTTTGATACAAACTATCTTTATGCTAATTGTTACAATCCTGCCTACTATAAAGGCGCGAGTGCAAAAGAGTGCTCATCTTCAAAACTTGAATTTGAGAAATGTTCGTTACCTTATAACATTACAGTAAACTCTGAGTCAGGTTTTCTTCAGTGTAGTCTTTCAAGTGGGGGGGTTGTATACGCTGACTATGCTGAAAATGGTAGCCCCGATTGCGGACCTCCTGATGATTGTAGCGGGATATGCTATGACTCAAATAGTGGTTATAATCCCCCATCATTAAGTGTATCAAAACCTTACCAGCAATCACCAATGTCGGCTCCTATACAACAACCAGCTAAAAAACAGCAGTCAAAATAAGATTTGCTTTTTAAATTATTAGATTGTCAATTTTAGTCTTTGGTTATGCATGATGTTATAAGCTGGTAGCCTCAGAGATTGAAAAGAGTCATTCGTTATTCAGTGTAAAATCATTCTACAGCTTTACAATGCCAACAGACCGTAGAGTCCATTTTTTTATTAGGTGTCAGACCCTTTAATTTAATAAAAAGGGAATCTCTGATAGAGACTCCCTTTATCGAAATATTGACTCTCAGCTTTAAGGGGCAGAAGAAGAAACCTTATATTTCTCCCATCCTGCCTTGAAAAGAAGGAGGCCGGTCTCGATGTGTGACCCAAAGCTATCAATTATTGCACGAGCGGAGCTTCCTTTTTCTGTTTCATCAGCGAGTTGCTTTGTAAGCAACGCAATTTTTCCTTCAGTGACTTTACCCTTTTCTGCTTCTAAAGCCAGCTGCTTCGTAAGTTCTTCAGCTCTTGTATGAGCAGCTAGACTCTTTTCTGTTTCAACAGCGAGTTGCTTTGTAAGCGCATCAACTTTTGCTTCAGTGGCTTTGCCTTTTTCTGTTTCTAAAGCCAGCTGCTTCGTAAGTTCCTCAGTTCTTTCTTGAGCTGCAGTTGCATTTGCTTGAACAGCTTTGCCTTTTTCTGCTTCAGTAGCGAACTGCATTGTAATCTCAACAACCCTTGCTTGAGCTGCTGCGGCTTTTGCTGTTTCTGCGGCCAGTTGTCTGGATACCTCATCTATTTTTGCTTGTGTTTCCGCAGCCCTCTTTTCTTTCTCTTCAGTAAGAGATTTTACTTCTGGCACAGAATAAATTTGTCTCCTTTTTAGAGCGTTCTCTAATTTTTCGCTAAGATCTATTTTGATCGCTTTTTTTTCTTCTTTGCTTTTAAATCTATAGAGTTTTTCATCCAAGTCGAGAAGACGTAATATACGGCTTATCTCTTTATACGCCTTGCCTCTGCTGATGTATCCTAGCACAACAGCATCAACATTTTCCCAGTCTCTATCTGTCAGACCGCCTTCGGAAGGATGCCTATCAAGTTGATCTTGTGTAATCGGAAGCGTAACAGTCTTTCCATTGTCTGTATCAGATAGTTTCCCTTTATAAGAACCTATTAAATATCTTAAGTTGGTCCAGCGTTTGTCTTCATAATCTACCATAAAGTCAGAAAGTGCATCTTTTATGCTTACTGTGACTTGTTCCACATAGAAAACACGCTGAGAGAAGAGGAAAATAACGTTTAATATTCATAAGAAAACTCCTGTAATTTATTATTTGGTAGAAAAAATAATTTTTTCCTACCCCTGCAAGTTTTTGCGAGGGTATCTAAAATACTATATTTTTATGTGCTACTACAGTGAAAAATGGGTGTAGGTTACGACGCTGAGTACATCATGATGTGCTAAGAAAAGATCTGAATGCTTTAAACTTAAGCTAACCCATTATACCCTTGAACTAAATATTTCTTATGTCGGTCATTGAACCTGCCCCACACGAAAGTGGGGGCAGAGGTATCATTTGATCTAGTTCCCTGCTTTCACAGGGACAAGGTTGAAAACCTACGATTGTGCAGGTTGTTGTGATTGTTGCAATTGTTTTTTGACGTCCGCTTCTGACTTGTATGTTACTTGAACCGTAGGAAGGGTTTGGTCTAACTTTGCCAAAACTTTAGATGTAAGATCAAAGGCAGGATTTGCTGTAACGATTGTTTCTTTATAGACGATAACATTCGCGCCAACTTCTTTCATGACTTCTTCAGAAGATTTGAGGAAAGCTTCATACACTTTCTTCTTTGCTTCTTCCACGCCAAGCTCCATTTGTGCTCTTCTGATTTCAAGTTTTTCTTGTACATCATGAACGCGCTTTTCAAATTCTTGACGTTTTGTTGCAAAATCTTTTTCAGACAACTTTTTTTGCTCATCTGCAAGTTGCTTGTCTTGCGCTTTTAATTCATTTTCATAGGTTGTCATTTCTTTTTGAACTTCAGCACGCTTTTTTTCAACTTGCTGAATGATAGATTTGAATGCTGCTGACTTGTCTAATGTGGCTTGTTCAACAATTGCGATGACAGGAGCAGGCAAAGTATCAGCTTTTGAAGCTCCAACCATAGCAACAGATGTCAACAAAGATAGTAGTAATATTTTTTTCATTTTTTTCTCCTTAAAAACTCGTTCCAAAGTTAACTCTAAATTGTTCTACCCGGTCAACATGTTTTACACGAACATATGGTATAGCATAACTGACACCGATAGGTCCAAAAGGCGAGCGCCAAGTTGCCCCAATACCAGCGCTTGCCCGGAATTTTTGATTATTACTTACAATAGTATTTGGAGGTCGCGTTTTGTTGCCAGAATGCCAAACGCTTCCGATATCTGAAAAGACATTCCCACGAATGCCAAGTTCAGGAGGCAAACCTAGAGGTACTGCAAGTTCAAGAGTACCTTTATAGTAGAAAAGACCACCTAATGCATCTTTTGTAATCTTATCACGCGGACCGATACCAGAGTCAGTGAAGCCTCGGAAACTATCACCTCCCAATTCAAACCGATCTACAACACGCGTCGTTTTGCCGAGACCTGACATGGCACCTGCTGATCCCTTTAAAGCGATAACCCACTTTTGTTCTTCATCGATTGGGTAATAGGTTCCTGCCTTAATAGAGTTTTTAAAGTAGCGTACATCACCACCAAGACCAGCCAAGTTGTCCGCGAGGCCCGCATAATACCCTTCTGTGGGATCAATGCTGCTGTTGCGTTTATCATAGAACAAATTATGTCCCACATCAGAAACAATCCATTTTCCTCGTTGTGCTTTCAAATAGGGAGAGGCATTTTTCCGGATGTCATCGATAAAATCCCGGCGAATTGTATAGCTAAAGGATTGCCCTAAAAATTCAGCCAAGTCATAGCCAAGTGAAGCAGTGCTACCCGTTTTCATTTGACGGAAGCCCGTTGAGTCTTGACCTCGAGTTGGGTATTTTCGAGAAGAGTGAAAGACATCGAGACCGCCTGCAAGGGGTTTTCCAAGGAAATAAGGATCGGTTACTCCCGTATGAAAATCCATGGCTCGCTTTGAAACCATAGCACTTGCATAAAGGTCATAGCCCTTCCCCATCAAATTTCGCTCATTCATGGTGACGCTGCCCAAGGGACCATCCGTTGTTGAATATCCTGCTGAAAACTGCATAGAGCCGGTTGGTTTATCTTCTACTTCCACCTTCAAATCAATTTTATCAGGAGCTGCTGTTTCTTCGCGCTTAACTTCAACTTTCTTAAAGAAATCTAAATTTTCAATGAGCTGTTTTGAACGCTCTAGTTTTACGCTGTTGTATGGGTCACCTTCTGCAAGCCGAATTTCGCGACGAATAACGTCATCATCAGTCCTATCATTCCCGGTAATATCAATGCGATTGATATAGACGTGGCGGCCTTCCTTGATAATGAATTCGATATCAACTGTTAATGCCTCAGGATTTCGTTTGAGCTTTGGTTCAATCTCAACAAATGCAAAGCCCTTTTCCCCTATGGCCATGTTCAATCTATCAACGGATCTTTCTATTGCTTTACTGTCGAACCATTCGCCTGTTTGTAAAGCAACCAGTTCATTCATGTTATCTAGTTTCAGGTTCGGGAGCTTATTTACAATCTTTATATCCCCAAGTGCATACCTTTTTCCTTCAGTAAGGGTGTAGGTGATGTAAAATTCTTGGTCGTCTGGATCAAGCTCGGCGACAACCGAATCAACTTTAAAGTCTGCGTATCCATGTTGGTGATAATAGCGACGTAAAAGTTCTTTATCATACGAAAGGCGATCAGGATCATATGTATCATCTGAACTAAAGAACCGATACCAATGAGATTCTTTGGTTAATATTGTAGACTCGAGACGTGACGTGCTAAAATGATTATTTCCAACGAAAATAATTTTGTTAATTCGGGTCGGTTTTCCTTCCGTAATTTCAAAAATAAGGTCAACACGACTTTGCTCACGCTCCACAATCTTAGGCACTACTTTTGCACCATATCGACCACTTAACCTGTACATATCACGAATTTTTTGTGCAGCTTCTTGAACTTTTGCTGCGGTATAGACCTCCCGAGGTCTTAGCCCAATTTCTGTTTGTATAATTTCATCTTTTAGACGGTCGTTCCCTTCAAAGGCGATTCGATTGATAATTTTGTTTTCAACAACTTTAATGACCAAGCGATCTCCCTGCTGTTCAATGACGACGTCAGCAAAAAGGCCGGTTGCAAAAAGGTTTTTAAGGATTTCTTCAATTTTATTTTCCGAAGCAATGTGACCAGGCTTTATGTCAATATAACTCATGATCGTTGGCGTTTCGACGCGTTTATTTCCTTCAACGTCAATCACGCGAATGTGTTCTTGCGCCCATAGATTTGTTGCAAGAATGCTTACACCTAAAGTCGTTGAAAGTAAAAGACAGCGTCTTAACACGAAAACCTCTTGTTATTTAAAGAAAATTTGAACAATATCATTCCAAGTGCCAAGTATCATTAATAGTATAATGATACCAAACCCAATCCTGAATCCCCACTCTTGTGCTTTTTCACTTAATGGTTTTCCACGTAATACTTCTATGAAATAGAACAAAAGATGACCACCATCCAACATGGGGACAGGAAAAAGATTAATAAGCCCCAAGTTTACGGATAAAAGAGCCATAAACCAAATGAGGGCGATAATACCAGATTGAGCAATGTCTCCTGACATTTGTGCAATACGTAAAGGGCCACCTAACCCATCAGCTGACTTTGCTCCTACAATGATTTGTCCGAGGGCCTTAAGAGTTTGCCAACTCATCGAAATGGTTTCTGTTGTAGCATACCACCAGGAGTTCAACCATGAACGCTTGATATAACTAACCTCGGCTCCTTTAATTCCAAGTAAGCCAATCTTATAAACGTGACCAAATCGATCCTTTATTTCAGAAAGGACTGGCGTCACAGAAAGCGTCAAAATATGACCATTCCGGTCGAAAACAATGTCAAGCGCATCGCCAGGGCGAGACCTTACAACTTCTACGATATCTTCAAAACGATTGATCGTTTCACCGTTGATAGCTTTGATGTGATCCCCTGCTTGAAACCCAGCTTTTGCCGCAACGCTATCCTCTTGAAACCCTTGAATAATTGGTGCGGTATATCGTTGCCCTACCGTAGCAAAAAGAATTGTAAAAACTAAAATTGCAAAGAAATAATTTGCAACTGGTCCTGCAGCAGAAACAGCGATACGCTGCCATACTGTTTTATAAAAGAGAGATCGTGAGCGGGTATCGGTGTCCATTTTTTCGAGCGCATCTCTATCTGGAGTGCTGGCTGCATCCGCATCCCCCACCATTTTTACGTACCCTCCCAAAGGAAACCAGCTTACCTTCCATCTTGTTCCTGCTTTATCATTCCATCCAAAAACTTCAGGGCCGAAACCGATTGAGAAAACATCAACGCCTACGCCATTATAACGAGCGACTAGATAATGTCCGAGTTCGTGGACAAAAACGAGAATTGATAAGACGATGAGAAAAGGTATTACGTACCAGCCTAAGCCTACTATAAAGTCCATTATGGTTTTCTCCCCAATTCATTTGACTCCTATTCATAGCGTCAAGAAACTTAGAAAACAATCCCCTTCATACGAATGAGTTTACGAAAATTTACGCATTGTATTGTAAGAAATTAGAGGAAAGATGTACTTTGGCGGTACTGTATATAAAAAATTTATAATTTATTTAAAAATTCTCGCAAATTAATTGCGAGGTCAATTAATTTATATGGCTTTATGATAAGAGGCGATAGGCTGTACCCGTTGCCTTTTGCTCTTTCAGGATACCCGGATGTAAATAAGATTTTGAGGTTAGGATGTAATTTCAAAGCTTCATCGGCTAAGTCTCGCCCACTAAGTTGACCAGGCATCACAACATCGGTAAATAATAGATCAATGTTGTTATTTTTCTTTAAGATTTCAAATGCACTATCCCCATTTTTCGCTTCGAGGACAGCATAGCCAAGCGATTGAAGATATTCCACTGTTGTCTCTCGAACAGCATCTTCATCTTCAACCACTAATATCGTTTCGTTTCCTTTGCATACCTTGGCGCTAAAATCATCTTCCTGTTTATGAAGTGCTTTCTTTTCTTCAAAGGCAACAAAATAGAGATCAACTGTGGTTCCAGTGCCAGGCTTGCTCGAAAGGTGGATGTATCCCTTAGATTGCTCAACAAACCCCTTAACCATGCTCAGCCCAAGACCCGTTCCTTTCGTTGCAGCCTTTGTCGTGTAAAATGGTTCAAATGCATGTCTTAGGACCTCGGGCGGTATTCCTGTGCCAGAGTCAATTACTGAAATTTTTACATAGGGCCCATAAGGAAGTTTTTCTTTTATTAATGTATCCGCTTGGTTATGAAAAACATTTTGAATTTTAATTTTTAACATTCCCCCCTGCCCCATCGCGTCGCGGCTATTGATTGCAAGATTAAGAAGCGCGCTTTCTAATTGATTCGGGTCAATTTTTATGGGGGTTACATCTTTATCAAGTTCAATAAATACATTGATTGATTCACCCATAGCTGTCGTCAAAAGAGACTGAAAATTTTCCATGTAAGATTTTAAATGTATAACTTCGGGATGAAGGCTATCTCGTCGAGCAAAGGTTAAAAGGCGTTTTGTTAACGCTGATCCGCGAAGACAAGCGTTAAGGGCTGTCTCTACTTTTTTATATTCTTTAGAGGATTTGTCTAAAAATAGTGAGAGAAGCTCAAGATTACCTTGGATGATCATGAGAATATTATTGAAATCATGAGCAATTCCGCCCGTCAATTGGCCAATAAGCTCCATTTTTTGAAATTGATATACTTCTTCCTCCAAAGCTTTAATTTTTGTTACATCCTGAATAATTCCTGAAATTTCACTAGGATAATCATTGTCAAAGGCACTGACTTCCGCTGCAAAGCGAATTTGACGAATTTCCTTGTCCAAACGAACAAATGTATAAATTTCTGAGTAACCTGAACGACCCTTCTTCATAGCTGAGATGGCTTGCTTCATTTTTTTTGTTTCATTGGGATGAACAAGATAAAAAAATTGGTCTGCTGGTAAGACTTCTTGGTTACTATTAAGTCCCAATATACGAAGAGCGTCTTGTGTAAAGTGTATATTGTCATCTTCGAGGTTCCAAACCCACCCACCTAAATTTGCAATTTGATGGGCAGAAAGAAGATTTGCTTGAATTTTTTTAAGCTTTTTAGACCTTTCTGTTGATACGCGGGCTATATGAAAGGAAGTTGCTAATAAAAAGCCAAAAAGTAATACAATCAGAAATATTATATTAGGAAGATTCGAATGGTTTGATTTAATGAAGGAATCGGTTGGCCATACCCTCAACGTCCATTCTTTCGCATAATATTTTATTTTAAATTCCTCAATATATTCTTGATCTTGTGTCTGTGAACTATTTGAGTGAAGAATAACCTGATTATTTTCCATCAGCACGAAAGAAAAATCTTTGCTTTGAGTTATAAGTTTTGCTACATCGATCGACTTGACAATATAACCCTTAAATGATGGTGTCATCACAGGGTACATTGCTAAAATAAAGGTCTTTTCATTTAAAATAACAGGATTACTAAGAGTAATATTTTGACGTGAAAGTTCATCTTTGAAAAATTCAGGGGTAATAGAATGAGAAACAGAAGATGTGCTCTTGATTTCTCTAAGATCTTCTGTAAAAAGGCCTATGTACACAACGTTTTTTTTGCTCTGTAATAGGTGCTCAGAATATTTTTGCCAAACATCTAACAAAAGATGCTCTGGGAAACCGTTCGTTCGAAAAATAACAGGGTCTTGGTTATTAACCTCTGAGTCAAGATTGGTTTTAAAGTTCTCCAATAAGTTGAGACCCAGGTTATGGCTTATTTGCTTGAAGTTAGCATGCTCCTCATGTGTTAAACTTTGCCATAACAATAAAGCCACTCCAAAAGCTGCGAAAAAAATTACGAAATGAACACAGCCGGCTATATTTATTTTATGTTGGAGACACTTTCGAACAATAGCTAAGATAAGTCCTATTGATAAAAGTAGAAATGGAACAACTGTATTGATCGCAATTGGATTGTGACGTGCCCAATCATAAATTTGAGGATATTGCAATAGATACCCAAAAATAGCAGAACCTGTTGTAACGAGTAGCAAAGAAGCTAAAATAAGGTTTGCTAAAACGAGTCGCGCTGACGTCGTTGAAAAACTTAAGAGAACAAGACATATTCCTACGAGAATAAAATTAAATGTTGTTTGAGTTGCCATCCTGCCTGGAATTGTATTTTCCAATGGATAATAAAAATTAACAAAAAGCTGATCAATTTTGAGATCAATTTGAAATAAATCTTGTAAAAGCACAAGAAAAGCAAACATACTAACAATAAGGCCTATAATTGATGTGAGATAAGTGAAGCGTGTTGTTAATAAAAATAACCCAATGGCAGATAAAGACATGCAAAGAGCCGTATTAAAAAACATTGTTGTCCCTCTAAAAATTACGAGGTCAATACGGTGAATCTCCCACAAAACCATTGTACTTATCCCAATGAACAAACAACTTATGGCTAAGAGTCTTATGGTAGTATCTAGGTTTATTAGTTTATTTAACTTATACGTTTGAAAGGTGTTCATGATTTGTATGAACTCCATCTCGGGCAAGAGCCAACCATTTCGTCAATTTATCGAATTCTAAAGGATGACAAATATAAAAACCTTGAGCAATGTCACAGCCTTGAGACGCGAGAATATCCCAAACCTCCTTTGTTTCAATCCCCTCTGCCGTTACGGTAAGACCTAGGCTATGTCCTAGATCGATAACGGACTGTGTTATTTTTCGTGCTTCTAGATCTTCTCCAAGATGTGTAATAAAAGATTTATCAATTTTTATTTCATTGAAAGGTAAGTTATGTAATTGCGCTAGTGATGAATACCCTGTTCCAAAATCATCAATTGAGATAGTAAAACCTTTGATTCGAAAACGTGTAATAACATCTGCGATAAGTAATTTATGTTCGCTAAAAGCTGTTTCTGTAATTTCTAAACAAATATTTTTTGTATCAATGTTGTGTTCTTGAGCCATTTTCGTAAATTCATCAGGCATCAGTAAGTCATCCAGTGTTTTAGGAGACAAATTTACCGAGAGGCTAATTTCAGGATAGGTGTTTATAATACTCTTGTATTCTTGAAATGCAATTTGAACAATAAGCTGGCTAAGAGAACGAATTAAATTACTTTCTTCTGCGAGTGGAATAAATGAATCAGGTGGTATTAATTTGCCTTGAACTTCAAGGCGTACAAGCGCTTCTATTCCCACAACTTGATTAGTTTTAAACGAGACCTTTGGTTGATAATGCAAAACGATTCGTTTGTTTGCTATGGCGTGTCTTAAAAAGTCGGGAGAGTCATCTTGAGGCGCTTCTTTGTTCGTTTCCAATGCGCTCATTAGTTTTGTTACACTTACAGGCTTCTGAAAGTAGGGGCCCATCGTAAGCCCCATTTCTTCTCCTAACTTTGAGCTAATCGCAAGAACTTTTTCATCTTGTCCGCTTTCAAGAACAATAGGGCATGTGCAATTATGTTGCGCTAAAAATCTTAAAAGTTCGATACCATCAAATTCAGGGATATTCAGATCGAGTAGAATAAAAGTTGGGTTAAAATTCAGATAGAGAGCACAAAATTCTACTCCTGAGGTTGTTGTTTTTACCTCATACCCAGCAGTTTCCCCTACCTCACGTATAATTTCACAGACTTCTACCTCGTCATCGACGACGAGAAGTCTGTGCTTTATCCCTGTCATGCATCATACTCTCTTCATTTATGAAGCTAGATTGTGTATTTTCTACACTTTTTTATTATCATATCTTTTTTTAGGTAGCAGGTCTATTAAAAATAGTTCCTTGTCATTCGTCTTGATTGGTTTCATTTTCCTTGTCGTCTTCTTTTGCTTCTTCTCCTTCTATGCGATAATTGCCGCGAAACCAATGCGCCAAATCGATATCAGCGCATCTCTTAGAGCAAAAGGGACGGTAAGGCAGGGTGGTTGGTTTCTTGCAAATAGGGCATTTCGATTCCATAAAAAAACTCCTTAATTTAATTGCAGTTTTAATCGTTGGGGAAGTGAAAGGCCAGTTCGTCGACGCGTCAGTTCAAGTAACCCCATGTGTGAAATTCCCCAAACTTCAAGATCAGATGGAAAAACCATCCCTTTCAGAAGAGGTTCGCTTTCTTTGAAAGAAGATATGAGATCGATCACTATTTTCCCACCTAAATTTCGCAAGCGAATTTGCCTAAGGGCTTCCTTAATCGCTATGCGATTAAAAGGAAGTATCTGACGAAGAGCTCCGCTACTATTTATATCAATGACCGTTAATCCGCGTGTCTCCTCGATGTATAAACTTCCCCCCTGAGGAAGGGGAATCTCGGCGGAGAGGATACTCTCCCACGCTTCTTCACAAGATTCATCGAAAGCCTTTTCCCGTGAAAACCTTGTGATATCTTGAGCCATTTTCCGGTCATCCACCAAAAGGGAATCTGAAGCTCCTAAAGTGCGCAAGATACGTTCCATGAGGGTAAGTGGGGATCGAACAATAGTTGGGGGGTGTTGAGTCGCTTTAACTAAAAACTCGCTCCACTCTGATCGAAGTTGAGCGAGAGTCTCTTTTAAAGAATCATCGGGTAATGCCCAATTGCGTATAATAAGCCCCTCTTCAGGCGATAAGTGCAATAAATCTTTAAACATTTCGCGATTTTTCAGTTTTTTTGAAAGACTCAATCCAGGCCTGAAAGGAGTATAAAGAAGAGACCCTAAAGCGAGCGTTATGAGTCGCGTCAAGCGGACACCTTTGTCCTCGATGGGATTTTCCGTTCGCGTAACTTGAACTAAAACAGCTTCTCCTTGTTTTACATGAGGCAATTTGCCTTCACGAAGAGGGAGAATTCCAGGTTTTGATAAACCGATATCAACAAATGCTGCTTGAAGAGGCTTTTGAATTTCACGGACGCGTCCAGTATATATGCTACCTAATAAAGAAGACGGCTTATTTGGGATTTCGAAATCAAGTTCAACAACGCTCCCCTCCTCTACTCGCGCCATACGATGAAGATCTGGTGAGACTGTATAAAAAATCTCAGCCACGATACCCAAGGCCTTTTAAGAGGCAATCCGTTTCATAAAGAGGTAATCCAACAACGTTTGTATAGGAACCCGATATGAACTTGACAAATTTCGCGGCTTTCCCTTGGATAGAGTATCCCCCAGCCTTTCCTTCCCATTCATTTGAGTCAAGATAGGTTTCGATTTCTTCATCAGATAATCGTTTAAAAGAAATGCGGGTTATAACAACACGGCAAGCTTCCTTACCGTCCGGACAAAGCGCGCAAACGGCAGTGTAAACACGATGCCGGCGACCTGAATACCATTGCAGCATTTGGGCGGCTTCTTCTTTATCTTTTGCTTTTAATAAAATGTGTCGCCCAAATTCAACGGATGTATCTGCAGCAAGTACAAAGGCATCTGAAATTTGAGAGTGAACCGCGCGGGCTTTAAGAATAGCAATTCGCTTAACGTATTCTCTGATCTTTTCACCCTTTAAGGGTGTTTCATCAACGTCAGGGCTAAGTATCTGATGAGGCGTAAGCCCAGCTGAAATCAATAGTTCTTTTCGTCGTGGGGAAGAAGATGCGAGGATGAGCTTCATTACTTGTGACGGAATGTAATTCGCCCTTTTGTGAGGTCATATGGGGTCATTTCAACCGTTACCTTATCCCCTGCAAGAACGCGAATGCGATTTTTTCTCATACGTCCGGATGTATGCGCAAGAACCGTATGGCCATTTTCAAGCTGAACACGAAAAGTTGCATTCGGAAGCAATTCCATAATTGTTCCTGTAAATTCAATAAGGTCTTCTTTGGACATTCAGACTCCAGTTCCTCTGTTTAATATGCTACAGCTTCTACGGCAATGAGAAACTTTTGTCAAATTATACAGTGAGATGGGGAATTTCACTAGCTTTACTTTTCCTAATAACTCTTGGAATCTTCTTGATGTACCTGTTGCATATGTGCTTGAAAAGCTTCAGGGGTCTCAAAACTAATGATCTCGGCCTTTTCATGATCGATTGTTAACTTGCCATTTAGATGATCTATCTCATGTTGAAAAACTTTAGCAGCAAATCCTTCAAGCACATCGTTAACTGTTTTACCATCAAGGTTGAGGTATTGTACTTTAATTTTTGCCCACCGTTTTATTTTTGAAGATTTCAAAGGGACAGAAAAACATGCCTCTTCCCCTTCTATCATTTCCTCACCAATAGGTTCGAAAGAGGGATTGATAACTACTTTTAAGCCTTCCGTGGTGCGATCAGGCGTATAAATAAAAACCGGAAGACTCGATCCAATTTGAGGCGCGGCGAGCCCAGCGCCTCCTTTTAGAATGTTTTGGCGAACATCCATCAGTCTTTGAGTGATATATTTAATATCGTCCCATTCGATTTGATTCACAGGTTTAGTTGGATGGCGTAGTACGTGAGCGGGGTCATCCTCATGGATAACAATTTCGTCATATTTTTGAGAAGCCATACCTGACATATTTTTCTGTCCTTTCGTTCCTAATCCATATAAACTAACAAATATAAACATATAATTTGACAAAAAACGAGGAGCTTCATGAAAAGGCATACACTATCTTTTTTATTTCTTTTCCTAATGCAATTGCCACTATTTGGGACGAGCATAACCAACGAGGAACTTTTAAAAACTTGTACTGATTCCACTCCTGGACCTCATAATTTTTGTTATGGATTTATTATTAGCGCAGCAAATGCCGCACAATTTTATCGTAACATCATGGATGCTGAAGAAGGGTATATAGATATATGTTTCCCTGAAAATATCTCTAACAAGGAAATCGTTGAGATCTATATTGCATGGGCAAAGAAAAATTTGGCATTAGCCAAAAATCCTGCATTTATAGGAGTCTCTTCATCTTTCTCCACAAAGTACAGTTGTAAACCAGAGAAAGAGATCAGCAAAGAATCAAAAAAACCCTCTGTATATTTTTAAAGGTTTGACGTCATTGCAATGACGAAAACGACCAATTTTCTTTGGTTTTAGAAAATTAGTTAGAGGGTAAAAAGGCCAATTTAAAAAATTGGAATTTTAAAAAAAGATTGTAATAATAAAATATTATTTAATCTCCTTTTTTAACGCATAAGATACTTACCATAATGGTAATAATGCCAATTATTTTAATGAGACTAAGAGCTTCGCCATAAAATATCCATCCTAAGATGGCTGCTGAGACAGGGGCCAAAAAAAGAATAAGAGCGACATAGTTTGCGGGGATTTTTCCTAAGGAATAAGCTAAAAGACTTTGTCCCAATACGTGTACCAGAAGGGCTTGCCCCAGAATACTTGTAAAATCATTCATACTTAAGGGCCAGAAAGATTCTCCGCTCATATAAGCGAAAGAAGCTAAAAAAAGCACAGAGATGCTTCCAGTCCAGAACATCAGAAAGCCAGTTGCGGATTCGTCTCGTATGCGCTTTAAGGAAATTAAGTACAGAGCCACCATTAGACCCGAGCATAAGGCAACGATATCGCCGAATAGGTTATCGTAGCTAATAGAAAGGCTCTCACCAATCAAAAAGAGACACCCCATAAAACCAATGCTGACTGTTATAAGAAAACGAAGAGATTGTTTCTCACGGAAGAAAAGCCACATTATCAAAGGTACAAAAAAAGCAGCCGTATTATTAAAAAGGGTCGAATTCACAATTGTTGTGTGATCAATTGACCAATTCCATAAGGCAAGATCAAAAGCAAAAAAAGCCCCGGCAAGAATATAGGGAATTAAATGATAACGAGGAAGAATTGTTAAAATAGTTCCATTTTGTTTCTCCCAGCCCATCCATAAAGCGAGTAAAGGTAATGCAAAGAGCATACGATAAAAGCCGGTGGTCAATGGACCCAAATCAGATAGACGAACGAAAATGCCTGAAGATCCAATAAGAGCGCTCCCCATACATGCGAGAAAAATAGACTTTATAGCTGAAGAATTGTTTGGCATTTTAAGAATAACCGTATTTAAAAACATTTATACTTTAGAGCTTTTTCCATCTGAGCATCAAGTCAATGTTGTTGATTTTTTCAGAATAAGATTATACTTATAAAAGAAGTATTTTGCTGGATTGCTTCGCTCTGTTCGCAATGACGGTTTTTTATGTTTTTTGCGTCATTGCGAGGCCCTGCAAGGGCCGCGGCAATCTATTTTTCTTAAGAGCGTTCACATCACCTCCATTTGTATAAATGAAATTAGAGTCTATTGAACATGTCTTTTTTAGCCTTTGAAATTACTTTTGAAGATCTTCACACCCCTGAAGGATTAAAAAACCTTGATGGGCTATTTTGCGACTATCTTAAGCAAGGGAACGAAACCCTTGCTCAACGTTTAAAAATATTTCGTCAAAGTCCTCCCGGCCCTATTGATGAAAGTGCTTTTATTTTGGATCTTGCTCCTTATGTCGAAGATTTCATCAGTAAATTGTTTTTAATTGAACGAGATATTACTGAGCTTCAGTCACAAACGTATGCACTGGCGCCACTTTATCGCTGTAAGCGCTTATTTGTTCAACGTATTGTAGCAAAATCATTTTCGAAGGAAGATGTGCAACATTACAATGGACAGCAACTTAAAGAAAATCTATCTGAATTAATGGGTGAGCCATACTCTGACATTCGATTTTCCGTGCATGTACTCACCGCCCTCGCGTCTGAAGATAATACTTTTCTTGAGGTTGCGAAGAAATTTGCAGCATGGTCTCTCTATCAAGAAAAACCTTCCATTCTTTTTAATTTGCCAAAAAAAGTTGATCCTGAAAATCTGATTCCTATTCAGCGAGAGGGAAATTTTTTAACCTCAAGTTATCGGTCGAAACGAAAAAATGATGGAATTTCTGTAGAGAAGGCCCTGGATCAAGCACATTACTGTATTTTATGCCACAATCAAGGAAAAGATTCTTGCTCAAAAGGTTTATCCGCTCAAAATAAAGGGTGTCCTCTCGAGCAAAAAATATCTGAAATGAATACCTTGCGTATACAAGGCAGTAGCATTGGGGCGCTTGCTGTCATTATGGTTGATAATCCAATGGTTGCGGCAACAGGTCATCGTATTTGTAATGATTGCATGAAAGGATGCATCTTTCAAAAACAAGAAGCGGTCGACATTCCCAGTATTGAAACGCAAACACTTGAGAGTGTTTTAAATCTTCCTTGGGGTATTGAGATCTATGGACTACTTTCAAGATGGAATCCATTAAATCTGAAGCGACCTTACCCTTTAAAGAACACTGGATATAAAGTTCTTATTGCTGGAATGGGGCCAGCTGGTTTCACTTTGGCTCATTACCTTCTCAATGAAGGACATACGGTTGTTGGGATTGATGGATTAAAGATTGAACCTTTTGAGAGAGAATTGCTTGAAAAACCTATTAAAGAATGGTTCGAACTTAAAGAACCACATGATAAACGATCTCCTGTTGGATTTGGAGGGGTTGCTGAGTATGGCATTACATCGAGATGGGATAAAAATTATTTAAAACTTGTGCACCTTTTGTTGGAACGACGTTCAAATTTTGCGTTGTACGATGGAACACGATTGGGGAGCACTCTTACTATACCTCAAGCATTAGGCCTTGGATTTGATCATGTTGCACTGTGCTTAGGCGCAGGACGCCCCAACATCCTCGACATTCCAAATAACCTAGCGCAAGGGATAAGAACAGCATCTGATTTTCTTATGTCGCTTCAACTTACAGGCGCTACACAAGAAAAATCTCTTGCAAATTTACAAATTCGACTTCCCATTCTTGTTGTTGGCGGTGGTCTTACTGCTGTGGACACAGCAATAGAAGCTCTTTCCTATTACGCTGTCCAAGTCGAAAAATTCCTTCAACGAACAGAAGCATTGGGAGAACTTCCTGATTCTCTGTCTGAAGTAGAAACTCAAATTGCCCAAGAGTTTCTAAATCATGCCCTTTCTGCACGCAAAGGTGATGATGCATTTCTTAAAAATGCTTCCACAATTGTTTATCGCAAGAGTTTTCAAGAGTCCCCTAGCTATCGTCTTAATGCGGAAGAATTAAAAATGGCTATGGAGCAAGGTGTTGGTTTTCTCGAAAATTCAATTCCTTATGAAATTAAAGTCGATGAGTTTGGCCATCTTGAAGCCCTCGTTGTGAAAATGCAGGATAACTTTCGGACACTTCCGTGTCGTACCTTACTCATTGCAACCGGAACCCATCCTAATACTATTTTAGAACAAGAAGACTCGGATTTAAAAATTACAGGTGATAACTTTTTGATTTCCTATAATCAAAGCGAGAAAATAAGCTATTTCGGAGATCTTCATCCAGACTATCAAGGAAACGTGGTGAAAGCCATGGCAAGCGCCAAGAAAGGTTATCCTTACATCTGCCAAAGTCTTTTAAAGAACCCGCCAAAACCACAACCAGGTTTTTTTAAATCACTTAATAATCTCTTGCATGCTTACGTTGATTCCGTTCATCGCTTAACCCCCACCATTAGTGAAGTGGTTATCAAGGCCCCTCAAGTAGCAATAAACTTTCAACCGGGTCAATTTTTTCGACTTCAAAATTATGGCCGCAATGGGATCGAAGGGTTAGCATTGACTGGAGCGCATGCAGATCCTGAACGTGGCATTATCTCTCTCATTGTTTTAGAGGTTGGTTCCTCATCACGTTTCTGTCAGTTCTTAAAACCTAAAGAGCGCGTTACTTTGATGGGGCCCACGGGTATGCCGACAGAAATTCCTCAAAATGAGACGGTTTTACTTATTGGAGGTGGTTTAGGAAACGCTGTTCTTTTTTCTATTGGGCATGCCTTAAAGAAAAATAATAACCGTGTTCTTTATGTGGCTGGATACAAAAATCCGAATGATTTATTTAAAGCTGAAGAGATCGAAACTATTTCAGATCACGTTATTTGGTGTTGTGAGTCTTCTCAAGGAATATCTCCTCGACGCTCTCAAGATTTCTCCTATATTGGAAACGTCGTAGAAGGACTCTTCAATTATGCAAGCTGTTCTCCCCCCATATCATTAAAAGAAATTGATCGAATCATAACAATAGGCTCAGATAGAATGATGGCAGCAATATCGTGTGCTCGAAAAACAATTCTAAAACCTTTCCTTAATTCCGGGCATAAAGCCATAGGAAGTATCAACTCGCCGATGCAATGTATGATGAAAGGGATTTGTGGCCAATGTATTCAGAAAATTCAAGATCCCGTCACAGGCCACACACGCGTTATTTTTACATGCGCAGCTCAAGATCAAGGGCTTGATGAGATAGATTTTGATATACTCCACGATCGCCTTCAACAAAATAGCCTTCTTGAGAAACAAACAAATTTATGGAGTCAGAAATGTCTCTCTCTATAACGAAACCTTTGTGGGCTCTTGGACTTATGTCAGGAACATCCGCAGATGGGATTGATGCCGCACTCATCCAAACTGATGGATTAGCCATAACGAATTTTGGGCCTACTCATTACATTTCTTACCCAAAAAATTTAAAGTCTCAGATTCTAAATACATATGGATGTCCTCCTGGAAGTGAAAAAGACTCTCTTGAACAAAGTATTACCGAATATCACATAGAAGCCGTTTTTTCTCTTTTAGAAAAAGCTAACCTCGAACCTTCCAATATTGACGCTATAGGTTTTCATGGACAAACCCTTTTTCATAAACCTCCTGCTCGAGTTGGCGAGAAGGGAGAAACGTATATTATTGGCAATGGTCCCCTCCTCGCCTCTCGTACGGGTATCACCGTAGTTGATCAATTGCGTCTTAATGATATCGTTAATGGTGGTCAGGGAGCTCCTCTTGTTCCTGTTTTTCATCAAGCGTTAGCAAAAGATTTACCTAAACCGATCGCTATTTTAAATATTGGTGGTGTGGCGAATGTAACCTGGATTGGTGATTCTCAAGAAAAATTGCTCGCCTTTGATACAGGGCCCGGCAATGGTTTGATGGATGATTTAGTCAGAGAGCATTCGAATTTATTGTGGGATGAAGAAGGAAAAATTGCAGCAAGTGGTTGCGTGCATGAGGGACTGATAAAAAAATGGCTGTCACACCCCTACTTTACACGCAAATCACCCAAAGCTTTGGATCGTCAGACATTTAAAAGTTTTTTAGATGAAGCCCGCACGCTTTCTTTTGAAAATGGAGTTGCTACCCTTACAGCTTTTACAGCGCGGACTTTAGAAAAAGCTCTAGCATTTTTTCCTGAAAAACCTTCTCAATGGCTTGTGGCAGGAGGAGGCGCACATAATTTAACGCTTCTTAATATGATGCAAGAATGTTTAGAAATGGAAGTTCAAAAAGCGAGCGATAAGGGCTGGGATGGAGATGCTTTAGAGGCTCAAGCTTTTGGCTTTTTAGCGGTTAGATCATTAAGGGGCCTTCCCCTCACCTTTCCAGGAACAACAGGCGTTGCTTATCCTTTAACTGGTGGGCGAGTTTGCAAGCCAGTTTCGATGTAATTAGGCTGAGTTAGATAAGAAATCAATTTACAATGCGTTATCGTCATTGCGAGGAGCTTTGCTCCGAAGCAATCCAGCGCAAACAAATCAAGCCCATAGGGCTTATAGCTATTTTTTACCCCACTTGATACAATAGGATTGTATTAATAAAGCAAAAAACGACCTCATTCCTCCGGAATAACTATATTGGAACTGGATTGCTTTGTCACTACGCTCCTCGCAATGACAGAGTATGTTGTTCCAAACAATAAAACAAAAAGCTTATCCAAACCCAGGTTAATAACTACCCATTCACAACTTTCGGTAATGGATTCAAAGCGGCTGTCAAATAATCATGAACATGGGTTGTTAAATCAGGTATCTGGTCTGTAAAGAAATGGTCAGCATCAGGGACGGTGCGATAGTCAATGTGCAACCCTCGTTGAGCTGAAAGCCGAGATACCAACTTTTGAATGGAGTCTTTAGGCACGATTTCATCTTTAGCCCCTTGCAAAATAAGCCCAGATACGGGACAGGGTGCTAAGAATGTAAAATCATACATGTTTGCTGGTGGGGCAACAGCAATGAAACCATCAAGCTCAGGTCGACGCATTAAAAGCTGCATACATATCCAGGCACCAAAAGAAAAACCTGCGACCCAGCACTGACTTGGTTCAGGATTTTGGACTTGCAGCCAATCAAGGCAGGCAGCAGCATCACTTAGCTCTCCCTCGCCATGATCAAATTTTCCTTCAGAACGGCCGACACCACGAAAATTAAAACGTAAGGTACTAAAGCCCTGATCAACAAAAGCGCGAAACAGTGCATAAGTGATCTTGTTATTCATGGTCCCCCCGTGTTCAGGGTGAGGATGCAAAACAATTGCTAAGGGTGCATTTCGCCCCTTACCTTGTTGATAACGCGCTTCAATGCGTCCAATAGGACCAGTAATTAGAACTTCAGGCATAGAGCCCCCTTCATTTAAAAATTAAGTAAGCTATACTACCTGTGGCGCAAAAGTCAACTTTTATTAACTTATTTTTTAAGCATTTGGAGGTAAAATTATGAATATACGTTACCAATGATCGCTTAGATTTAAAGGAGTCGTTATGCATCATAAAGAGAGTGAAAAACAGAAGCCTTTTGAAATTGGGGGGGTTACGATTGAACCAGGAACCCGTAGAACAGTTCAGATTCCCGTTTCAATGTTTCCTAATCACACAGCTTTTAATTTAAATGTCTATGTTATTCATGGACGTAAACCAGGTAAACGCCTTTTTGTGAGTTCAACCATCCATGGTGATGAACTTAATGGTATTGAAGTTATCCATCGCGTAGAAGCTTCTCCCCTTTTAAATCACCTACGAGGGACTCTTATTTTGATTCCGATTGTGAATATGGCAGCGGCTCTTATTCAAAGTCGCTATCTCCCAGATAGACGAGATTTGAATCGCAGCTTTCCTGGATCGGAAAATGGCTCATCAGCAGCTCAACTTGCTCATACATTCCTAAAAGAAGTTGTGGAACGATGTACCCATGGGATTGACTTACATACAGGATCGGATAATCGTATCAACTTACCACAAATACGCTGTGATTTTGAAAGCAAAGAAGCAATAAAACTAGCCTTTGCATTTGGAGCACCAGTCATTTTAAAATCGACTTTACGGGGAGGATCTCTCCGGGAGGCTTCTGAAAAACTTAAAATTCCCACTATTATTTTTGAAGGAGGAGAAGCTCTACGATTTAATGACTTTGCTATTCGCGCAGCTGAAGAAGGTGTTCTTCGTGTTATGACTGAACTTGATATGATCGATGCAGGTGAGCACATTAAAGGCAAAGAACTTTCTATTCTTTCTCCTGCGAGCCGTTGGGAAAGAGCTCCTAAAACAGGTGTCTTTCAAACTAATTGCACTTTAGGAAAAAAGGTTTGTAAAGGAGATGTGATTGGAAAAATCACTGATCCTATTGGGCTTCATAGCACCGATGTTATCGCTTCATTTCATGGAATAGTTGTTGGTATGACACTATTGCCTCTTGTTTACCAGGGAGATGCTCTTTTCAATGTTGCATGGGTTCGTGATCCAGAAAAAGCCGAGGCGACCATTGAAGAAATTGAAGAAGAAACTGAGCTTAATCCAGCTCTTGGAGATCCTACAACTTTCTAAAAGTTAATTGCGAAAACAATACAATAGCGTCATTGCGCGGAGGGACGAAGTCCCGACAAAGCAATCTAGTGCCAATACCTCATGTCCGTAAGGACATGAAATTATTCTTATCTCTTACTGCAGAAAAATATGCATTGCTTCGCAATAAGTCATTGTCCTGGATTGCTTCCTCGGTGCTGCGCACCTCCTCGCAATGACAAATTTTGTTGGATTTCTCTCACTTTTTATCCAGAACTGAGGTTAGAAATGCACGATATGAATCTTCTTAGAAAATTCTTAAAACTTCTCTGTGCCGAGAAAAAACGTCGAAAGAAACTCTCCGCTCAATATAATTGGCATAGATTAGCCAGACACAATCAACTACCTCCTAAAGGCAATTGGCGTATTTGGTTGATTCTAGCAGGGCGTGGGTTTGGTAAAACGCGTACAGGCTCTGAAACACTAAGGCAATGGGTTCGAGAAGGGTCAGCGAAAAGAATCGCTCTTGTTGGTGAAACCGAAATTGAAGTGCGTCAAGTGATGGTAGAAGGCCCTTCTGGACTTCTCGCTGTTCATCCTCCTGCCGAGCGTCCACTTTATGAACCTTCTAAACGGCAAATTATGTGGCCTTGCGGTGCTCTAGCTACCTGTTTTAGTGCGCAAGCTTATGAGCAATTGCGAGGTCCTCAATTTGATACAGCATGGGTGGATGAGCTTGCAAAATTTCAAGATGCTGAAAAAGTATGGAATCAACTAATGTTTACACTGAGACGAGGAATAAATCCCCGTGCTATTGTGACGACAACACCTCGCTCAACGCAATTTATAAAAAAATTAAGTCAAGATCCGGACATTGTCGTTACAAAAGGCTCAACCTTTGAAAACGCAAAAAATCTCGCGCGTCCTTTTCTTGATTATATGTTCAAGCACTATGAAAAAAGCTCCTTAGGGCGACAGGAGCTGTATGCAGATTTTATTGATGATCATCAAGGCGCATTGTGGAATTCAAAACTTATTGAGCAAGCACGCAGCTCCTTTCAGAACATTCCTCTTCAAAGGATAGTTATCTCTATTGATCCAGCTGTAAGTTGTGGAGCACAAAGTGATGAAACGGGAATTATAGCTGCGGGCATAACGACACAGGGTGTAGGGGTTGTGTTAGAGGATTTTTCAATAAAAGCACCTGCTTCAGCATGGATTAAAAGAGCTATTGATGCGTATCATCGATTGAACGCGGACAGAATTGTAGCGGAAGTCAACATGGGAGGAGATCTCGTCGAACAACTCTTACGCAGTTATGATACATCAATAAGCTTCAAAGCTGTGCGTGCAACCCGAAGTAAAATTATAAGGGCGGAGCCTATTGCTGCCCTCTATGAAAGAGGTAAGATTTGGCATGCCCAGCATTTTCCAGAGCTAGAAGCACAACTTTGCACCTATATACCAGGCGTAAGCCCAAAGTCTCCTGACAGATTGGATGCGCTTGTGTGGGCGTTATCAGACTTATTATTAGTTCCTAGTTGTGGGCATAGAGTTTGGTTGGCTTGACTTAGGCTGTGGTAGTGACTTACTAAAGTCTGTCCATTTCATTTGTTTGATAGTTTCAAGCTGGTCATCTTTCAAAATTTGATAAATGGTTTTGATTTGACTCCAAAAAGGAGCATCCGGGTTTGCCATATAAGAATTTAAAAGAGTCTCGTCGGGCGGATTAATAATAACCAAAAAGCTATTTTTTTTATATGTAATGCCTATCATAGATTGGAATCTAGCCAAAATTTTCCCTGTTTTCGCATCTATAAGCCAGTTATCTTGACACTGCGTACCACATCCAATCGTAACAATCGTATAATGTCCTGCATAATTTGGTCCTGCCTGAGCGCCTTGTGTAAGTTTTGTTTTAAATCTGGCAGCTCCTTCATAGCTGTTTAAATCAACTGGAGCAGGGGTATCTGTAAAAATGTCTTCTGCAGGCACAGCGTAATTATCAAGGCCTACCAAAGTTGAGTCTGCATACACTTCAGCTGCACCTGTCAAGACTATCACAAAAGCTATTGACTTAAGAAAATTTAACATCACAAGATCCTCCCTCTCGCTTATTATATTTATTGTCAATATTATACCTAATGGAATTAAAAATTCTAGAGTTTCTTTTTAGATCTCAATAACAAGGCCGTCATAAGCAGGTACAACCCCTTTCGGTAATTCCTTTAAAAGAGCATCATAGTCCAAGTAAAGGTTCATATGTGTAAGGTAAGCTTGACGAGGTTGAACGCGATTTATCCATTCTAATGTTTTAGCAAGATGTGAGTGACTTGCCCGTGGTTGCCTATCAATACAATCTACAATCCACGTATCTATACCCTCAAGGGCTTGAAAGGCTGCCTCATCTAAATCAACAACATCTGTTGAATAGGCCACATTTTCAAAGCGATACCCTATTGATGTTGAGTAACCATGATCTTGAGAAAAAGGTGTTATGGAAATTTGGCCAACGTGAAAAGGTCCTTCAATAACATGAGGAGCAACAAAAGGAGGATAAATATCTGGAACGGCTTCCTCAGAAGGAAAGGCATAAGGAAATCTACTCTTAATAGAGTTAAGCGTTTCGGCATTACTATAGATAGGCATAGGCTTTCGATCATGGTAGGTGAAAGCTTTTATATCATTAATGCCGTGCACATGGTCCGCATGATCATGCGTGTATAAGACAGCATCTGGCCTTACAAGGCCTGAGGCAAGCCACTGACTCCGCAGATCGGGTGACGTATCAACAAGAAGCGTTGTCCCTTCTTTTTCAACAACAATTGAAGCCCGGCTCCTTATATTTTTTGGATTTGTTGGATCACATTCTCCCCAGCGACCTGTAATCAAAGGAACGCCTTCAGAAGCTCCACACCCTAATATTGTTACACGCATGATAGCTTTACCTTTGAAAAGAGCGATAGAAAATTCTGTGTCGTTTGGTGACAGAGTTCATCATAAGCGACTTGCTTTAACTCTGCTAATTTTTTTGCTGTCTCTACAAGATAAGCAGGTTGGTTTGATTTTCCACGATGTGGTTCTGGCGCTAAAAAAGGCGCATCCGTTTCTACAAGAAGCTTCTCTAAGGGAACGTCTTTTACAATCTCTCGTAGGGCAGAAGCTTTATTAAAAGTAATAATGCCTGAAATAGAGATATAAAATCCAAGTTCAAGAGCTTGATCTCTAAGCCACTTACTTCCCGAAAAACAATGTATTACACCACGAGAGTTGCCTTTCCCAATGGTTTTTATAAGGTGAATCGTATCTTCTTCTGCATCACGCGTGTGCACAATGAGCGGAAGGTTTGATTCGATTCCTGCTTCAATGTGAGACGCAAAGCTTTCTTGCTGCACTGATTTAGGGCTATGTGTATAGTAATAATCAAGACCCGTTTCACCGAACCCAACAATTTTTGTATGAGAAGCCACCTCTGTTAAAATTTTAAATATTTCAGCGCTAGTACCAGCTTTTTGTGATTCATGGGGATGAACTCCAGCGGTTGCATAAACATTCTCATGACTTTCAGCAATAGACGTCATAACAGGAATTTTGGATAGATCTGTACATATGGTCAAAAACCCATTAATCCCTTTGTCAACAGCGCGTTTTAACGTTCCCTCTATATCCGTCGACATGGGTTCATAATCTAAGTGGCAATGACTATCCACTAAAAACATAGGCTTTCCTTTTCATCCATTTTTATGTAGTATACACGCAAATTTACCTCCCCTAAAAGGACTTAATAAATGCGTTGGCTCATTTTATTGTCATGTCTGCTTGCATTCCCTGTAAAGGCTGATGAACCTGTGCAAGCGGTTATTGTGACAACTGTTACAGAAGGTTGCCTTAATCCTTGTGTTATGGGGATTGGAACATTTACAGCATATAATGATGTAGTTCTAAAAGCTGAAACCTCTGGGCGCATTGAAATTATTCATTTTCAAGACGGAGACTATGCTAAGCCTAGCCAAAAGCTCTTTACAATTTATAATAAAGAACAAGAAGCAAGGGTCAAAAAAGCGCAAGCCACGCTCGCTCTTAGCAAAAATGTGCTCAAGCGTAAGTCGGAGTTGGCTAATCGTGGTTTTGTAACACCACAAGCTCTTGAAGAAGCTGATACTCAAGTAAAGTCAGATGAAGCTGAACTTGCGCTTGCTAAAGAAGCGTTCGCAAAAACTGAAATTTATGCCCCATTTGATGGAGCTCTTTCTGATCGTCAGGTTTCTAAAGGAGCCTATGTTCTCGAGGGGGATGAACTCGTTCGGATTCAAGATTTAACTCCTATTCGATTGACTTTCCAAATTCCGCAAAAGGAAATTCCAAACGTTCATGTCGGAGACGTGGTCACAGCGGTTACGGATGTATATCCTGATAAAACTTTCCAAGGAAAAGTGGAAGCCATTGCGCCATCAGTTAATGAGGAATCACGAAGTGTTATTGTTTATTCAACATTTTCAAATGACGAAGGACTCTTAATTCCAGGACTGTATGGAAAAGCAAAACTTAAAACCTCTGTGAATACCACTCCCTCACTTACTATTCCTGAGCAAGCCGTTGTTGTTCGTCCTGATGGATTGTATGTCTATAAAAAAGTCGGGGAAAAAGCTGTCCTTACAAAAATAACCTTGGGAATCAGAACATTAGATCAGGCTCAAGTTTTATCTGGCTTAAAGAAAGGTGATGTTATTGTTCTAGAAGGGCAGGATAAAATCCACGATGGCACGCCCATTGCAGTAACACAAAACGCACAGTAATAAACTCAAACTTCTTATTGTAAAGAACGGATAAAGTTAAATGTTTCTTAGCGATATCGCCATTAAACGACCTGTATTCTCAGTCGCTCTTAGCTTGATGATCATTATCATTGGGATACTATCCTATATAAACCTAAGTCTTCAACAATACCCAGAGGTTGAAGAGCAAATTATCGTTGTAGAAACAAATTACAATGGGGCTGCTTCAAGTATCATCGAATCTAAAGTTACAGGTGCCCTCGAAGATGGTCTATCGGGCATTCCTGGCCTTGATTATATGGAATCTTCAAGCAAGACAGGGAAAAGCCAAATTTCTCTTTTTTTCAAACCAGGTACTTCTCTTAGCGATGCTGCTTCTGATGTTCGTGAACGAATAGCGCAAGTCAGAGATGACTTGCCAGAGGAATGCAAAGATCCCAAGGTCATCAAAAGCTCCGCTGGTAAAGATCCGTTTATGTTCCTCATCCTAACAAGCCCTCATCACAATGAGCTGGAGTTGGACGACTATGCCGAAAGGAATCTAAAAGGCCCATTTGAGTCTCTTCCGGGCGTCGGCGGTGTTGAAGTTTATGGCAATCCGATCACGATGCAAATTCGTCTCGATCGAGAGAAGATTAAAGCTTACAATTTATCTGTTTTAGATATCATAAAAGCATTAGAAGAAAATAGCCAAGAGCTCCCTGCTGGCAGCATCATAAAAGGGAAGCGCTATGTTAATATTGTCGCAGAAGCGGGTCTTAACACCCCAGAAGAAATGGGAGAGTTGGTTGTTCTAAAATCACAAGATCATGTGGTTCATTTAAAAGATGTTTCAAAAATTACGCTTGACCGAGATACAGCTGAAGATCAATGGATTCCACGTTTTGATAAGAAGCCTGTTGTTTTTATGGGTCTTAAAAAAAGAGCGGGAGGAAACATTCTTGCTATCTCTCAAATCGTTCATGATTACATAGCAAAAGCAAAAGATTCTCTTCCTGATGGAATGCACATTGAGGTTGGGTATAACTTTGCCATGTTTATTGAAGCCTCTATTAAAGCTGTTAAAACAACAATTTTTGAAGCAATCATCCTTGTTCTGTTGATTATTTTGTTCTTTCTGCATTCTCCTAGAGCTGCCATTATCCCTCTTTTGACAATACCCGTCTCTTTAATTGGGTCTTTTGTATTTTTGTACGCTTTCCATTGTTCAATCAATACAATCACTCTCTTGGCAATGGTTCTTTCTATTGGACTTGTTGTGGATGACGCCATTGTTGTCCTTGAAAACATCCATCGACATATTGAAGAAGGTCTTGAACCTTTAGAAGCGGCTTTTAAGGGTAGTCGTGAAGTGGGATTTGCTGTTATTGCCATGACTTTAACACTTGCAAGTGTTTATGCGCCCATTGCGTTCGTTCAAGGGCTTACAGGAAAATTATTTTCTGAGTTTGCAATTTCTCTTGCCGGATCCGTTCTTATTTCTGGCGTTGTTGCCCTAACGCTTTCACCTATGATGTGCTCAAAACTTTTACGCTCAAAAAAATTGGAATCTCAGAATCGTATTTCACTCCAAATTGAAGCATTTTTGCAAAATGTTGATAGATGGTACCAACATGCTCTTCAAAAAGTCCTCACGTTTCCCAAACTTTTATTTGGCGTGCTAATTGCCGTCTTTATCAGCGCTCTATTTCTCTTTTACAAAATACCATCCGAGTTGGCTCCTCAGGAAGATCAATCTATTATTATGTCTTGGGTACAAGGTCCAGAAGGTGCAACTTTAGAAGCAATGACCCCATATACCTATCAACTAGAAGACCTCTTTACTTCTGTGCCCGAATACGTAGGTGTGTGGTCAGCAACGCAACGTTCAGGTATCTTTGGAGGCATTACATTAAAACCTTGGGCTCAAAGAACACGCAGCCAATCTGAAATAATTGATGAACTTCGTAAGCAAGCAAGAAAAATTCCCGGAGCCCAAGTCTCGATTTTCCCAATGAAGAGCCTTCTCACTGGTGGACAATCAGGTTTGCAAATGGCCATCAAGACAACGGGAACATATGTTAACCTTGAAAAGGAAATGGATAAGCTCGTCAAAACGCTTAAGGAATCCTCTTGCTTTGAATCTGTAAGCCACGATCTTTATTTAGGTACACCACAGTTAAATATTCAAATTGACCGCAATAAAGCTTCATTATTAGGCGTTAAGATAAAGGATGTCGCGCGTGCCTTAGAGGTCATGTTAAGCGGAAGCCGTGTCAGCACATTTGAAAAAGAAGGAAAACATTACGACATTGTTGTTCAATCACTTGAAGGACACAAAAAGGATTTTAGTGACATTGGGAATTTCTATGTAAGTATAGATAAAGACCAAAAAGACTCCTCTGAGATGAAAGAAGTTATTCCTCTTAGTAATCTTATCAACATAAGAGAAGTTGCAGTTCCCGCTGAACTTAAACATTTAAATAAAATGCGATCTGCAACTCTTAATGCAGACCTTAATCCCGGTTGTCGCACAGATGAAGCTTTAACCCTTGTAAAAGCGGCTATTCATAAGGATCTTCCTCCTTCCTTTCAATCAGAACCGATTGGAAATCTGCGAAAGTTTATGGAATCTCAGGGGGAAATGTACCTTATGTTTACGGCAGCCCTTCTCTTTATTTACCTTGTGCTTGCCATTCAATTTGAAAGTCTTATAGACCCTCTCCTCATAATGGTTACTGTTCCCTTATCTATGGCAGGTGCTCTTCTTGCTCTTTATCTTGCAGGTGGTACGCTCAATATTTTCAGCCAAGTAGGCCTGATTACGCTTGTGGGACTCATAACGAAACATGGTATTTTAATCGTCGAATTTGCCAATAAGCAACGTGCGCAAGGCCTATCCGTGATTGAGGCTGTTTATAAAGCAACCTCTTTGCGGCTTAGACCCATTTTGATGACAACAGGCGCCATGGTTTTAGGAGCAATTCCATTAGCACTTGCAAGCGGTGCAGGCGCCGAAAGCCGCCAACAAATCGGCTGGGTTCTTGTGGGTGGCCTTTTGGGAGGAACTTTCTTTACGCTTTTCGCCGTCCCATTCGTTTATTCAACCGTAAAGGGATGGAAGGTAATGAAAAATCATACTTAATTACACAAAGATTCTAATTTAAATTAAATTTTAATAAAAATAAAATATTTGACTATCTAAAACCCGATCTTATATTAACAGCATTGGTCGATAGAGTGTTGTTTTATGAGATTAAAATTTTATTTATTTGTTTCGGTTTGCTCATTTTATGCACAAAGTGTTCTTGCGGATCCATTTCCATTAGTTGATACCTTTGATGACTTGAAAGTTGTGTGCAAAAAAATATCTGCTCAACCTTTTGTTGCTATTGATCTAGAGTTTAAGGATAATAAATTATGTCTTATACAGGCTTGCTGGGGAGAAGGCGAAAAGGATGGTGCCTTAATAGATTACCTCGCTTTGCATAGAAAAAAATCTAGAAAATTAAGCCACGCTTTAGGAAATTTTCGGGGTATTTTAAAAAATCCTCTTATTACGAAAGTATTTCATGCTCCAGCTCATGATATTAGAATCCTTTATGCTTTAACTGGAGAATTACCCCGACCTGTCGCCGATACCCAAGCTATGTATGCTACCGTAAGGCCGAAATTCTCAGCAAGTTATGCGAGTGTCGTTAAAGACTTGTTAGATGAAGATGTTGATAAAAGTCAACAATGCAGCTCTTGGATGAGTCGGCCTCTCAATATGGAGCAACTCATCTATGCATCAGCAGATGTTAGTTATCTTTATAAACTTTACCCTCTCTTATATAGAGAGTTGCTTATGTCAGGCCGCACTGCTTTGATGGATGAGTACTCTGAAAGACAGTGCAGACTCTCGAAATATATTAAAACAGGCCAGAAGACAGATGCTGACTCTCAAATCCCGATTGAAAATATAGAGACACAAGAATTTGTACGCACTCTAATGGCTCAGTTGCAAAAGAAAGCCGAAGAACTTTCAATGGCGCCTCAAATTCTTGCAACAAGATCTGATCTCACTTCTGCATTAAAAGATGATTTGAATCCTTTGATCGAAAGTGAAAGAGTTAAGTTATTAGGCTGGGGATTCCAAGAGTTGTTGGAAAGGTATCAAAAAAGACCATATCATACGATGGCATGGTCAAAGGTAATGCAGGGTATAAGAAATACAGTTAAGCTCGTAAAAACATGTATTGAAGATGGAGCTGTTGATTCTTAGCGTTTGTTATAATTTATTTATCGCTCTCAACCCGCGGGAAAATAGGCTGAGGCTCCATCAATGAAACGCCTGACTTAAGCGGGATTTTAAGCGCTTCAAAACTTCTGTCTTCCTGATTCAATTGATCTAAAATTCTTGAAGCCGCATCTGGCATTAAGGGTTGAATGTAAATTGCGACATGCCGAATCACTTCTGTTAACACATAGAGAACTGTTTTCATCCGAATCTGATCTTGAGGATTCTCAGATTTCTTTAATGACCACGGTTTTTGAGCATCCACATAACGGTTAGCGTCCCCTATCACCTCCCAGATATGTTGACAGTAAACTTGCAAAGCTTGTGCTTCCATATCATCTCGAAGGATGTCGTGCAAATGTGCAGCTTTTGCAAGCATTTCACGATCTTCTCCTAAAAGCTGATCCGGATGTGGAATTTGAGCCTCAGCATTTTTATAAATAAAAGATAAAACGCGTTGGACAAGGTTTCCAAGGTCATTGGCCAGGTCGCTGTTAATCCGTTGGATCATAGCGGCATCAGAATAATCACCATCTTGCCCAAAAGGAATTTCGCGCATGAGAAAATAGCGGACAGAATCCAAACCAAATGTATCAATTAGCTTAAAAGGATCGACAACGTTTCCTAATGATTTTGACATTTTTTCGCCATCATGGGTCCACCAACCGTGAGCAAAAATACGTTTAGGAGGCCTTAAACCCGCCGCCATTAAAAAAGCGGGCCAATAGACAGCATGAAAACGCAAAATATCTTTACCCATAAGGTGAATGACCTCAGGCCAGAAAGTTTGAAATGCCTCTCCTTCTACCTTTGAATATCCGAGTGCTGTAATATAATTTGTTAATGCATCAATCCAAACATACATGACATGCTCAGGATCACTTAAGATAGGAACGCCCCATGTGAATTTTGTACGCGAAATAGAAAGGTCCCTTAAGCCTCCCTTTATAAAACTTAAGACTTCGTTACGACGTCCAACAGGGGCAATGGCTTGAGGATTTGCTTCGTAATAGTCCAATAAAGGCCGCTCCCATGCAGACAGGCGGAAAAAGTATGACGATTCTTCCATCCACTCAACCGGTGCTCCCGTTGGTGCTTTTCCTTCGACTATTTCGCCTTCATCGTAATAGGCTTCATCTCGCACCGCATACCAGCCTGCATAAGTGCTTTTATAAATTTGCCCAGCATCTTCAAGTTTTTTCCAAAGGGCTTGCGCGGCTTCATGATGGCGTGTTTCTGTGGTGCGCATAAACACATCTTGTGAAGCTTTAATTTTTTTAGTCATCTCCAAGAAAAGTTTTGAAAGCTTGTCCGTGTATTCTTTTGGAGATTCCCCGGCCACTTCTGCAGCTTGCGCAACCTTCTGACCGTGCTCATCTGTTCCCGTAAGAAACTTGACTTCTGCTCCTGCAAGGCGCCAATAGCGCGCCAAAACATCACCTGCAATGGTTGTATAAACATGCCCTAAGTGAGGCTCTCCATTCAGATAATAAATAGGTGTGGTTATGTAACGAACGGTCATTATATCTTCCTATTTTCTAAACTTGCCAAAGCACAAAGAAGCGTTGTTCTTTTGTCAAGTTGTGCATTATGGCATTGATCAAAGAGTTGTTCTATTTTCTCATATATTGCAAGTGCTTGTTCGATAGAAGCATCTTTAAAAAACGAAGCTTTCTCATTAATCTTTGCCAAAAGATGAGTATGAAGGAAATTTCTTAATAGAGTCTCAATCAATTCATATGAAGTTTCATCGCCTCCATATGATCGAATAAAAGAAGCTGTAGGGGCACCTTCTAAAATTTTCTCAAGTTCTTCTTGAATTTGAGGTCCCTTCCCTTCCATACATCGCATAATTTGCCCCGGGGTTCCTTCTTTAAAGGAAGAAGAAACTCCTTGTGATTGTAAAATGTTTCTCACATTCTCATCCTTTAAGGAGGCAAGAGTAAGTAGCTGACAACGTGACCTGATCGTAGCTAAAAGGCGGCGTGGTGATGATGTAATCAAAAAGAAAACAGTTTTAGGAGGCGGCTCTTCTAAACGTTTCAAAAGAGCATTTGCAGCATTACGGTTTAAGGCCTCTGCACCATCAACAATGATAACACGCCAACCACCCTCCCCTGCTGTTTGGGTTAAAAAGTTATTGAGGTTTCGAACAGATTCAACGCCAATTTCCCGAGTTTCTTCATCCCCTAATACCCATAAGTCCGCATGACTTTGAACCACAATACGCCGGTGCAAAGGGTCATTTTCGAGAAAAATCGTATTTTTATCTTGTCTTCCAGATAAAATATAGCGTGCCATGTGAAAAGCAAAAGTGGCCTTACCGCTACCAAAGGCCCCTGCTATAATCCAGGCATGAGAGAATCGGTCTGAGTGAAAGGCATTCAGAAAAGCGTCGCGCTCTTTTTCATAACCAATTAATTTTAAATTTTCTCGTGGTGTGAGCATGTGGACCTATCTATATCTAAAAAAGACTAAGTAATTTTGATACTGACGCTGCATTATAAAAAATGTCGTTTAATGAGTCGATAACCTTACATGTAAATGACTACCCGTAGCTTTAGCATATTTCTCTAATGTTTTAAGGCTTGCTGAATTGGCTCCACTTTCTAATCGAGCAACCACAGATTGCGTCGTTCCCATACGTTTAGCTACTTCAGCTTGAGTTAAATGCGCTCTTGAGCGGGCATGAATTAACTCTCGCGCAACCTCAAATTCAGGTTTGAGACGCTCATATTCCTGCTTATACTCTGAATTTTTTTTCCATTCTTCAGTCATTTTTTCAAATGGGATAGTTTTACTCATCTTCCACCTCGTGTATCCTTCTCGTTGCTATTTCAAGTGCTCCCTTTGGCGTCTTCTGCGTCTTTTTTATAAAAGCATGCAATAACACAATCCTTCTTTTGTTAGCTAAAACATAAATGATCCTTGCAATACCATCTTTATCCTTTACACGGATTTCCCATAGTTTATTCTGCAAATGTTTAACATAGGGCTCATGCACGTATGAAGGTCCATAATCCCGCAAAAGATTGAGTATATGCTCAAGTTTTGCTCTCATCTTCAATGATAACGCTTCAATTTCTTCTTTTCCTTTCGGATGGATTTCGATGCGCCATTTCATATTATTATAAATATAGCATATTTGCGATAAAAGTCAATGGAGGAGCCTCTTTATACTTATTCGTGATGTGTGGCTCATTATGACAAAGATAGGGGATAAAAACCAAACTATTTTACAGTGAAGTCTAAACAGTTCTAACTGGTTATCTTTTCATTTTCTTTCTTACTAAGAAACTTTAATTCGTTATCTTTTCTTTAGGAAGAAAGATTAAGAAAAAATGACCTCAAACCAAATTGGCGACTTAATTGGCCCATGAAGGCTCTGGAGGCTTTTTGAACCAACTCATCACTACACGAGGCCCTGTGTACCACTTCTGCAAATTTGCCTCCCAAGGCGTGATATCACCCGAGTTCAAGAGAGCTGGCCCTATGTCACTGTTTGCCTTCATCTCATCCCTTAAATACAATGCTTCCATACTCGCTTTTTCGTCTTCTTTCATGATCTTATCCAACATTCGATAGGTCTCTTGGACGGTAAGACGCTCATCTCCTACGGCTGCATCAATTCTCAACCGAGCCCTACATAAATCGACCTCAGCTCTTTCTATTGGCAATTCTGGGTTTTGACTAGCTTCAAGCAATATTTGATAGGCTTCCTGAGCAGAAAGACGATCGTCTCCTATATTTTTATAAGCTCTCATCTCAGCCCTACAAAAATCGGTCTCAGCTTTCGCCGCTGGGCTTAATTCCGGGTTTTGGCTGGCTGTAAACAACATTTGATAGATCACAGAAGAGTCAACGATTTCATCGTATTCAATAGAGCAATCCGTATAATAACAGGTAGAGATCGACCCATTCCTGCATTGATCTTCCCACAGGTGATAAGCTTTGCAAAGGGTAAGAAGATCGTCTCCGATAAGGCTGCGAAATCTCATCGTCGCGCGAAGTGCACCAGCATAGCGTCTGAGGTACGAATGTGAATTATCTTTAGGTATCCCATCCAACAAGCGATAAGCATCAAGTAAAGTAAGACGATCATCCCCTACGTCATCTTTCAGCCTCACCCGAGCTCGGCAAGAATTAGCTATGATCTTGTATTTTTTACGAAAGGTTGGACTTTGACTTACTTGTGTAAACAAATCATACACGTCAGACAAGGAAAGACGATCGTCTCCTATACGGTTTTGAAACCTCATCTGCGCTCTTCTAAAATTAACTTGATCTCTTAAGTATGGAGATAAGTGTTTGTTTTGACTTAACTGAACCAGCAAGGTGTAAGCCTCTTGATCGGGGAGAAGCTCCTCTTTTATGAACTCATAATATCTGCTTCTGGATCTATGATAATCAGCCTCAGCTTTAACGACTGGACTTGAGGAGCTTTGACTAATAGCAACTAAAAGGTTATAGGCAGCGCGGACCTCTGGTGTGTCCGATTCGTCTGGATTATCTATAATCATAATAGATTTTAAGTAACGTGGAATTCCACCACCAATCTGCATTGGTATCTTTTCAAACGCGTCTATAAAAGTCTTTTCGACACCTATGTCAAAATTTTTCATAAGACCAATGCAAGTAAGCACCGATTGGGGGCTTTGCGCTGTCTTGAGAATTTCCTTGAGTTCCCTTTTAGCCAACTTTCGATTTAAGTCATAAGCAAGAAGCCACTGTGCGTAATTGAGATTAGCGCGACCCCTGTAAGTTAGTAGTCGTTGAAAAATAGAAAATTTAGAATCATCAGGAGAACATTTAAAACCTTCAGGATCATCAGCTGGGCTCCTTCGGCCACTGCGCTCAAGAAGGTTTTGCCACATGGGAAGATGAGGCAAATGCTTTCCTAAGGCTTTACAAGTTAAAGCAAGGTTAAAACACTCAACAGGATTCAAAAATGTGGAGAGCACATATATTGCTGTGTCTGGCAAAGCGACTAAGGCCTCGCCAATATCGAATTTTTCGGGAGGAGACAATTTGATTCTTTTAGAAGAATTTTTATCTTCTTCAGCTTCTCTTTTGAGGACAGGAGTGGATGGTACAGGGATAAATGCATCCCTATCCTCAGAGCTCCCCGCAAAAGCGAAAGAAAAAAGACAAGACGTAGCAAGAAAAGCAAAAGCCGTAGTTGTGAGAAAGGCCTTTAAGTTTAATGAATTCATTGTAATACTCTTCAAAAACACAGTAAAATATGGATTATATCTATAATAAAATGTGGTAAAAAACAAGAATTGTTTTATGAAATTTCCATAGGCTTGGCGATATTTCAAGCAAGAGGGTAATATTAATTAAATAACTCTGCCATTTCAACTTTTCATTTTTGAATCCTTAACATCGGACAGATTCTTAGAGGCAAGCAGCAGTGTCCAGGGAAAAATTATAAAAACTTCGTCATCCCGGGATTTAGGAACCTCATGCGAGTTTTTACGAGCATTAAGGTTCCTTACTACCCGGGACCCAGGAAATTCTTTGATTCAAACGCTGTCTGGATCCCGGATATTAAGAAAAGCTAAGCTATCGCAAGCTTTTCTAAATTCCGGGATGACGATGGTGGAGAGTAGAAAACCATGACTTTCCTGAATTGCCGCGCCCCCTTGTGGCGTGATCGCAATAACAATGCAGAAAAACTGTCCGGTGTTAAGCTTTAGATCTTTTAAATAGCAAACCGCTTGCGCACTTCCTCAAAAATCTGTTTTGAAATCAAATCTATATCCTGCAATGCATTAATTCCGACACATCTGTCGGGGTTGTTCTTTAAAATATCGTCATATCCTTTTTCAACCCTTTGATGAAAGTCCAGATCATAACGATGAAAACGATCAATTCCTGTTCTGCGTAAGGCCGCACGTTGTAGCCCCAACTCAGCGCTTATTTGAAAAACAAAGGTGAGTGATGGCTTTAAAGTATCAATGGTAAAGAAATTCAATGCCTCAATCTGTTCTTTCCCTAATTTGTGACCGTATCCTTGATAAGCAGTCGTTGAATCAGCGAATCTGTCACATAACACCCAAGAGCCACCCTCTAACTGAGGAATAATACGTTTCTGGACAAGATCAGCGCGAGCAGCACTCATCAGAAGGGCTTCTGTCCTAGAAGTCCAGCGATCACCATCCCCTTCCATGAGTAAATGCCGTATTTCCTCAGCCCCCTTGGTTCCTCCAGGTTCCCGATATGAAACAACATCAACACCACTCTGAAGAAGTTCTTTATAGAGAATTTCAACTTGTGTTGATTTCCCAGATCCTTCTCCTCCCTCAAAGGTAATAAAAGGAGCTTTATACATTAGGTGTGCTCATGAGCTATGTTTTCCCCATAGTAAATAATGGACTGAGTTATTAATTCTCTGAAAAAAACTTGCTTCCTTAACATCTTGTTGCACCTCGAGAGGAATTTGATACACCCCTTTACTGGGGACAGTAACCTCGATCATCCCGATTTGATCACCTGCCTTAAGTGGTGCTGCAAGCGGCGAATCATAAATTACTTTTGTCTGAAGTTCTTTTCTTTGGCTACGCGGAAGGGTAAAAATAACATTTTGGGTTGCAACAAGGGAGACTTTTGGTTCAGCACCGCTCCAGACATCAGCGACTTCAACAACGTCACCTTTGCCAAAAATTTTATAGTTTTTAAAGGTATTGAATCCCCAATTCAGCAAAGCTGTAGCTTCTTGATCCCGAGCCTTCGAACTTGGAAGACCGTTGATGACAAGAATAAGGCGCCGGTCACCTTGCTTAGCGGATGCAACGATTCCATACCCTCCTGAATCCGTATGACCTGTTTTCATACCATCAGCACCCATGTTTTTATACAAAAGTGTGTTCCGGTTTCCTTGTTTAATATTATTATAGGTAAACTCTTTAAGGCCGTAGTATTTTGCATATTGTTCAGGAAAATCACGAATCGTTTTTTCTGCAATAATGGCAAGATCTTTTGCTGTCGTGAGATGTCCTTCATCCGGCCATCCTGTCGAATTGACAAAAGTTGAGTTTTTTGCTCCCATTTCGTGCGCTTTTCGTGTCATTTCTTCTGCAAACGCAGCTTCCGTTCCGCCCAAACCTTCGGCAAGAACGATACAAGCATCATTTCCCGATTGAACAATAACCCCATGCAGTAAGTCATCGATCTTAACTTTATCGTTGATCGGAACAAACATTTTAGATCCACCCATCTGCCATGCTGCTTGGCTTACGTGAAGTGTGTCATCAAGTTTAATGTCACCGCTTTTCAAGCGCTCAAAGACAAGATATGCCGTCATTATTTTTGACATAGAGGATGGGACCATTTGTTGGTCCGCATTTTTTTCTAAAAGAACTTCACCTGTGTCAAAGTCCTTCAAATAAACTTGAGGAGCTTGAACATCAATGGCAAGGGCAGAGTCGATAAGGCCAAACATTAAAAAAGATAGAAATTTCCACATATCAATTTTTCCTAGCGATGAATCACAATTCGAGACATAACATGCCCTGCATTCAATAATTGATCAAGCACCTGATTTGCAACAGACATACTTGAAAAAGGACCAATTCTTACTGCATAGGGCTTTGGACCAAGATTTCGAACTGATTGGGAGGGGATTTTGGTAAATTCATGCAATGTTTTCTCTAATGCCTGGGTTTGTTGTTGGGTTTCATAAGATCCAACGTCAATAAAAATACCTGTCGAATTTGGAACTTTTGCGAGCTTTTCCGATGCCGAAATTAAGTGTGGTTCTGGATCAACGATAGTATCGTCTTGTTCCTCAAAAAGTGTATCAGGCAGCCTTAAAAGAGACGCAGTTGCAACGACAGGTAGCGAGGCTTGAAGAATCTCGGAAGCACTTGTTAGAGCAGGCACCGGCTCATTTTGTGCCATCATGACAGTACTGGGGTCAATACCGTGTAGAGCTAAACTTTCTGGGACAATAGTACGCACCCGCACTTTTGCCGTTCCTTTGTTTTCAAAACCTAAAAGTTGCGCTGTCCTTCGCGAAACGTCTATAATTCGCCCCTCTACAAAAGGCCCGCGATCATTTACTTTTAATTGAATTTGACGACCATTTTCCAGATTTGTAACTTCAGCAATGCAAGGCAATGGAAGTGTTTTGTGAGCAGCAGACACGCCGTTCTTGTCAAAGCGTTCTCCCGTTGCTGTTGGACGTCCGTGAAAAACATCCCCTCCCCCATAATAGGAAGCCATTCCAACTTCATCGTATTCAAAATGGGGTTGAGGATAATACCAAACCCCTTTAATTTGATAAGGGCGACTTGTGGCTTTCTTTGGCGCAATGGTTTTGCCGAGCGTACAAAACTCGGGCACTTCTGGACCGGAAGAGCAGGCCGCTAATAATGAACACAAGGAAATTATTACTAAAATATGGCAGTATCTTTGACGCACAAACGAGAGTCCTTTTGTAAATTATTAACAAAATAATGAACTCTTTTGTGTTCTGCAAGCGGAGAGATGTTCCTTTATTAGCTTGATATGATTTATATTGATTTTAGCCCTTCAGTTAAGGAACTGAACATCCTTCCTTCATGTGCAAATGTAAATATTCCCATATTTTCTATCTTATGACTCACTTTAGGATTGGCTTCACAAAGGATAACTTTTACCCCACGACTTTGAAAATCTTGCAAAATTTCTAAAAGTGTTTGCAACCCCGTACTATCCATAAAGGGCACCCCTTTTAAGCGAAGAATGAGAATTTTAGGGTCTTCGTGAATAACGGCTAGCGTATGTTCAAGTTTTTCTGCGGCTGCAAAAAAGAAAGGTCCCTGGATACTGTAGACAAAAACATCATGTGGAAGCGTTATGGGCTTTGCTGACTTTAGTTCCAGTTCAATTTCATCTTGTGATTCTTTCTCTATAATTACCGATTGACTCATACGACGTGTAAACAAGAGGATTGCAAGAATAACACCAACATTCACCGCAACAACCAAATCCGTAAAGATTGTCAAAAGAAACGTTGAAAGCAGGATCAAAACATCATTTTTTGGAGCATGGCGTAGTAAATAATAAAAATGCCTTGCATCACTCATGTTATAGGCAACAATAAATAAAATAGCGGCCAATGTGCACAGAGGAATATAATAAGCAAGCGGCGCCATAAAATAAATGATAAAAAGAAGAGTAGCAGAATGAATAACCGCAGCCAGAGGATTCGTTGCTCCGTGACGAATACTTAAGGCGGTTCGAGCAATGGCTCCAGTTGCTGCGAATCCGCCAAAGAATGGGCAAATAATGTTGCCTAATCCTTGACCAATCAGTTCTTGATTCGAATTATGTTTCGTTTCTGTCATGCCATCTGCAATAACTGCAGATAAAAGCGATTCGATAGCGCCTAAGAGGGCGATTGTAAATGCGGGCCCAACCAAGCTAATAATCTGACTCAAAGACATCTCTGGTAGAGTGAAGCGGGGCAAGCCTTTCGGAATCTCACCATAAACGCTTCCAATTGTTGCAACATCAGAAAATTGAAAAACAGATTGAATAGTAATACCTACAATTAAAGCGATCAGAGGAGCTGGCAGATGTCGTGTATATTTGAATTGAGATGAAAAAATTAAAACCACAAGACTTATAAAGCCGAGAAGCATTGTTGGGATATTCAGATGCGGAAAGGCATATAAAATCGCTAAAAATTTTTCATGAAAATAAATAAGATTGCCTGGAACCTGGTGAAGTCCAAAGAAGTCTTTCCATTCGCTGACAAAAATGATGAGAGCAATACCACTTGTGAATCCCACGATAACCGGGTCTGGAATAAATTTAATAACATTTCCTAAACGCATAAATCCCATTAAGACTAAAATTAGGCCTGCCATTAATGTTGCAATTTGCAATCCTTCAATTCCATATTTTGTCGTAATTGCTAAAAGAACGACAACAAAAGCACCCGTGGGCCCATTCACCTGAAATCGACTTCCTCCGCATAGACCAGCAACAAATCCAGCAATAATTGCTGTATAAATACCCTGTTCAGGATGCGCTCCGGAGGCAATTGCAAAAGCCATAGACAGGGGCAAGGCAATTACTCCCACGATAACGCCTGCTATGATATTATTGATCAAAGTTCTTGATTGAAAAGCTCCAGCTTTATAGGCTTCTAAAATGGCAATCATGATTTACGTACTTTATTAAATATATGACAGTCTAAAGAAAAAGACTAATCGATCTGGATGTAATTATATACTTTTACCGAAAAAATTCAATAGAAACGGAAGCAAGATTAGCCAAAATTAGTAAGTTACAGTCACTTTGTACATGTGCAGATGAGCCAAGGGAATAGACTTGGTTTGCTTAATCATGTATTTCATACGTACCCCCTCTTATTCATGAGACCTGATGCAGCCATTTCTAATTTCTGAAGCTTTAATCGTGCGGCTTGAATTTCTGGTTTTAGATACTCTTTGATATATCAACTTTTGTACTGTAATCGAGGCATCAACAGCTTGGAAGCAGTACCATTCTTCTTAAAAAAATTCTTCAGCCTATATTTATTAAAAAATACTGATTAAGCCAATAGCTCCTGAACTGTTTTATTAGGATGAACGAGCTCATGTCTGCTGCGCCAGGCTTGGGTAACGTAGTTAACAATAAGCGTCTTACGAATACCATGAATGGCACGAGGACGAAACCCATGCCACGATATTTCTGAAGGGAAAAAAATCACCGCGCTATTTTCTTCATAAGGAACGGTAGAATGATATGTATTTGCATCGCAGTAAATATCTGTTCCCCAGTCTTGGGAATCTTTATCATTTGAAAGATAAATAACCATCGTGAAAAGCTTTTCGCCAATATCCGTATGAGGTTCAAGCCAGAATTTTTCCTTATCTAGCGTATATTCGATACGAAGCGATGAATCCTTCAAGGAACATTGACCTTCTTGTTCAATAAAAGAAATAATAGATGGGTCAAGAAAAGCATCCGCAACATGCTTTGCACAGGGATAAGCTTGAGTAATTTCAGGGTTAAAATATTGGCGGTAAGAATTAAACTCTTCTCGTCTTCCCAATTTATAATCTAAATCGTATGCTTTAAAAGGAAGATTTTGGAGTTGATTTAAAAGCTCCTGTCTAAAAATGTTTTTTACAAAGTAGTGAAGGTACGGGTTAGAGGAAGGGAGTGTGTGTTGCCAAGAAGACAAGAAATGTGATGCATCTTTGTTCATATTTTACTCCATCATTAGTTAAATTCTCAATATTTTTAGGCTACTTTTGAATGAGGCTTTCCTTCGCCATGTATGTAAGAGTCAAAGATCACAGCAACAGAGCGCACAAGCATAGGCAAGTCCGCCTGAAATTGGACTTTACGATTCTTAACAGAAACAATTCCCATTGTCTCTAACTCTTTAAGGTGAGTAAGCTCTCGATCCAAATAATGAAGGGGGTAGCCTTGCTGAGTTAAAATTTCATTAAGGTCCACCTCGAAGTAACACATCAGGTGATTAATAACCGCTTTACGTATATGGTCATCGCCATGATAGCGCCACCCTCGACTTGCTGGTAAGCAATGATATTGAATCTTTGTCTTATAGTTTAAAAAATGGATACTGTTTTGTGCAAGTCCGTGTCCTAGCTCGCTAACAGAGGACATACCTACTCCAAGGATATAATCATTGGGTAAAGGAGTATATCCCATAAAGTTGCGCCGCAGCGTTTTATTTTGTAAACTTAAGAATAGATCATCCCCTTCTTTAGCGAAATGATCAATTCCGATACTTTTATAACCTGATTTTTCAAGTAGGTTCTTAATAATTAGATAAAACCATGTTTTTTCTAAAGTGTTGGGCAAGGCATTTTCGGGAATTAACCGTTGGTGCTTTTTAAGGTGTGGGAGGTGAGCGTAGGAAAAATAGGCAATACGATTCGGCTCCAAGTAAAGTAACTTTTCTATTGTATTTTTTATGCTGGAAGATGTTTGAAAAGGCAATCCATAGATAAGATCCATACTGATATTAGAGATTCCGCTCTCCCTCAGTAAAGAAGTACAGTTTGAAACCAAGTCAAAAGGTTGAAACCGATTAACTGTTTTTTGGACTTTTTCATCAAAATCCTGAATTCCTAAGCTAACGCGGTTAAAACCCAGGGCCGCATATACTCCAACTTCATGTTTTGTTATGGCACGAGGATCGATTTCAAGGGCAATTTCGGTAGTAGGCAATACATCAAAGGTACTATGGATGGCATAAAAAAGACGGTCTAGATCCTTTAATTTAAGAATGGTGGGTGATCCGCCACCGAAATGAAGACTATGTAATTTAGGTCGACGGAGAAGATGTGTGGCAAGGAGTCTAAGTTCCTCTAAAAGTAGGTCAATATATGTTTCGATAGGTTCATAACGATAGGTCATTTTAGTATGACACCCACAATACCAACATAGCTTGGGGCAAAAAGGAATATGGATATAAAGCCCGACACTTTTATCGCTGGGAAGAGTGCTCAACCAACTCTCCGCCACGGTATGATTTAGTTCTTGAAAACGGTTTGCGGCAGGATAGCTCGTGTACCGTGGGGCTTGAGATTCAAGTAAATTTAGAATTTTTGGATCAATATCACGACTGAAACTGATTTCCTCTGATGTACTCATGCCTAATGCACTTTTAATCATTTATTTCACTTCAATAGGTGCTCACGAGCCCGTATCTTTGGTTTCGGCATGTCTAATCTCATACCACATCGCGTTCAAGATCCCAAAGGTACACGCAAGCCCAAGTCCTAAAACCCATGAAAAATACCACATTTATTTCACCTCAATATGCATTTAATTGTTCATCTTCGAGTGTTTTGGAAGTTACGGGCCCTTTTAAAACGCGATAGACCCAAGCTGTATAAGCAATGATGATCGGCAAGAAGATAAGGGTCGCAATCAACATAATAAAAAGAGTGGTTTTGCTGGACGACGCATCCCATATGGTCAGGCTTTGAGATGGATGTGTAGAAGAGATAAGCAAAAAAGGAAATAGGCTTGCTCCCGCAGTTGAGATAATTCCCCCAACAGCACAACTGCTTGTGAAAAAGGCAGGTCCAAATCGCCTTGATTTTAAGAAGAAAAAAGTAAGAAAAAGGGATAGATATGCCCCAATCGGCAGGGCTAATGACCAAGGAAATTTTATATAGTTTAAAAACCACCCTTTGTCCAAGGTAGCAACTTGCTTATATAAAGGATTCGAAGGGGCTTCCTTTGCCCATGGCTCAAGTAACATATGCCCTGGAATTTCTTGATATAAGTATAAACCTGTGCCTGTGAACAAAATAATTATTCCTATGATTACCCATTGACCACTCTTTCGAAACTTATTTTGTAGGGCATCTCGTGTTTTGAGGGAGCCATATGTGCTGGCTTGTAAAAGCATCATCCCTATGCTTAAGACGCCACACATTAAAGGAAAGATAGTCAAAAGTTCTAGGAAAGATCCTGTATAATAAAGACGCAAGGTGTCATCAAAATGAAAGGGAACTCCTAGAAAAAGGTTGCCAAAAGCAACGCCAAAGATTAAAGAAGGAACAAACCCTCCCATAAAAATGATTGCATCCCAAAAATTACGCCAGCGGACGTCTGGCATTTTCGAGCGAAATTTAAAACCAACGGGACGGAGGACAAGCCCAAAAAGAGCAATAAACATGGCTAAATAAAATCCGGAAAACGAAACGGCATAAAGATAAGGCCAGGCAGCAAAGCTAGCGCCTGCCCCCAAAATTAACCATACCTGGTTTCCCTCCCAAATAGGCCCAATCGAATTAATCATAAGACGTCTTTCTTCATCACTTTTACCCAAAAAAGGAAGAAAAATAGCCATGCCTAAATCAAACCCATCCAGAATAGCAAATCCTATGAGTAAAATGCCTAAAATAGCCCACCATAAAAGCCGCAAGATTTCATAGTCTAAAAAGATCACGCGGAAACCTCCTCTTTTCTATCGTATCCTAAGGCAAGCGTAGGTCCTAGACGAATGTATTTTAAAAGCAATTTCACATCAATAATTGCAAGGATTGTATAAAACAAAACAAAGATAATTAATGTTGTTAAGACTGTCCCTGCGCTTGTTCCCGAAGCACTTAAAAAAGTGGGCAAAACGCCTTCAATTGTCCATGGTTGTCTACCATATTCAGCTACAAACCATCCAAGTTCTGTTGCTACCCACGGTAGAGGGAGACTGTAAAAAGCAGCTTTTAAAAACCACGGATATTTGTGAAGTTGATCTCGAGACGCAAGATAAAACGAGGCCGCAAATAAAAGAATAAAATATAATCCTAGAGCGACCATGATATGAAACGCCCAAAACAAAGGAAGAACCTGAGGTACGGTACCCCAAGCAGCTTTTTCAATCATCTCTTCTGTCGCTTGAGATACATCTTCCGTATACCTCTTTAGAAGAAGCCCATAACCAAGATATTTGGATGTCTCTTTGACTTTAGCCCTATTAAAGAAAGAAGGATCTTTTTTAAAAGCCTGTAAGTCTTCATAAGCTTGCATACCATCCCGTATGTGGACCTTAGCGTGATCAACCAAATCTTTAATTCCATAGACAGGTTGGTCAAACGAACGGGTTGCAATTAGCCCTAAAACCCAAGGAACTTTGAGCTCGTAGTAGGTTTTTTGGGCCATTTGATCAGGCCAACCAAACAGTGTTAAAGGAGCTGGGGCGGGCGACGTATCCCAGATTCCTTCAATAACAGCTAGTTTCATTTTTTGGTGTTCGGTCAATGTGTATCCACTCTCATCTCCTAAAACCACAACGGATAGAGCAGAGGCTAAGCCAAAACTAGCAGCAACAACCATGGATCTTTTTGCAAATTCAATATGCCTTGCTTTCAATAAATAAAAAGCACTGATAGCTAACACAAACATAGCTCCAATAACGTATCCGGCACTTATGGTATGAACAAACTTTGATTGAGCTACAGGATTAAAAAAAACGTCATAAAATGAAGATAACTCCATCCTCATGGTATCAGGGTTAAATTCAGCACCCGTTGGATTCTGCATCCAAGCGTTAGCAATAAGAATCCATAATGCTGAAAAGTTTGTCCCTAAAGCCATAAGCCATGTCACGCAAAGATGCTGTATTTTTGTAAGACGATTCCATCCAAAGAAAAAAAGCCCAATAAACGTCGCCTCTAAGAAAAAGGCCATGAGACCTTCTATGGCTAATAAAGAACCAAAAATATCTCCTACGTAATGAGCATAGTAGGCCCAATTCGTGCCAAATTGGAATTCTAAAGGAACGCCTGTAGCTACCCCCATAGCAAAATTAATACCAAATAAAATTCCCCAAAATTTTGTCATGTCCTTCCAAATTGACTTTTTGGTCATGACATATACGCTTTCCATGATAGCAATAAGAATAGAAAGCCCTAAAGTTAAGGGAACAAATAAAAAATGATAAAGAGCTGTAATGGCAAATTGCAGCCGTGAAAGATCAACGCTTAGGGTATCTACCATCTCTCTTGCTTTTCTATCTTGAAATTAAAGGAGGTTAAATCTTTGACTTTAATCTGAGGCTTAGGAAAAAAAGTTAAAAGGAAACAAAGTCCACATAATAAGAGAATTTTAAAACAGGACAAAAACAAAATGTCTTTATATAAAAGCTGTTTCCGCTTAATCATCCACAAAAGCTCCTGGCTTAGGAATACCTCCCCCTTATTCATTCTAAACGATAAAGGCTGAGGATTTATAACTTTAACCAGATTTTTTGTCCAGAGCCTAATACTGTTGTGTATCGGCAATATTTTCTCAGCTAAATCTAAAGGTGGTGGCTTAGGAGGAATGTGGAAAAGTAATAAATGTAATTTTGGAACATCTAAGTACAAATAGTACCACAATGGTAAGCTCTAGAGACTCAATCAACGGGCCATGAAAATTTTTCGTCGTGAAAATTGCATTCAAGATGTTTAGGTATGGCCTGTGCAAAGAGATTTATTTACTTTTTTAAGTTCTTTCTAATAGACAAAATTAAAATATAAAATATTTCTCTTTACTTTTTAATTTCTTGTCCATAAATGATGGGTCGTGTGAAGTTTATATGGTAAGCCTTGTCTTTTGATAGGAATATGCTGAATGTTATTAAATTATGTTTGTTTACAAAGGTTGGATTGTTTATGAAAAATACCCCAGTTTATTTTTTTACATTGTGTCATCTCTTTTTTCTTCCGGCTTATGCCACTAAAGGGAGCAATTCTTCAAGTTCTCTTTCGTCTCCGAGCAGTTGGGAGACAAATACTGATTCAACAACATTTGAAAGAGCTATTGATCAATACGTCATGGATGTTTTAGCTCCTAAAGTTCCAGAACTTAACACCGGACAGATTTTAAGACCCATGGCAATTTGCCAACTTCCGTCATTGCGAGGAGAGATAGCGTCCCGACAAAGCAATCCAGAAAGCAGTGATTTTCGTGGATTGCCGCGGTCCTTCGGTCCTCGCAATGACGACGAAGGAGAACTGTCCAGTGTTGCAGAACCTCTATCTCGACTTGGGAGTCCTCTGCCAGCACCCATATTGCCTCCTATCGTTCCAGTGTCTCTATCTCAACTTGACGATCCTTCGCCGGCTCCCATATTATCTCCTATAGTACCAGTACCTTCGACACGTTTGTCGTCTCGAGATGAGGAACCCGAAATTCTCCAAGGAAGAGAAATAGGGGTAAGCCTCTATTCTGTTTCAAACTCCAGGGAAAGTTATGACTTTGGTACAGAAGAGCCCTTTCAGCCTCCAAGCTATATGTCAAGCGACTCGTCCTCCCATTCTTGTAAATCCGGTTTTAAAAGGTGTTGGACTCGTTTTAAAAACTGTTGGAAATGCCATAGGAGAAGACCTCCCCAAGAAGAATACGATTCTGACCTTCCCTAGTACTCAAATAGAGAATATACTCGGTATAATCTGTTATTTATGTGCCCAGAATGGACCGTCGGCGGATGGCGGAGGGGATGGGATTCGAACCCACGATACGCGTTTCCACGTATAACGGTTTAGCAAACGCTTAAAATGTATAATTGATAACAAAAGGTAATAAACTATATAAATAAAATCAACGAGTTGAGACGAACGCCTTGTTACTGTTCGTATAGGTTTATTACCATTTTTTACCCTCAACTGTCCCATGAATGTCCCACGGTAAGTGAGCTATTGGTACCAACTGCCGAGGGCACTCCATACCAAACTGAGGGCTCAAGCATTCGCTGATCTTCTTTATAACTTTTTGAGCGTTTATTATTCCTAGCATAAACCGCGAGATATTTGAAAGAAGATTTTTAAAACGAATCCTTTCTGTTCTTATAGAGAATGGGAAGTAAGGCCAACAAGGCGAGTCCGCAAAGGGGCAAGAAAATTCCTGGGCTTAAGATAATGTAGATATCCGGCGTTTTTCCTTCCTTTAAAAGGGCTCCAAGTCCGTTTCCCACAATAGAATACACAAAAGTTCCAGGGAGTATGCCAATAAAAGTTGCAATGAAAAATGTTTTTAATCGAACATCTAAAAGAGCAGAAACAATGGTAACAGCCCAAAAAGGGAAAATAGGAACAAGCCTTAAAAAAAGAAGATAAGAAAAGGCGTTTTCTTGAAAACCTTTTTCCATTTTTTTAATCCATAAAGATGCTTTTTTTTGGAAAATCTCTCCAAAACTTGTTTTAACAGCGAGAAAAAGGAGAGTCGTTCCTAAGGTTGCCGAAATATCCACTATAAGAAGGCTCAAAACTGGTCCAAAAAGAAACCCTCCGAGAATCGTTAAAAAGACAGCGATAGGTAGAGATGTTGCGGCAATAATGATATAGGAAGCTCCAAATATAAAAAGGGAAAGGAATAAATGTTGTCCTACCTCTTCTTTTAAAAGATGATGATAATTTTGAAGAGCGGAAAAAGCAAAATATTGATTTAGGTTTAGAGCATAAAACAATATAAAAATAAGGGCCAAAAATAAAAAAGGCCCAAATTTTTTCACTGTTATTAATGGCCTGCTCATTAGACTTCTTCCAACATTGTTTTAATGACGGAGGATTGAGTAAGTGTCTTGTGAATTGGACATTTCTCTGCAATTTGGAGAAGCTTTTCTTTTTGTTCAGCAGTTAGAACTCCTTCTAAGGCAATACTGCGGTGAATGAGATCCAACCTTTCATTTTTATCGATACAGTTTGAAAGATCTTCATTATAGACCTTTTGATGGGTCAAGGTTACACGGATTCCTTTGAGGGGTATATCTTTACGATCCGCATACATGCGTAAAGTCATAGACGTACAGGCTCCTAGACTCGCTAAGACAAGATCATAGGGACCAGGTCCTTTATCATTTCCTCCAACGTCAAGGGGCTCGTCTGCAATAAAAGTATGCTTTCCAGTTTGAATAAGTTGGATAAACTTTCCTTCGCTTGTTTCCGTTACGACAACTTTGTTCTCTTCTTTTTTAGTCGTGGGTGAGGCTTTTTCTCCAAGTAAATACCGCTCAACCCAACTGTTCAGGATATCAGATACATATATGGCATCCACAGGCCGGGTTAAAAGATGGTCCGCTTCATAGAGGGAAATAAAACTTTTGGGGTGGCGTGCTGCTGTAAAAATAAATTTAGCATTCTCAATATCGACTATTTTGTCTTGAGGTGTATGAAATACCAAAAAAGCCGCGTGAATGTTTTTGAGGTAATCAAGAGACTTATGCTTTTCGAGGTCATCAATAAATTGCTTTTGAATTCGAAATTCACGGCCCCCTATCATCACATTTGCATATCCTTGAGATTCAATCTCCTGAAGAGAACTTTTCAAGGCATGGCGAAGATGGGTAGGGTCACTTGGCGCATTAATTGTAACAAGGGCTTTAAGCTCTGGAACAGACTGTGCAACCCGCAGGATGGCAGCTCCTCCTAAACTATGACCAATCAGAATTTGTGGAGTTTTTCCCTGGGACCTTAAAAACTCAATAGCTGCTTTGATATCTTCAACATTTGAAGAAAAATTCGTATTGCTAAACTCGCCTTCACTACTCCCAAGACCAGTAAAGTCGAATCGTAAAACGGCAATGCCTTTTTCTGTAAGGGCAGATGAAATATGACTTGCGGCTAAAATATCCTTTGAGCACGTAAAGCAGTGTACAAAAAGAGCATAAGCCTTTATTTCTCCTTGTGGGCTATCTAATCTGGCTGCCAAAGGAGTTTCAAAAGCACCTGGAAATGTTATTTTCTCTGTGTTAATAGCTACTAACCTTTCTTATTCAGATCCTTAAACCATGTCTTAGAGAGCAGATAATCTATTGAAATTTTTTCTCCGCCTTTTAAGATTAATAAAGAAGAGGCAAGCATCCACAAAATATGATCAAGATGGTGAATATAAGTTAATTCAATAGATAAGGCTGTAAAGAAGATAGCGAGAGCTGCAAAACGAGTTCCTAGACCTAGGATTAATAAAACAGGACATATGAGTTCAACAGCTGTTGATAAGTATGCGGCCAATTCTGGAGAAATGAGAGGAACATTAAATTCATATTTAAAGAGGTTAATGTTATTTTCCCAATCCGAGATGCTGACGAGGCCTGACTTAAAGAACACTTCGGCAAGCCAATATCGAATGTAAAAGAACCAAAGGGGGCTGAGCCACCTATCCAGCCCATCAAAGACGCTATTGTATAGTTTATAGAGAGATTCAATTTTCATGAGAGACCTCCACTCTTGTAAAATATTCTCTTGTTAACGCAATTCCAAGTGTTTCTGAGAGATTGAAGTCAGGGTTGATATGTGTTGCCTTCTCAAAAGCCTCTCCTAGGGGCTTCCCCTCATAAAGCTTTTTTAGGAAGCAAAATTCCTCGGCTTTAAGCCAATCATGTTTCACTTGGAATCTGGGTCGAATGATGAGGCTATAGGAAGGTATGGTCTTTGGAGCTTTAACTTTTTCTTTCTCTTTCTCAAAATCTTCCCAAATCTCTTGTAAAGAAAAGGAGGATTCCGAAAAGAAGGTTGCTTCGGGAAATTTAAACGTTAAAGCTTCGTACTTATCCTCGGGAGTGGTACTTATAATTTGGGGATCCAAAGGGATTGAATCTTCTCTATAATAAATTTCCTTTTTGGCCCATTCCAATTGAGAGATGTCTTTTAAATAAGGTAGCGCAGGGAAAAATACTTCTAAAAACCTTGAAAACTTTTGTCCATACGCCAATAAGCACCCGGATTCTGGTGGAAAGTTCCTCACAAACTCAAATGTGACTTGGTTAAATTTTTGCTCCCCTAAAATTTTTCGACAAAGAGGAAAATCATCTTTAAGCACATTTTTTAAGGAGGAGAAAACGTTATTAGAATATATGTTAAATCGTTCATTAAATTCTTCAACTTCACCAATAGCATCTTGTAACAATGGTGGTTTATTTGTAAAGATGGCCTTATAAAAGGACTCTTGATACTTATGCAGCTGTTTCATAGTTTCCGTACTCAATTTGGTATTTCCTGGCTTTTTCAGCTTCTTCTAAAAGGACATTTAGCTCGGGAATATGATCATCCCATTCGATGAGCGTAGAAATTCTTCCAAACCGCTTTAAGGTCTTTTTATAGAGCTCCCAAACTTCTTCTTGAACGTGACATCCATGGTTATCAATATAAAATTTATGGTCGCGATTATGACCGGCGAGATGAATTTCCTCGATACAATTCAAAGGAAGTTCTTCTAAATAGGCATTAGGATCAAACTGGTTGTTGTGGCTTGAAACATAAATATTATTCACATCAAGAAGAAGTTTGCATCCTGTTTTTTTCACAAGTTCAGTCAAGAATTGTGGTTCGGAGAATTCATTTTTTGGGAAATAAAGGTAGCTAGATGGGTTTTCAATTAACAAGGGTCTTGAAAGAAAGTCTTGCGCTTCTCTAATATGATCACTCATGACCTTTAGGCTTTCCTTAGTATAAGGAATAGGGAGAAGATCATTGAGATAGATTCCATTAATGATGCTCCAAGAGAGATGGTCTGAGACAAGAAAAGGATCGATTTTTTGGATTAAATTCTTGAGTTTTTTGAGGTGGACTTTATTGAGATCTTGTGTCGACCCTAAGGACAAACTCACGCCATGGAGAGAAATGGGATAAGATTCGCGAATGGCCTCAAGCCAAGCCAAAGAACTTCCTCCTTCACTCATATAATTTTCACTATGAACTTCGAAGAAATTAATGTTGGGCTTATCTTCGAGCACTTCTTCATAATAGCAGTGTTTCAATGACACCCCAACCTTGGCTGAGGTGTCTAATGAAGAAAATGAATGAGTCATCTCAAACAAATCATATTATTTATTTTGAGGACAATTCTTAGCAATTAAATTGTCACAATCAGCTTGTGACATCGCCATTTTCCAGTCAGTTAAACTGCAATCTACAGATGCTTGGCCTTTGCAGCTATGAGGATCTCCTTTACAATCGTTTTGTCCCGCAAGAGCAGCACCATAGCAATGCTTCATAGAGGCGTCATAATGACCTCCTGCTGCAGATGCGCTTGTTGCTGCTGCCATCGACAAGGCTGTACAAACAGCAGATGCAATATAAAGTGTTTTTTTGTTTTCCATTGTGGTCTCCTAAAAGTTATTGTTTTGCGTATGATGGGATTTAGTGTTCCTCCTCCCATTAGATTAGCATAATAATCTCTTATCATTAACATAATATTAATAGGAAATTCCTATGAATTAAGAATCAAAACCTATAGCTCTCTATCTCTTTAGGTCCTTTTTTGTTATTGAAGAGTAAATGTCTTGAAAGATCTTTAAAAAAGTTTGTGTTACCGGAGAAGGATCATTCTGATAGGAGATCATAAGAGGAATAACCGGTGTTTCTTCTTTGAGATCAACGATGTGGACATTAGGAATATTAAGATACCGCACACAAGCTGGAACAAGAGAAACGCCCAATCCAGACTCTACCAATAAAAATAATGTTTGGAGCAAATTAGGCTCTTGGGTAATCGAAGGAGCGAAGTTCCCTTTTTCTTGGCAGAAATGAACAATAACATCAAAGAAGCCTTTTGTTTCTACTCGATTAAATAAGATAAAATGTTCCTTTGCTAATTCTGTAACTGAAATAGTTTTTTGATTGGCAAGTGGATGATCTTTGGGTAGAACAGCTACAATACTATCTTCATAAATAAGTTCTTGGCGAAGGTTGAGAGAGTTTTCTTGGGTAAAAAATCTCGTAAATCCGACATCTATTTTTTCTTCTTGAAAAGCTTTTAATTGCACTTCGGGGTTCATGTGTTGGATTGTAACGACTACATCAGGATGCCTTTCTCTAAAGGCACGAATAATCCTTGGAAGAAAACCCACAACTGCTGGTTCAAGTGCTCCTATCCTTAATTCTCCACTGTACCCTTTAAAAGCTTTTGTTGCCTTTTCAATAGCATTTTCAGTTAACCGCAAAATTTCTTTTGCTTCTTTCAAAAAAACTTGCCCAGCTACCGTTAACTCAACAGAACGGCTGTTGCGTTTAAAAAGATTAAATCCCAACGTTTTCTCTAAGTCTGCAATCTGCTGACTAATGGAAGGTTGAGTGATGTTAAGTGCATAGGCTGCTGCTGTAAAACTTTTATGCTCGGCAACAGCAATAAAATATCGAAGATGTCGGAATATCATAAAGTTTTGCCAGTTTGTGATTGATTTATAAAGAAACTATATGCTTGATTAAAAATTCTCACAAGAGATACAGGAGACCTTTTAATTGACGTTATCTATTGATTATTCTTATAAACCCTTAATCAGGCCTGCATACCAAGGAAAAGTTATAAGCGCGAATGATACCGCTACAATTATCCAAAATATCCCTCGTTGAATCAAAAGCATCTTAGGAGAAATACAAGCCGCACCAACTCCACAAGGAGGAGGTTTTATGTATAATTTATAGAACGAATAGCATAGCGCTAATCCAACAAAGATAATCATATAAGGACGATAGGGCTCAAAGACTGTACTGTAGCTTGCCCACGCTCCTCCTGCTCCTAAAGTCGCTATTAGCAAGGGACCCAGACAGCATAGGGATGCTAAAAAAGAAGACCCTAAAGCTCCTATCAAAGCTCCCCATGTTGATTTATTACTCATGTTTTTCCTCCTCTGTTTCTAAGGCATCTAAAATTGGGCATTCTCCTTGGTGATGATTGCCCAGATGACACTGTTCCATTAATTTTTCTAATGCGTTTTTCATTTTTTTAAGTTCACTCATTTTTTGAGTGATTGTTTTTATCTTGTTTTGAGACTGTGCATAAACTGCTTCACAGGTATCTTTTGAAGAAATTTTGATGGCTAATAGTTCTTTAATTTCAGCTAAAGTAAAACCCATTTCCTTAGCGCGAATGATAAATCTCAGTCGTTTAAGGTCTTCTAATGTGTAATGCCGATAGCCACTTTGAGTGTGCAAAGGTTTAGGCATGAGACCAATTTTCTCATAAAAGCGAATTGTATCGGTTTTAACCTGAACGTCCTTCGCTAATTGTCCAATGTGATAATCCTTCATTTGTTATCACTTGAGGGAAGGTCACAGACACATTCAGCAGAAGAAATGTCACCTTCTTTAAAGGCTTTATAGGCTTTTAAAGCCCACGTTTCTCCAACACATCCCCCCATAGTTGAACCGATAGCCAAGACCTCGCCAACTTCAGCTTCCGTTACCCCTAATTCTTTCGCTTTGAGCATATAGTAAGTTAAACAAGGTTCGCAGCGCATGGCGACACCCCACAAACAGGCGATTAAGGCTTTATATTTTGCTTCAAAAGCCCCGTCTTTAAAGATAACTTCCTCACGCATTTCATGAAGTAAGGCTGTTGTTTTCAACCCGACTTTAGAAAACTCCTTTAGATGTCCAAAAGCTGGGTCAACTTTTTTAGGATCAATAGTCATAACATCCTCCCTTTGTCTTCTCCTCTATTATTTAAAGTATACACCTTAGAGTATACTCCAAGGTCAACAAAATTCACTCCATGAAAAAAAGTGCTTGACCTTAGACTATAGTCTAAGGGGCAGAGTGGTGGAGAAAGGAGAAAAAACCATGAAAACAAAATCATTTCTTAAATCCATTATGGCAGCAGCAACCGCGCTGTTCATAAACATTAACCCTCTTTCTGCAATGATAGAGGATGAAGACATTGCTATTATTGGCAGTGGATCTGGAGCTTTTTCAGCCGCCATTCGTCTTGCGAACAAGGGGGCGAAGGTTACCATGATCGAAGAGAAGACGGTCGGAGGGACGTGTGTCAACGTAGGATGCGTTCCTTCTAAAATCCTTATTCGCTCTGGACAGATCGCTCATCTACAAGAAAAGCACCCTTTTAAGGGAATTCAAAAGAGTAAGCCTGAAATTGACGGGACACTTATTTTGGAGCAACTCCAGGAAAGAGTTTTGGGACTGCGTCAGGCAAAATATGAAGACATTCTTCTTCAAAACCCAAATATTAGGTTCATTCAAGGAAGAGCTCGCTTAACAGGGCCAACTCGGGTTTCTATTAAAACATCTGAGGAAACCACTCTTGAACTCAATCCAACAAAAATCCTTATTGCTACTGGAAGTTCTCCTACAATTCCAGATATTATGGGATTACAAGAAACGCCTTATTGGACGTCCACAGAGGCGCTTTTTAGCGGGATTGTGCCCAAGCATCTTATTGTTCTGGGAGGATCAGTTGTCGCTGTTGAGCTTGCTCAAGCCTTTTTGCATTTAGGTTCAAAAGTAACTATGCTTGCCAGAAGTACATTGCTTTCCAAAGAGGATCCCGACATTGGAAATGGGTTGAAAGAAATATTTGAAGGAGAAGGGATAAGAGTGCTGACTCATACTCTTCCTCAATCCATAACCTATAATGGCGCTTTCAATGTTGATCTTGGAGAAGAAACTCTCCTTGGGGACCACCTTCTTGTTGCAACAGGCCGACATGCAAATAGTAGAAATCTTGGCCTTGAAGAAATTGGCTTAACTCTTGACCCTGAGGGAAGAATTTTAGTCGATGACCACCTCCGAACAAATTTGCCAAATATCTTTGCTGTGGGAGATTGCACCCAACTTCCTCAATACGTCTATGTAGCCGCAGCTGCGGGTAACAAAGCTGCGACCAACATGCTGAGCGAGTACACAGGTGAAGAGACAAGTCTAGATCTCTCCATTGTTCCGGCTGTAATCTTCTCCGACCCTCAAGTGGCAACGGTTGGACTTTCAGCTAAGCAAGCACAAGAATTAGGCTATGAGGCTGAGACAAGGACACTCACTTTAGACAATGTTCCAAGAGCTCTCGCCAACTTTGATACACGAGGCTTTATCAAACTCGTGGCTGATAAGAAGACAAAGCGTATCTTGGGATCTCAGATTGTGGCTTCAGAAGCTGGGGATGTTATTCAAACAGCAGCTCTTGCTATCCGCGGTAAGATGACCACTCATGAGTTAGCAAGTCAGCTATTCCCTTATTTGACCATGGTGGAAGGGTTAAAGCTCTGTGCACAAACTTTCTTTACGGATGTAAAAAAACTCTCTTGTTGTGCCCATATGGAGTGAAAAGGTTCCAAGCTTTAACATATGAGAGCTGCTATTGAGCAGCTCTCGATTTCCTTAGAATCAGGACACGGATTTAAACTCTGCCATTCGTATAACGGCTGTAAGTGTTACTAGAAATGTGAAAAGAAATGCAAGCATATGAAAGAATTCTGGGAAAAGTATCATGGCTGCAAAGAAGACAAAAGCTTCTGGACGTTCCATAAGACCAGGGCTGTAATGAAAACTTTTAGAGGAACTATTTTCTGAAAAAATCCCAACGACTAGAAATGAGGTTACGCAAATGAGAATACTTCCTAACATTATCAGAACATCAAAAGCGCGGTCCTCAGATGAAACGAAATAAAGTCCTAACAAAATAGCAAATTCGACAATCCTATCTCCCACTATATCTAAGGCCGTTCCATAAGGAGAATGTTGATAAAAAAGCCGTGCCACAGTTCCATCAAGAGTATCAAAGAGTCCGGAAAGAGCTAAAAGAATGAGGGCAAGCAAGGTTTGCTCGTAAAAAAGAGCAGGAGCAATTCCAACTCCCGTCAGAACACCTATGACTGTGATTTTATTAGGAGAAAGTATTTTTCCTATAAGCCGAGCCATAGGATCACCCACAACGTTTTGATAAAGGGGCCTTATATAGGGCTCGATCATGGGAATACTCTCATAAGAAATTTTACAATTTTCCTGGTAAAAGGTGAAAACAGCAAAGGAGCGTAAAAGGAACTTGTAACTTTCTTGCTTATTTCTGAAAGCGTGGGATAGGCAACGATAAGATCAGCAAGAGCTCGAATCTTTAGCCTTTTTTCAATTAAAAGTCCCCAGGGGAGAATGAGTTCCCCAGCATGGACTCCAATAATGGAGACCCCTAGAACTTTCCCATGGGGTGTGGTGGTCACTTTGATAAACCCTTCTGTTTCTCGTTCTGTTTGAGCTCTGTCACAATCTTTATAGGGCCAAAGGAGAGTTTTACTCCCTGCTGGCCCCTCATGATGCATTATTCCGATATGAGCAATTTCTGGATTGGTATAGGTTACCCAAGGTAGAGCCTTATAGTCAACTTTCGAGGGAAGATGAAACAGACAATTTTTAATCACAACTTGAGCATGATATGAGGCCATATGAGTAAATTGATATCCTCCAACGACATCTCCTATGGCATATATTTTTTTGTTAGTGGTTCTAAGTCGCCTGTCAACTTCAATCCCTTTCGGATTATATTGAACACCAGCTTCTTCAAGGCCTAAATTCATCACATTAGGTTTTCGTCCTGTAGCCATTAAGAGATGAGTCCCCTGAAGAGAAATTTCCTTACCTTCCTGCTCAAGCTGAATATGAAGAATCTTTTTTTCTTGAGAGAGAGCAAGAATTTTGACGCCCTCAAAAATATCAATTCCATCTTTTTTAAGGCGATTTCGTAAAATACTTACGACTTCATGGTCTTCTTTAGGAAGAAGCGTGAAGGCTTCTAAGAGTGTGACCTTAACCCCTAATAATCGATAAGCTTGAGCTATTTCACATCCAATAGGACCACCCCCAACGACAATGAGATGCCCTGGCTTTTCTTTGAGATCAAAAATAGTTTCATTCGTTAGGTAAGGTACATTTTCAATCCCTGGAAGAGGGACTATCGTAGGGGAGGATCCTGTCGCGATAACGAAATATTTAGCTTCAACTTGAGTATTGCCAGCTTGAACAAGTTTCGGTGAGAGAAAACGAGCTTTCTCTTGGACAACCTTGACGCCAAGTTTCTCAAACCTCTCAACTGAATCTTGAGGAGCGAGAGTAGATATAACTTCGTGAATATGATCATGAAGTTTTTTAAAGTTTATCTTAGGTTCAACCTTTTGAATCCCAAAAGCCTCAGATGAGCGAAAAATATTGGCCCGCTTAGCTGCAGCTAAAAGCGCTTTCGAAGGAACACATCCATAATTGAGACAATCCCCTCCCATTTTATGTCCTTCAATAAGGGCAACGGAAACTCCCAGCTGAGCGGCTCCTGCGGCTACACTTAATCCTCCAGAGCCTGCCCCAATGATACAGATATCGACTTTCATTGTTGGTCCTTTTTTACACGATAGTCAGCACCGTAAGGCTATATTATCCCACTGTTTTGTAATGTTAAGCATTATCTCTAAAATATAAAGAAATGATTAAAACTTATCTAAAACGAGATGATAGGAGAAAAAAAGAAATTCAAATCACTCACTCTCTAAGTCCCTAACGAGCATCAACAATGAATTTGTAGGTAAAGAGAAACAAGAGTATAATATGTTTAATATCCCATAAAAGAGAACCTATGCCTTCAAATTTAGAACCCAAGGATTTTCAAGCCTTTTCATCTCTTGAAAAAGAAGCTCTGAAAGAGATTTCATTAGATATCATTAAGTCTGATCTTCAGAAATCCCTTCAGGAACTTCATCAGAAAAGTATGGCAGATGTTGCGAATCGCATTTCCACGATTGAAGCGCGTTGTACCAAGGAAATTAAGGATGGTCTTGAAAAGCATATTCAAAATCAACTGGATAAGCACTTTCAAAAGGTAGTTCAGTCTTATCAAGCTGATATATCAAAAATTCTGTCTCCTCTTATGAAACGAGCTGAGGGTGATGTTAACCAACTCAATGCTGCCATCAATAAAGTACAGGAGTTTTGCCAGAAGATTGAGAATCAGTATGCTTTGAGATGGAGTAGGCCATTCTTTGCACTTACCCTTTCAGCTGGCTTTGCAGGAGCTTTGATGGGACTCTGGCTTTTCCTTTTGCAAATTCCCTCTGTCTCTGTTTTTTTTATGAATGAACACACCCGAGAAGCCTATGAAACTGGCACTCATACTTTAGAACTGAGGAGAGAACTTGAAGCCCAATCACTAGAACAGAAGGCCGTAGAAATTCAAAAAACTCCAGAGAACCCCATCCATTCCAGACCGAAAAAGAAGAAATCAAAGTGAAATTCCACCCCTTCCTCGATCTAAGGAATGTATATGTTCTTGCTCCTGCTTCTGCTGGTATTCTTTCCCTCGAGCAAAAGATTCAATATCGCGAGCATCTTTTGCATCCGAGATCTTGAGGGCTTTCATGAATGATTTATCAAGATAGATTTCTTTGGCTAAACCCTCGAGGTAACCATGATAATGGGAGTGGACCGATGGGTGATCCTTAATCATCTCTTGGGTGTTCCAGTACTTCCGGTAAAGGCCTGCAATATGTTCTTTTTGTGCTTCTGCTTGGGCAGCAGCTGAGGCCTTTTCTTGGCGTACCAGTTCCTTTTCCTTAAATTGATGGAGGAAATTGAGAGCTTTTAAGGGATCGTCTTTGGCTGGCTCAAAGGCTTGGGCTTTCCATTTCTCTGAAAAATTCTTTAAGACAGGCGAATTGAGTTCAATTTCCACCTTTCCCAAATTCTGCTGATAGACATTCATATAATCTTCTTTTTTACTCTCCCAATAAGCAATGGCTTGCGCTTCTCCATAGACTTTGAGCCCCTTTTCAAAAGCTCGCTTCACAATTGTGGCGTTTGCATAAGCCGGATGCTTCATTTCCTCATAGATAGAACTTAAGGTTGGACTGATCTTTTCATGAGTGTTTTGCTTTTCTTTGAAAAGTTCCTCCGCCCTGGTTTCCTCACGAATTTTTTGAGGGATGATGCGGATCTCTTGCTCTCTTTGAATCCTAAGGAAATGATCAGCTATTTGCCAGAAGGTTTTCTTGGCAACCACTCCCATAGCCTCAAGTTCATTTGACATTCGATCAAAGATTTTGGTGAGGAGATTATCTTCTTGCTGCATCAGCTTATTCAGGGATTCCGCATCAAGATAATCCGCTGGACCCAGCTTTTCTCCTGATTTAGAGAGGACTTCTGGGAGTTTTTCCTCTCTCCAGAAATCGAGAGAACTTCCAAAGACTTTGACATCTTCCCTATGGCGGGTCATGGCGACATAGGCCAGATTCTGAGTCATTTCATAGGACGCCAGAACGAATGTGCGATCCACAGTGGTTCCTTGTGACTTGTGAATGGTAACAGCCCATCCTTGATCAAAATGAGGATTGAGTTTGGGAGCAAAAGAGATGTCTTTTCCTTCATCAAGACTGACCTGAACTTTTTGATTATCGAGCTCTGTAATGGTTCCCATGGTTCCGTTCTTAACTCCTAGCCCGTAGTTGTTTCGGGTAAAGACAATGCGATCGCCTTGTGAAAATCCCTTCTCTTCTTGAAGGATGTTCTTTCTTCCAAAGTCATCTTCTACCTCTTTCTTAACGGTGTAGGTAAATTCCTTCTTTGAAAGACGGCCTGATTCCTTGAGCAATGATCGGGCTGACCGATTTAGGTCATTTACATCGCGGTTGTTATAGGCCATCATAATGCTGGCTTTCTCCAGCTCCGATTGAAACCCTCTATGCCAGGATTGAATCAGCTCTTCTTTAGTCTGCTCACGAACATCAACCCTTATTCCTGCTGCTTTTTGAATCCCTATGAGGTGATCCAACTGACATCCCTTCAGGAGTTCTTTGGCCTCTTCTTGTTGCACTTCCTTCGGTTGAAACTTATCCGCTAAAACCAAAGCAATGTTGAGAGGATCAATACCCCGCTCCTCTAAGATAGGCCGCGTCGCCTCCACATTTTCGAAAATGGATTGGGCAGCTTTCCTTTCGATCCCTTTCCAGTACGCATATCTTTCAAAGTCTTGATGATTCCGGATGAGGGAATAATGACTTGAGGACTCAGGATTTTCTTGATTTACCTCTTTTGCCATTTCCCGGTACATCAATGACGACACCCTATGGGCGACTTCATAAAGCTTTACAGAGTCTGAATCAGAAAGCTTTTCCTCAACAATATGAACACAGCCTTTATCAGCATATGCTTTGATGGCTTCAGCTGTTTTTTGTTGGCCAAACAAAACAGTCGCTTCCCTCTGCCACTCTTCTTTTTGGCGAACGACCGTATTGAGCTCCAATCTTCCTAACCTTTCAGTAACCAGCCGAAAAGCAGGACCGGCTTCTACTGGTTGAAGCTGAGCCCCATCCCCCACAACGATGAGTTTGACGCCCAGCTGTTGAACAGCCCCTAAGAGCTTCCCAAACCGTTCCACATCCACCATGCCGGCTTCATCCAGCACAAGGACACTATTTTCGTTATACTGACACCGCCCCTCCCCAAAGGATTTGAGGAACTTATGCAATGTTGTAGATTCAATGCCACTTTGCTCTAGGTTTTTAGACTCAAGGTTTTGAGCAGCCTTTCCTGTGGGAGCCAACCCATAGACACGATACCCCTCTGCTTTCCAGATCTCATGGCATACCCCTAAAGCGGTTGTTTTCCCAGCGCCTGCAATACCTACCACGCATTTAATCTGTCCCTCATCCACTAAATGATGAATGGCTTTGACCTGATCATCGGAGAGGCCTCCCTTATCCTCTAAGGCCTTATTGGCTTTCTCAATACAATGTTCAATATGATCCGCCTCAACACCATGGGATTTAACTTGATTCAAATATTCTGCCGTCTCAATCAAGGACTTTTCTGCTTTTAGCATCGTATGGGTCGTATAGACATCTCCCAACTTTTCGTCAGACTGTAAGAGGAGGAGTTCATTTGAGTTCTTAAGTTTAGCCTCAATTCTTTGAAACAAAGGCGCTTCATCTACATATCGGTGTAATACCTTCTGCACATCCGCCCACATAAAAGTGGCATTGTGTTTGGTAACAATATTCAAAACCTCGTTCGGATTCCTAACAACCCTGTAAAGGTTCCGCAATTGTGCCTCATGAAAAATCCTGCCCCTATCTGTGATGGGAGAGCCATCACTTCCTTCAAGTTGTTGAAGCCTCTTGTCTTGTTCTAGAACATTGCGTCCCAGTTTCGGTTGGGGTTCCATCTCAATGCCCCGTTCCTTATTAGAGCGATGGTCAATTTGGATGTCATGACCGTTAAGCTTGAGATGAAAGTTGGAATACTCTTCCCATTTCACACGCAGGTCACAAAGGAAAGATTTATCATTCCATTCTCTTTCTTTTTTCGCAGACAGTCCATTTTCTTCCAGCCGTCGCGTCACAGCCAGAACGTGACAATGGGGTTTCTCCTCTCCCGTTTCTGGATCCACATCAAAGTGAAAGTTGAGTTGAGCAGCCATGCCATGGGAGCAAATTTGATCTTCCACAAACTCCCGGGCAAGGGCGATATTCTGCTCCGCTGTAAGTTCTCGATGGAGAGCAAACTCAAACTCTCGATATACCTGAGCATCCACTCTTTTTTCAGCTCGCTCAACCATATTAGAAAAAGCTTGAACGCCTTTTTGTCTATCAACTTTCATAAGTTCTTGAATCTCTCTTGTCCACTCTGGTGCATCCTTGGGCAATACCAATTCCACATGCTGAACAGGTTTGTTTTGATAATTAAAGGTCTCCCCCGTGCGCTCATCATATAATTTGCACCCAGCACGGTAGGCGAGCGATCTCACCGTATTGCGGCCGCTTCGAGAAAGAACTTTTGCGCTGAAGTGATAGAGCGCCATTCGCTAGGTAATCCTCTTAGAAAAGTGGTCTGCGTCGCCTGAGACGGAGCGCCATTGCAACGCAATGTATAAGCGCGCTTAGCTTCACTTTAAAAAGCTCGCTAAGACAGGCCTATCAATCACCAATGAGTAATCTCTGTATGTAAAAATATCCATAATTGTATGTAGTTTTATGTAACAATATCAATAAATTATGTTGATTTATAATAACAAAATTAATAGATTAAGTCATCAGCAAAAAAGGAAACTTTCATGAGTGAAGATAAATTGGCCCGGCTTGATCACAAAATTCAGCACCTCAAAAAAAGAAAAGAGAAACTCTATACGCAGCTCGCTGTTGCCTATTTAAAAGAAACCGAAAAGATTTTTGGAAAGGAGTTTTCGCTGGAACTGATCCTAGAAATGTTAGACCACTTATGGAGCTTATCTTCTGAAATACAAAAGAATGAGCGTAAAAAAAACCAAAAATAAGGAAAGAAAGTGGAAAAGTCTGAGCAATCTTTCCACCATCCTTCATCAAACCAGTTTAGTAACGCTCTTCTTCTGTTGCATCCTTCACAACCTTATGCGCCAAGATGATGGCAAGCCAAGACCCCTGCAGGTTTTTGAAAGTAAGCTCAAGCATGCTCATTTGGGTGTAAACATCCCTTATATCACTTTCAAGACGCTTTAAAAGATGGCAAGAAGAAGCAAGGGGATTAATGTCGCTCATGATCAAGTTCCTTCTCAACAATCCATTCCTCATGAACAGTCAAAAATGCTTTGAGTGTCTGTTGTACAAGGTCAAGTTCGAACTTGCTCCTGACAATAAGATTGTTCGCGTTTTTAACTTGGTCAATAAGTTGTTGTGATAGATACTCGATTTGAGCTAAATGTAACTTAGCCATTGTCAACCTCCGTAGTTGGCATTTGGTTAGCGGCGGGTAAGTGTTGAAGCATTTACTCGTCGCGCCCTTCCCTTATGGAAGAACATTCTTAGTTTATGTGATTTCTCATAAGCAATCAAGCCTCCAACATAAATTTGTCCAACATAATTTTATTTTATAAAATGCAAAATGAATCATTTTCTGATACATTTTAAAAATTATAAAAAACACCACCTCCCTCATGAATAACCTTGAGTTATTCCCCTACCTCTCATGCAAGATTGACTTGGTTTAAAAAATAGCTTAAAAATATATTATGAATATGTTTAATGGGACAAAAATAAACCAATTGTTACAGATCTGGCCAAAGGGAACTGTGGCTACTTCCTCGTGGCTAAAAAAACAGGGAATCAGTTCTATACTCAAACAAAAATACCAAGAATCCCAATGGGTCGAGTCCATAGGATATGGAGCTGTTATAAGAAAAGGAGACAAGGTTGATTGGCCAGGGGCTCTTTTTGCACTTCAAGATCAACTTCAAATAGACATTCATGTGGGAGGCAAATCTGCCCTTGAACTTCTTGGATATGCCCATTTCGTTAAATTTGGCGAATCAGTTCTTCATCTCTATTCTCACCATGGAAAAAAGCTTCCCCTTTGGTTTACAAATCATCAGTGGGGGCAAGAAGTATACGTCCACAAAACGAAACTCCTTTGTAGCCATGAGGGATTGACTTCCTATCAAGAAATGGCTTTTTCCATAACAATATCAGGAGCAGAACGCGCTTTTTTAGAAATGCTTTACTTAGTTCCTCAACAACAGGATATGCAAGAATGTTACTATCTTTTAGAAAATCTAATTGATCTTCGTCCCGTAGTTTTACAAGCGCTTCTTGAAAAGGTAAGTTCGGTAAAAGTGAAAAGACTCTTTTTCTTCCTCGCAGACAAACTCAATCATCCTTGGCTTGACTCCTTAGATAAAAGCAAGATTTCTCTGGGCTCAGGAAAAAGAAAAATTGTTGAACAGGGTGTTTTGGATAAAAAATATTTAATCACCGTTCCCCGGGAGTTACTAGGCAATGATTGAGGACAGTTATAAAGACCAAGTTAAGCTTCTCCTTCGCATATTGCCTTATTTTATGCGTGAAAAACGATTTGCTCTAAAGGGCGGAACTGCTATTAATCTTTTCTATCAAAATATGCCACGTCTCTCTGTGGATATTGATCTCACTTACCTTCCTATTGAAGGCCGGAAGCCCTCGTTTGCCAAAATCGACGATGCATTTTTGGGAATTGTTGAGGACCTTAAATTGCGGTTTCCAACGCTGCGTATTCAACCCATCAAAACAAATGAGGGAAATATCAAACAGATTGTTTTTAGAGAATTTAAAGCCGCCATTAAGGTCGAGATTAACCATATTCTCAGAGGAACCGTCCGTCTCCCGCATACCCAAGATCTTTGCCTGAACGCACAAGAAACCTTTGAATCATTTGTGAGGGCGACTTGTTTAAGTCGCGAAGACCTTTACGCAGGAAAAATATGTGCTGCCCTTGATCGCCAACACCCGCGAGATCTTTTTGATATAAGGATTTTTCTTGAAAAGAATACGTTAGATGTCTTGTTAAGGAAATGCTTCATTATTTATCTCATTAGCAATAATCGCCCCATTTCCGAGCTCATCAATCCAAACCGTCTAGATATGAGAAGTCTTTATGAAAATGAATTTCAAGGAATGTCTTTAATTCCCATGCGTTATGAAGAGTTGGTGGAAGCGCGTGAAGATTTGATTCAACGTCTTGATGAAGGCCTTACCGATAGGGAAAGAAAATTTCTCATTTCCTTCAAATCTGGAGAACCAGACTGGGATCTTTTAGAAATAAAAAACGCTGAGAGTTTTCCCTCCATTCAGTGGAAGTTGCAAAACATCGGGAAGATGGACCGCAAAAAACATCAACTTGCCATAGATGAATTGAAAAGAAAGCTTAAATTATAGAGCAAATGGAACTTCAATTCAATGTCGGGAAATTCTGAGCTTCTAAGGTCGCCAGGGCTGTTTGGATTTTTTGAGCGAGCCAATTTCTTTGAGGATCAAACTCTGAAATGTCGAAGAGAATGGATAGAAAGGTATCCAGATAAGCAATACGTGCAGCTTGCAGCGAAGTTTGGTTTCCATCATGTTCAGCAATGGCAATTCGTTCTGCATAGGGATAATAATAATCTTGATCCAAAGTCCTCACATGAGGAACTGACAACACTGACATATTCGCGTCCAATTTGAATCTGTCAGTATTGTCAGTGCTTATTTTGGATATATTTTTCCGATTTTGATCTAAATGCCCCCGAGAAGGAACTGACAGTACTGACATATTCGTCCTCATTTTGAATCTGTCAGTGTTGTCAGTACTATTATGAGACTCTGTATCTAAAAACTTTTCTAACCACTTACTCATGGATTGCTCCACTTGTTACGGCAGGATTCACAAAATAGCAGTTTTTTGATTTTCGACCCTCTGCAATCGTTCCTTCTCTTAGCCAGCCACTTTCAATAAGAATATCACAAGCGGGTTCAACCTCTTCTTTGGTTTTGAGAAAAGACCACTGCTTTCGGTATATCTCCCTTAAATCAAACCGATCTTTTAAATCTCCATCTTGGATTCTTCTCGCAAGGTTCCTCGCCGCTTGATAGGAAGGGGAAGGTCCCAGTTGATAAATCCTCCTTGCCTGCATCTCCAGATAATCACACCATCCAGCAGCTCGTTCTACGCACTCCAAGGTTATGGCTCCTGCTGATCTATGACTGGCAAGGTTGATCAGGTGGAATATCAAAGCCAAAGAGGGCATGAGCTTTCTATATTTGGCCAGATGCTCGGTGATGATGGGTTCATCAGGGCTATGACGAAGCTTGGATTCAAGCTCCTTCAGCCATTCAAAGAATACAGGTTGCGCTTCGTGATCAAAGTGAAAGTAGGGAATTTCTGATTTATCATCGAGGTATGCTCCATACTGGCTAAAGTCTATCTTTGCAAGTTTCATCATAACGGCAGAGGCTCGCTCACGCGCTTGGTCATTGGGTCTTCGATCAATGAGCTCCCAGTTTTTTTGTTTATCAGGATAAACCAGGAGTTGAAAACGTTGGATCAACCCATCATTTTCCACACCCGTCAAAGTATGCTCGAAGTAAGAAAGGAGTTTGGCTGGTTGAGTGCTTCCAAGTATGGAAAGGCAGAGGTTCTTCGTATGAATCGTTCCGCGTCCAATGCGGTCGGTTGTCTTTGACCCATAGCCATTCCAAGCCTCCAGGTAAAACGCTCGATCCGTTTCATGTCCTTGCTTATCCCAGCTGGTCAAAAGCCCCATTAACTCATCGCGGAATATGAGGAGTCCTCGATCATTGTGAGATAACAACTCATGCATTTTTTCTATGGTAACATCGTTGGTGCAATAACGTTTGCACTGTGATTGTTTAGGCTCCTGGAGACTTCGAAGCTTCTCCTTTGCTACATTCATGGCAAACATATCCGACTCGCTAGCAGCCTTTGCCATTTCTTTCTTGATGACTTCTTTCGTAGCTTTATAAGCTTCAGCTTCAATCATTTCATTTTTCAGATCTTGTTCATAAATCTCGAAAGCTTCTTTCTCTAAGGATTGAAGAGGATTGATGATTTCTTTGAGTGCCGGGCTTTTGAGTGTGCTCGGATCGCCGACAATTCCTCCCCAGAGGTTGGGAATAATTGTCCAAGAGTCCCAAGCTTTAGGACGGACGGCACAGCCTGCGCCTATGATTGACGATGTCACAACAATGGCTCCAACAGCTACATAATCCAAAGGGCACTGCATGCGCTCGGCTATGTCAACAAGCCATTCCCGATAAGGTTCAGGAATCAAGGAAGGGGGTAAAGGAATGACAGGAGCGAGATCGTTTTTAATATCCTTAAGAGGAATAGGGTCAAGCCATTCGGTTTGTTGAGATTGGGTTTGAGGTTGAAGCTGAGACGGAAATTGAGAAGCTTTTTCTATTTGTGTTTTTACCTCTTCAAGGCCCTCTAACACATGGAGATCATTAAAGTCTGTCGGTTTTGTTTCTGTGCTCTTAAACCTAGGAAATACAACAGAACAGCCATGTTTAAGAGTAACCTGTTCTGCTATCGTTCGTCCTGTATTCGTTTCTTTCCAAACGTCATCATCTCCAGCAATTATGAGCGGACTGTTAGGGTAGGCTTTCTTTAATGCCTCAATAACAGGCTCTATATTCCCTGCATCAAAGGCAATCACTGTGGTATGCTTTGTCGCCATATAGATGCTGGCTCCTGTGGCATAACCTTCACAGATGAGGATAGGCTTTCCATCTTTAAGAAAGCCTATTTGGTGAAAGCAGCCCTTTTTACGACCACCTGGGAGGAATCGTTTTGTACCATCCGGCTGAATCGATTGAAGGCTCCACAACTTACCTGTACTGTCCTTCAAAGGAACAATCACACAGCCGTTATGAAATCGAACACCTAAGGGATTTACTTTCTTCTTCTCCAAATAAGAAGAATACCCAGCTTCAGCATAAGCTTTCCACTTTTGTAAGGCCGTTGTAGCAGTTTCCTCATATTTCTGGAGCTGTTCTTCTTCAACTGCCTTCTTAGTTTTATCGATTTGTTCAAAGATTTGCTCCTTGTCCAAGCCAGTCGTATGATGATTACTGAGACTCCATTTCTGATGGATATCTCGACTCCAATCTCCAAACGCTCCTGCCATGCCATAAAAGACATACCAACCATCCTTATGGCCTTTTTTCTCTGTAGAGAAGCGATGGATGGCTCCATCTTCTATAATGTTTCCGTTAAAATGTATTCCTGCCAGACGCATGGCTTGCACAAAGTCTTCGACATAGTTCCCTGGTAGGAATGAGTTGAAAGAAGACGGAAGAGAGAGCCCAATTTGTTGAGTGACAAGGTTGGGGGTGCTAAAAATGGGTTGTAACCCTTGGGTTAGCCCCTCTCTCTCAAAGAGGGGCTTTTCTTGTTTTCCATTCATCATTATTGCACGTCTCCATTTTGATCCTCAATCCAGCGAGAAAAGGCACTTTTAGAGATTAGGATCTTTCGCCCTATCCGACGGATACAGCTGTCGAATCCGTTGCTTTTTGAACGAAAAATAAGGGCTCGAATTCCTCCTTCTGTGAAGGCTGGGTTACTCGTGGTGAGTTGTCTGATGGTGACAAAATCGTCTACGCTTATTGAGGGTTGTATAGAGTCGTTATGAATCTGCATTCTTTTTACTCCTTTAAGGTATAAGAGGCAGCCCTATTGCTGCTTTCTCATGGAGTAAACGTGAATTCTGAGAGGAAAAAAATCGTAAATGGGGTCAAGGCTAAAGGGGGAAACCCATTCCCCCATTATAAATACAAGTAAATTCAATAAGATATAAAGAGCCGACTTTCGATGGGGTCACCCCTTGGTTTTGGCTCGTCCTTGTTGCGATTCGGGCAAGCGTACCAAAGTTGCCATAGCATCAGCTAGTTTTTGGCTGGGGGGAGTGAGCTTATGATCAGCTAGTTTTTTTGCAAACAAAGCGGCTATGGCTTCTTTTTTGCCCTGATTCTCCCTTGAAATCTCCAGCTCCCTTATCACTTCTCCCATCATCTCTAAGTAGGGAGTTGTATATCCCGAAGAAGTCGCAGGCGAAGAAATCCCTGGTTCTATATATGAAGTGAAAAGATACTCCTCAAGGACAGGATGATAACCAATTCCTTTCTTCTTTGCCCATTCCAACCCTTTTTGAGGCTTTAGAGTACTTTGTTCCCAATTTTCACGATCATGATGGATAAACTCAAAAACCTTTCCAAGAATAGCAGCTTTCACCAAGGTCAAGTTCTTTTGGTAAAGATCTGCTCTCGGAAAGATAGAAGAAAGTCTCATAGGGAGCAATTTTTCTGGATTATCTAGCATGAAATCTCTTGCTTTTCGAGTGTCGGGCATATGATCTAAGGCTTGCGGATTCTTTGATATGAAATCCACAGCTTCGGGATCGCAATGACTGATATAAGCACAAAGCTGGTGACCGGTCCATGAGTCGAATTCGGAACAACTTTTATAAAATTCTCTTACCTCGGAAAGAGAGTCTAATCTTAAATTCTCCCCAGTGACTTCTTTATAGGCCTCGTAAAGTGAGATTGGGAAATATGACATAGCTTGATAAATCATTTTTACAAAATGAGGACGTGATGTGATATGATGATCAAATATATCAGGCTCGAAATTACTCGCATCAATTGTGACAACATCATCTACAATTACATTACCTTCTCTAATGGTAAATAAGCTCTCCGCAAACATTACCTCTCCCAACAGCTTACTTTTTAGGTAACCTATTTGGCTATCATAGTGCGGCCCATATAGACTGTTAAGGGAAGTTATATGCATCAAACCCTGTCTAACATTTAAGCGTGTATTGTCACGCAGCCAGTTTATGGAAGAATCTACGTCTTGCTCTTTTATTTTTCGTGCAATAGAGTTAATCACCCAAAGATCCTTTCATTCATGCTTTGGACAACTTTAGCTGTGTGGGCTTCGCTGAGATGGGTGTAGCGTTTTACCATCTGAAGAGTCTTGTGGCCCAATACCTCCGCAATTTCAGCAAGTGAGGCTCCATTCATAGCCAAATAGCTCGCACAACTATGACGGAGGTCATGAAACCGAAAATTGTCGATATTGGCTTTCTTTAAAACTGATACCCAGGAAGTACGGCTATTCCAAGGTCTCATGCGGTTGGAAGGAGAAGGAAAAACTAAGTCTGAACTTATGTTTCTGGTTTTGTGGTGAACTTCCATCAACTCAAGAGCATAGTGCATTAAAGGTAAAAGACGCCGTTCTTTGTTTTTTGTATCATGCAAGGTAATGACCTTGCGATCCCAGTCTATATCGTTCCAACGTAACTTAATAAGCTCTCCATATCGCGCTCCTGTACTTAAAGCCAAAACAACGAGCGTATGAAGGTAAGGATTAACTGATGCTTTGCAGGCTTCTAAAAGTCGCTCTCGTTCCTCGTCGCTTAGGCAACGAATGCGGCCCCTTGGTTCAGGAAGGTTAGAGATCTTCCTCATAGGATTCTCCTCGATCCATTCCCATTCATTGGTCGCTATAGTGAGAGCATGGCCTAAGGCCATCATATATCGATTAACAGTAGCAGGGCTACGGTGTGCAGTATTACTCCTCTTAGAACCATTCCTGCCTGTAGAGTTTAGAAGCTTATCTCGCTGTTCGATAATAAGAGCCCTCGTGAGATCAGACAAAAGATAGGTGCCAATCTCCTTCTTCCACCAATTCAATAGCTTTTTGACATCCAAAAAACGCTTAGGGTTCTTTTTTTCAATCTCATGAAGATACCGATCAATAAAATCAGCAATCGTATGCTTCTTAGCTTCTGCAGTCTTAAAGTATCTGCCTTCTCGTATGCTGGATTCTGTTTGCTTCGCCCATTCCTTAGCATCTGTCTTGCGTTCAAACGTAGCCGATTGGGAGGGAAATCCCTTCAGCCGAACCTTCGCTCTATATCCTGTTGTTCCATCAGCAGTGCGTCGTGTTTCGATCGTAGCCATAGTTCATCCATTGTTGATGAGAAGAGTCTATAGCGAAACATAAACAATGACAACAGGCCTCAAACCGTTAGACAGTTTTATATTTTCGCAGGAAAATGGCAAAGTATATTATTTCTACTGTGGCATGGGACAACAATGGGACAGTTTGCAGAAACTTAAGAGAAAAAGCCCTGTGATTTAAGAACGAGCAGAGGACCACCAACGATTCTCATCAGATGTCTTTTGTTATTCTCTAGTGTCCCATGAGTGTCCCATGGAACCATTTTAAGGAGAAAATTTCTTATCAGAAAACCCTTAAAACTGGCGGAGGGGATGGGATTCGAACCCACGATACGGTTTAACCCGTATAACGGTTTAGCAAACCGCCGCCTTCAGCCGCTCGGCCACCCCTCCACGAGTATGCCTTATTTTCTTACTGAGCTTACAGGTTTCTGTCAATTAATTGTTTTCAAATGGCTAACTTCACTTAAAAGAGACGCAAGCCGGCTTAAAGCTTGTGGCGTACTCAAACGATGATCTCCATCTTTAATAAGTGTCAAGGTAACTTCGGAGCTTTTGATACGACGCGCAAGGCGACGTGAGAGCGACCATGGAACATCTTTATCTGCGAGGCCATGCACAAGATGGACTGGGCAATGAATATCAATCGCTTTGGGAAGTACAAGATGATGCCTGCCCTCTTCAATAAGCTGAAGAGTTATGGGAAACCCTTTCTTTTCATACTGCGACGCTGTATGAAAAATCCCCTGACGAATAAATTCCTTTTGCTGTGTATCATTTAATGCTGCCCATATAAGTTCTTCTGTAAAATCAGGCGCTGCTGCTATACCGATAAGAGCCTGAACTCGCGCAGGACGCGCAAGAGCCGCAAGAATCATCAACCACGCCCCCATGCTTGACCCAATAAGAATAAGAGGCCCCGTTGTGATTTCATCAATTAGCGCAAGAGCATCGGAAAGCCAGCATCCAATTGTCCCTTCTTCAAAAACACCTGAAGAAAAACCATGCCCAAAATAATCAAAACGTGTATAAGTTTGCCCTCGTTTCTCGCACACATTTTCTAAAAAAGTAGCTTTGGTGCCGTTCATATCAGATTTGAATCCACCTAAGAAAAGCACCTCGGGGAGCGTTTTATTCTTTTTATCAAAACGATTATAAGCTATAAAATCTGAAGTTCCCCTCTTAAGCTTTGAGAAGTCATGGGAATTAACGGAAAGGGAGTGATTCATTGTCAACCTTTGTAAATGGGTTTTCTCATCGCTCATTTAATACGAGCCCTACAATCTTGCAAGTCATTCCTGCACTTAGAAGCGGCGGCGTTGAAATTGAAGCTCTTGAGATAGGTAACGCTATTTTGAGCGCAGGAGGAAGGTCTTTGATTGCCTCAAACGTAGGGGAAATGACCAATGATCCTCGCGCGCAAAATATTGAACTTATAAATCTCCCCCTTGATACCAAAAATCCTTTTCGTATTTCAAAAAATATAAAAGCCTTAAAAGAACTGATTCTCAAAGAAAAAATAGATCTTGTTCATGTCAGATCACGTGCCCCTGCTTGGAGTGCCTATAAAGCCACTCGTGCTCTTGGTATCCCTTTCGTGACAACCTATCACGCGGCTTATAATTCAAACTCGTTCTTAAAGACATTCTACAACTCTGTTATGGCAAGAGGGGATCGCGTTATTGCTATTTCACAATTTATTTTCAATCATTTAATCAAAACATATAGCGACTATGCTTGGTTTGATTCTTCAAAATTGCGCCTTATCCAACGTGGAATCGATTTAAATTATTTTGACCCCACCTCAATTTCTGAGGAACGTGTTCAACATTTACGCAAAAGTTGGGAACTCCCTCCAAATAAGCGTATTCTTCTTATACCGGGAAGAATCAGCAAAACAAAAGGACAAGATATACTGATTGAAGCTCTTTCCCTTATGAAACACACGGATATAACAGCCGTTTTGGTGGGCTCTGCTCAAGGACATGAATCCTATAAAGATAATTTATTGAGTTTTGCTGCTTCGCTGGATCTGGGTGGGCGCGTCAGGTGGTTTTCCCATTTCTCTGACATTGCAGTTGCTTATCAACTCGCTGACTTAATTGTGTGCCCTTCTCTTGTGCCAGAAGGGTTTGGAAGATTGATGGCCGAAGCACAAGCCATGAGAAAGCCTATTATTGCTTCTGATCATGGGGCCGCACAGGAAGTTATACAAAACGGAAAAACAGGTTGGCTTACGCCTCCAGGAAACCCAGGGATTTTGGCAGAAGCTTTAGATAAGGCTTTAGACCTCTCTCCTTCAAAAATAGAAAAGATGGGGAAAAGCGGCCGCATTTATATAGAGCAGCATTTTTCAAGGGATATTATGTTTTCTAAAACACTCAGTGTTTATGAAGAACTTCTTGGACAAAAAAAGTCTTTTTCTTAAGGAGAAAAAGATTGACTCCATTCTTATGATGTTTTAATTGGAATGAAGTAAAAAGGTCAAAAACGTTATATTTAATATTTTTTGACTTTTGAGTGTTATCTCATCAAGGAGAATTTAAATGATGGTCATTAAAAAAATATATGCACTACTGATTGTTATAAGTTTCATTTTTAGTGGAGAAGTTTTCGCAAAGAGAACCAGTAATCCTGAAGTAGAGTCCACCCGAATCGCAAGAAAAGCACAACTCCAAAAAGCGAGACAAAAGAGACGAGAAGATAGGGCAAACAGGAGAAAAGCCCAACTTCAAAAGAGACGAGAAGCCAGAGCAAACAGGAAAAAAGCTCAACTCCAAAAAAGTCGGGAAGCCAGAACAAACAGAAGGAAAGCATCTCCTGCCTCCAAGCGCGCTCGCAACGTTAGCAAACCACAGCCTCAACCTGTTTCCAAACGTGCTGCTCGTAGCGTAAAAAAACCAGAATCTCAGCCAAAGCAAGTCTCAAAATCTCGCGCAACTCCAAATAAGAAAGTTGCACCGCGCGTTTATACTTTAAAGCCAACGGACCTTCCTCCAGAGGTTAGAGCTTCTGCTATACAATTAGCTCGCGAAGAAGGAATTCCAGAAACGCGTGAGGGTGGACTTGTCGTTACACATAATCAGCTTAAGTCCGCTTTAAATACGCTTGCAGCAAAAGAAAAAAAGCATCCTACACTTATTCCACCTGGAACCACTCAAAGATTTCGCCAGTTTTTGGTAAATCGCTATGGATATCAAGGGTAATTTATTTTGTTTAAATAACATTAAAAGGAGAGACCTATGTTAAGTATCAAAAAACTTTTTTTTCTTATTATTGGATTAAGTGTCCTTTGGACGGGAGATGTCGACGCAAGACGTTCTCAACGCCACAAAGACTCTGAAAAAGCTGATGCGAAGTATCGTAAGGCTGTAGCAAGAAAGCAAAGAGCAGATAGAAAAGTCGCAGAAGCACGTAAAAATCGAAGAGCTACGCGTAAAGCTTCTCGCTCAAGCTCATCTTCACGACGGGCTGCAAGACAAAGAGCTGTAGCTCCAGTTCAACGTAACTTTGAAGTTACTGACATCGGCAACGGAACAAGCAAAATCAATACGGTTGTTCAAAGAGATGTGTATCATGGAAGAAGGAAAATAGGTACTGTTCCACATGTACAAGCGTCAAGAATAGTACCAACGTCTACAACGCAACAAGCCCTTTCTGAAGAAATGGCTAAGGCAAGTAAGACGCCACCCCCTCCACCAATTAGATTATCTAAAAGTCAAACTTCTCAAAACCGTTCGCCTTTCATTGGAAAACGTAAGAGCAGAAGATAACTACTTCTATCCTTCCCTCGCCCCTGCTTTAAGTGGGGGTGAGGTTTAATCAACTTTATTTAGGTCCCGGGTAGCAAGAAAATCTAAGCTCTCAAGAGAGCAAGATTTTCTTGCTCCCGGGATGACGACTTTTTCTAGTATTAGAGGCCACGTCATCCCGGGATTTAGAAAAGCTCGGCGAACGAAGTGAGCATATGCTTTTCTTAATACCCGGGACCTACCATATTAGAAGCCAAGAAAGAGATCTCAAATAAATCTTTAATCTCCCTCATTATTGTCATCTTCTTCAAACTCAGGCGGAATTAAAGCGGAAAGCAATCGTTGCTGTTCACTCACTAAGTCCTCTACAGGTCTTTTGAGACGGCCACAGAACGCAAATGCATCGTCTTCCTCGTCTGGATCTTCAGGATCTGGATTTAGTTTGTTGTAAACTGAGGAGGTAAAGTCATCTGATTCTTTATCTGAGGGTGATTCATGCATAGCGTAGAGATGAGATGCACATGCAAAAAGAGTAAACATCAAAAGATTTATCTGAATAAAATATCGTGTAACCATTCCCTATCCTTACCATAAAAATTACTCACTGCTTTCCAAATATAAATTAATTCGCTCAACCATTTCAAGGGGAGGCGTCTGATGATTAAAATGAGCTCGATAATCGCCATTCTCATCCATAAGATAAATCAATGACGAATGGTCCATTTCATAATCTTCCGAACCGGCTTCTGAAGTGCGCGATGCATGAACACGATAGGCTTTAATCGCTTTATCTACTTGTTCTTTAGATCCCGTCAGCATAATAAAGTCTTTATGATAATTCTGAGCATAGGCTTTAAGCTGAGAAGGCGTATCCCTTTCTGGATCAAGCGTAATAAAAACGGGCTGGACAACCTTAGAGCTTTTTAATTGTTCTAATGCTTGCGTCATATTGTAGAGGGCTGTAGGACAAATATGAGGGCAATACGCATATCCAAAATAAACCAACATTGGCTTTCCCCGGAAATCTGTATCTCTCCAAACGTGCCCATCTTTATCAACCAGCTCAAAGGCCCCCCCAATCGTTGGTAAGCCTTCTTGGACACTCGACGTATCCTTGGCAAAAGCAACAGTATCATAAGATTTTTGCGTTTGAATAATCCCTAAAACCCCAAAAAGTAAAACGGCAAATCCAATAGCCCCTACTGTCCATATGTTACGCCGCTGCCGCTCCATACCGCCTCCATTAACCATGTTCAAAAGAAGTATGCCACGCAAATTTTAAAACGAAAAGTGTCTCTATGTTTTGGTATTTTCAAGAAGTTCATTTCCCTTATTCACTGCCTTATCAAGCGCGTCTGGTACCGGCTGTTGCTGAAGAAAAGATTCCTCTAACGCATCAATCAAGATTTCTCTTATTTCAATGAATTGAGGAATCCTAATTCCTTTTGAATAAGACGTAGAAGGAAGCATAAGTGACTGAATGGCAATTTCATTATGGGGATTCTTTTTATAATAACCAGAAGCTTTTAACCTCTCGAATGCTGTTTTAGATATGGGAAGATACCCTGTCGCCTCAACCCAAGCTTGTTGATTTTCAGGTTGAGCTATAAAGTTAAAGAAAGCAGCAACTCCCTTTTCTTCATTATCACTGTGTCCTTTGAGTGCCCAGAGTGCTGCACCTCCCGTGACCAGATTATGAGGCTCTTTTGTTAATGCAGACCAATAAGGAAGTGCCCCTCCCCCAACTTCAAACTTAGAATCCTTTTTTAAAATTGCCATGCGTGAGTTAGACTGCATAATCATGGCACACTGACCCGTTGTAAATAATGGTTCTATGTCTGCTACAAAACGGCCTGCATATTTAAAAATTCCCTTTTGTTGCCATTCAGCGAATTTGCCAATGTTAAAAATGTAAGGAAGTGTGTTTACAACGAGCTGTGCATCATTTCCATTAAAGCCATTATCCTTTGTGGCAAAGGGAAAGTTATGGCGTGCACCAAAATGTTCGAGTAAGTATCCAGATGGCCAAGCCGTCGTTATGGCACAGGAATATCCTGCGTTCTTTAATTTAACCGCATAAGCCTCTACCTCTTCCCATGTTTTAGGAGGTACATTAGGGTTTATGCCTGCCTTTTTAAAAGCATCCTTATTATAAAAAAGCAGCCCTGTTGAAATATTAAAAGGAAGGCCCTGGACCTGCCCCTTATCATTTGAATAGAAATCAATAATAGCAGGAATTAACCCCTCTGAAAAAGCATACCCATGCTTTTGAAGAAGTTCACCAGCCGGTATATATAAATCGGTTTCAAGGCGAAAAGTGGGAGTCGCGATTTCATAAGCTTGCAGGATATGGGGAAAGCCCGTCTTCGCTTTCGCAGCTTTAACTCCCTCATTGAAAGTGACTGTATAGTTGCCTTTATAGGTTAAATGTACCTGGTAATCATTCTGAGAAGCATTAAACTTACCAACTAAATCTAGTAGTTTTTCCTCAATAAACCCTTCCATTGCATGCCACATCTCCAACTGTATAGGCTCTGCAGACAAAGGAACAGAAAGTAGATATATACTGGCAAAAAAGAAAAGAAGTTTTCTTTTCATGTGCACCCCTATTTCACTAATTGTTCTTTCAGTAATTTATTCACCAAATCTGGATTTGCTTTCCCAGCTGTGGCTTTCATCACTTGGCCTACAAAGAAACCGAAGAGTTTGTCTTTGCCTGCTTTATATTCTTCAACCATACCTTGATTTTCTTCAAGAATTTTGTGAATAACCGCTAGAATAGCCCCATCATCAGACATTTGCTTTAATCCATGCTCTTCAATCAGTGTGGCGGCATCCTTTCCGGATTCCCACATTAACACGAACACTTCTTTTGCAATTTTACCAGAAATCACTGCATTTTGAATTTGACTCATAAGTCCTGCAAGATGCTCCGGAGAAATAGGGCAATTTTCAATTGACTCCCCCTCTCGATTTAATGCAGCGAAAAGATCACCCATAAGCCAATTTGCCATTAATTTGACTGACTTTGAATTACAGGGATTAAGAACCTTAAGAACAGCTTCAAAATAGGAAGCAATTTCTATTTCAGAGACAATCACCGAAGCGTCATAAGCGGATAATTCATAATCTTTTATAAGCCGTGCTTTTTTAGCATCTGGAAGTTCAGGCAAATTTTGACGAATTTTTTCAACCCACTCAGCATCGAGAATAAGAGGGGGCAAATCAGGATCGGGGAAATATCGATAATCATGTGCGTGCTCTTTGTTACGCATTGGGCGTGTTGTTCCTTTTACAGAATCAAATAGACGTGTTTCTTGAATGATTTCTCCTCCATCTTCCAAAATTGCAATTTGCCTATCTGCTTCATAATCAATCGCTTGCGCTAAGAACTTAATGGAATTCACATTCTTGATTTCCGCACGGGTTCCAAGAGGCGTCCCTGGCTTTCGTACAGAAACGTTAACATCGACCCGCATGCTTCCTTGATCCATATTTCCATCACATGTTCCAAGGTATCGCAAAATAGAGCGTAGCTTATGAACATATGCGGCAGCCTCTTCCGCACTTCTTAACTCAGGTTCGGATACAATTTCCATCAAGGCAACACCTGAGCGGTTCAAGTCGATATAGGATTTCTCAGGATGTTGATCATGAATACTTTTGCCAGCGTCTTGCTCAAGGTGAAGGCGCGTAATCCCAATGCGTCGCACGTTTCCATCTTCAAGTTCGATGTCTAAATATCCCTTCCCAACAATGGGTTGAAGATACTGAGAGATTTGATATCCAGCCGGAAGATCGGCATAAAAATAATTTTTACGATCAAACACCGACATTAAATTAATTTCTGCATTAATCCCTAATCCCGTTCGAATTGCTTGCTCAACACAGATTTGATTAATAACAGGAAGCATGCCTGGCATGGCCGCATCGACAAAAGAAACTTGCGTATTGGGCTCTGCTCCAAAGGTTGTCGCAGCACCTGAAAAAAGTTTGGCATTAGAGCTAACTTGTGCATGAACTTCAAGACCAATTACAAGTTCCCAAGGACCGGTCGCTCCCTCATAAAAATACCTATTCGTCATCGGAAATTTATCTTTCTAAAAAGGGTTTAAAATTAGCTGCTTGTTCCAATACGCAACCTGCTCGGAAAAGCAGGCCTTCCTCAAAAGCGGGTCCAATCAGCTGAAGTCCTAAAGGTAAGCCTTCTCTTGAAAGCCCAGCAGGAATTGAGATCCCTGGGAGTCCCGCCAAGTTTACAGGAACTGTCAACACATCATTTAAGTACATAACAACAGGATCTGTTGGCTTTTCATCTAACGCAAAAGCAGCAGAAGGAGTTGTAGGTGTCAAAATAATATCCACTTTTTGAAACGCAATTTTAAAATCTTGCGCAATCAATTTTCGTATCTTTTGAGCTTTGAGATAGTAGGCATCATAATACCCTGCTGAAAGGACATAGGTGCCTATAAGAATGCGGCGTTGCACTTCATCTCCAAATCCTTGACTACGGGTATTTTCATAGAGTTCATCTAGACTTTTCCCGGGAACACGCAGCCCATAACGAACACCATCATAACGCGCAAGATTGGAAGAAGCCTCAGCAGGAGCAAGCACGTAATAAGTCGGAAGGCTGTATTTTGTGTGAGGGAGGCTAATTTCTACAATTTCAGCCCCTGCTTCTTTAAGCCATTGAGCCCCCTTTTCCCATAGGGTAACGATATCTTCTGCCATACCATCTAAACGGTACTCTTTAGGAATACCAACGCGCAATCCTTTAACACCTTGCTCAATCAACTTTTGAAAATTTGGAACTTCAACAGGTGCTGAGGTCGCATCTTTTGGATCGTGACCAGCCATTATCTCCAACATAAGGGCTGAATCTCGGACATCGCGTGTCAGAGGACCGGCTTGATCAAGGGAAGAAGCAAATGCGACCATCCCCCAACGTGAGCAACGTCCATAGGTGGGCAGCAAGCCCACAACGCCACTAAATGCAGCAGGCTGGCGAATTGAGCCTCCCGTATCTGATGCTGTTGCAGCCAAAGCAAGGCCACCGGCTACAGCAGCGGCAGATCCTCCTGAAGAGCCACCAGGGGTCAAATCTTTACCATCCGCGCGTTTCCAAGGATTGACCACATTGCCAAAGTAACTTGTGATATTGGCCGACCCCATCGCAAATTCATCCATATTTGTTTTCCCAAGGAAAACAGCCCCTGCTTTTTTAAGATTTCCGCTGACGGTTGATTCATAAGGAGGTTTATAACCTTCTAGAATGTGTGACCCAGCTGTCGTTTGAATATTCTCTGTGCAAAAAAGATCTTTAATACCCAAAGGCAACCCTTCAAGAGGACGCGCGTCACCCTTTGCAAGTCGATTATCGCTTTCCTGGGCCATTTCAAGTGCAAGTTCTGGCGTCTCTAAAATATAGGCATTTAATGAGGCATTCTGCCTTATTGATTCAAGATAAGCTTGAGTTAATTCAACTGACGAAAACTCCTTTTGTCGGAGTCCTTCCTTGGCTTCAGCTAAGGTCAGACGCACCAAGTCATTTTTTACAGCCGCTTTTGATGCAAGATTTGTCATTTTTATTCCACAACTTTAGGGACAACGAACATATTACAAGCCACTTCTGGCGCATTTACGAGGATTTTATCGACACAATTACCATCATTAACGATATCCTGTCGAAGAGGCATGGAAACGCGTTTTGTACTTTCCATTTTTTCCACAGAGGATGTATCAACTTCATTGAGTTGATCAATAAAATGTAAAATACGGTTGAGATCTTGCTGCATAGGCACAACTCGCTCATCACTCAATTTAAGACGCGCAAGTGTCGCAATCCGTTTGACCGTTTCTCGATCCAATGACATATTTGTATCTCCGGTATGTATTTCCCATTGAGTCATTCCTGGGAAAAATTTATATAAGAGACACCATAATCGGTTTTTAAGGAGAGGTTAAGAGAAAAATAATGATTATCGAAGACCCTCTTCTTTTATGGACTGTTGTTGGAAGCGCCTCCGGAGCCATCTTAGGTATTGCTGGCACAGGAGGAGGCGTCATTGCCATCCCTCTTCTTATGGCTTTTGGAGGCTATGATATTAAAGAAGCTTCTGCCTATGCACTTTTAGCTCTTACCGTTGGCGCTGCTCTCTCTTGGTTTATACAGCGAAGAAATACACTCTACCCCATTTCTGCCATTCTCATCATTTTTGCGGGTTCGGTTGCATTTATCTCTGCACCTTTAAAAGTAATCGCCCCCCATTGGCTCATAAACCTTCTTTTGAATTTAACCTGCCTTTTCAGCCTTTATAGTTTATGGGTTTTACGAAAACCAGAAGACCCTGGCGAAATTCGCCCTTTAGTCTATCGTATCAAAACAGCAACGGTTGGCGGGATGATTACGGGGTTTTTAAGTACGATGACTGGCCTTGGTGGTGGCGTTGTTATTATTCCATGGCTTACTGGCATCACACGCTTACGATTCGACCAAGCCATGGCATGCAGCTTACTCACCATCGCTGTCACAGCACCTGTATCAGCCTGGAGACAAGAAAAATTCGATTTAGTGTTGAATGGCTGGATTGGACTTATCGTAGGAATCTCTGTTGCTGCTCTCATCGTACGCAAATTATCAGGCTATATTTCTCCCCCTCAACTGACGCTCATTCGAAAGCTAACCTTGACAGGCGTCCTATTTATTTCAATGATGCGAACACTTTCTTCTCTACTTTAGAAACAGTGATTTATGCTTAAAATTCTTGAGCTAACCAAAGATGAACTTAAAGTTTCCCAAGAAAATTATATTCTTGTTGATGTTCGTGAAGCTTACGAACTTGAAGGCCCTGAAGGAAAAATAGAAGGCATTCTTCGAGCCACACTCGGAAATGAACTTTCTCTTTTTCTTAAATCAGCAGACAAGACAAAGTCTTATGTTTTTATTTGCCGAAGTGGTTATCGATCCGGGAAAGCATGTGAGCTTGCCTATGCTTATGGAATCCCAAACGCGTATAACCTCAAAGGCGGGATGCTCGCTTGGAATGAAAAATAATAAGAACCCTTTGTGGGTACCTAGTCCAAGCATAGTTGAGCATGCAAATCTCACTTCCTTTCTAAAGAAAGTGAATGAACGTCATAAACTTCAACTCTCAACGTTTCAAGAACTCCACGAGTGGTCGGTTCATCATCTCAAGGATTTTTGGTGTGCTGTATGGGATTTCTGCGAACTCATCACATCTCACCAGGGCGAAAAAGAAGTTCGTTGCCCTCAAGGTATTTTTAAACCTCAATTTTTCTCTGATGCCAAACTTAATTATGCTGAAAATTTGTTACGAAACCGCTCGTTAAATACGCCTGCCCTTATTTTTTGGGGAGAAGACAAGGTAAAACGTACTCTAACCTTTGATGAACTCTATAGAGAGGTGGCTCAATTTGCTGCTTATTTAAAGTCACTTGGCGTTCAAAAAGGGGATCGCATCGCAGGATATGTACCCAACACACCTGAAGCCATCATCGCCATGCTTGCAACAACATCTCTTGGTGCCATTTGGACGTCTTGTTCTCCTGACTTTGGTGTCAGTGGGCTCGTAGACCGATTTGGGCAAATTACGCCTAAGATTCTTTTGATGGCAGATGGATATTATTATAACGGAAAATGGTTTGATTGCTTAGAAAAAGCCGAGGAAATTGCAAACTCTCTTCCAAGCCTTGGAAAGATTGTTGTCTATTCTTATGGAGGTGAACCCGTTCGCCTTCCATCAAATCCTCTTTTTATACGTTGGAAAGAAGCAGTCCTCCCCTTTATAAACGTTAAAGACATCTATTTCGAACAGGTACCCTTTAGTCATCCTCTTTTTATCATGTACTCCTCTGGCACAACAGGCGTTCCAAAGTGCATTGTACATGGCGTGGGAGGAACCCTCCTCCAGCACTTGAAAGAGCATCAACTTCATTGTGACATAAAGCCTGGAGATCGAGTCTTTTACTTTACAACCTGTGGATGGATGATGTGGAATTGGCAGGTATCTGCACTCGCATCAGGAGCGACCCTTCTGCTTTATGATGGATCGCCTGCAGGCCATATCTTGTGGCAATATGCTGATACTGAAAAAATGACTTTTTTTGGAACATCGGCCAAATACATCGATGCTCTTCAAAAAGCTGAGATTCATCCTAAAGATCTCTATAATTTGAAAAACTTGCGAATGATTGCGTCAACGGGTTCCCCTCTCGTTCCTGAGAGCTTTAATTTCGTCTATGAGCATATTTCCTCCGATATATGTTTGTCTTCCATTTCCGGGGGGACGGATATCATTTCTTGCTTTGCCCTCGGTAATCCGATCGGCCCTGTCTGGCGCGGCGAGCTTCAGGCCTCTGGACTTGGAATGAAGGTGCAAGTGTTTGATGAAGAGGGTCACCCCGTCATCGGCGAAAAAGGGGAGCTTGTCTGCACAACCCCCTTCCCTTCAATGCCGATTTACTTTTGGGGAGATGATCATGATCAAAAGTATCATACAGCCTATTTTGAAAAGTTCCCAAATGTTTGGTGCCAAGGAGATTACGCCGAACATACAATCCACGATGGATTTATCATTTTTGGAAGATCAGACACAGTGCTTAACCCAGGAGGTGTCCGCATTGGTACGGCTGAAATTTACCGCCAAGTGGAACAAATCCCAGAAGTATTGGAAGGGCTGGTCATAGGTCAAGAATGGGAAGAGGACACCCGGGTCATTTTATTCGTCATCCTTAGAAAAGGTATCAGCCTAACGCCCGATCTGATTGACAAGATAAAACAAAGGATACGTCAACATACAACTCCACGCCATGTTCCTGCCAAAGTTATTCAGATCACAGATATCCCCCGCACAAAAAGTGGGAAGATTGTAGAACTAGTCGTACGCGAGATTATTCATGGTCGACCTATAAAGAACCTCTCAGCTCTTGCTAACCCGGAAAGTCTTTTTTTATTTAAAAATTTAAAAGAGTTGTCGGAAACATAAAAAACCCACCAAGAACGGTGGGTTTTTAGAATTAGACCTTCTTAATCAACTTCTTCTACAGTAGTTCCAGCGGGGGGACCCTCAATCGCAAGAAGAGTTGATGCAGCAGGCAAAGCAGCTGAAGCAGAAGCAAATTCAGTTCTCCTTATTTCATCAACCTGATGAGTCAGCTGCTCACGATTGTATGAGTCTTGAACATAACGCATAAAGACGCGTTGACGTTCTACAGTTACTCTTCCCTTTAAAGAAGCTTCTGTCACTTGACTTCTTTCATTAGCATCAGGGATAACAGTCTCAGAGGTGATTACTCGAGTCACAGGAAGCGCTTCAGGGTCTATGCTTAGTGCCCTCATATACTCTAAGAATTGATCTTCTTGGCCAATAGCTTTTCCTCGTTTTACAAACGCTCTAAGCACGCCTGTCAAAAAGTATTCAAGGTTTTTGCCTTCATCTATAGAATGCTCGGTTTTAGAGCTTGAATTCCAAGAAACGACAAGTCGGCGATAGGACTCCTTAACAGCTTCTATACCACCTATTTCAGGCGATAAGTAAAGAGCACAAGCAGTGCTTGTCAAAGGTATCTCAGGATTTGTAAACTTCCGTCCCAACCAAAAACCACGAAGAGTCCTTTCAAGAGTTGGTGTTTCGCCAACCATAGACTCTCCCACCCACCTTAAACTATTACCTGCCACTGAGCGAATACTCTGAAGAAGCTCTTGTCGATCACTGACATCACTTACAACACGTGAGGCAGAGACTCCCCCATAGCTAACAGCACTCGCCGCACTTAAGCTGGCATCCGTTAATAAATCCCCCACATATCCTTCTCCACGCATTTGATCTCCCACCATACGTAAAGTATGCCCCGTTACGGAAGCAAAAGGACGCAAAACTGTTCCGAGGCATGACGCAATATAAGCAAAGCTGCTCTCAGACGGCCCTTCTTGAGGTGCATCTGCGGAAGCCCCTACATCTCTTGTTTGTCTTTGCTGCATAACAAAACGATTAATTTCGTCAAGAAGCTCATTCTCAAAAAGAGCATGTACAGAAGATCCCATCAATGTGGTTGATAAAATAGAGACACTCGCTAAATAAGATAATTTTTTAAACATAATACCCTCAACAATAAACTCACCTAACAACAAAATAGGGATTATATTGAATAAATCAAGTATAATCCCTATAAATATTTATTATTGGCTTTAAGCAGCGCGAAAGGTGCGCACTGGATGACGACTTTGGTTTAACTTAGCCTTACTATTTCCGTATTGATAAACCTTTTGAAGAAAGTCTTCCATAACCCGCGTTTTATCGCCAGGATTTTGAGATGCCTTCACAGAAGTTACCCCTTCAAGAGCTTCAAGTCCCTTTACTAGAATTACTCTTCTGAAGTCATTGTAAGACATCGCAGTATTTCCTGCAATTATCTCATCGGCTAAAGCTTGTATAAAAATGCCTTGCCCATCCAATTTCTTCGTAGAGTAGCCTCGCATATTTAATCCATGAATCACTTCTCGAAAAGCTTCGGGAGCCGTCGTTACGTCCGCTCTAATTGTCGTAATAGCAGCAGTTCTTAGAGCATTTGCAATATCATTTTCCTTGGCACTCTGATTTAACTCGAGATTATTCAAAATCACGCGCGTTGGGGTTTGTGTTTCTTGAACGCCGAACCACCGACCTACAGTTCGCAATCCATTGCCCAAACGATTAGCCAAGCGGGTCACGACGTCAGTTGAAACAGGAATATGTAATTTTGCTGAAGCTGTTGCAGCAATTCCTTCTTTGACTTGCTGTGTTAGCTTTCCCGCTGCTGTTTTTGTATTTTCTTCTCCGCGAATGCTGTTACCTAAGTCGAGTAAAGTCTTTCCAACAGTGGCTTTAAAAGAAGAAAACCATCCTTTAGGTTCTTCTTCTTTAACAGCTTGAGCAGGACAAGCCCTTGCAAAACGAACTTTCTCAACCAGTTCATCTATATCAACATTTGCAGAAATAGAATGAGGTAAAAGAGAAACCATCATCGCCGAAGCTAACAAAAAAGTTTTATATAATTTCATAAAATCACCACCACTTAATATCTTTTTTAACTAACTCATTAGGTAAACGCTTATCTCTCGCATTGCACGCATAATTTGTGTATACCTGATATCTCATTTCTAAACCTAGATTGTATAAAATTTTAGAGATTACTTATCTTAGAGAATCAAATCCATTTTGCACTTCTCGCTCCCTTATTAACAACTGCTTGTTAGTAAGTTTAAGTAATCCCTAGGTGATAAGACCACAACTGATTCATATACCTTCTCTGGAAAGTCTATAAGGTTACCTGTGATTAAAAAATCGACTTTAGCACTAATCGCTAAATCAATATATTTTTGATCATGAAAGTCAGGTAGTTTAAATGAAGTCACTTCTGGTTTTATAACATTTGCAGCTTGTGCAATTGCTTCAATGAGCTGCTCGAGATAGTGCTGATGAGCCCTGAATTTCTCTCTACGAGAAACAAGAAGATACTCTAAAATTACTTCAGAAGACAAAAAAATTTCACATTGTTGAAGACTTTGTTTTAAAACTTCTCGACACAGACCATTTGTGAGACCTGCGGAGATCAAGACGTTGCAATCAATGACTATTTTCATCTTTTCTTCTAATATTTTTAATTTCCTGGCCTACGAGCTTCATAACTTCTTCTTCTTTCATATCTTTCATTTTGTCACCTGCCGCATTTAAAATACGAATAACATCTTGGACGGCAGAGTTTTTATCAATCATCTTAAAGGGTTTAATAAGAAGCCCTTCTTCAACTTCAAGGAGCTCAATAAGTTCTCCTGTCTCAAGATGATACTTATCACGAAACCACATGGGTAAGGTGAGCTGACCATTTTTTGTTAATTTACGATAATCTAACATTATTAAATTCCTAATTTTGAATTTTACCTATTTTCATTTTTTCATATTTTTCATTTTTTGTAAATGTTTACTTTTAAATCTTGTGAATCCATTTTTGCAAATGCATCTTGCACTCATTAGCCCTTCAGCCTAAAAATTCCTTATGAATGCGATACCCCCTCTTCTTACTCTTAATCATGCTCAACTTACCTTTGGCGCACGCGTAATTTTGGAGGATGTTTCTCTTTCACTGTTTCCCCGTGATCGGGTTTGCCTCGTGGGTCGGAACGGGAGTGGCAAATCAACACTCCTAAAAGTACTAGCCGGTACTCTTGAGCTCGATAAGGGCGAAAGATTTATTAAGCCTGGGCTGAAAGTCGGAATTCTCGACCAAACTTTAGCACCTTCTCAACCTATCTCTATCTTTGATTATTTAAAGACAGAGCTTCCAAAAGACCTAGAAGATTACGTTCTTGAGGAAATTCTCAGCCATTTAAAACTCACCCCTCAAAGGCTGCTCTCAACCCTCTCAGGAGGCAGATCGCGTCGCGTCATGCTTGCAAAGGCTCTCATCGGAAAGCCTGACCTACTCTTGCTTGACGAACCCACGAACCATCTGGACCTTGCCACCATTGAATGGCTGGAAGAAATTCTCAAGGCTTATACAGGAGCCATTTTGATGATCAGCCATGATCGAACTTTTCTTTCAAAGCTATCTCAACGAACCTTCTGGCTTGATCGAGGGGAATTACGTACCTTAGAAAAAGGCTTTCCTTTCTTTGAGGAATGGGCAGAAGACATCGTTGAACATGAAATACGAACGCAAGAAAAGCTCTCTCAAAAAATCGCCCAAGAAACTGAGTGGCTCCACCGTGGTGTAACAGCACGACGTCGGCGCAATATGGGCCGGTTAAGAAATCTTTTAAGTTTACGTCAAGAAAAGCGTCAACACCAAGGCCCTCAAGGAGGGGTGTCATTCACAACGCAAGAAGCACCCATGGGAAGTAAGCTTGTGATTGAAGCAAAACATGTTTTCAAAAGTTTCAACACTAAGCCTCTCGTCAAGGACTTCTCTTGTCGTATTTTAAGGGGAGATCGTATTGGCATTATTGGGCCAAACGGGTCAGGAAAAACAACACTTATCAAGCTTTTGATTGGCGAGAACACCCCCGACCAAGGCCATATTCGACGAGCAAAAAATCTTGATTTAGCTGTCTTTGATCAAACCCAATCTTCTCTCGATTTAGAGCTTAATCCTTGGCAAACCCTTTGCGAACAAGGTGGGGATCAAGTTCTTGTACAAGGCGAGCCACGCCATGTCATGGGCTATTTGCAAGATTTTCTGTTTGATCGAAAACAAGCTTTAACCCCTTTAAAGAATCTTTCAGGAGGAGAAAAAAATCGTCTTCTTCTTGCAAAAATATTAGCCAAGCCTAGTAATCTCCTCGTCCTTGACGAACCTACAAATGATTTGGACATGGAAACTCTCGATCTTTTGCAAGAATATTTGGCCGAATATCAGGGTACACTCATCCTTGTTAGCCATGACCGTGATTTCCTCGATCGAACCTCAACCCATATTCTAGCCTTTGAGGGAGAAGGCCACATTCAAATGTATGTAGGAGGGTATACGGATTATGCTACCCAGCATGTTCCTCCCCCTCCTCCAAAATGTGAGAAAAAAAAAGAGCCTTCCATTGAAAAGCCAAAAACGCGTGAAAAGCTGAGCTATAAGGAAGTCAGAGAGCTCTCCCTTCTCCCTCAAGAAATTGAGAAGTTAAGTGAAGATATTCAAAAACTTGAAGACGTTCTAGCAGATGCCACTTTTTATCAACGTGATCCCAAATCTTTTGACAAAGCCATCACTCAACTTCAAGAAATCCGCCATACCCTTCATCATAAAGAAGAACGTTGGTTAGAACTTTTGGTAAAAGAAGAAGAGTTTGAAAAAGGACTCCAGCTATGAAAATCCTGGAAGTCCCCTCCCCCCATATGAATGAACGACTTTTGCCCATCAATTCAATTATTATACATTATACGGACATGCCAACGGCAGAACAAGCCCTTGCTTGGCTTTCAAACCCAGCATCCAACGTCAGCTCTCATTATCTTATTGATGAAAAAGGATGCATTTATCAACTTATACCGGAAGATAAGCGCGCGTGGCATGCTGGTGAAAGCTACTGGCAAGGATGCTCTGATCTTAATAGCTGTTCTATTGGAATAGAGTTGGCTAATCCAGGGCATCGTTATGGTTACCTCCCTTTTCCAGATCCTCAGATCGAAGCTCTCATGAGGTTGTGTCAAGATATCATGACGCGATGGGATATTCCTGCCTCACGCATTCTTGGTCACTCTGACATAGCCCCAAGGCGCAAACAAGATCCAGGTCACTTATTTCCCTGGGAAACTCTTGCTCGAGAAGGCTTGGGCCTATGGCTACCTTTTTTCAGTTGTCATCCTCGCGAAAGCGAGGATCCAGCAAATGATTGGATCTCCGCCTACGCGGGGATGACACTAGAGGGTAGCCCTAATAAGGCATCTTCGAATGCGAAGAGTATCTCTCTGACAGAAGCCCTCAACAAAATCGGTTATGAGACTGTTTCTCCTACCCATTCCCTCTTAGCTTTTCAGCGCCATTTCCAACCCCATAAAGTAGATGGAGTAGCAGATGAAGAAACGGTATCTCTTCTTCAAGCCTTGTTAAACCTTCAAAATAAGCATATATAAAATATGCAGATGGCCGGAGAGATGCTGGGGTAACCTAGAGGAAAGTCCGGGCTCTCCAAGGACATGGTGCCGGATAACGTCCGGCGAGGGCGACCTTAGGGAAAGTGCAACAGAAAGCAAACCGCCTGGAAACAGGTAAGGGTGAAAGGGTGCGGTAAGAGCGCACCGCGCCTTTGGTAACAAAGGTGGCACGGCAAACCCCACCAGGAGCAAGACCAAATAGGGATGGCACATGACCTGTCTTTGGGTCGTCATCCGGGTCGGTCGCATGAGGCGTGCGGTAACGGGCGCCCAAGATGAATATCTCTCCCCTGGTCTCCAGGGACAGAACCCGGCTTACAGGCCGTCTGCTTCTATACATCTCCTCGATGTTTTTTTCTGAGACCTCTTTTACTTCCTAACCCACCCAAATTTACCTATATGAATTCAATTAGCTAACCAAGTAAGTTCCAGACTATTCTATTTGTCTTTTGAATAGGCCTCTTAAAATATATTTACATTACACAATGTATATGCTATTTATTATATTTTAGCAGTAAATATAGGTGTTTTATTATGATAAATTTTTTAAAATTTAGCAGCTTACTCACAGTATCCACACTCATTATCTCTCAACATGCTTTTGCAACGGAACCAGACGATCTCCAAAGTGGGCATAACACAGGTCACAAAGCTTCTAATGTGCAAGCCAATACTAACTCTTTAGATTTAGAATTATATATGAATAAAAGGAATGATCTAACGATAGCAAAAACAAAACTTGAAGATTATTTATTACACAAAGAAAATACTGTTAATCAGACGAATGCGCCATCAAAACTGAAAAAAAGTGCCTTACCAGGAATATACAATAATATTTATGGGTGGTCTACCGCCACTCGTATAAGTGGATTTTTCCAATCAAATATACAAATGCCTTCAATTTCAGAAGAGCTGGCCCAACAAATGTATTCTGAAGCCACTCACTTACTGACCGAAATGGACACAGCTCAATCGCTTTCTAAAAGTGACAGTTTGATATTTATGAAAAACTTCGCTGACTTTTTTAAGAAAGCTCTTGATACCGAGGCAGCTCAAAACGCTAGCACTAGCCTTAAAGCCAACATAGAGAATTTCCCTCCCCTTGATGATAAAAAACTTGATGATAAGCAACGTGATCGTAAGAAGCGTGTTCATTTCAAAGAAACTTAAGCTTTCATAAGTTTTCTATCTAAAATAAATTCAATACCTCCATCAAAGGTGGAGGTATTGAGTAAAATTAATACTTTTGCAGCAGCTTCTATGGAATAAGAAGACTAGCCTATGATTGAAACGCAACAACGTTCTTTGCAATGAAACAAACCCAAGGAAAAATTTATTCTATTCCCAACGCTTTTTTCTGCAGCAGCGTAATTTCTTCGACTCCCTGATGCGCCAAGCGCATCATTTCAAAGAGAGAAGATTCTTCAAAGGGTTTTTCTTCAGCCGTTGTTTGAACTTCAATGATTGTTCCCGCATCGGTCAAAACAAAGTTGGCATCCGCCTGGGCTGTGCTGTCTTCGTTATAGTCAAGGTCAAGTACAGCAACACCCTCCACAATTCCACAAGAGATCGCCGCCACTTGATGGCTTAAGGGTAAAGAGACAAGCTTCCCATCCTGTACAAGCTTTTGTAGAGCACGATAAAGGGCTATATAAGCTCCTGAAATCGCTGCTGTTCGTGTTCCACCATCAGCTTGGATGACATCGCAATCGATCGTAATTTGTCGCTCTCCAAGCAGTTTTAAGTCCACAACAGAACGCAAAGCGCGCCCAATCAAGCGTTGTATTTCTTGGGTTCGCCCATTTTGCTTTCCTCGAGCAGCTTCACGATCCATACGTGAATGGGTTGAACGTGGTAACATGCCATATTCAGCTGTTACCCAACCTGTTCCTTTATTACGCAAAAAAGGAGGAACTTTTTCTTCAATTGTAGCCGTGCATAACACATGGGTATCACCAAATTTAGTCAAACAAGAACCTTCTGCATGCTTGGCAAATCCCACTTCAAAAGAGATGGGGCGAAGTTGATCAGGACGACGACCTGAAGCTCTCATAAAATTCTCCTCCAAAAGATTAAAAATGTCTCCGTCAAACGATTGACGCAAGCTTCAGTCATTACTACATTCCAGATAAGGTGGAAAGAGTTATGACAAAATTACAAGAATTAGATAAGCGTTCGCGAGAGGTTTTTCGGCATATTGTTGATGCTTATGTTGAAACGGGAGAACCTGTAGGGTCAAAGTCCCTTTCGGGACGTTTGGATGAATCTCTTTCTCCCGCAACTATTCGTCATGTCATGGCAGATTTAGAAGCGGCAGGTCTTCTCTATGCGCCTCATACATCTGCAGGACGCTTACCCACAGAAGCTGGTCTTCGCCTTTTTGTTCATGGTATTTTAGAAGTTGGAGACTTAACGCCTCAAGAACAAAAAGAAATCGAGCATCATTGTAAAACAACCGGAAAAAGCTTCTCAAATGTATTAGAAGATGCCACAAAAACACTTTCTGGCCTCAGCCGATGTGCGGGCATCGTTCTTGCGCCTAAATCAGAATCTATCCTGAAGCACATTGAGTTTGTGAAATTAAGCCCGGAACGCGTTCTTGTCGTCCTCATTACTGAGGATGGGCTTGTTGAGAATCGAATTATTGAAACCCCTCCTGGCATTCCTCCCTCAAGTCTTATCGAAGCCGGAAATTACTTAAATAATCGACTTGCCGGTAAAACACTAAATGAAGCAAAGGCTCAAATCCTAGGTGAACTTGAAGATAACAAAACCCAACTTAATCTTCTCTCTTCAAAAGTTGTGGAAGAAGGTCTTGCCGTGTGGGCTGGGAAAGGTACGGCCACTTCTTTGATTATTCGTGGACAATCAAATCTTTTACAAGACGTCCGCCATATCCAAGAATTGGATCGAATTCGCACTCTTTTTGAGGCTTTAGATACTCAAAAAGAGCTTCTTGAGCTTCTTGACGCATCCATTGCTGCAGAAGGCGTTCAAATTTTCATCGGCTCAGAGAGCAGCTTATTTCAGCTTTCTGGTTGTTCTCTCATTGTCTCTCCCTACTCTACAGACAATGGTCGAATTGTAGGAGCCATTGGTGTTATTGGCCCTGCAAGATTAAACTACAGTCGAATCATTCCGATGGTAGACTACACAGCAAAACTCATTAGTAAAACAATAAGGTAAGCAAATGACTGATATGGAAAAAAATGACCCCGAACTTGAGATTACAAAAGAAGGAGAGCTTTCCACAGAAACAAAAGAGGAAGAACTTTCTGCAGAGGTTGACAAGCTTAAAGATCAGCTCTTAAGAACGGTTGCTGAGCTTGAGAATTATCGAAAAAGAGCCGAAAGAGAGCGTGAAGAAACAGCCAAATACGCAATTTCAGCATTTGCGCGAGAACTCCTCACTGTCTCCGATAATTTAAGGAGAGCGATTGAAAGCGTTCCTGACGAACTTGACCACCCCGAAAAATTGTTAAAAACGCTTCTCGAGGGCATTGAGATTACTGAAAAAGAACTTCTCTTTGCTTTTAAAAAGCATGGCATCGAAAGAATTGATCCTCTTGGACAGGCATTTGATCACCATTTACACCAAGCCATGTTTGAAGTTGAAGATACGGACAAACCTGTCGGAACAGTTGTTCATGTGTTACAACCAGGGTATCAATTAAGTGGTAGACTTTTGCGTCCCGCTATGGTTGGTGTGGCAAAAGGAAAAAATTCTGAGCCCACGTTGTAACCCTCAAACCCTCTTCCTACATAAAAAGAAGAGTCCATTTTTAAATTTCACTCAAGAAAAGAAAGAGGAATTAAATGAGTAAAGTAATTGGAATTGACCTTGGTACCACCAACTCTTGCGTTGCAATTATGGAAGGAAAAGAAGCACGCGTCATTGAGAACGCTGAAGGTGCTCGAACAACGCCCTCCATGGTTGCTTTTACAAATACGGGCGAGCGCCTTGTAGGACAAGCTGCAAAACGACAAGCTGTTACTAACCCAGAAAATACACTTTTTGCCATCAAACGACTTATTGGGCGACGTTATGATGACCCAATGACGAAAAAGGACAAAGACCTTGTACCTTATAAAATTGTTGAAGGCGACAATGGCGACGCATGGGTCGAAATCCAAGGAAAAAAATATAGTCCAAGTGAAATAAGTGCCTTTATTCTTCAAAAAATGAAAGAAACTGCTGAAAATTTTCTTGGTGAAAAAGTAACTCAAGCTGTTATTACTGTTCCCGCTTATTTTAACGACTCTCAACGTCAAGCAACAAAAGATGCAGGTAAAATTGCGGGTCTAGACGTCCTACGCATCATCAACGAGCCAACAGCTGCTGCGCTCTCATACGGCCTCGATAAAAAAGCAGGAGAAGTCATTGCCGTTTATGACCTCGGTGGAGGGACGTTCGATATCTCAATTCTTGAAATCGGTGACGGGGTGTTTGAAGTTAAATCCACCAATGGAGATACTTTCTTAGGCGGTGAAGATTTTGATCAACGTATTATTGATTATTTAGCTGACGAATTTAAAAATGAACAAGGGATCGATCTTCGCAAGGACAAACTTGCCCTTCAACGCCTCAAAGAAGCTGCTGAAAAAGCAAAAATCGAACTTTCAAGCACGATGCAGACTGACGTAAACCTACCCTTCATAACAGCTGATGCGTCTGGTCCTAAGCATTTGAATGTAAAACTAACGCGAGCCAAACTTGAAAGTTTGGTTGCCGATTTAATTGAACGGACAGTCAAGCCCTGCAAAGCAGCTCTTGAAGATGCGGGTGTTACTGCTGGACAAATTGATGAAATAATCCTGGTGGGTGGAATGACCCGCATGCCCAAAATTATTGAAACCGTAAAAAGTTTTTTTGGAAAAGACCCTCATCGTGGTGTTAACCCCGATGAAGTCGTTGCCTTAGGTGCTGCAATCCAAGGCGGCGTCTTGCGCGGGGATGTAAAAGATGTTCTTTTGCTGGATGTAACGCCTCTCTCTTTAGGCATTGAAACTTTAGGTGGGGTCTTTACGCGTCTTATTGATAGAAACACAACAATTCCCACTAAAAAAGGACAAACTTTTTCCACAGCTGACGATAACCAGACTGCCGTTACGATACGTGTTTTCCAGGGTGAGCGCGAAATGGCCGCTGACAACAAACTATTAGGTCAGTTTGATCTTATGGGCATCCCTCCCGCTCCACGTGGTATGCCTCAAATTGAAGTAACCTTTGATATTGACGCAAATGGTATTGTTCATGTATCGGCAAAAGATAAAGCCACAAATAAGGAGCAACAAATTCGTATTGAAGCTTCGGGTGGTCTTTCTGAACAAGATATTGAGAAGATGGTCAAGGATGCTGAGTCCCATGCAAGTGAGGACAAAAAGCGCCGTGAGCTTGTTGAAGTCCGAAACCATGCAGAGGCTCTTATTCACACTACAGAGAAAACACTCAAAGAGCATGGGGATAAAATCGGTGCAACAGACCGTGAAAAAATTGAAGCGGCTGTAAAAGATTTGCGTGAATCTCTCGATTCTCCTGAGAAATCAGACATTCAACAAAAAATGGAAGTCTTAACACAAGCCTCGATGGCCTTAGGAGAGGCTCTTTATAAGCAATCTCAAGAAGGTGCACAAGAAGACACATCTTCTGAGATTCCTGATGAGTCAGGAGAAACGAATAAAGAAGACGTCATTGATGCTGACTTTGAAGAAGTTGATGATAATAACAAGAATGAGAAGTAATAAGTGAACAGTTATCAGAAAGTTTTTGTGACGATATTGAGCACTTCAACATCAAGAACCGATTTTGATCACTGACTTCTGATAACTGCTGACTAGAAATTGGTAGATTCATGGCAAAACAAGATTATTATGAACTTCTAGGCGTTTCTCGAACGGCTAAGCCGGATGAGCTTAAAAAAGCTTACCGCAAGCTTGCAATGAAATTGCACCCTGATAAAAATCCAGGTGATAAAGAAGCGGAAAAGAAATTCAAAGAAATTAATGAAGCATACGAAATTTTAAAAGATGAGCAAAAACGTGCTGCCTATGACCGAATGGGGCACGCAGCATTTGAAGGTGGAAGGGGAGCAGGCCCTGGAGCTGGTGGCTTTCATCCCGGGGGATTTGATTTTGAAGCTTCTGGATTTGGTAATATTTTTGATGAAATGTTCAGCGAATTTATGGGTGGTCGTACGCGCCAAGCAGAAGCTTCCCTTCGTGGCGCAGATTTACGCTACAATATGGAGATTACACTTGAGGACGCCTTTAAGGGTCTGAAGAAAAATATTAAAATTTCCACAAACGCCACCTGCGATACCTGCCATGGTGCAGGAACAGCTACGGGTGCGAAACCTGAAACATGTCCGACATGCCATGGCCAAGGAAAAGTTCACGCACGGCAGGGATTCTTTACAGTTGAAAGAACGTGCTCTCACTGTCATGGACTGGGTCAAATTATTAAGGATCCCTGTAAAACATGTCATGGGTCAGGAAGAGTCAGAAAAGAGAAAACGATTTCCGTTTCGATTCCTGCTGGTATTGAGGAAGGAGCTCGTATTCGTTTAACTGGTGAAGGAGAAGCAGGCCTGCGGGGAGGAGCACCAGGCGATCTCTATATCTTTCTCCACATTAAGCCTCATAAATTCTTCCATCGCGACGGATCAAATATTTATTGCCAAGTACCCATTTCAATGAGCACCGCTGCTCTTGGAGGCGAAATCGAAGTTCCCGCCATAGATGGTCACAAAGCGCGGGTCAAAATTCCTGAAGGAACACAAGCAGGGAAACAATTCCGACTCAAGGGTAAAGGAATGTCCATCCTACGCTCAACCCTTCGTGGCGATATGTACATCCAAGCACAAGTCGAAACACCTGTTAACTTAACAAAGCGTCAAAAAGAACTTTTACAAGAATTCTCAAGCTTAGAGGAAAAATCTCACTCCAGCCCTCTTTCAGAAGGATTTTTTTCGAAAATTAAAGAATTTTGGAACGATCGTAAGGAGTAGAACCTGCTTGTTTTTCTTTGTTATACCAAGCACATAAATTAATCCAATCTAACTTCTGGATTGCTTCTTCGCTACGCTCATCGCAATGACGCGTTTTTGCATTGAACTATAAGAGATTCGTCATTGCGAGCGGAAGTGAAGCAATCCAGGGAAACATGGCAATCGAGTGCAATTAACTAATTTTTAACGTATCCTCATTAAAATTACCTTGAACTTAACAAAAAGAAAAATATAAAATGCGTTCACCATTCAAGAAAAAAATATTTTCCAAGAAAAAAAGGAGAAGTCACTTCCTTTTATATCTCAGTTTTTCAATCATTGGGCTATTTCTTATTGCTTTGAGTGCGGTAGCAAGATCAGCACCCACGAGATCTATACTCTATAACCACACACTCACTGTAGAATCAAACGAGTAAGCTTGAGATAAGGTACTCTTCACTTTTCAATGGTTCACCCTTTAAGAGATAGATCAACTTATCGTCATTGCGAGGGAGCGTAGCGACCGCGGCAATCCAGTAATCTATGGACGGAATCGAAAAAAGATTAATCACTTACTTGGCTATTAAAAGACTGGATTGCTTCGCTCCGCTCGCAATGACGAGTCTTCTTTCTTTTCAAGGGCTTAAATTGACCCCCAGTTTGAATTATCTATTTATTTTTTCTTGCTCTTCACCCGTATATAGAAAGCCCCCTGCCCTCCATGCTCCGGTTTGACAGGATGGTGGAACGCAACAATAAGACGCTTCAGCGGGTCTTCTTGAAGCCAACGAGGAAACTGATGGCGCAGAGTATTTTCTGAGCTCAAAGCTCCCTTCCCTGTTATCACAAGAACAAGCTTTAACCCACGCTCCTGTGCATTTAGTAAAAACCGTTCTACAGCTCGATAGCCTTCTTCAAGCGTCATACCATGCATATCCAATCGAGCGTCTATCTTTACATGGCGCACTTCTTTCCGGACAAATGCACCAAGAGGGGTTTCTAACTTATCTAATTTGGGCTTTTTCTGCGACTTCACGACAGGAACGAGAGGCGTTTGCGATTTTAAAGGAGCTGTAACATCTAGACTAAGCTCTTTCTGATCCTTCTTAACCTTTGGAAGAGCTTTCACATCCTTTACATAGCTTTTCCATAGCTGCAGCTCGTCAGGTGATAGCTTTCGCTTCATGGGCCTTCTTCTCGTAATTCTCGAAGAGCTGTTTCACACACTCCACAAGATTTCCATTGGCATCCTTGGCAAGCTTTATGAAAAGCTTGGAGTGTCATTTGTTTCTTAATACGCTCCTTTGCTTCTTTCCATGTAAGATGATCTCCTGGTGAAATTCCTAAGATTTGGCTATGACGTAAGTCTAGGGTCTGAATTTTTTCTTCCGTGGCACATACCCCATTCCCATTGTACGGGCAAAGACCACAGACGGAATCCACATGTTGAACCACTTGAATCGGGAGCTCTTCATTTTGATGAAGAGCTATTACAATTTGCCAGTAGTTTTGAACAAATCCGGGTGAATATCCTTTTCCCTGAAACCCAAGGGTACAGAGAAAATGGTGAGGCCGGAAAGAAATCTTCATCCGCGTTTATAATGACGAATGATCTGTAAAGCCGTACACAAAAGCCCTGCTTTAACAATACCTGGTAAAATAAAAGGCAACACACCATGTGTTATAGCATTTTCAAGCCCAATCAAGCGCGAAAGCCATGCAACTCCTAAGGAAAAAAGAATGGCTGTTCCCATAAGACAAAGCATAACGTCTGAAGTCCAAGAGTTCAGAGAAAATCTTTGTTTAAAAGTTGCCATAAGGTAAACAGAAATCACAAATCCAACCAAATACCCTAGCGTAGGGCCACCGAAATAGGCAAAGCCACCTGCAAAGCCTGATAAAACAGGAAGTCCTGCGGCAGCTAAACCAAGCCATATTAAAAGCGATTGTAGCGCGTGCCGCGGTGTATACGTCAAACCAATAAGCATTACTGCGACCGTCTGTAAAGTAATTGGCACAGGTTGAAGGGGAATCTCAATTTGAGAAGCTGCGAAAAGAAGCATAACGCCTCCAAACACAACCATGAGTTCATTTAAAGTGTGAGACTTAGATTGAATCGTTGAAAGAATTTTCATCTCTCTTCTCCTTTTGTCATTGTCTTACGATCATCACTCCTGTGCGACCGATGGGTATCCTGGCACAGGTTATTTTAAAGAGCAAGTCGTCGGATTATTAGTCATAGTAAGAGCCCAAATTCAACCCTATTGAAAAAGTTCAGTTTATTTTTCAAAAAAATCCCTATACGATACCTAGCTAATAATTAAGGCAAGCGGGAGGGCTTATGCAACGTTTATGTCTGCTTTTATTCGGCTTTCTCCTTTTATTGTTTTCTAGAGATGGAAGAGCACAAACGAGTTGGTACCTGACTTTTTCAGGAGAGACCCCCAGCGGTGCTATCAACAACATCCTCTCTCTTTCACCACAAGGAGAAAGTCAAGGATACGTTCTCTCACCTAATCTTGGGTTGAAAGAACTAAGAGGAATGGCCGCAGGGCCCGATGGTGGCTTTTATGTTTCTAATAGCCTTAGCAAGGACTCACGAATCGTTAAATTTGCCTCTCCGAACAACCCTACTTTTGTAAGCAATATTGTAACGCAGATGACCTCATCAGGCCTATTACATCCCTATAATATTGCTTTTTCGCCCTCAGGAACCCTTTATACCTCAAGTCAGGACACAAATGTTGTGTCGCAATTTATCCTTCAAGGAAACGGATCTACACCAGGGCCTCTTTCCAGCTTCCTACAAAGAACCTTTCCACAAGGAGTTTTTAATCCCGGAACTTTTGTTCCTGCTTTTTCAGCTGCCTCAGGAGTGCCTGCTTTTACGCCTGTTCCTACGCGTCAAGGAGGCTTAACACTTAGTGGAAGCAACTCTGTTCGAGGCCTTGCCTTTGGACCTAATGGACAGCTTTTTGTAGCGGATGAAGCGGCCGACCGCGTGGTTTTCTTTGACTCTAGCGGAGTTCTACAAGGACAAATCACAGACCCGAATATCAGGAATCCTGATGGTGTGGTTTTTAACATGGAGGATGGCAACATATATTTTGGCAGCCCAAATGATCATCGTGTTTATCAGTATTCCCCCACCAAGCAAGTTCTTAAGGTGTTTATCGATGATTCCACAAGGCTTAATAGCGTTTCTGGATTAGCTTTTGATGAGAATGGCAATTTATACGCTGTTAGCCGAACAAATAAAACAATCTCAATCTATAACCCGAGTGGGAATTTTATCGGTACTTTTGCGAATAAAGTTAATTTTACAGATGAAATTGAAAATATTTTTCCCGTATACCCTCAAATAGTTTTAAATACAGCACGAACGCAAAATATAACAAGTTCTACAACGATAGGATTTTTAGGGATCCAAAACCCTGGTGCCGCGTTAACGATTGGCAGCGGAGCCATCTTAAAAATCCGAGGAGGCGGCTTTGCCAGCATCTCCACGGGCCAACTTAATGTAATAGGCACTCTGAGTGGATATGCTTTCTTTCTTAATGGCGGGAAAGTAAGTGGAGGCGGAACGATTCAACTGTGGTCAACATTTTTTAATAATCAAGGCACCTTAAGCCCAAATCATCTTACGATGATAGGGAATTACAAACAAGGCCCCAAGGGAATCATGTCCATCACGTCAAAGGCTACTTCTTCCCCCCTTCTTTTCATTCAAGGGAATGCAGCTCTTGATGGACAACTTTTTATCAAATCTGCTGAAGAAACACCAACCTTAGGACGTCAAAAATTACCTCTTATCATCACACAAAATGGCGCAAGTTCAGGGAAATTTGCAAATGCAGTATATACGAATAGTGTAGGGAGCCTCAATTGCAATACGACAGGAGGGGTGTTGACGTGCTCGGTTGTCTACATGCCAAATGAAGTGGATGTTATCTTAGATCGTAGCTCCTTTTGCTCAATGAATCTAAAAAATTCCAGCGCTAAAGTAGGCGTCGCTTTAGACAATATTCTAGCACAAAGACAGGGGCAATCTCTTCTTCCATTATTTGATCGACTTGATCTTCTCCCTCTTTCACAAGTGCAAGGTGTTCTGGATCAACTCAGCTTCAATCATCACGCCTATCTTACAAGTATTACACGCCAAAGCTATGCCGCAATCAATGATCAACTTCAAAATCAGCTTTATAGTCTGCGAGAGGACGTTTTGAGACGAGAGAAAAAAGAACCTCCTGCCCTAGAGACCTTCTCCTACCTTGCAGCGCAAACAAAGAATTCTCGCAAACAACTGACAACATTCATCAACTCAGGTCAAGCGATTAGCCGATCTTCTTCCTTCCCTCACCTCACGACAGCTAAGACCGGCCCACTCTTCACCGAAGGTCGTCAGACTTATGATAAGACAAGCGTTTGGATTCAGTCCTTTGGGCAAGGCTTAGAAAGAAACAAGAATGCAAAATTCGTTGGAATGAGTGCAAAGACTTTTGGAACGGCTGCGGGGGCAGATCATGAAGTCTTTAAGAATACCTTTTTCGGCCTTATGGGAGGATTTGCCAACAATAAAGCTCATTTTAAAATGCAACGAGGCAACGGACGTATAAAGAATATCTATCTTGGGCTTTATGGAATGACAGTTCAAGATCCCTTTTACATCAATGGAGATGTCATCATAGGGCGGGACAGCTATCACACAACGCGAAATATTAGTTTCTTAGACCAAAAGGCAAAGGAACATCACCATGGTGTTTCAACATCAACCTGGTGGGAAGCTGGCTATGGAATCGATGCGTACATTCTCTCTTTGACACCTTATGGACAGTTTGGTTTTATCAATGTCCATGAAAAAGGCTTTCAAGAAAAGGGAAGTCTCACAAATCTGAAGATAAAAACCCGGAATTCGAATTTTATTCAGACCCAGCTCGGTGCGCACGTTGATCGTATTTTTGAGTATGATGATATTTTAATAAAGCCAGTCCTTACCCTTGCGTGGCTTTGCAAGAGCCCCTTTGGCCATTCAACACGCGTGAATCAAAATTTTGTAGCCGTTAATACCCCCTCTTCTGCATTTATCACTTCAGGAGATAATAAGAAACTGAACCAATTTGCCCCAAGTCTTTCCGCTGTCATCCAACTCAAAAATGGCTTTTTCTTTGCAGGAGATATTGGAGCTGAAGTGGGAAGCGGAGAAAAAGTGCTGGAAGGCTTTTTAAGAGCCGGAATTAATTTTTGATTGGCTTTACAAAAGTTTTTATCTTTTTTAAAGTTGAAGCTTTGAACATCCGCAAAAAGAAGTTTAAGCTCTAGAGCCAGCCGACCTTAAGGCATTCTCTATGATTCAGATGGACTTACCGTGACCTTTAGTCCTTATAAAAGTCTTATGTTATAAATGCAAAACAAAACTTTCGCCGCTCCAGAGACCCGCTCTACCACCAATTCCAAAAACGGGGGTAAAATTAAGGTTTCTTCCTTCCCCATTTCTATCACAACCACGGCCCCATCTGCTAACCAGCCATTCTCAGCAATACGGGTTAGACAAGGCAAAATAAATCCTTTACCATAAGGTGGATCCAAAAAAATAAGATCAAATGCAGAACCAAGCGGCAAAGAGATATGGCGTGCGTCCTGTGCTTGAACACAAGAGGGCAAAAGATGAAGGCTCTTAACATTCTCATATAAAAGAGAAAGGGCTTCCCTTTCATTTTCGACAAATGTTACGGATCTAGCTCCCCTCGAGAGAGCCTCTAGCCCTAAAGCACCTGTTCCTGCAAAAATATCAAGAATTTCTTTATCAATTAGAATTTTTGGCCCAAAGGCAGGATTGTGAAGAAGAATATTAAAAATTGTCTCACGCGTCCGATCAGAAGTTGGACGTGTCCCCTCATGAGAAAAGGTTAATAATTTTTTCCCTCGAAACTTGCCGCCCACGATTCTCATCCAAGGTCTATTTCTGCAATACCCATTTACGGAAAAGAAAATCAGCTGAGAATAAGCCAGGACCAAAACAGACGATAAGGCCTAAAAGCATTGCCCAATATAGATGCTCGTTTAAACAGAGATAAGTGCATTGAATCACTGCCGTCATAATCAGCATAGGAATTGCGGCCAAACGTGATGCAAAACCAATGACAAGCAGAATAGGACACGTGAGTTCAGTAATTGTTGCTAAATACGCAGCTAAGTCCGGCGAAATAACAGGAACTTTATACTCGTACTTAAAGAGCATCAATGTATTAGGCCAACTTTGCGCCTTACAAACGCCAGAGTCCCAAAATATCCGGGCCATCCAGACGCGAATCGTAAGGAAAAGAAGACCTCCAATGTATTTTTCTAAAAAGTAAAGTGCGATTAAATAGGCTTTTACGAAACGAAATTGTAAGAGTAATTTTGACAACGCCATCAAAAGTTCCTTTTTATAATGAAGAAAATTGTAATATGAGAGTAGCTCCTTTTAAAGTGGAAAAGAAATACTTTCGTTTAAAGTGCATCTTTTTGTGATAAATATGTCATTCCATCTACATATAAAAGTTGCCGTCAACGACAAGTCGATCTAGGTTAGAGATATGTTAGAATCTGTTTCTCATCATCCATCTAAGGACACTCATCAAGAACACATTGCAGCTCTTGATTTGGGAACGAATACGTGCCGCCTATTGATTGCTGCTCTTACGCCTAACGGCTATGAGGTTGTTGATTCTTTTGTCAGGGTTGTTCGACTTGGGGATGAGCTCGCAACCAAAGGCCATATTTCAAAAGAAGCCTTACGCAGAACCCTTAATGCCTTAACTATCTGTGCTGAAAAGGTAAAAAGTTATAAAATTACGCGTGCTCGTTACATTGCTACTGCAGCCTGTCGCGAAGCTTCTAATCGCGATGCATTTCTTGAAGAAATTCGCTTTCGAACAGGCCTCGAAATTGAAGTCATTTCTCCTGCAGAGGAAGCGCGCCTTGCGATTATGGCTTGCGCAGATTTACTTGATACCAGCACGCGTTATGCAATCGCCTTTGATATCGGTGGTGGAAGCACGGAAGTAATGTGGATGGAGTTGTTTCCTCATAAGCTTCCAGAAATTATACAATGGGTTTCCCTTCCCTTAGGGGTTGTAACTGTTGCTGAAACTTTACGAAATGAATCTTCGCCTCCACGTTGTTTAGAAAAGATTCGAAAGATTGTTGCTAAGGAGATGAAGAGTTTTTGTGATAAGGCCTATATTTACCCTCAACTAAAAAAAAATAACATTCAATTGATTGGCACTAGTGGAACAGTAACAACTCTTGCTGCTCTGCATATGAATCTTGATCGATATGATAGAACGATGGTTAATGGGCTTCACTTAACATCAGATGTCATTCATCAAACCATCGCTTCGCTCTATGCAATGACACTTGAGCAACGATTGGTTCACCCTTGCATCGGCCCCATGCGTTCCGAGCTTGTTATGGGAGGTGTTGCTATTTTCGAAGGAATTTATGATGTTTTTCCCATAAACCCTGTTCGTGTTGCGGATCGTGGGGTTCGAGAGGGAATTTTATTAGATTTGATGAACTCATGACAACAAAATCATCTTCTGGACGTCCTTTATTTGTAAGGCTTAAAAAAGCACGAGGAAGAAAGATTTCTTCTCAAAAATGGCTTACCCGCCAGCTCAATGATCCTTACGTGCAAAAAGCTAAATTAGCGGGATATCGTTCACGTGCCGCATATAAATTGATTGAAATTGACGATAAATTCAAAATTTTAAAGCCAGGCGCGCGCGTTGTAGACCTAGGAGCGGCTCCTGGTGGGTGGACCCAAGTCGCCCTTGAACGCGTAGGAGCAAGGGGACAAGTTGTCGGCATTGATTTAACCCCTATGGAGCCGATTGGAAAAGCTTTGCTCATTTGCGGAGATTTTTGTGATTCTCAAGTCGTCGAGACCTTGAAAGCAACTTTGACAGGACCTGTAAATGTCGTTCTAAGTGACATGGCTGCGCCTAGCACAGGACATACACAAACAGACCATTTGCGTATTATGGCCTTGACTGAAGAAGCTTTTGTTTTCGCTCAGGAAGTTTTAGAAAGTGGCGGCGCTTTTGTTGTTAAAGTTCTTCAAGGTGGAACAGAAAAGGAACTCCTAACACTTTTAAAGAAACATTTTGAAAAAGTATTCCATTTTAAACCTCCAGCGAGTCGAGCAGACTCGGCCGAGATGTATGTGGTTGCGATAGGATTTAGACCATGAAAGATGCAGCACGTTTAGAAAGCGTTCTTGAAATTTTAACTCTTCATAGCGTTGAAAGAAAACCTTTAGATCAGATGTGTCATATGTATTTCAAAACACGCCGCTATATTGGCGCTAAAGATCGTCAGACCATATCAGCTTATGTTTATGGCATCATGCGCCACCGAGCATCCTGTGACTGGTGGGCACTTGAAAGAGGGCTGTCGCCTCTTTTGATGGCCCCTTTTGAAGCAGCACGTATTCGTTTGCTTGCATATTTGTGGCTTTTTGAAAAAATTGCTCGCGATAAAATCGGAACTTTATTTTCGGGTGACCAATACGCGCCTGCTCGATTATCAGACAAAGAAAGGGCTATATTTGAGCATCTTCCTGATTTTAATAAACTTTCTCCTTGGGTAGAGGGAGAGTTTCCCGAATGGATTCTTCCTTACCTCAAGCGTCGATTTGGCGCCTCGCTAAAGCAAGAAATGCAGGCATTTCTAGAGCAAGCTCCTCTTGATTTAAGAGTGAATTTGCTAAAAGCAAGGCGAGATGAAGCCCTTCATGTTATTGAGAATACAGGGCTTTTAGTCACACCCACATCGCTCTCTCCTTGGGGTTTGAGGATTGAAAGTCGAGAGAACATTACTCAAACAAAAGCCTTTCAAGACGGGCTTATTGAAGTTCAGGATGAGGGCTCGCAACTTATTGTCAACTTAATGGATATTCAACCAGGGCAGACGATCTTGGATCTGTGTGCAGGCGCTGGAGGAAAAACGCTAGCAATTGCCGCTCTTCTTCAAAACAAGGGGCGAGTTGTGGCAACCGACATTGCAGGTTGGCGGCTAAAAAGGGCAAAAGAGCGCCTTAAAAGATCTGGCGCATTTAATGCAGAGCTACGCGAAATTTCTGGCATTCATGATAAATGGCTCAAACGACAAAAAGAAAGATTTGATCGCGTTCTGATTGATGCACCCTGTTCAGGCACGGGCACATGGCGACGCAATCCAGATCAAAAATGGAATATCTCAACTTCAGATATAACAGAATTATCTGTTCTTCAGCTTAGCCTTTTAGAGGGAGCCGCACCTCTTGTTAAAAGAGAAGGATATTTGATCTATGCGACATGCTCTTTATTGTGCGAAGAAAATGAAGATATAGCCAATGCATTCCTTGAGAAAAATCCAAATTTTACTTTAGTTCCTTGTGGCCTAAACAATAGTCCTTTCTTATCTTTATCTCCTCTTCAAACAAAAACAGATGGTTTTTTTGCTGCTAAGTTTATGAAGGTAAGTCCATGAGTGACATTCATCTTCACAGCACATGCGTTGCAGTCAAATATCAAGCTGTTTTAATAGCGGGAAAGCCGGGAATGGGCAAAACATCACTCGCCCTACAGTTAATCGACAGAGGAGCGATTCTTGTTTCAGACGATCAAACTTTGATTAGTCTTGAAGATGGTATTCTAATCGCCACTTCCCCTGCATCTTTAAGAGGAAGGATAGAGGTGAGAAATATTGGGATTTGTACTCTCCCTTTTCAAGAAAAGTCTCCTTTAGCACTTTGCGTTGAAATTTGTGAGAATGACTTCCCAGATAGATTGCCAGAACCTGCGTTTACTGCGTATCATGATATTCAAATTCCTGTTTTGAAACTTATAAAAAATGACCCCTTAGGTGCAATAAAAGTTGAACTAAGATTGGCCATGGGATTTCGCTAAAACAAGAGGAAACATGCTTAAGCTGACGATTACTGGATGCACAGGTAGAATGGGACGATTGCTTCTCAGGGAAATTAATCAAAGCCCTGATGTTGAGCTGGCAGGGGCACTAACGCGTACTGGCAATCCTTTTATTGGACAAGACGTGGGGAATCTCATTGAGACATGCGCGCTTAATATCTTCATCACAGATGATCCTAAAATAGCGTTTAAAGAAGCTGATGTGATCATCGATTTTAGTGCGCCTGAAGCATTGGACAGGTATCTAGATGAAGCTCTTCATCAGAAAAAACCATTTGCTGTCTGTCAATCAAGTCCATCAGAAGTACAAAAAGAAAAGCTTCAAACGGCCTCACAATCAATTCCACTCCTTATGGCTCCCAATACAAGCCTTGCTGTTGCTCTTTTAAGAAAGCTATCTCTTTTAACCGCTAAAGTACTTGGAACCTCTTATGATATCAGCATCTTAGAAATGCATCATCATCACAAGAAAGACGCACCTTCTGGAGCGGCTCTTTCAATTGCGAAAGATCTTGCAACTCTTGAGCATTTAAAACACAATATTCCCCCCTACCCTTCCTTATCACCTCGTCCAAATGATCATCTCGAATGCGTGAGTATCAGAGGAGGTAGTGTTGTCGGTGATCATACGGTTATCTTTGCGAGCGAAAAGGATATGATCACCCTTGAACATCGGGCCCTCGATCGAGCTCTTTTTGCCGAAGGTGCTATTAAAGCTGCTCAGTGGCTTTCTGATAAACCAAAGGGTTTATATACCATTGATGATGTTGTGGAGGTTTCATTATGTCAGCCCTCATGACGCCCCAAGAAATTGAGCGCTTTTTTGAAAAACTAGCGGCTCTCGATCCTGCACCAAAGGGAGAATTATATTCAACAAACTCCTTTACACTCTTAGTTGCGGTTGTGCTTTCTGCACAAGCAACAGATAAAGGCGTCAACAAAGCAACAAAAGAGCTTTTTAAAGTTGCAGATACGCCAAAAAAAATGGTGGGTCTCGGAGAAGAAAATCTTAAACGGTATATTAACACAATCGGCCTTTATAACGCAAAGGCACGCAATATTATCGCTCTAAGCGAGAGATTGCTTCAACATTATGACAGCCAAGTACCTCAAACGCGAGAAGACTTGGAATCACTTCCTGGCGTTGGGCGAAAAACAGCCAATGTGGTGTTAAATGCAGCTTTTCGTGAGCCTGTCATTGCGGTTGATACGCATATCTTTCGCGTTTCAAATCGGACAGGTCTCACATTTGGGAAAACACCTCTTGAGATTGAGAAGGAGCTCATGAAGCGCATCCCATCTCAATGGATCTTAAACGCTCATCATTGGCTGGTGCTTCATGGTCGCTATGTTTGCACAGCACGAAAGCCACACTGCCCAACGTGCCCTGTCCGTGAAGAATGCCATTATGCTTATAAAACAAAGGCAGATGAATGACCGTTACGGAATGGCGTGTTGCTATTGAAAAGGCCTTTTTAAAAGCAGGTTATGAAAACCCTCATCAAGAAGCAAAATGGCTATTGGCGGGCGCTTTGCATCAAGAAAACGTATTTATTATCCTAAACCCTCACTATAATCCTACACGATCTGAAACCCTTCACATCCAAGAATGGCTCAAAAGGCGCCTTGCTGGAGAACCTCTATCTCGAATTAAAGGCATGCGCGAATTTTGGAGCCTTCCTTTTCATTTGAATAAAGATACTCTTGACCCAAGGCCTGAAACAGAAACCATCATAGAAGGCGTCTTGCAATGGATTGGTAACCGTACAAATGAACCTTGGCGGATTTTAGACTTGGGCACAGGTTCGGGTTGTATTCTTATCTCTTTATTGCACGACCTCACAAATTCGAGAGGTTGGGGCGTTGATATTAACGAGGAAGCGCTATCAATCGCTAACTTCAATGCAGCTCATAATAATGTGAGTGACCGCGCCACCTTTTTGCATAGCAATTGGGGAAAAGAACTTAAAGAGCGCTTTGATATTATTGTCAGTAATCCTCCCTATATCCCTCTAGCTGAAAGAGAAGAGCTACAAACAGAGGTCCTGAAACACGATCCTTCTCTCGCTCTTTTTGGTGGAGAAGATGGGCTTGACTGTTACAGGATCCTCGTTTGTGAAATCAAACGACTGCTCTCTCCAAAAGGCATTGCTGTTCTTGAAATGGGATTCAATCAACGACAAGAAATAGAAGAGCTTTTTCATCAAGCCGAATTTAAAATTCCTTTTATCCTACAAGATCTTGCAGGCATTGATCGTGTCATTGGTGTTTGTCTTTAAGCAGCCGCTTTTTTAGAAGTGCTTCCCCAACGAAGCAATGTTAGCGGAAAATGTATCTCTGAAATCAGCTTTGATTCTTTTAAAGAAGCAGCAACATCAATCGAAAGGGATTGATTGATAGAATCATACCCTTCTATCGTAACACGAACATCTTTTATACGAGGCTCTGCCGCATGAATCGCTGTTTGTATAAAATGCGCTATACTGGGCCAAGTTTGTGAATTTTCACCATCAAAACCACTAAAATCGCCAAGACCAAAAAAATCAGGCATACCAAAAAAAGGAATGGTCTCTATGTGATCTTTATAAATAACCTTTCGGACAGTACAACGTGTGTTTAAAGCGATCGAAAGTTCATGAATTATAGAGTCTTTAAGCTGTTGAGCATTTAGTAACTGTTGCCCCCGCCCCTGCCCAGATTTGTCTTCAATTATTCGATCAAAAAGAGGAGGAAGAGTTCCTTTATTAATTTTATTGCGCTTCATGACAACCTTCCACAAATCATCTATTTATCACTTTTAATATATCATTTTTTTACCAATGACCTAAAGAAAAAAGGCGCTCTACCTAAGAACGCCTTTGATTTCTTTATGGAGTAAGTTGATAATTACCAACCACCACCGCCACCGCCTTGGTTACTGCCGCCGCCTTGGTTATTACCTCCGCCGCCACCTTGGTTATTACCTCCGCCGCCACCTTGGTTACTGCCGCCGCCTTGGTTATTACCTCCGCCGCCACCGGCGGAAGCTTGAAGAGTGCCTAGTGTAAAGTCAACAGTGGAGACATTCTGACCGATAGGTTGACCATTTTGATCAAAGAAGAAGAGCGTATCCGTACGTCCTGTAAAACGGAACCATACTTTCAGAACGTCTAGTCTTTGTCCTTCAAGAGCAACAGCCGTCGTATCTATTTTCGTAATGATGTTATTCGTGTAGTCTATTTCTTCCGTAACTTTAAGGACTCCATTAATAACATCTGCCCTATAAACATTTATTGGACCAATATTGTTTCCTTGCAGGAATGAATTCTGAACAAATATAGAAGCTTGAGTCCTCAAAATTTCAATATAAACCCAGCTTGCATCAATCTCACCAGCTGAAAACAAAGTATTATCAGCAGCTGTGTTCACTTCTCGACGCATCTGTTCACTGATCGCTAAAAGTCTATCCGCCTTAGCAAGCTTGGGATCGACGTTAGCACCCGTAAGCGTTCCCGTACCTTGTCCTGCAATGTTAATATACAGGTTCGAAATATTGGTCCCCTTATTGGCAGCTTGAGATGCTGCCGTAATCATTGGTGGGGTTGCTGTCATGAAGTCTGCCATTTTAATTTTCCTTTCATTTTATTCTTTATGTTCATTAAATTCCCAGCTTTCAACCTGCACCTGGACGAGGCAACGTCGCAACTAAACGTAAGGATGCGGTCAGTTCTTCGAGCTGGAAGAATGGTCTCAAGAAGACAACTGCTGTATAACTTCCTGGTTTTCCTGGAACATCCGAAACGTCTATGCGTGCTTCTCTTAGAGGGAAGGATGCTTTAACCGTTTCTGGAGCTATATCAGACAGTAGAACATATTGAGAAATCCACGAATTGAGGAAAAGTGAGACCTCATGTCGTGACATAAATGAGCCAATTTTATCTCTCATCATCGCCTTGATATAGTGAGCAAATCGAGAGGCGTTCAGCATATAGGGAAGCCTTGCAGAAATCCGTGAGTTGGCATTTGCAAAGTTATCTTCGTATGCTTTTGGCAATTGGGTTGTTTGCGAGCTGAAAAAGGCAGCATAGTCCGTATCTTTACAGTAGCACAAAGCCATAAAGCCAAGATCGCTCAGTTCTTTCTCACGTCGATCCGTGATTGCTGTTTCTGTTGGGCATTTTACAGCCAAGTCTCCATCCGACGTTTTGAAAGTAAAGGCTGGTAAATCAGAAACAAGTCCTCCACCTTCTACGCCACGGATCGCGGCTGTCCACTTATAAAGTGCAAAGGCATTCGTAATATTTTGGGCCATTGCATAAGCCGAACTTCCCCAACAGAAGTTAGAATTATCTGTTCCATCTACAGATTCCTCGTAATCAAACCCTTCAACTGGATTGGTGGCTTGACCATAGGGCATGCGCATCAACACATGAGGAAGTGTAAGTGTAAAGTAACGTGAGTCATCCGTTTGTCTAAAGCTTCTCCATTTAATCGCATCCGTTCCATCAAAAAGCTTGGAAAGATCACGTGGACCACTCATTTCAGTGAATGAGTCAAAGTTAAACATTCCAGGGTTAGCTGCTGCGATGAATGGTGTATGAGCACAAGCAGCTACGTTTGAAATAAGTGTTGCAAGTTCCACGTCTTGTGGATCACGCCCAAATTCATAGTCTCCAACAAGGCAAGAGAATGGAATTCCTCCATAGGTGCCATATTGCTCTTCATAAACCTTTTTAAAGAGCTGACTTTGGTCAAATTCAACGGCTCTCTCTAAGTCATCCAAAAGCTCTTGCTTTGTAATCACCCATAATTTGAGCTTCAAAGACTCGCTCGTTTCTGTGGCCATCACAAGTTTTGCAAGCCCTCTCCAAGATCCTTCGAATTGTTGAAAGGAAGGATCATGAACAATCTGGTCCATTTGTGAAGAGATGGTGCTATCTATTTGGCTGATGGCACTCACAATGAACGAATAAACATCATCACCAACGCTTCCCTTAGGAGCAGCTGCCACTTGATTCACAAACTCAGTAAGCATTTGTTGTGCGTTTGCGATCTGTGATGGGTCGCGTGCCAGTTTTCCATTTTGGATGATTGAATTCACAAGACTGCCGCTACCGCCGCCACTTCCACCAGAGCCTCCAGCTCCTCCGCCGGTTTTCGCTGGCGCTGCTGCACTTACTGTCTCAGCTTTTGCTGGTGGTGTTTTTATATCGTCTGCCATGATTTTACTCCCTTATCTCTCAATTTCGCTATTTGCTTAACCCAAGTTCTTTTTGCAACTGAGCCAAAACATCTGGATTATCCACAATATTCCTTAACTCAGCGTCCAGAGCATCATTCCCATCTAATTTTGATAAAAGATCGGTCAAAGCAACTCTCTTATTATAAAGAGCTGTCAGCGAAGGAACTTGGCCTACAATGTTGACAGGATTGAAATCATCCATTGAATTAAAGGAAAGAAGAACATTTAAGTCAGGCGCGCTTCCCCCCAATACATTGGGAACACGCAAAGGAAGTTGCGCGTTTAATGAGGCCATCACATCGTTAATATTATCGCGATCAATATCGATAAACTTTCTTTCCTTAAGTGGAGGAAGTGGTGTTGAAGGTGTTCCCGCCAGGTCAGCTAAGATTCCCATTACAAATGGAAGTTCATAGGCTTGCAAAGCGCCTCCAATTTCCACGTCATACGTAATTTGAACGCGTGGAGGACGAATACGATCCAGTTTGTGTTGTGTACTAGCCATTTTTAAACTCCCTTCTTAATTAATTATTTATCGCGAAAACATTTCGCTCTCTACTATTCCAATTAAATCTGAATCTCCTTAAAAATTAGTAAACTTTTATGTTTTTTTTAAAAACGAAGGATATCTCATTAATAAAAAAGAATTTTTTAAAAACATGGAAAAGATAAAATTTTAGGTAATACGCAAAGGATAAGATGAATTTACGGAGGTAGAGCTTTTGGAAATAATTAAAATGAAGAGGGCGCTTTTCTATTGACGTAGTTGAAAAGAAAAGATTCGATCGCGATCACTACGAAGAACACGGCTATCCCTCCTAAAATGTCCGCAAAATAGTGTTGACCAATGGGAATACATGAAAAAACAACTAAAATATTTAATATTAAAATGGGGATAAAAATAATTTTTCTCTGACGTCTAAATGCATAAGCATCTATGCATGCCATGGTTGCATGAAACGAAGGCATCGTCACAATTCCATCTGGAATAGTAATATCTAAAATATGTTGACGAAGATCCAGTAAATGTTTAAGCGCACTCAACAATTCTGGACTCGGTGTATATTGATACCACGTATATGGACCCGTTGCAGGGTAAAAAATACTAATCAAAATTGTTAGAGGCGTCGCAATCATAAATTGCATAATATATCTTTGTAAAGAAACGTTCTCATCGCTAAGTCCAAAATACAGTATAATGAAAGGAAACTGTAAAAGGTATGTATTGTAGATCGCTTCAAACAATAAATAAAAAATCTTGTGATTTCTAAACCAAAAAACAACAGATGGGGTGTGTACCCCCACGTGACTATCTATGGATACTAAAGTAGCGTCGATTAAAGGCTGATTTACCATGGCTCCTAAATAGGAAAAGCCCAACATCAGCGGACAAAAAGCCAAGAAAAGAGAAGTCGATTGTAATAAATTAAGGATTTTAGGATCAGGCCGAAAACGTTGATACCAAACGTAAACCAAATAAATCAATGAAAATGAAATCACATAGGCTATAATAATGTTTTGATCGTATACAAACGTAAAGGAAGACAATTTTATCCAAACAAACTCAACAAGAAGCATAAGAAACACTATTCCCCATTGAATCCTTGTGTAAGTTAAAATGGAAGTCATCATATTCATTGTCTATATGATTCCCCAAAAGATGACTCAGAAAGCTTTTTTATTTTTTCTTGATTTTTTGCTTGCGAAAAAGCTGCACATTTAAAGATGAGTTTCTCAAGGTAAATTATCGCGAGGAAAACTGGAATTGCTCCGACAATATCAGCAAGGTAGTGTTGGCCAATGGGCAAGCAAGAAAAAACAATGAGCAAATTTAAAATTAGAACAGGAATAAAGATGAGTTTCCTTTCAAAACGAAAGCAATAGGCATAGATAAGGGCCATAATGGTATGAAATGAAGGGAATGTGGTAACCCCGTCTATTTTTATTATATTTACAATCTGCTGTCGAAGTTCGAGCAAGTGACTTAATGAGTTAGCAAGCGAAGGACTTGGAGTGTAATCATACCAGACATAAGGCCCCTCTGCAGGGAGAAAAGTACTAATCAAACTTGTTACAGAGGCAGCGATCATAAACTGTGTTAAAAACCTTTGTAAGTGCAGAGCTTTTCTTTGATACGTAAAGTAAATTATAATCGCGATTTCTTGATAATAATAACTTTGATAGATGCAGTGAAAGATGGTTTGCCACAATTCATGACCTCGAAACCAAAGCACAAGTATAGAAGAGTTAAATCCTAAGTAATTCTCAAAGGAAGCTAGTGTTGAATCGATAAACGGATAATTTGCTGTACATGCTAAATAACTTAAGATCACCATAAGTGGTGTATAAAATTGAAGCACAAAGAGAGATTGCAGAAGAATTACAATTTCAGGAATAGGTCGAAACTTGATATAAAAAATGTAGAGTAAAAGAAGAAAAGCCGATAGAAATCCTGAAAAGTAAAGAATTTTTTTATCATATATAATGACGAACGAAGAAGAATGAATCCATACCCCTACGATGAGCACAGCGAAGAGTAGGATCCCCCATTGGATTTGTGTATAAGTCAAATCTCTCTCCCAGTATCATCTTAGAGAAATGATCACACGAATGACTCTCTTTTTAAGAAAAATCAACACTACTTACAAAGATGAATAGCTCTCATCTGTAAATAAAAGTAGAAAGGGCGATTCTCTCGCCCTTCCTCTGATGCACTCTTTACGAGAAAAGCTTTCGCTTAGGTATGCAACTTACCTGCAATTGTCGTGAACATGGTGTTTAAGCTTGTACCAACAAGCCCAGCCCCTACGATAATTGCAACAGCAATCAAAGCAGCAATCAAACCGTATTCAATTGCGGTCACACCCTCGTCTTGCTTCATAAAGTTTGTTAAAAATGTCATCGTTTCCTCCTGTATATAAATTAACAATATTTAGTTTTATTTTATATCTATAATTATGAACCAATATTGGTTAATAAACTGTTAATGATTTTTAAGTTTTTTTATATAATTTTATATATTATTCATTCTACTTTTTTATTATGACATATCCACGACAAAAAGGAAATTTAATTTTATCAATGGGATGCCCTTACACGGCAAGCTTTTAAACTAACTTTTATAGGGTTTATAGGGTACCTCATAACATGAACAAGGATGAAAAACGCTGATTCATAACTATTCTCAAAAGGTTGATTTTCTCTCCCCTTTTCTCATACACTCCCTATGATAACAGCTCTTGCTTATGTGTGTAACTTATCTGCAATTGTCGTGAACATAGTATTCAAGCTTGTACCCACAAGCCCGGCTCCTACGATAATTGCAACAGCAATTAAAGCGGCAATCAAACCGTATTCTATCGCAGTCACACCCTCGTCTTGCTTCATAAAGTTTGTTAAAAATGTCATTGTTTCTTCCTCCGAATATAAATTAATAACTATTTATTTTTATTTTATATTATCAAACAATATAATTTAAAAAAATATTAATATTTTGAGTGTCGTAAAATTAGTTATGACATCACTTATGTATGCAAATGCGTTGAAATCGCAGTAAATTCATTATTTAGACTTGTACCAATAAGTGCGGCTCCCACAAGAATGGCAAGTCCAATCAAAATTGCAATTAAAACATATTCTATCGCTGTAACACCTTGGTCTTGCTTTATAAAATTTTCTATAAGTAACATTACTTTACCCTGCATCTTAATTTAAAAACATCTGTACTATTTATAAAAATCACAATTTATTAAAAAAGCATAAAGAATATGGCCGCTTTATTTATTTGACGTCTCTATCCTTATCTTTTACTATATCACATTTAAGAAGAAAATGGAAACTTTAGTTAATCAATGCCTTACTCTCAAGCTACAGATCTTTCAGTCCCATTCTTGCTCCCCCATCTTTCGTTGAGAGGACGTTTGGTTCGTCTACAAAACGTCAGCACTACGATTATTGGACAACATGACTATCCTTATGCAGTTGCAAAAATTTTGGCTGAACTTTTAGCTACTGGAGCCACCCTTGCCGGACTCTTAAAATATGAAGGTATTTTCACTCTTCAAACCAAATCCGATGGTCCCATAAAGCTAGCTGTTTTAGACGTTACCAATCAAGGTCACATGCGCGGCTACACCCAGCTTAAATCGAATGAAATCAAACAAAACATCTCGTTTGCAGAGCTTTTCGGTCAAGGATATTTAGCTTTTACAGTTGATCAAGTAACAAAAGGTGACCGGTACCAGGGGATCGTCACCTTAAATCACGAATCCCTAGCAAGTTCTATTGAACATTATTTTGATCAATCTGAGCAACTCGAAAGTCGCATTTGTATTTTCTCAGAAAGGACCCATGAGGATATCTGGAAAAGTGGCGTTCTTCTTCTTCAAGAAATGCCTTCTAAAAGGGTGGATGAGGAAGCATGGAGCCATGCAGAGGCACTTTTAAACACGCTTTCTTCTCAAGAATTCTTAGATTTTTCAATTCCGTATAAAACACTTTTAACCAATCTTTTCCATGAAGCTGGAGTAACTATTTTTGAGCCTCTTCATCTTAAAGCGCAATGTCGTTGCTCAAAAGAACGCATTCGTGTTTTTCTAGACACACTTTCACCTACAGAAATTGAGAGTTTACTGGAAAACGGACAGTTGAAAATGACCTGTGAATTTTGTAATCATCACTATACATTTGATCGAAAAGATCTTATGACAGTCCATTAAGGAGATAGGATTATGCGTTTTTTTTCACTTTTATGCCTGACTATTTTAGTCGCTGCGTGTTCACCCACAGCTCAAATGCCTGAACCTGTAGGACTTGCTTATCTTTCGAACAAACCCATCCGCCTTAATGTTGCTCGGGTGGAAGTTGTCAAGAAGTACCAATCAACGTCAACACCTCCTCATGTGGAAAATGAATTTCCAGTCCCACCCGTTGCTATGATTCAACAATGGGTACAGGATCGTCTTTTACCTGTCGGAAAAACAGGATCTGCAGTTGTAACCATTGAGGAAGCTTCTGTCGTTGAAACACCTTTAAAAGGAACAGGTGGTTTCAGAGGCATGTTCACAGTTGATCAGTCAGAACAATATGATGCCAAGATGTCAGTCAAAATAGAAATATTTGACGATGCGGGCAATGCAAAAGGATTCGCTTACGCTCGTGCTCGCGGCTCGCGTTCCATTGCAGAAAACTTTACGTTGGGACAACGTCGTAAGGTCTGGATCGTCATGATGGAAAAGATCATGAATAATTTGGATGAAGAGTTAGACCGCAATGTAAAAGGCTATCTCAGCCAATATATTTCTTAATTTATGTGAGACTTGGATCTAGGTCCCGGGTAGCAAGACAATCTAAGCTCTCAAAAGAGCAAGATTTCCTAGCTCCCGGGATGATGAATCTTTAAGGAAAACAAACACATACAACCGCGTCATCCCGGGATTTAGAAACTCAATGCGAATAAAATGAGCATATGAGTTTCTTAGTACCCGGGACCTATGATTTTAAGATGCTGATCTTAAACTGCTAATGCCTTTTGAGCTTGATCCACAATCGCTTTAAAAGCTGCTGGTTCATGAACAGCAAGGTCCGCTAAAACTTTCCGATCAATTTCAACACCAGCTTTTGTAAGGCCGTTCACAAAGCGTGAATAGGTTAAACCATACGCACGCGTCCCAGCATTAATGCGCTGAATCCAAAGAGCCCGAAAATCACGCTTTTTATTTCGGCGATCGCGATACGCATATTGTAAGGCTTTTTCGACGCGCTGAAGGGCGATACGATAACAACTTTTGGAGCGCCCACGGTATCCTTTTGCAAGCTTTAAAACTTTCTTGTGTCGGGCGTGTGCTGTTGTACCACGTTTTACATGTGCCATCTCTCAATCCTCCTATATTCCATAGGGCATAAAACGACGAACAATTTTAGCATCACATTCTCTCATGATTGTGGTGCCACGCGCCGTTCTCCGCATTTCGGGTGAACGTTTACGCATTCCATGTCGTTTGCCTGCTTGAGCCATGATGACTTTTCCGGTCGCCGTAAGGCGAAAGCGTTTCTTAACGCTACTTTTCGTCTTTAACTTGGGCATTTTCTCACTCTCTTTACTTGAATAGGTGTGGATAAAATCTAGATCGGCATGCCCGGGTCTTCCCCTTGCCTTGCTAGAAACATAAAACCTATATCAACTAATTTGTTGATGCGCAAGATAAAACGGTGTTGTTCTTATAAGACAATCAGATACCAAACGCTACGGTTATATACAAAGAGTGGGTAACCTTAAAACAGTTACCCACTCTTTTCTACATAGTTAACTTCTTAGCACTATCTGAACTTGTTTTATTTAGAATCAATACGTTTAATTTTTACACTTAAAGATCTGATGCTGGCTTTTTGCGCTTCTGATGGCGTTATACCTAATTCTGTTGGGGATTGATCTAATATCTTTCTATTAGCATAGGTAGAAATCATTGGAAAAGTAGAGTGAAAACCCGAGCCAAACGTAAAATTGGAAACCGTCAGTGTAACTTTTATAATTTCTTCTTCTGGTATCAAACCTTGAAGGATACTCTGCTTACTGGCCTCCAAAGCTCGCGTTAAACCTAACTGCAGAGTTTGATCAACTGGCATGTGAAGGTCAGCACCCCAGAGCCCACTGCCCTTAGAAAATTCTTTTAAGTCGCTTTCCGATACAAGTATCTGAACAGATGGAAGTGTAACTACCGTAAGAGCTGATGACCTATCTAAATCTGATTTTTCTGGTTGTGCGAGGGGTGCATGAGATGGAAACTGTCCTGTAGTCTCTTCCATGCAAAAAGCAGGTGAGGTGATCAAAGATGCAAACAACGACAAATAAAATAAATTAAAAGTAGAAAACTTCATAAAATAACTCCATATAAATGTTAATAAATACCATATGGTTATTTTTATACATTATGTCAAGCTTTTATAAAAATCATATTGTTAACGTCTCTTCCAAAAGTTTTAACGTTTTCTCCGCCGCCTTCAAAAGAGGCGTCCCTGGCCCAAAAATGGCGGCAACGCCTTGCGTGTAAAGTTCCTCATGATCTTGTGGGGGAATAACGCCCCCGCAGACAACAAGAATATTCTGAGCACCCGCTGCTTTTAAAGCAGCCATAACCTGGGGCACAAGAATGCGATGTCCCGCAGCTTGACTGGAAAGACCTAAAATATGCGCTTTATGGTCAATTGCTTGTTTAACCGCTTCCTCAGGCGTTTGAAAAAGGGGGCCATTCTCGACTTCAAATCCTAGATCTTCAAATGCTGTCGCAATCACTTTAGCCCCGCGATCATGTCCATCCTGACCTAACTTTGCGATCATAAGGTGAGGCTTGCGTCCTTCTTTTTGCACAAAAGCCTCCACCCGTTTTCGAAAAGAATCAACATCTTGATGGTTGCCTTCCTCATAAAGCGCTCCATAGACACCATGAATTGTATGCGTCGGCGCCTCATAGCGTGTGTACACCTTTTCAAGTGCAGCAGAAACCTCGCCTACTGTTGCACGCGCCCGCATGGCTTCAATTGCAAGGGGAAGCACATTTCTTTTACTTGCTGCAGCAGCTGTGAGTGATTCTAAGATTTCCTTAACATTGTCTGTATCTCTTGATTTCTTTATAGACTCAAGACGTTGAATTTGACGATCCCGCACCCACGACGCATCAATTTCAAGTATTTCAAGGGGCTCTTCCTCAATAGTGTATTTATTAACGCCTACAATGGTATCTTCCCCAAGATCAATACGAGCCTGACGCTTCGCTGCTGATTCTTCAATAGCCATCTTTGGCATCCCCTGCAGAATAGCTTTTACCATTCCTCCATGGGTTTCCACCTCATCAATAAGCGTCTTTGCGTGTTGTTTAAGGCTATGGGTGAGCGCTTCCACGTAATAGCTGCCTCCTAAGGGATCGATAACATAAGGAATGCCTGTTTCTTCAGCTATAATAAGCTGGGTATTGCGGGCAACACGCGCAGATTTTATTGAAGGAAGAGCCACCGCTTCATCGTATGAATCCGTATGCAGTGATTGCGTGCCCCCTAAAACAGCAGAGAGAGCCTCAAGTGTTGTACGAACAACGTTATTTAAAGGATCTTGGGCTGCAAGACTAACACCTGACGTTTGGCAGTGGGTCCTCAGCATCAAGCTTTGCGGGTTCTTTGGATTAAAAGGTTTCATAAGTTCAGCCCATAGAATACGCGCCGCACGAAGCTTTGCAATTTCCATAAAGAAATTCATCCCAATCCCAAAAAAGAATGAAAGGCGTGGCGCAAAGTCATCGATAGAAAGACCACGGCTTAAGGCAGCACGAACATACTCAAGTCCATCTGCAAGCGTAAAAGCCAATTCTTGAACGGCAGTAGCGCCTGCTTCATGCATATGATAGCCAGAAACAGAAATTGAATTAAACTTGGGCATGTGTTGACTTGTGTACTCGATAATATCCGCGACCAGCCGCATGCTCGGTTCTGGTGGGTAGATATAAGTGTTGCGCACCATAAATTCTTTAAGAATATCGTTTTGCATGGTGCCCGAAAGCTGTTCAGCTCGAACGCCTTGCTCTTCCGCTGCCACGATAAAGGCCGCCATAATAGGTATAACAGCCCCATTCATCGTCATCGAAACACTGATTTGATCAAGGGGAATTCTCTTAAACAAAAGCTTCATATCTTCGACCGTATCAATCGCAACCCCAGCCTTACCAACATCTCCTGCAACGCGAGGGTGATCTGAGTCATACCCTCTATGAGTTGGAAGGTCGAAAGCAACGGACAGACCATGTTGCCCCGCTTTTAAGTTTTCGCGATAAAATTGATTACTTTCTTCAGGTGTCGAAAAGCCGGCATACTGCCGTAGAGTCCACGGCCGATTTGCATACATCGTCGCGCGTGGTCCTCGTAAGTAAGGATCAAAGCCAGGAAATGCGGAAAGCTCTTCAATACCTTCTAAATCTTGAAGGGTATAGAGAGGCTTAACTTTAATGCCTTCAGGTGTTTCCCAAATAAGGCTATCGAGATTTTTTCCTTTTAGTTCCGATTTGGCAAGTTTCTCCCACTCACTCTGCGTCATGGGGGTAAATCTTTATTGAGAAAAATTAATACCGAAGTATTGCCCAATCATATTGCTCACTTCAGAACTATCCCAATCGATGCCGCCTTCGATACGTCCCACTTCCTTTCCTTGAGCATCAATAAAGACGGACGTTGGAAGCCCTCTTGCACCAAATGCACTCAAAAGTTGACCTGAGGAATCTAAATAAATAGGAAGATTATTATACCCATTACGCGCATAATAGGCTCTCACCGTAGCGGCACCTCCCTGATCTTGAGAGATTGTAAGGACTTGGCCTCCTTTTGCGTGAAATGTTCCAGCAAAACGATTCAAACTCGCCATTTTCTTGACACACACAGGACACCACGTAGCCCAAATATTTACGATCAGAGGCTTGCCTTTAAATTGGTCCAACGTGACCGGATTTTGATTTTGATCAAAGAAGGTAACTTCAAACGCGCTTCCAGCGGCTTTGGTCGGGAAAAATGCAGCGCGTACGCAACACAAATCAAACCAGACGCTCAGACCAATAAAAAAAGCAACGACAAACCCTGTGATAATTAGATTATCTTTCTTTTTCCAAAAAGACATGCTATTTCCCCCTTAATGAATATAATAATTGATCATATGACAAACTTTGATGAGATTCAAGATGAAGACTTTCAAACTAACAATTTGTGCTCTTATTCCCCTCTCCCTTTTATTAATAGGATGCGGGCGAAAACTCCCCCCAGAATCTCCAGAAGGGACAAAAGATATTCCAAAGCATTATTATCCTAAGCCTGAGTAGATTTTTATTGTTTAAGCTCTTTAACTAAAGAGTAATAAACTTATGTTATTTTTAATTATAACATAAGGAGCTTAGAATATAATGATCAAAGCATTATCTATAATTTTCGGAAGCTTATTTTTTGCTTCTCATGCGATAGCAAGTGATGGCGAGATATCATTTAATATTAGCCAGAAGATTAGAAATAGCATTAAATCAATAGAATTATTTAGTATAGCAATGCCCGTTAAAGATACGATTTATATCTATCCACCATTCAACGATTTTTTACTTGATAACATTCCTAGTAAAGCTGAAGGTGCTCCATTTAACCTCAGCCTTATTCTACATCAAGGGGCTGCGATCCCATGTGCACCAGCTAATAAGATTTTTAATCACAAGAAAAACTATACCGTTGTCGTGTCCCCTGATTCTTCAGGAGAAATGAACTGCCTTATTGAAGGGCAATAAGCAACCTTTACTACTTATTTTATTCTTATTGGCTTGCCCGTTTATGCTTTACAAAGCGATGGTGGAAGCTTCGTCAGGATTGGGTTTCTGAGTATTTGTTATAATGTGGGGCAGAGCATGTTGAAGTCGGGCGTGTTTGTACCCCCGATTCAAATTCTATTGCCACCACATTCACGGACCGGTTTTTCATCTCGCCCTTAGGGTATTTTTTCATAGTGGCTTATAAACGCAGAGGATTTTGTATCCAGCACATGCTGTGTTTTCTGGTCCTGTTGCGCATGTTATCCAACCGGGCATTCCGGTGCCGGTAGTGTGACCCTCCCAATTGATCCATTTGTTATAATCGGCATTACAGGCAGCTTGCCCAGCTTCGTTGTTCGCGTAGACATTTTGTAAGCAACTATCACTTAATCCAACCATATCACCGCAATATTGCCCCCATTCGCTCGAGTGGTTGGTGAAATAGTAACAGGGCTTATTTCCTGCAGCCGCATAGCATTCGGATGAGAGAGAAAGGGATTTTATCATTTCGGGGGGAGGTCCCTTGGGTTTTTTCATCTCTGACTTGGCTTTGACATCATCCTTCGCTTTATCAAGAGCGTTCAAACTTGTAATACCCACAGTACCGATCAACGCTGTTAAAGCAAATGTCCGGAGAAATTTTTTATCCATGGCTGCATCCCTTTTCTTTTAAGAGTCTTTTCCATCCAAGATGGGCGAAACCCATCATTTTTAAGCCTTTTCGCTTGCTCATTATGGTCACGATACAAGATTTAGCTTAAAATTTTGTTAACAGTTAACATCGGAAACTTTGCCACAAAGACCTCCGTGAGGCCAGCTTCTCCAACGGTTTAGGCTTGTCCTCATACTTGACACGTGGATACTCTTGTAGAGATTTTCGGCGGACAGCCTTCGCTGCTTTATCTTTCTTCTTGGCTTGCCAGCCGTAGCTGCGAATCAGCGAAGGCTGGCGGAGAGAGAGGGATTCGAACCCTCGATACGGTCTCCCGTATACACGATTTCCAATCGTGCGCCTTCGACCGCTCGGCCACCTCTCCAATTGGATGAGGGGAAAATAGCTGATTTTTTGTCTTCCTTGCAACCGTAAAGTTAAACTCAACTGCATTAACGAAAATTTATCATATTTATGTGATAATAATATAAGGACATTAATGTCCTTTGAGTAACAAACTTCAATGTTATGGTGGTCGATATGAATAAGAAAATTCTTTTGATAGTAGCCTTTATAGGCCTTAGTTTAAGTGTAGCGGAAATATCAGCGCAAGCGTGTCCACAACAACAAGAAACAACCCAATCCCCTTAAACACCTCACTAACCTAACTCCTGGATTGCTTCTCCGTCATAGCACTTCGTGCATCGGCGAGACTATTGTGGTTCTAGTAAAATGAGCAAAGGTAAAAGATCCTTGCTTCCGCTGCATAAGACGGTCTAAAAAAAGAAGATATTCATTTAGCGCAATTGGAGTTCCTATGGCTAAACTTCACTTTTATTATTCTGCAATGAACGCGGGAAAAACAACAACTCTTCTTCAATCCAACTATAACTATCAAGAGCGCGGCATGAGCACGCTTCTTTTCATCCCTGCTATCGATATACGTCATGCGCAAGGTATTATTTCTTCACGGATTGGCTTGAATGCAGAAGCCCATGCTTTTGAACCAAACTTTAATTTCTATGATTTTGTAAAAAATTATATTCAAAACACCAAGATCAGTTGTGTTCTTATTGATGAGGCACAGTTTTTAACCAAAGAACAAGTATTGCAGCTAACCCGTATCGTGGATGAACTTAAAATTCCGACCCTTGCTTATGGCCTTCGCTCAGATTTTATGGGTGAACCCTTTGAAGGCAGTCGGTACCTTCTGGCCTGGGCTGAAGATGTTTCCGAAATCAAAACGATTTGCCATTGCGGTCGAAAAGCAACGATGAACGCGCGCATGGATAACAATGGCAAGGTTTTACGAGAAGGTGAACAAATTGAAATTGGCGGAAATGATCGATATATCGCCTTGTGTCGAAAGCACTTTATGAATGGTGAGACATCTTCTAACAGAGAACTCAACACAGGTTACAACGCAGCTAGAGCAGGGTGAATCCTTATCGTCATTGCGATCCGCCGATGCACAAAGTGCTAAGGCGGAGAAGCAATCCAGGGGAAATCACCGCTTTCTGGATTGCTTCTTCGCTACGCTCATCGCAATGACGAACTTACTGATTTAAAATGAAAAATCGTCATTGCGAGCGAAGCAAAGCAATCCATAATTCTTACTTATTTTTCGGTAATGATAATATTCAATTCTTCCCTCTTTTTTAAAAGTTAAAGTTTTTCTTTACCTTCAATTATTTTACTTTCAAATACGGATCGATCGATCCCTTCATTCGCGCCTTTTATTGGTTCACTTATTGGCCAAATAACAAATCCATTTGCACATATGTACGGAGGTTTCCCCTGTTTCTTCATATATGACTCCATCCACTCGCCCGTGTAACCTCGGCTTGAAAAATTCACATAATCTTTACTTGCTCCAGTTATATGCAATTTCGCATGATAGGCAGGAGCCTTCAGAGAAAAGAGCTTAACGTCCTTTGCCCAATCCTGTCCCTTCGCCCAATTCTTTATATCAGAGTGAGTAGAGTCATATTCTTTTAAAAAGTGAAACTTTATACGAGCCGTAGGCAAACACTGGTCTAAATGATCTGGTCCCGCTTGTTCATTTCCAATTACAAACCACCTATCGCCAATACGAAATTGGAATATCTTATCTCCAAATTCTCCAGGATATTTAGATTGTTTTAAAAAAGATTGAATTGTTGCTATCGTAAGCTCGTATTCTTTTTGTTCAGTAAACAGGTCGTGGAGATCCTGTTGAGGAACGTGTTGCACATGTCTAGAACATAGAGCATACATGTCTTTACACGTTCTAGCCATACGGGCTATATCCTTATCCTTACCAAGACGCTGTAACATTGATAACCAAATATTTCTTGGAAGTATTGTAGCGGTTGATTTAGCTGTATGGCCCAGTGTAAAACTTAAAGCCTCTCTATATTTTCCTGTATCTCTTTTTTGCGCTGTCACTTGACTTCGATTTGGTTCTTCCATAGCTAATACGTTTGAAGATACAAACAATGCCCCTCCTAACGTCAATAAACTAAATTTCTTTCTCATATTAAATCCTCTTAACTTTAGTCAAACGTTAAATAAAAATTATTCAACTATAAAAAAGATAATGTTTATTAAAAAAAATTCAATATTTATTTTTTAATTTTTATTCTTTAAATAAACTGTCAAGAAATCCTTCTAATACGCCTTCCGATGAAACCTCCTCAACAACGGTCTCTTCTTTTGAAAAAGATTGTTGTGTATGGGGAGTTCCAGCCATATAGAGATGCCAAAGGCGGCCAGCAGGACTGCCTGGTTTGGGGTCCAAAGGTGTATTGTCATCATTACCTGCCCACGTTCCTGTAATAAGCTCGGGTGTAAATCCAATAAGCCATGCATCTCGGTAGAGTTGGGTTGTTCCTGTCTTCCCAGCAGAAGGCCGACCAATGGCCGATTTTTTGCCTGTTCCATAGGTCATCACAGCTTGCATCATTTGGGTAAGATCTTGAGCCACTTGTGGCTGGACAACTCTGTGGGGCACCACATTTTGGTGAGTGTACAATGCCTTTCCTGCATAATCAGTGACTTTTAAAATCGCATAAGGTTTGACGCTTAGTCCATTTCTCGCAATGGTCGCATAAGCCGTCGTGAGCTCAAGTAGAGTCGTTTCTCCCGTCCCTAAAACAATCGTTAAGTCATTGGGAAGCGGAGATTTCAATCCCAAACGACGAGCTGTCTCAACAATTCGAGGTAGTCCAAATCTTTGAGCAAGTCGTGCACTAACCGAATTGGCAGAATAAGCCATTGCATCTTGAAGAGATACTTCTCCTCGTGGCACATATTTATAGTTTTTAGGCTTCCAGGTTCCTATACGAATGGGCAAATCACTGATCATATCGTAAGGCTTCATTCCGGCCTCAAGGGCCACCAAATAAAGAATCATTTTGAAGGAAGACCCCGGCTGGCGAAGCGCTTGAGTCGCACGATTAAATTGGCTCTTACGATAATTTGCTCCTCCGATAAGAGCGCGAAGAGCACCATCATGTGCCATTGACACAAGGGCCATTTGGGTAACTTTGGCCGCCTCCCCTTTTTCCTGCATAACCTGTTCAAGTTTTGCTTCAGCTAAAGACTGAAGACGGGGATCGAGGGTTGTCGTAACGATGACGTCTTTATCTTGAATATCCACTACTTGGGGCAGTATATCCACAATCCAATCCGTAAAATATCGGATGGCCGAGCCACGGAAAGTCTCGGACGTTGATGAGGCTAAAGCAAGAGCCGCTTCTTTAACATCTTCACGAATGAAACCTTCTCCCTGCATATTTTCCAAAACTTGAGTCGCACGTTGATCGGCTAACTGTGGGTTGTTTGAAGGTGAGTATTTTGAAGGCGCTTTTAAAAGTCCCATAATGACGGCGGCTTCATAAAGACTAAGGTCTTGGGAACGTTTTCCAAAGTAATGTTGAGATGCTGCCGCAAGTCCAAAGGTCCCCGAGCCCAGGTAAACGCGGTTTAAATAGATTGTAAGAATTTGTTCTTTGGTAAATTTACGTTCAAGCCATAAGGCTAAAAGAGCTTCTTGGATTTTACGCCTCAAAGAGCGATCACTTACATTATACAACTTTTCCGATTGGAGAAAATTCTTAGCAAGCTGTTGGGTTATAGTGCTTCCTCCTTGTACAACATGGCCCGCTCTGTAATTGGCCCATATAGCCCTCACCAGACCCAATACATCTACCCCAAAATGGGAATAAAAACGTCGGTCTTCAATTGCTAATAGTGCTTGGATCACATAGGGAGGAAGTTTTTTAATATCTACCATTTGGCCATGGAGATCACCATAAGTTGCTAATTTTGTTCCATCTTTAGCTAACACCGTAATGCTGGGGCGCCTCTCGGTTTGTTGAAGCTTTGTAATATCCGGAAGATCATAGCTATACCATAGAACCAGACATCCCCCAAAAAAAGAAACCCAAATCAGAAGGATACAAGACCACTTCAATAGCCATGGCCACAAAATAGATTTCTTTTTATTTCTCGGCGGACGCGGTGGTTTTGGTGGTGGAGGGAGAGCCTTCTTCTTCTTTTTCAGTGGCTCATGGGTTTCTATGCCCAAGCGGTCATTAGGATCAACAGAAAGACTCATAATTGTAAAATCTTTTGGGTTATGGTTTCTGGAAAAATCTTATCAAAATGCTTTAAAATATAAAGACGAAACCATCTTGCATACTGATCGGGGTAGGCTAAAACACTATCTTTTAGAAGCATCGGCGAAATCCATTTAATTTCAGAAACTTCTTGTGGGTTTGGGTTAATGACACCTTCATAGGCCCCTTTAAAAACATGCGTATATTCTAACTCCCATAAATCTTTTTCCAACTTTAATGTGTAGCAAACTGTTGTTATGGGAGAAAGTGCACAGGAAAAGTCAAGCTCTTCCATAAGTCTACGTCTTGCTGCTTCTTCAATTTTTTCACCCGGTCGTGGATGGCCACAACACGTGTTTGCCCAAAGGCCTGGCGAATGATATTTTTCAAAAGCACGGCGTTGAATCAATGTTTCTCCTTTGCTATTGAAAACAAAAATCGAAAACGCACGATGTCTTTGTGGTATTAAATGAGCGGCTAATTTTTCTTGTGTTCCTAAAGGGGTGTCCCTTTCATCCACTATAATAACTGTCTCTTGCACGAAACTTCATACTCTAAAAAAGAACTTAACCGAAGTGAAGCGTTAAATATCAATTATGTCAACTCTTATAAGATCTCATTCTTATTCGAAAGAGTCTTGAATGAATCTAATTTCTTCATTATAAAGTTTCGAATAAGAAGTAAAAAAATACAGGGACCCTACAAAATGAAAAACCAAAAAAAATCATGGCGTTTAACGACTCTTTTAAAAATTTCCTTATTATCTTGCGCAATTGGATTGCACGGTGGGGAGACAAATGCGGCTCCTCCTATTTTTACATCTTCATTTAATGGTGCGGCAGGTGGATTTGACCAACCATATTTTATCGCTATTGATCCAGCAACAGGAAATCTTTATGTAACAGACTCCATTAATTCGCGTGTTCAAGTCTTTGACACTTTGGGTAACCCTCTCTTTCAATTTGGAACGCCAGGAATTGGTAATGGGCAATTTACGAATCCCTATGGCATTGCTTTTGGAAATGGAAGCGTATACGTGACAGACGCAGATTTTTTCGGAGCAACGCAGGCTCGTGTTCAAGTATTTGATCCTAATGGAAACTATCTCTCTCAATATGGATCGCTTGGAGGAGGTGTACCGCAATTTGACAACCCCGCAGGAACGACAGTGGATGCGAATGGCAATATTTTTACCGCTGACTTTCTTAACCAGCGAATACAACGTTTTACTCCTGCAGGTGCGCCTCTAGGGCCCTTTGGAGGTCCCGGAGGAGTACTTAATGGACCTGAGGATCTGGTTTTTGCAAATGGAAATATTTACATAACTGACTACAATAATAATAGCGTGTTTATTTTTGACGGGACAACGTTCACACCTACAGGACAAACATTGGTACCCACTGCTGGAGGATTTAATGGGCCTTCTGGCGTTGCTATGGGAGCTGGAGGAAGCATTTATGTAGCTGATTCGGGAAATAGTCGGGTACAAATTTTTAATCCAAACGGAACTTTTCGGGAAGCTTTTGGAGACTCTACATCTTCATTTTGGGGAATCGTTGTTGAGAATACAACGGGTAAAATTTATACAGTGGATGATTTCAATAATCTCGTTAATCAATGGTTTAGTCCTGTTGAATGGACACAAGCAGGTACATCTCAGTTGATGCAACTGCCTTTAAATCAGGCATTAACGCTCAATAACGGCTTTGACCTTCAAGTTCAAAATGCCCTGTCCCTTCTTCCAGGAGGAAACCTCACGATTAATCCGGGAGGAACGCTAACCTCAGGAACCATTACCTTGAATGGGGGTTCTATTACGGACAATGCAAACACAACTCTTCCCACGCCAATGGATTTAACGACAGGAACTTTTAATAGCGGAGCTGGCAATACCTTTACCTATTCGGGAAATATCAATGGAGCCAACACAACTCTTAACATCGGTGGAACAGGAAGCGTCGCTTTAACGGGAAATAATACGTTTACAGGAAATATAACAGTTCTGTCGGGAGCAAGCCTTTCCGGAAATACGGCAAGTTTTAATAATAATCCTATTACCAATTCTTTAAATGGAACTCTTACATTTGATCAAGCCGCGGATGGGACTTTTGGAGGAGCCATTACAAGTCCAGGATTTTTTTCAAAGAGTGGCGTTGGAAATCTAACTCTTACGAATCCAGCCAACACTTTTGAATTTCTTGAGAATGTCCAGCTTGGAAAGCTTACGGGAACTGCAGCAACGCTAAATGCTAAAAACATTCGCAATCTTGCAACGCTCGTGTTTAATCAACCGACAGATGCAACTTTTGGCGCTAACATATTAGGACAAGGAACTCTCGTAAAACAAGGCGCAGGAAATCTTACGCTTACAGGAGATAACGACTTTAGTGCACAGGGTGGGACCCCTGGACAGATTATCATCAATGGAGGAACCCTTACAGGAAATACAGGTAGCATAAATGCACCCATAATTACCAACAATGCTGCCCTTGTGTTTAATCAGCTTAATAATGGGGTTTTTATGGGTCAAATTAGTGGCCCGGGGAGTGTGTCAAAAACAGGACCTGGTACGCTGAATTTCACAACAACTCAGACCTATAGCGGTGCAACTAACATCAATCAAGGAGTGTTTACTCTGAATGGCGGACTTTCGAACAGTGCGGTTTCCGTTGCGCAGGGTGCTACTATTATGGGTAATGGAAGCATGAAGTCTTTGGATTTAGGCGGAACGATTGCCCCAGGTAATTCGATTGGTACATTAACTGTTGCGTCAAACTTCACCATGGCTCCTACAGCAACTTATCAAGCTGAAATCGCGCCGGGCAATTCTGACCTTATTGCTGTAGGGGGAGCAGCTACTGTGAATGGCGGCCTCAATGTTTTGGGTGATCCTTCTAGTGTGAAGGGACAAACCTTTACAATTCTTACAGCTGGAGGTGGAGTACAAGGCAACTTCCTCACATTAACCTCTAATAATCAAATTAAGTATACTGTTAATTACTTAAGCGATAGAATTAACGTAATTGTAAGCCCTTATCAAGACTACGTCGATGCCTTTTCAAAAGGAGATCAGAGCAATGCTGCAAGGACAGCACAAACTTTTGATGCGCTTACGACCACTGTTACACCCACAAGTAACCCAGATCTTTATGGTGTTTTTCAAGGGTTGAATGGAAATTTGGCGACACAAAATACGGCTGCCGTCAGAAGTGCGATGAATCAAATTGTACCCCAGCCTGAAATTTTAACTCCACAGGTTACTTATCAATCAAGCTTACAGGCCGGGATGGCTGTTCGAAGTGCACAACAACAAGTTATTCAAACCAATGCTATTAAAGAATATGGAGCTTCGTGCGCTAGCCCTGCCTTTCAAGCTTCTTTTGATCGACTTGTTTCCCGACAGAAGTCAATGGCTTTAACTTCTCAAGGAAATATTCATTCAGGTTCTCGAAAAAGGAATCTTGCAGAAGCACCAGACTTACAAACTCGTACTCTCCCGTTAAATGAAAGATTTAAAATTGGACGTGCGAATGTTTGGCTTCAAAATTATGATAATACGTCATGGATTAAATCGTCACGTTCTCCAGGAGCACGAGCCTCGACTTTCGGAGGTGTCATGGGAGCTGATTATGAAATTCAAAAAAATGTAAGTGTCGGTATTTATGGAGGAGGATCTTCTAGCCCATATCATTTAAAGTCTGACTTGGGTAAAGGGGACATAAAAAGCTATTACGGCGGTATTTATGGTACCGGTATAAGCGAAACGGGATTCTATGTTGCTGGCCAGTTTATGGGAGGCGGCAACCGTTATCATTCCAAACGAAAACTTAACTTTAATAACGTCCATCGCGAAGCCATACAAAAGCACAGAGGATATCAACTGTTTACCCAGATTGAGGCAGGCCAAATTCTTCCCATAAGCGATATCATCGTTCTTCAGCCTTTTGTAAATATGAATTATGCTTATCTTCATCAACAAGGATCTAGAGAAAGAGGAGCCGGTAGTCTTAACTTTGCTGTTAAATCACAAAATTCTCAATTTATGGGAGGACAAGCTGGCCTTAGCTTTTATCGTACGTTCCTTTATTGTGAAACTCTACTCCGACCCGAGCTCTCTTTAGCTTATGCTAATACGAGTACTGTCGGCAAAAATCGAGGAAAAGTACGTGCGCATTTGATCGGTGAGGCTCAACCATTTGCTTTTAGAGGGAATACAAAAACCATTAATCAATTTGCGCCTTCCATCGCCTTAACGGCTCAATTTAAGGATGGGCTTTATCTTATTGGTAACATTGGCTCCCAACTTAGCAAGTCTGTTAAAACCCTCGCCGGGAACGCCACGATTGGATACAATTTTTAAGGAGATTATAACAAAGACTTTCAGAAAGATCTTTATTTAAAAAAAACAACACCTAATACATAAAATGAGAGAACAAATATGAACAATTCCATTTTTTTCTTTATCGCAATTCTTTTTATCTCTTCAGGAATATCCGGATGTGCAACGGATGAAAGCAAAGACGCCAACATTAATAATCCAAATATGATACCTACTGAACCAAACACAATGCCCGCTTCATCCCGGTCCCCTGCTCCAGCAGCCTCTTCTCTACCAAAAAAGCCTCCGGCATGTTAAGAGCCAAGGGGCTTTTCAAAAAAGGAATAAGAGAAACGATCTGTGAGCTTTTACGAGCCTAAGTGCGTGATGGGTCACTGCTGATTTGCTTGAGTCTTTCGTAGGCAGCTTTCATTTTAGGATAATACTCTTTAATACGAACATAAACGTCTTCTGCTTTTTCATTGTGATAATTATGAGAGGTGAAGTTGCGGTCATCAAGCATTTCCAACCATAGCTTTTCACTATCAATCCACTCCATTTGATATGCCTGAGAAACAGCATCACGTGGGGATATAACTTTTTTCTTTTCATATTGAAGGAAATTTTTAAAATTCTTCCAACACAACTCTATACAGAATTCAAACCGTTTAATGGTAGCATCCATAACAACTTGATGATCATCAAGGGGCAGTTCAAGAATTTCTTTAAGCCTCTCTAAAGCTTTACCCAAATCATCAAAATTGCTCTTCCAACGTGGTTCTATCGTCTGCTTTTCTTCTCTTTGAAAAAGTGGGACATCTTCTTCCCGCAGATTTCGACCTGTTCTTTGAAAAAGAATTTTTCTATCTTTAAGAATATGTTGCACAAAAAGAGAGCTTTCCTTTAACTCATCCAATCTAACACAATCTATTTTCAGCAATGTGTCGGCATCTTCAATAATATCCCTCACCTTTTGCCAATCAGGATATGTTGCTTGGGGACATTCTATAGCGATATCTATGTCCGATCGATCCCAAGAATCGCCTCGGGCACGCGAACCGTACAGCCAGATTTTCTCCACAAAAGGGAGCTGCTCCAATCTATGAAAAAATTTATAATCCGTAACGTTCACTGTTTTGACCCACTTTAAATATCCAAATTCCGCACACTTAATGCATTTTCTTGAATAAAGTCTCGGCGAGGCTCCACAATATCTCCCATTAAGGTTGAGAATATCTCAGAAGCTTGATCTAAATGCTCAACTTTTACTTGAAGTAATGTCCTCACCTCTGGATCTAAGGTCGTTTCCCATAGCTGCTCAGGATTCATTTCACCAAGTCCTTTATAGCGTTGGATGCTAAATCCTTTTCGACCACGGTCAAGCACCTGCTCCAAAAGAGCCAATGGACCTGACACTGTTTGAGAGTCATCCTTTATTTTTAATATTGGGAGACCCGCAAAAGTCTCTTCGAGCATCGATTTTAAACGATCAAGTTGACGAACCTCAGCTGTATTGAGAAGTGACAAACGGATTTTGTAATCTTCTTTAACGCCTTGAAGTGTACGACTTATCGAAAGGGTATAAGTCTCATCCATATGGCCTTCCCATGTTTTTTGGCCCTCTGGTGAAATAAGATTGAGTCGATCAACAAGCTTTTGGGCATGAGCGTCTCGTTCTTGAGGAGAGGTTTCCACATTTAAAATTCCGACGATGGCAGCTTGCTCTAAAATATAGGCAGATCCAACTTGTCTTGCGGGCACTTCAATAAGTTCCTTAACTTGTTCGCATATATCTACAACACGTCTCAAATCCGCAGACGCTATTTGGCTTCCTGAATTTAATGTCAAAGACGCTCCTTCTAGCCCTCCCTCAATAAGATAATTCATTAAGGATTTGTCATCTTTAAGGTATAAAACGGAGTTTCCTCTTTTTGCTTTAAATAGCGGCGGGCGGGCTACATATAGATATCCTTTTTCAATGATCTCAGGCATTTGACGATAGAAAAAAGTAAGCAATAAGGTACGAATATGGCTTCCATCTACATCAGCGTCTGTCATTAAAATAATTTTATGATAACGAGCCTTCTCAATATTAAAATCATCTCGCCCGATACCCGTTCCCAGCGCCGTAATAAGCGTTCCAATTTGCTCTGAGTGGAGCATCTTATCAAATCGAGCTCTTTCAACATTCAAAACTTTACCTCTCAAGGGCAAAATGGCTTGATATTCCCGCTTACGGCCTTGCTTTGCTGATCCACCAGCACCATCTCCCTCAACAATAAAGATTTCGCTTTTTGCTGGATCTCTTTCCTGACAATCTGCTAGCTTTCCTGGTAAAGAAGCAATATCAAGTGCCCCCTTCCGTCGTGTAAGTTCGCGCGCCTTTCGAGCAGCTTCTCTTGCAAGGGCCGCTTCCATGATGCGTTCGATGATCTTTTTAGATTCCGCAGGATGTTCTTCCAACCATTGTTGAAACCGATCACCAACAACGCCTTCAACAACTGTTCGAACCTCTGAAGAAACGAGCTTATCTTTAGTTTGGGAAGAAAATTTAGGATCAGGAACCTTAGCAGACAAAACACACGTGAGCCCCTCTCGCATATCTTCGCCCGTTAAAGCGAGTTTTTCCTTTTTCCCGAGTTCAGCAGCATATGTATTAATAGCACGCGTGAGAGCAGCTCTGAAACCCGCCAAGTGGGTTCCTCCATCTCGCTGTGGAATATTATTCGTAAAGCATAGAGTTGTTTCGTGGTAACTATCCGTCCATTCCATTGCCAACTCAATGATAATCCCGTCCTTTTCGCCTTTAATAACAATTGAAGGAGCATGAAGAGCGTTCTTACTTCGGTCTAGGTAATGGACAAATGCTTGGACACCACCTTCATAATGCATCTTGATTTCTTTAGTCTCGACGTGTCGTTCATCTCTTAAGATCAGTGTCACGCCAGAATTAAGGAAAGCAAGCTCACGTAGCCGGTGCTCAAGAGTACCAAAATCAAACACTGTCTGGGTAAACGTTTCTTTTGAGGGAAGAAAAGTAATTTCTGTTCCCTTCTTTTCATTAGCTTCACCTATAATCTTAAGATGCTCATCTGGATCTCCGTGGGTAAAGCTCATATAATGTATTTTACCTTTTGCATATATCGTGAGTTCTAACTTTTCAGAAAGTGCATTAACAACAGAAACGCCAACGCCATGCAGCCCTCCTGAGACCTTATAAGAATCCTGATCGAATTTTCCACCCGCGTGTAATTGAGTCATAATGACTTCCGCTGCAGAAACCCCCTCTTCTGGATGGATATCCGTTGGAATTCCTCGACCATTGTCCCGAACAGTTACTGAACCATCGGCATTTAATATCACATCAACTTGGTCGCAATGCCCGGCGAGCGCTTCATCAATCGCATTGTCCACAACCTCATAGACCATGTGATGCAACCCTGATCCATCATCCGTATCGCCGATATACATACCAGGTCTCTTACGTACGGCGTCTAGACCACGTAGGACTTTAATTGAATGCGCTCCATATTCGGAGCTTTGGGATGGTTCATTGGACTGTGTCATTCATTCTCTCATTTATGTTTTCGATACCAAACGGGCTTCTTTCAGGCTTAAAAATTGAGCATTGCCTTGTAATTCTTCAAACAAGGCAACATCAGTTCCTGTGAGCCAGGTCTGTATTCTAAGCTTTAAAATCGCATCAAACAATGCTGATCTACGTTTCTTATCAAGATGTGCGACAACCTCATCTAAAAGCAAGAGCGGAATAGCTTCTGAGCGTACAGATAACAAATGAGCAGAGGCCATGACAATAGAAAGTAGTAAAGCTTTTTGCTCACCCGTAGAACAAAGTGCTGCACGCTGATTTTTTTCAGGGAAGAACACAGCAAGGTCACTCCGATGCGGTCCATAAGACGTACGCCCTGAAAAACGATCTTGCTCTCGGCAATCAGCCAATAACCGCCTCATCTTTTCTTCAATCTCAAGTATACTGTGTTGTCTTAGAAGATTTTCTAGCTCTCCTTCTAAAGAAATTTCAGCTTGCGGAAAAATATTATCTTGCGTTTTTAAAACAGATGTGAGCTGACCGACAACCTCACGACGCGCAACTATAATTGCAATGCCATCACTGACAAGATTATCTTCTATACCCTCTAACCAAACTGGATCCGTCCTTCCCTGTCGTAAAAGAAGACTTCGTTCTTTTAATGCTTGTTCATAACGACTCAAACGCTGGGCATGAGTGGGATCGAAACCATAAACCAGACGATCCAAAAATCGCCGTCGTCCTTGAGATCCCTCAAGAAACAGCCTATCCATTTGAGGCGTCAACCACACCATCGACACCCATTCAGCAAGAGTGGACTGACTTTTTGCCTTTTCTCCATTAATTTTTGTGACTCGTCGTTCACTTTCAGGTGATTCAGGATTAAGGCCTGTTCCGATTTGAATCCCCTCCCCTTGGTCTTGTAATTGCGCAGAAACTGTCCACGGATCAGAACTTCCTTGTTGCTTGATTTCGGAAAGACGTGCTCGCCTCAAGCCTCGCCCAGGAATTAAAAAGGAGAGAGCTTCTAAAAGATTCGTTTTCCCAGCGCCATTAGGACCTGTCAAAACAACAGACCTCAAATCAAAAGAAACGGTAAAAATTTCGTAACATCGAAAATGAGAAAGACTCAAGCGTTCAACGCCTCGCAAAGGAACGATGGATACAGGCGGTATATTAAATTGAGCTACTTTCATTCGCCTTCAGAAGTTTGTTCTTGAATAACGAGATTATCTAAACTGACGTTCAAGACCTTTGCTAGCTTTTGATATATCCTCAAAGAAGGTAACCGTTTATCGGTCTCAATTTGAGAGAGAAAAGGTATAGAAATACCTACTGCTTGAGCAATTTCTTGCTGAGTTAGGGCCCGATACTCTCTCCATACTCTTAAAGGATTTTCTCCACTTAGAAGTTTATCAACAACATAAGCAGGTATGTCTTCTGTTTCTGTATTTATAGCTATCTTATAGTCGTGTTCATCAGAAAGCTCATCAAAAATCTCAAGAAGAGCTTCATACTCATCATAAGGAAGCACAGCAAAAGCAGGCTTACCACCTTCTTTTATAATCTGTGGATTATGAAAACGTGGAATATTCATTTATACACCCCTCCTCGAGAAGCAATTTTGATAACTAGAATTTTAAGAACTTTATGATCAACGTGGTAAATAATGCGCCAATCTCCAACACGTAAGCGATATCCTTCTATTCCTTGCAACTTTTTAACATTACTATTTTTGACATAAGGATCTGCTTTCAAAGCATTAATTTTATTACGTATGAGAAGCGCTTGATTCTTAGGCATTTTTAAAAGCGCCTTTAGAGCTAATGGCTTATAGTAAATCTCATACATGATATATATTAGCTTACAGCTAAGTTAAAGTCAAGAAAAAGCTGAGTCCTTGCCATTAAATTTAATAAGGAACAATCGAAAAATCCAAAGGCACATTAAAGAGTAAAGGAATATTTTCGTCTCCATGCCCGCATCCCGGCAAACGAAAAACGGGTGCCTTAGTGTTATCTGCAAAACGCTTCAAAACAGGAGGAATAAGAGACGTCCCATCTTTCTCTTCTCCTCCGACAAAGTCGCCCAAAACGATCGCTTTTACGTTTTTAAAAATATGTGCTTGCTCTAACTGAACCAGCATCCGGTCTATGCGGTAACCTCGTTCATCCACATCTTCTAGAAAAAGGATTTTACCCGAAGGGTTAATTTGCCAGTCAGTCCCTAAGCTACAAGCTAAAAGACATAAATTTCCCCCCACAAGCGAACCAGATAGAGAAGAAAGGCCTTTTGCAGCTTTATTAAAAGGCTGAAGAGTTAAGGGAGTGTAAGCTTTTATTCCTTGTTTCAGCAAACGTAAAGTAGACTCAACCGTTTGAGTACCCACCTTTTGCTGAGTTATCTGCCTAGCCGCTACCCCATGGATTGAAGGCCAATTCCATACCTGATTCAAAAAAACGTGGAGGGCCGTTCCATCACTAAACCCAATAAAGAGCTTTTCTTTAATTGGTTTCGTTATTTTGAGAAGATCAGGCATAAGACGCGTCAGTCCATATCCTCCTGCAAGCAGCCATATTACGTCAATAAAAGGATCTTCTAAGGCATTTTTCAAATGAGATAAGCGAACGTGATCTTGGTGCGCACACAAAAGATCCTCTCCCAAAAGGTCAGGCGGTACTGTTATGTGCATACCTAAATTTTCAAAATACTGTTTTGCCTGAGTTACAGTTTCTTCAGAAACGGCATACGATGGCGCAATCAAAGAGATGTTTTTTACCATGAACCCCATTCCACTTCAATAACGGCTTCTTCCTTTGACTCTTCCTCAATGGGCTCTGAATAAGTCCAAATCTATAATAACTGGTGCAGTGCCGTTGATGACAGAAATAATCCATTGACGGTCTTTAAGAGAAAGCTTAGTCCAATTTTTATATCCTTTTTCATGAAGAACATAACTTATAATCTGCTCATCTGGTACCATCCTAAATGAATCTTTAAGAAGTCTATAAATATCTTTAAGTTTGTCTTTAATCAGCACCTCTTGAAGGCCAGCTCTATGACCTAGCGCTTTTTCTAAATCTCTCTCTTCTAGCTTACTTGTTTCAACTTTTGATGAGACTCTAGCAACAACCCATGCTTTATTATCAGAATCTAATTCAACCCAGCTTTTATACCCATTGCTGGTCAGGAGAAACTTTACAATCTCTTCATCGGAAGCACGCGTCGTTGCTTTTGTTCTATTAAAAGCTCCTGCATAATCCTGCTTCTTTAGAAATTCTGTTAAATTTTTTCTCTCAGCTTGAAATTTTATTTTAGCCACGACCCATTTTTGAGTTTCATAAAGGAGTGCATCCCATTTTCCATACCCATTGCTACTTAGAAGAAATTTTACAACCTCTTCATCAGAAGCACTCGTCGTTGCTTTTGTTTTATTGAAAGCTTCTACATAATCTTTCTTACTTAGAAATTCTTCTAACTGTGCTACTTCTTTTACTTTAGAGACAACCCATTTTTGTGTTTCAGGAAGGAAGGTTTCCCACTTTCCATATCCATTGCTGCTCAGAAGAAATTTTACGACCCCTTCATCAGACTCACTTGTTGTTGCTTTTAGTTTATTGAAAGCACCTGAGTAATCCTGCTTCTTTAGAAGCTCTATTAAATCATTTCTTTCAGCCTGAGACCTTACTCTCGCAGTAACCCAGTCCTGCTCTTTTGCGCTCAGTGCGTCCCAATCTTTATACCCTCTTTGTGTAAAAATTTCTTTTACTCTCTCTTTAGCCGACATCCCTACGTAATGGCCGTTTGAGAAGTCGTAAGCTGTTATGAGTTCTCTTGGGTCAAACGTTGTTTCAAAAGCCTTCGGACTGCTCACAGCTTCTTTTAATGTTACGCCTTGAAGAAGATCGACAAACCTTTGAAAATGTTTTCCACCCCTGAATGCAGGGGAACGTATTAAATCATCAAAACTTCTCGCTAATTCTTCCGTGGATCGAGTTGCTACCCTAGGACCCAAACCAAAATTTGCACGACTCCATTCGTCAAGCGCACGATATTGCGCATGACTCCACAGTAAGTGCAATGTCACGATCCCTTTCATGACACCTTTTTCATCTGGATAAGAAGCATATGTATAAAAACTTTGACCAGCGTCTTCTATCCCCACAACACGTACGGGAACGGGAGAAAGAACCACTTGATTATCGCCTCCAATAGGATGCGTAATGACAGATTTTCTTTTAACAGTACTCTTTACAATATCACCCTCTTTTTCAACATTTATAATCTCTAGAGGCTCTCCTTCATTTGGCATACGTTCAAACTTCGTTTTTCTAGAATCACTATCTGTGATCATAAGTTTAAGATGTCTCGTAACATCATAAGCACCAAAGGTCGGAGCCATAGGTTCTGTCCCAAAGTGGGGATATAGCCCAGTAAAAGTCGCTCCAGAAGGGGCGCGTTGCCCAACAACAAATATCTTCGTAGAACGAGGATCTACCCCGTCTATTTCCAACTCCCTACGAATATCTTCAGGAAGTTTTAGAAACGAAGCTAACGGAACATGTGAATAAAGCTGTGTGGGAAGAATACTTAGTTGGTGTCTTTCAGGGTAATACGTGGAAAAAAGCGGCGCTTTGGGGCACCCGCTAGAATAAATCTCAGAATCATCTCTATGAACGTCATAGATATCTCTATCCTGTCGCGAATAGATCTTAACCTTGGGTAGACTTTTCCAATTGTTTGTATGGATATCCCAAATATCCATTCCATAAGCAGGAGAAACAAAGAAATTTATCATGCTGTTAAAAAGCAAGACAACAACACTGAAAAACTTATAATTCATTAAACCCTCATAAAAAAAATTCTAATTTCTATATAATATATGATTTTGACATAGGAATAGAAACATAAAAAATCAAGTAAAACTCCATAGGCTTATGCTCATGGTAGTTTGTTTTTTTCGTAGGTAGGTAAAAGTAAGCTTTAAACTTTTTCTCGATCAGCTCTTTTACGTGCATTCGGATCTAGTAAGGCTTTTCGTATACGAAGTGACTTAGGCGTTACTTCTACCAGTTCATCATCCTCAATATAAGCGATTGCTTGTTCAAGAGTCATCAATCGAGGCGGCGTCAAGCGAACCGCTTCATCTTTACTCGTGGTGCGGAAGTTTGTGAGCTGTTTTGCTTTGAGCGGATTTACTTCCAAATCATTATCCCGAGTATGTTCTCCAATAATCATTCCTTCGTAAATAGCGGTTCCAGGCACAATGAACATTACCCCCCGATCTTCAAGATTCCATAGGGCATAAGCCACCGCCTGGCCCGTTGCGTTAGAAATGAGGACACCATTCCGTCGACCTCCAATAGGACCTTTAAAAGCTCCATAACTATGGAATAGACGGCTCATGATGCCGGTTCCGCGCGTATCCGTTAGAAACTCGCCTTGGTATCCAATAAGTCCTCGAGAAGGGGCTATAAACACGATACGCGTCTTCCCACCCCCTGAAGGTCGCATATCAATCATTTCACCTTTACGAAGGCCCATTTTTTCAACAACGATGCCAGCATACTCATCATCTACATCAATTTGGACTTCTTCCATTGGCTCTAAGGTCTGTCCCGTCTCTTCGTCTGTCTTAAAAAGAACACGTGGACGTCCGATGGCCAACTCAAATCCCTCACGACGCATCGTCTCAATCAAGACACCAAGCTGTAATTCGCCTCGTCCTGCGACTTCAAAAGCATCTGTATTTTGGGTTTCCGTAACTTTAATTGAGACATTGCTTTCGGCTTCTGTCAGCAAACGATCTCGAATCATACGAGACGTTACTTTTTTTCCTTCTTTTCCCGCAAATGGAGAGTCATTCACACAAAAAGTCATCGCCAAAGTCGGAGGATCAATAGGAAGTGCCTTCAGTGGTTCCATAACTTCGGGAACACAAATGGTATCTGAAACAGTTGCCTTTTCAAAACCCGCAACAGCAATAATATCACCAGCAACAGCTTCTTGAATAGGTAAACGCTCAAGCCCTCGAAACGCTAAGAGTTTTGTTAAGCGTGTTTGCTCAAGAACCTGTCCCTCACGGTCCAAAGCTTTTACAGACATATTTACCCGTGCTGTACCGCTTTGAATACGTCCAGTTAAAATTCGCCCTAAATAAGGATCAGACTCCAACGTGGTCACAAGCATCGCAAAAGGTGCTTCAGGGTGTCCCTCAGCAACAGGTACGTGCCTCAAAATTGTATCAAAAAGTGGCGAGAGGTCTTTCTTTTCATCCTCTAACCCTTCAATAGCCCAGCCTTCTTTGGCAGAAGCATAGAGAGTTGGAAAATCAAGCTGCTCATCCGTCGCATCAAGGGCTGCAAATAAATCAAAAACTTCTTCATGAACTTCGTAAAGACGAGCATCAGGTTTATCAGCCTTGTTAATCACTACAATAGGTTTTAACCCTTGACGCAGAGCTTTTGCTGTCACAAATTTTGTTTGTGGCATTGGACCTTCCGAAGCATCAACGAGAACAAGCACACCATCAACCATCGATAAAATGCGCTCAACTTCACCGCCAAAATCCGCGTGGCCAGGAGTATCCACAATATTTAAACGCTGATCTTTCCATTCAATCGAAGTACATTTTGCAAGTATTGTAATACCCCGTTCTTTTTCCAAATCGTTGCTATCCATGGCACGTTCAGCAATGCGTTGGTTGTCACGAAAAACGCCACTCTGGCGAAAAAGTGTATCCACAAGAGTTGTCTTGCCATGATCAACGTGGGCGATAATCGCTAAATTCCGAATCTTACTCATTAAAAACTCACTGCCTGATGAAAAAAGAAGCTGCACTGTATCGCTTATGTGGGAATAAGGGAAGTTTTTTTCAAGCCACGATACGTGAATAGCCTCTTCAGTAGAAATCCTCTTCAGAAAAACTGAAGAGGACTTAACTTAAGCTATTGAACAACCTTTGGAGTTACCGTAAGCGTACCAGCCTTTAATGCAGCCATAATCTCTGCCCAATTCTTTTTGTTTAGCTCAATTTTACGTTTATTAGCGAAGATAATATTATCTCTAATAGTGAACTGTTGATTGTTCAATACGTCTGCAAGGGCTCTTTCCAATTCAACTTGGCCAGAATCAAATCCGATCCCATCTGGCATAGCAATGGTATACCTTTGCGCCGTTGAACCTGCAGCCCCGCCAGCAGTAATTGGACCATACCATACAACGTAATTACTCGTAGAAGCAGAGACATTTTCTACCCCACATATTGATATAAGAGCCAGTAAGGTAAATATTATTTTTTTCATCAGGTTACTCCCTTAGATTAGTGATCTCTTATGAATTTTTAACACGATTTACCGTTAAATTCACTGCTTTTGTTTTATCCTTTAACCTAGCCACAACACTTGCCAAATTTTGACTCGTGATTTGTGTTCTCGTATATCCATCAAACAAATAGTAAAGACCAGCGCCGCCAAGAACATTTTGAAATTCTGCTATACTCTTGCAACAACTCGCAGGTAACTGAACAGATCGAGCTGGACCTAGATTTTTTAAACCAATTTCGTTTTGTTGGTTTACTTCGTGTAAATTTACTGAGAACGGTTCACTATTTTGTGTTACCGTTTGGGCAGCAACTTGAATACTATTGAGCATTAATAAAAGAAGAGAGAATGCAATCGTTATTTTTTTCATTTGCCTTTTCTCCCTTCTTTTATTTTATTGGATTATCTATTGAATTGCTTTTCCAACGACTCCGGGTGAAGTAATCTCAAAATCTATTTTTCCAGCACCAGCTGCTCTCCATTTAACTAATGCAGCTGCTAGAGAAGCAGATGTAGCTTTCTGTCCGTCAATCCAAATTTGTCCTATATCAGCGACACGCATATTACTATGGTCTGCAAGTGCTTGTCGCAAATCAGCAAGCGTACCATTTGCATGAAATCCAAATGTAGCCATTGGTCTTGCGCTAACTGCTCCACCTGCCGTCCCAAATTGCTGGTGATACGCAGATATTTGTATCGTGTCGCTCGGCGCTCTTGCAACTGTAGCTGAAAGGTTTTCTATTCCAATGATGGACAACAGAAAAAACAATGCAATGCTAACTTTTTTCATGAAACTCTCCCAATTCTTTATTTTTGATATGTTCTGCTGGTTTTACCAACTTATTTATCTGTAAAGCATATATCTTAAAAAAAAGTTAAAGGAATAGGAGTCACTTGACTTTCTATGATTATCCCGATGCGCTAGCTTGAATACTTATTCTACTACGTATATAAAAATTAACCCAATCAAATATTTTCATAAGTGTCTACATTGACTAAATTAATTTGTATTGATTATTTTTTACACCATCATATATATTATTATATTGTTTTTTCTATTAATGAACCAAATATTAAAGAAAGATATTACACATGGCTTTATCCCGTTTTTCTTTCCTTCACCAAGTTTGGACCCACCTTATTCGCCCTTATTGGACCTCTAAAGATAAATGGAGTGCTATCGGTCTCTTAATGGGGCACTTGGCAATGATGGGTTTTTTTATTGGCCTTTCCGTATGGCTTAATTATTGGAACAATGATTTCTACACCTCAATTCAAGAATTAAATAGTTCGGCCTTTTTTTATCTTTTGGGAATATTTAGTATTTTAGCTGCCTTTTCCATTATCTCATTTATGTTGAAATCCTATCTTTTACAAAAACTGGAGATGCGCTGGAGAGAATGGATGACCCAGCATTTTATTGAAAGTTGGACCCATAATCGACGCTATTATGCTTTGCAACTGAAGGGTGATGGAACGGATAACCCGGATCAACGTATCGCTGACGATATTTCTCAATTTATTGTCAATACGCTGGTCTTAAGCATTGGGTTTCTTCAAGAATGTATTATGCTTGTCTCTTTCCTAGGAATTCTATGGGGTCTTTCTGGAACAATTTCCTTTTCCATTGTCGGATTTCATCTTTCTATACCAGGCTATATGTGTTGGGGCGCGATTCTTTATGCCATCGCCGGAACTTTTGTTTCGACTTATCTCGGAAGACCACTTATTCGTTTAAGTTATGAGCAACAACGACGTGAAGCGAACTTTCGTTATAGTCTCATGCGATTTCGCGAAAATACAGAAGAGGTTGCTCTCTATGGTGGAGAAGAAAAAGAAAAAGGCATTTTCAAAGATAGGTTTTCTCACATCGTTGATAACTTCAATGTTATTCTTAAGCGCATGCTTAAAATTCATTCATGGAACACCTTTTATGGTCAATTTAATGCTATTTTCCCAGCGTTGCTTGCAGCTCCCCGCCTTTTTTCTAAACAACTTACCTTCGGGGGGTTTATGCAAACCTTGGGAGCTTTCAATCAAGTAAGTTCCTCCCTTTCATTCATCATTACAAATTATCCGGGAATTGCGAGCTGGCGCGCGACCACGAATCGTTTGCTGGAGTTTAAGTTAAACTTAGAAAACGTCCCTCCTCCAACATTAACGCATAATACGCACGATGATGCGGTTATTCACATCACATGCGATCATATCGGCTTGCCTCATGGAGCCCTCTTGCGGGAAGACCTTCACCTTTCTTTTAAAAAGGGGGAGGACACGCTTATTACAGGTCAAACGGGAAGTGGGAAAAGTACCCTTGCTCGCGTTATTGCGGGGCTATGGCCTTATGGAAGTGGTGAGATCAAGATCCCCTCTTCTTCTTTCCTTTTTCTTCCACAAAAGCCTTATATGCCTTTGGGAAGCCTCGCCTCTGTCTTACAATACCCAACGTCACACGCCTCGATGACCGATATTGCGAGTGCATTAGAAGCTGTGGGGCTTAAAGGATTCACATCACGTCTGCAAGAAATCAACGATTGGTCTCGTGTTCTTTCTTTGGGGGAACAGCAACGGATTGCTATCGCCCGCGTACTTCTCACAAAGCCTCATTGGCTTGTGCTGGATGAGGCCACGTCAGCCATGGATGAAGCTTCAGAAGCCCATCTCTATCGCATGCTCAGAGAACAACTGCCGGAGACAACCTTTATTTCTATTGGCCACAGAGAGAGCTTGAAATCACTTCATATTCGTGAAATTCGTCTTGATGGTGAGGGCACGTTGAATAAGGCCGCGGCTTAAGCACATTGGTACAGTACGGTAGATCCCGGGTACTAAGAAACTCATATGCTCATAAATTCGCATTGAGTTTCTACGTCCCGGGATGACGCGGTTGTGTGTCTTTCTCTAAAAATTCGTCATCCCGGGAGCTAGGAAATCTTGCTCTCATGAGAGCCTAGATTTTCTTGCTACCCGGGACCCAAAACTAAAATTAGTTATCGTTAAACCACCTTCAAATCAAAAGCAGCTTTGATTAAGGATTTTGTATAAAGCTCTTGAGGTGCGGTAAAGATTGAATGCGCTGTGCCGCGCTCCACAATTTTTCCTCTTTTCATAACGAGCACATCATGGCTGATTGCGCGCACCACAGCTAAATCATGACTGATAAAGAGATAAGATAATTGGTGTGTTTTTTGGAGATTTCTTAATAAATCAATAATGTCAACTTGCACCGAACGATCAAGAGCTGATGTGGGCTCATCTAAGACCACCAATTTTGGTTTCAAGGCAATTGCACGAGCGATCGCGATACGTTGCCGTTGACCACCTGAAAATTCATGAGGATAGCGGTGACGTGCTTCTGGATCTAAACCTACTTCGATAAGAGCTTGAATTACTTGCAATTCCCTTTTTTCATGCGTTTTTCCAATTCCATGAATTTCAAGCCCTTCAGCGACAATTTGCCCAACACTCATCCTTGGGCTTAAAGATCCATAAGGATCTTGAAAAACAACTTGCATTTCTCGCCGCAGGGGTCTCAAAGCCCTTCTTGAAAAACCTTGGATGTCTCGTCCATTGAACCAAATTTCTCCGTGGCTTTTTTCAAGACATAAAAGAGCCATAGCCAACGTCGTTTTTCCTGATCCGCTCTCACCTACAATCCCCAACGTGTGCCCTTCTTTAAGAATCAAGCTCACATCATCAACTGCAGGTATGTTACCAACTTTTCTTCTGAGAAGCCCTTCACGAATATCAAAGTGAACTTTAAGATGTTCCGCCTTTAAAAGAGGATGCGCGTCTGGAAGAACAGACACGGCTTCACCTTTCGGAATTGAATGGATTAAGTGACGCGTATAGGAAGATGTTGGATTTTTAAAAACAGCTTTTGTTTCTCCTTCTTCAACCACATGGCCATCTTTCATAACCACAATACGATTGGCCATTTTCTTTACAATACCCAAATCATGCGTAATTAAGAGCATTGCCATACCTAATCGCTTTTGAAGCTTCTTGAGTAGATTTAAAAGTTTTGCCTGTATGGTTACATCCAATGCTGTTGTTGGCTCATCAGCGATCAGAATTTGTGGCTCACAGGCAAGTGCCATCGCAATCATAACACGCTGACGTTGACCTCCCGAGAGTTGATGTGGGTAGGCCTGAAGACGGGCCGTCCCATCTTTAAATCCTGCCATTTCTAAAAGTTCAATACAGCGTTTGCGTGCTAACTCTCCTGTCAGACCTTTATGTATCAAAAGAACTTCCCCAATTTGTTTTTCAACCGTATGAAGAGGATTTAAGGAAGTCATTGGCTCTTGAAAGATCATTGCAATTTTATTTCCCCGGATCTTTCGTAAAGAATCTTCTGATAGACCCACCAAATCATGATCATGAAAATAAATATGTCCTGAAGGATGAGATGCCTTTGGATAAGGCAATAATTGCAAAATTGAGAGTGCCGTTACCGATTTACCCGAACCGCTTTCACCAACAAGTGCAACCGTTTCATGTGGATTGAGCGTAAAGGAAATAGATTTTACAGCCTCAATTATTTTATCTTCCTGACGAAAGCGAACACTTAAATTTTCTACGGATAATAGAGGCTTTGTCATAGTTTTGCCTTTCGAGGATCAAAAGCGTCGCGCACGGCTTCTCCAATAAAAATCAAAAGCGTCAACATCACCGCGAGAACGATAAAAGCCGTTATTCCAAGCCATGGGGCTTGTAGGTTATTTTTTCCTTGATTGAGCATTTCTCCTAAAGAAGGCGATCCCAAAGGAAGGCCAAACCCCAAAAAGTCAAGGGAAGTCAAAGTCGTAATTGACCCATTTAAGATAAAAGGCATAAAAGTTAACGTTGCAACCATTGCGTTTGGAAGCACGTGACGATAAATAATGCGCGGTGTTGAAAGTCCTAAGGCCCGCGCTGCCCTTACATAATCAAGATTTCGAGCCCGCAAAAACTCAGCCCGAACAACAGGTACCAAAGCCATCCAACTAAATAAAAGCATTAATCCTAAAAGCCACCAAAAATTCGGCTGAACGAGACTTGCTAAGATAATAAGAAGATATAAAACGGGCATGCCTGACCAAATTTCCATAAATCTTTGGAAGAGCAAATCCGTAAGACCCCCAAAATAACCTTGTATAGCCCCTGCTGTAACACCAAAAAGTGAGCTCAAAAGAGTTAGGATCAAACCAAACAAAACAGAAATTCGAAAACCATAGATGAGGCGTGCTAATACATCACGCCCTTGATCATCTGTGCCCAACCAATTTTCTTGAGAAGGAGGTGCTGGAGCTGGAACGGGCAAATCATAGTTGACTGTATTATAGCTATAAGGAATAAGGGGCCAAATAATCCATCCTTTTTTATCAATTAGTTCGCGAACAAATGGATCGCGATAATTCGTCTCGGTCTCGAATTCACCTCCAAAAGTCGTTTCTGGGTACTCTTTAAAAATGGGGAAGTAATAGTGATCATCATATTGAACGAGGAGCGGCTTATCATTTGCGATAAATTCAGCACAAAGCGTCACAAAAAATAAAATTAAAAAGAGCCAAAACGAAATATAGCCCCTTTTATTCGCTCGAAATTGGGCCAAACGCCGCCGAGTTAAAGGTGTAAACTGCATTATCCCATTCTCCGCTCAAAATCAATCCGCGGATCAACAAAAGTATAAGTCATATCGCCCAAAATATGTAGAAAAAGGCCTAAAAGAGTAAAGATATAAAGAGTGCCAAATACGACAGGATAATCTCGACTAATAGCCGACTCAAAGCCCAGGAGTCCCAACCCATCTAAAGAAAAAATCACTTCAATGAGAAGCGATCCTGCAAAGAAAATATGAATCAGAGCAGCTGGCATGCCTGCGATAACAATAAGCATTGCATTGCGAAAAACATGACCAAATAAAACGCGTCGCTCCGTAAGACCTTTTGCTCGCGCCGTCACGACATATTGTTTATTGATCTCCTCGAGAAAAGAATTCTTAGCCAATAACGTAAGACTAGCAAATCCACTTATAACAAGGGCAGTAATAGGTAAAACCATATGCCACAAGTAATCAAATACCTTATCGATTAAATTCATTTGATGCCAATTATCAGATACCAATCCCCGTAGAGGAAATATCGACCAAAAGCTTCCTCCTGCAAACAGAACAATAAGTAAAATTGCAAAAAGAAACCCAGGAATCGCATAGCCAATAATGACAACTGCACTTGACCATACATCAAAGGGCGAACCATCATGAACAGCTTTACGGATGCCAAGAGGAATGGAAATCAAATACACAAAAAGCGTTGTCCATAAGCCGATACTGATTGATACGGGCATTTTTTCGATGATAAGGCCCATGACAGATCGATCCTTAAAATAACTCTCCCCAAAGTTAAAAGTAACGTAATTTTTTATCATCATAATAAAGCGCTCAAGGGGTGGCTTATCAAATCCAAACATCTTTTCAAGTTTAGCAATAAATTCTGGATCAAGGCCTTGAGCACCACGATACTTTGATTCATAAAAATGGGATTCACCCATTTGCTCAATGGCCTGGGTTGATTCCATCCCTGCCCCTGTTAAGCGCGATGTTGCATCAATATTATTTCCACGAATTTTAGCAATCATCTGCTCAACGGGACCACCAGGAGCCGCCTGAATAATCATAAAGTTAATGACCATAATACCAAAAAGGGTTGGAATGATAAGAAGCAGACGCCTTAATAAATAAGCTACCATCTACGTTTACCTCTGTAACTTTTTTTCAAGTGCAGAATCCACCCACCACGAATCAAATCCAACACCATCTTTTGGCTTTTTGTCAGGCATACCAAACTTATTCCAGTACGCGATACGACTCTCTTTGCTATGCCACCCTGGGATACCATAATATCCCCATTGTAAAACACGATCCAAAGCATGTACACGCGTTCTAAGTGTTTGTCTATCTGGTGAATTGATTAAAAGGGTGACAAGCTCATCCACAACCGGATCCTTTACTCCAGAGTAATTACGTCCATCTTTCAGATCAGCGTATTTTGACACCCAATAATCACGTTGTTCATTCCCAGGCGTTTCTGATTGAGGAATATTTGTGAGAATCATGTCATAATCAAAGCTAGCTGTCTTTTGGATATATTGTGGAAGGGTAACTGTCCTCGTAGTCATATCAATGCCTAAAGCCTTTAAATTGCGCTGCAAAGCAAGGGCAATTCGCTCATAGGCAGGATCATTTAATAATATCTCAAAAGTAAAAAGTTCACCTGTCTTTTTATTCACTCGCCTCCCATCCTTTATAACCCATCCCGCCTCTTTCAAAAGCTTATCTGCAGTCATTAAGATTCTACGATCGTTTCCAGTGGCGTTTGTTATAGGAAGTTTAAATTCTTGTTTAAATAGCTCCGCGGGGAGCTGATCCTTATGGGGCTCCAAAAGGGCAAGCTCATCATCTTGCGGTAAACCTGCCGATGCCATATCGGAATTACTAAAGTAGCTTAAGCTCCGCGTATAAGTATTGAAAAAAAGATTTTTGTTGGCCCATTCAAAATCAAAAGCTTTTGTGAGTGCTTCACGTACTTTTCGATCCTGAAAGAGAGGTTTACGGGTATTAAAGATAAACATCTGCATACCTTGAGGTAAATGATTGGGAACTACCTTACGAATAAGTTTCCCCTCTTCCACAGGGGGTATATCATAACCTTGTGCCCAATTTTTGGCGATATTTTCACCCCGAAAATCATGATCCCCCGCTTTGAACGCTTCAAAAAGGACAGTTTGATCGCGGTAATAAATAAACGTAAGATCAAAATTATTACGTCCCTTTTGAGAAGGAACATTTTCCCCCCACCATCCAGGAACCAAAGTATATGTTACCTCTTGTCCCGGCTGAAACTTTTCTACTTTGTAAGGGCCGCAACCAACAGGCGGCGTAAGGTTTCCAGATTCAAAGTTGTGTTTTGTATAGAATGCTTTCGAGAAAACAGGTAGCTGTCCTAAAATAGCAGCAAGCTCACGATTTTGATCTGTAGAAAAAACAAAGCGCACCTGATTGGGGGCTGTTTTTTCAACATTTTTTACATCCTTATAATACTGAGCATAAAGAGGAGTCCCCTTTTTAATAAGTGTATCAAAGGAAAAAATAACATCATCAGCAGTAACCGGGGTTCCATCAGAAAATTTAGCTTTTTTATTGAGTGTAAACATCACACTCTTGCGATCAGGAGCTAATTCCACCTTCTCAGCCAAATACCCATAGAGCGAAAACGGCTCATCGTCTACCATAGTTAAAAGGGTACAGTGTACACCAGCAATGCCTATGGCAGGTGTTCCTTTAATAATGAATGGGTTAAAACTATCAAAACTTCCAAAAGCCGCTCCCTTCACATTTCCACCTTTAGGAGCATTTGGGTTTACGTAATCAAAGTATGTAAAATTTGCAGGGTATTTAAGATCACCAAAGATAGAGATACCATGGGTTGGAGAAGGAGGCGCTTCAGCATGAAGGGGGGAGGAAGAGAGAACGAAAGAGTTCAAAAGGATTATACATATTAGGCTTGAGAGTCTCTTTTTATTGGAGTGCCGCGGTCGCTGCACTCTCTCGCAAAGACGGCACCTCAACGTCAGTACGAGGTGCTTTGCTCCGGAGCAATCCAGAATTTTTAAACTATTTAAGGATAATACTCTCATGCTTTTCTTCTCCGTTATCATTCATTTTTTTGCTGGGGATTGTTCTGGGGCAGTTGAAAGCGGTGTCTGTGAAGCATCTGGCGCTGCCTTTACGTCGGGAATAGGTGGGGGGTTATCTGTTTGTTGTCTTAAGTAAGCGATGAGGTCTGCTCTTTCTTGATCATTTTTAACCCCAGCAAAGGACATTTTTGTTCCAGGCACGAAATCACGGGGACTATACAAATAAATATTAAGATCATCATAGCTCCACGTACCCCCTTTCGACGTCATCGCTTGAGAATAAGAATACCCGGGGTGATGAGCTTTTTGCGCCCCAACAATATTATGTAGATTCGGACCCACACGATTGGGTCCCCCAGCATCAATGGTATGACAGCTTGTACACTTTTTAAAAACATCTGCTCCTTTTTGAACATTCGCAGAAGCAAGCAAAGGTTCAATTGGCACAGGCCCTTTTTTTTCAGCTGCTGCTTCACCAGTAGCTGCTGTTGTTGAAACCCCTTCAATTTTATAAACGTTTTCTTTGAGCATTTTGGGTTGGACAAGATGGTCGGAAATAAGCTCAGCACCTTTTATGGTCAATAATGCAATCAGAATCGCTGCGGCAATTTTGTTAAATTCAAAACTATCCATCTTCCCAATCGTTTTTACTTCCCAAAGTCTGGCTTACTATATATGCACCCGCAACAAGATGGTAGTCATTCTTCTCGTATTTTTTCGGGTTTTTGGTATATCCCATACAAAACTTGGAAAGATGTTGTGGGATTTTCGTCATAAAGATCCATGATTTTCTTGAATGTCCCATAGGGTAAGGGCTTGTGCCCAGAATGAGGTGTAGACGCTCCAATCGCTTTTAACCCGTGCAGAAATTGCAATGTATTTGCAGGTGTCGTCACAACCCAATCTTCTTCAACATGACGTTCCCCAAAAAGGGGAAGCCAATCTTTTAACTGACCAAATGAAATAAAGTCTAAAACACCACAAGAAGCATCAACAACACTATGGATAGTTCGCCACTCATGAAATGTATTATTTCCAAGTGCGCTTAAATAAAGCGTTCCGCCTGGCTTTAAACAGGCCGCAAGTCCTGTAAGAGCAGCCTTAGCGTCCTGAAACCAATGCAACACTAAGTTTGAGACGATCACATCAAAAGAGGCCGAAAAACAAGGGTGTTCTCCGTTCACAACTATAGGAATAATGCTATCCCCCCTCACCTTTTCTCGTGCTTTTTGAAGCAATTCAAAGGAGATATCCGTTAAAACATAATGTTCAGCATGGGAAACGAGGTGAGTACTTAAAATTCCTGTTCCTGAACCAATTTCTAAGACCGTTCCTAAAGAAGATTTTTTCTGATCAAGAATTGTACGCGCTAATTTTTGAGCTACAAAATTTTGAACAAAGGCATGTTGATCATAACTCTCAGCCGCACCAGAAAAAGCTTGAGAAATTTTTAAAGAACGGTTCATTCATAAAACCCCCATTATCATTCATCATGAACAGAATATCCTGTTCTTTCTTATTTTAAAAGCCTTCCTATCTCAATTTTATCTTGAATAAATTCATGTTACTTTTGCTTGGAGTGCGCACAGTAAGCGGCCGCAACAACAACTGCGATAAGAGTGGCCAGCGAAATTGGCGCGATAGTGGAGAGCGTCTTACGAAGAGCTTTATCTTCTGATAGTCGACTTACAGTTTTTTCGACAATTGAGCTAAAATCAACGGACGGTGGTTTTTTAGGTTTTATGAGAGCTCCAATTCCAATAAGGATCAAACTTGTCACGAAGAGAGAAACACACAAGGTCAACAAGGAAAGAGCCGTCCCCCAAAGGGGGGTAAGGTAAGAGTATAATGCAATACATCCTAAAATGTACGCACCCACTAATAAAAAGAAAGCAATAAAATTCATGGCACATCGACCATAATGAGGAGGTTCCCGCCTCGACAAAGGATTAAGGCTTGGCAAAAGAACGCTCGAAATAAGGGGCGCCAATAAGTTGATCAAATTATTCATTTTAGAATTCTGCCAATAATAAATCCTAGTCCCGCAGCTAATAAGATACTTTTGAAAGGGTTTTGTCTTACGTATCCAGCAGCACAATCAAGCTGCTGATCCGTATAATCATCTAAGCTCTTTGCATATTCTTTGACCTGCTCTGAAGAAGCAGTAATGAATGTATCAAAAGAGTCTCTTAATTTTTTGAAGGACTTGTTTGCTATTTTTTTCAGGGGTTCCCATTCCTCAAGAGAAGCCGATTCCAATCGAGTATAAGCCGTAGCAGCTTCATGCAAAATGTCTTGCAGGGCATGAGCAATCTTATCAACGTCCTTTCCTGCTTTTCCTTTAAAATGGGTTTGTATTGCTGACAATTTTTGCGTGTACTGAGCTAACTCAGCCTTGAGATCCTCTAAATATTTTTTATTTTCATTCATCTTGTATTCTCCCATTTTTAAAGAATACACTTATTTGATTAAAATAACAATATTTTTAGGTTCCTTAGTACCCGGAACCTAAAGACGAATTCTCCTTACCCAAAACTGAATTTACTAAAATCATACATAATCAAACTTTCCCTTTTTATTTTGTTAACGATTTAGTAACCTCTTATGGTTTATGCATGACACATAAGAATAAGAATCCTTTAACAGGAGAATAGAAATGGCCTGTACACTTTGGCCCTCAATTAGAACATCTTTTCTGATGATATCAGCGATGACGCCCTTCCTTAGTAACGCATTTATGTATCCAAGCTATGGAGCAAATCACTGTGCGACTCATATCGCTCAATATGAAAAGCATCATGGTATTCCTGATGGATTATTGCATGCTATTTCAATGGTTGAATCAGGCAGGAAAGATAACAAGGGTCGAGTAGTTGCATGGCCATGGACGATAAATGCTGATGGACAAGGTTATTATTTTCCTACAAAAGAAGCTGCGATAGCCGCGGTCAATAAACTTAGACGCCAGGGCATTTCAAGCATTGATGTGGGCTGCATGCAAGTGAATCTTTATCACCACCCCAATGCCTTTAGAACGTTGAATGATGCTTTTGAACCGTCTAAAAATGTTGCTTATGCTGCTCGTTTTTTGACAGGCCTTAAAAATGAGCACGCCTCCTGGCATAAGGCCGTTGCACATTATCATTCAGCCAATCCAATTCACCATATCCCCTACCATAAAATTGTTATGAAAGCATGGAAACGAGTTATGAAGGGAGGGAACATTCTTCTGGCCTCTGCGAATTTCGATCAGGACTCAAAACCCTATGTCAACCGAATCCGTCGTGTCTCTTCTCTCAAAACACTAAGAAGCAAAAAGGAGATAACACTTTATGCTGACAAAGGCATTACGCGAAAGGTAGGCCATACCCCTTCTACTCACATTCGAAGGGTTGGCCAAAAAGCCTATAGCGGCGGTCGCAAAACACTTAAAGTTTCTTAAAGACTCGACTTTACTCTTGCAGTTCTCACTCGTTTCAACTAATAAGAATTTATTCTCCATGCGCCCGTAGCTCAATTGGATAGAGCATCTGACTACGGATCAGAAGGTTAGGAGTTCGAATCTTCTCGGGCGCGCCAATTAAACCCTCAAAACTCCTTTCTAATACTTGTTTTTTTGGCTTTCAATTTTATTGAAACCTTCTTGAAGTTACCCCCGCTGGGTAATGAGGTGGTGTTAACTCTCCTAAGCTTCTAAACTCTGCATGCATGTTTCTCTGCACTCCGCACAAGCCTTTCAAAGATATGTTCATTTGACGAATAAACTCTTGAGACAAATAGCACAATTAATCCGGGAATAAATTGAGGAAGTTTATAGCAATTAACCCTCTTGAAGAGAAAGGTACTTTATGCATATCTATGCATGTTTTCTAAGGTATAGGTGAGCATATAAATATCTAATACAAGCCTCTACTAGAAAACCCAGAGCAGTCATGATTTTTGGTTAATTAACTCTAAAATTTAACGGGTTACTCATGTATGAATACATATAATAAGGATTTTTTTCGCGCTGAACCTGTGCTTGCGAACTCAATCAATAATATTTATTTTACGCCACGCGAAGTGGATATCCTCACATGCATTCTTCAACGTAATTCCGCTAAAAAAATAGCTTCTTTGTTACTCATTTCTCCTAAAACGGTAGAAAATCACATTCAGAATATTATGAAGAAAATTCGATGCAACGCACGCGAAAGTATCATTGATTTTCTGGAAAACACTAAGGAAGCTTTTCTTCTTAAACAACATTATCCTCAACTTCTTCTTAAGATCGGGTTTGAGTCTGCACTTCAAGAAATAGCTACCCACCTTAAACTACATCAACACACTTGTGTTCTCATATATGACTTGCAGCAAAGAAAAAATATACATCTCCTTTTGAGAATCAAAAGTGACCTCCAACTTACGGGACTAACTGTAAAGATTCATGAAAGAGAGGAAATTAAAGAGGAAGAGGAACTTGTTAAAGATTTAGCTTGTTCTCGAGGAGATTTTTTCCTCTGTGCTTTGCCAGAAGTTTTACAACAAAAAGGTCAAGCAAAAAATATTCCTCAAGGAGAGATAAATAAAAAAAATGGTGAAAACCCACGCATCACCTTCTTAATGCTTGAGAGAAAAGGAGAAGTAAAACCTATCAAACACATCTCCTTGATTCTCGACATAAACTCTCAAAGTCCTTTCCATTATTATTCTTTCTTTTATGAAACATTAAATTGCTTCTGCTCGTGCAAAAATTTGAAAGCTTTCATTAAAAAGAACAAGTCTTCTTTTTTTCAGCAACACCAAAGCTCCCTTCTTTCTTTTTTAGCGAAGAGTTCCCGGCTCTCAATAAAAAAGCATAGATTCTTTCCTCCAAAATTCACAGCCGCAATAAAATCGTGGCCATGGCTACAGAGAAGACCAAAAGTCATAGTTAGTATAGTTTTGATATTGATCTCTGCTCTTTGCGTTGTTTTCTTAAGAAAGTCATCGTTAGAGTACGTAAATCAGGCTCTCTTTCTCTTCCGTGGAGATTATCAACCTATTCGATCCGATTTATTTCTTCTGAAGGAAACAGCTTTGTTGGAAAGGCCAGCACTACTCCACAGTCTTCAGACAGCCTTTCACAATCAACATCAAGAGATAAAAATGGTGGCCCTTACAGGAATAGGAGGGGCTGGGAAAACGACTCTCGCCAGACAGTATGCGCGTCAGTTAAATGCTGCGATTGTATGGGAAATCAACGCGGATTCAAAAAAAAATATTTGGGGCTGTCCTAGATAAC